>CAMZGD010000001.1 GCA_947306365.1 uncultured Bacteroidales bacterium
CCAGTCTTGTGGCATCGTCCTTGCAAAATTTTCGCAAAGTTAGTGATAAAACCTTATCTTTGTTGTTTACACGAAAAACAATCACCGATGGATAGAAAACTGTATAACAAGATCAACCGCATCATCGCCCTCTGTGTAGCCGTTCTGGCATCGCTGGTTTATCTTGCCACCATAGAACCCACCACCAGCTTCTGGGACTGCGGTGAGTTCATCGCCTCCTCCTACAAGCTGGAAGTCGGCCATCCGCCGGGAAACCCGGTCTTCAACCTGATCGCCCGGCTGTTCACGATGCCGGTCGGCCCTGAACACGCGGCGGTGGCCGTCAATGCGATGAGTGCGCTCTGCTCGGGCCTGACCATCTTCTTCCTCTACCTGACCATCGTCCATTTCGGCCGACGGCTGCTCGAGAAGCGCGGCAGGGAAATCACCCCGGCCGCAGCCGTGGCGCTGTTCGGCGCCGGCGTCGTGGGCGCCTTCGCCTACTGTTTTTCCGATACGTTCTGGTTCTCCGCCGTGGAAGGCGAAGTCTACGCGATGTCTTCCCTGTTCACGGCCGTCGTGTTCTGGGCGGCGCTCAAGTGGGAGGAGCAGGCCGACCAGCCCTACGCCGACCGCTGGCTGGTGCTGATCTGCTTCCTGATGGGCCTGTCGGTTGGCGTGCACCTGCTCAACCTGCTGACCATTCCGGCCATCGTCTTCCTCATTTTCTACAAGAAGCACGAAGGTCCGGTCTCCTTCTGGAAAGCCTTCGGCGTCCTGGCCCTCTCGGGCGTCATCCTGGCCATCGTGCTCTTCGGCATCATCCCCTATCTGCCCCGGCTGGCAGCGGGCTTCGACCGTCTGTTCGTCAACGGTTTCGGCTCCCGGTTCAATGTCGGCGCCACCGTATTCATGGTGCTGCTGCTGGCCGCCTGCTTCGGGATCCTGTACCTCTTCCGCAAACGGGGGAAGGCGCTCGCGCACACCGTCACCCTGATGGTCACGACCATCGTGATCGGCTACTCGCTGTTCACCATCACGGTCATCCGCTCCTGCGCCGGAACCCCGACCAACGAGTACCAGCCCGACAACCCCTACACGCTGATCCGCTACCTCAACCGCGAGCAGTACGGCTCCAATCCGATCCTCTACGGACAGTGCTTCAACTCACCCTACGAGATCGAGGAGAAACCCTACTATACGCCGCTTGACGGCAGGTACTTCCAGGCCGTCAACGTGGACGCCACCTTCCCCTCCTCCGCCAAGATGCTCTTCCCGCGCATGTGGAACGGCTTCAAGGAACAGGACAAGGAGTTCTACGCAACCTACGTGACCAAGTACCATCCCCGCCGCGCCAGCATCTACGGCAGGAACATGAACTTCCAGATGCCCTCGATGGCCGACAACCTGCGGTTCTTCTTCGACTATCAGGTCAACCATATGTACGTCCGCTACTTCATGTGGAACTTCGTGGGCCGGCAGAACGACCTGCACAGCACGATTCCCGGTGACGTGACGAGCGGCAACTGGGAAAGCGGCATCGGCTTCCTCGACCGGATCCGCCTCGGCGACCAGCAGGAAGGGCCCGACTTCATCGTCCACAACCGGGCGAAGAACCACTATTTCTTCCTGCCCCTGATCCTCGGGCTGATCGGCTTCTTCTTCCAGCTGCGCCACGACCCGCGCAACAGCTGGGTCACCGGCCTGCTGTTCCTGCTCACCGGCCTGGCGATCGTGGTATACCTCAACCAGACGCCTTTCCAGGTCCGCGAACGGGACTACGCCTACGCCGGATCCTTCTACGTCTTCGCCCTCTGGATCGGGCTCGGCGTACTGGCGCTGCACGACTGGCTTGCCCGCCTCACGAAGAAGCCCGCATCGGTGCCCGTCGCCGCCCTGGCCGTCGCCATCGGCCTCGTGGTTCCCGTCCTGATGGGCTGCCAGAACTGGGACGACCACGACCGCAGCGGCCGCTACACCGCCCGCGACTTTGCCTGGAACCACCTCTACAGCTGTGGACCCAACGCCCTGCTGGTCACGCACGGCGACAACGACACCTTCCCGCTCTGGTACGCCCAGGAAGTGGAAGGCATCCGCACCGACGTACGCATCGTCAACTCGTCGCTGCTGGGCACCGACTGGTACATCGACCAAATGAAGTGCCGGTTCTACGACTCCGATCCCATCAACATCTCCATTCCGCGCAAGCAGTACCTCTACGGCACCAACGACTTCTGCCCGGTCGTCGACGTGGTGGACCGGCCGGTAGCCGCATCGGAAGCCCTCGCCATCTTCAAGGACGCGCGCTATACCCACGAAGGGCAGGATTTCGTGCCGGGGCATAAACTGTACGTACCCGTCAACAAGGACAATGCGATCCGCAGCGGCATCGTCAAGGAAAGCCAGCGCGACAGCCTCGAAGATTACATCCTCCTGAACATCAACGGCAACAACATCACCAAGTTCGACCTGATTATGCTCGACATCCTGGCGAACTACGACTGGTCCCGGCCCATCTGCTTCATCTCGCGCGGCGAGACCAAGCTGGGCCTCGAGCCCTGGCTCCAGTACGACGGCTTCGTCTACAAGCTGGTGCCGTTCATGAACAGCTACAGCGAACGGGAGAAGACCCTCGACGCCGACCTGCTCTACGACCGGATCATGAACCAGTACCGGTTCGACTCGATGGCCGACACCACCGTCCACTGGGACTATCAGAACATCTACACCTTCAGCGCCGTGGTCCCGGTGCGCGACCTCTTCGCCACCACGGCCAACGCCCTGATCCAGCGCGGGGAGAACGAAAAGGCCGAAGCGGTGCTCGACAAATGCGTCGCCTCGATGCCCGCGGCCAACTTCCCCTACAACACCGCCCTGTTCCGCAGCCTCAACGAATGGTCGGTCATCAGTCTCGTCGAGAGCTATTTCCGGATCGGAAAACCCGAGAAGGCGATGGCTGTGGGCGACCGGATGGCCGAAGAGACGCGCAAGACGCTCCTCTACTATTCGATGCCGACGGGGCCGGGTGAAGACGATGTCCTGGACAAGAAGATCGCCGACGAGGCGGCCACTTACTACCTCTACCTGATCCGGCTCTACAACACCTTCGGGCAGCAGGAAGCCGCCGCGCGGCTGGAAGCGGGCCTCAAGGCGTCGTAACGGTCATTTCACGATACGGACTTCCTCGGTGACGGGCGTCACCGAGGTTTCTTCGAATTTCAGCTTCGGTACCGGGCACGGGTTCCGTTTCTCGAACCGGTACCCGTCATCCGGCGCGGTGACCATCAGCTGTCCGCGCCGCCGGGCCTCTTCCGGCGACACCCGGCTGAACACCGGCACTTCCTGCCGCAGGACGTAGATCACCACGGAATCCTTCCCGCACGCCCGGTCGGAAACCAGCACGCTGTACCGGCCGTCGGGTGTCTCGCAGAAGAACAGGTCGTCCCCCGGGGAATTGAACGGGACGCCGAGATTCTGTACGGCTCCCCACGCTTTCCGTTCCGGATCCCACGTAGCCACATACAGGTCGTAACCGCCCGCTCCGAACAGGCTGTCCGACGAGAAATAGAGCCGCCGGCCGTCGGGCGAAAGCATCGGGAACCGTTCGTTTCCCGGCGAGACCGCCGCGTCGCAAACCGGAACGGGCGTGCGCCACAGCGTGTCGTTGAGCGGTTCGCTCCAGCAGATGTCGGTGTCGCCGGCTTCGGTGACCCGGGTGAAATAGAGCCGCTGCGTCTCCGGAGGATACCAGTTGCCGTCCGCACCCCAGCTCCGGTCGGGCAGGTGGCTGATCCAAAGCGGGAATTCGCTGCGCGGCACGCAGCGCGACGCCACCACCTGCGGGCGGGCGGCATACTGCGAAAGCGTCTTGTAGTTCTCCGTCTCCACTTCGCTTTGCGCGCAGAGCGGGAATCCGAGCAGCAGGGCGGCCAGGGCGGCCAGAATCGATCGTTTCATCCGGAATTTGCGGGTATTTCAACAACAAATCAACAACAAATTTAGGCAAAACCTTCGGATATTGGGAAAAAATTGTAATTTTGCAGGCTATTCCGTTGATTGAATTAATATTTTAAAAATAACACATTTATGCAAAGCAAAGGTGCCATTACGTTTGTGGCCATTCTCATCGGCTTGGCCTGTGTGTTCCAGCTGTCCTTCACGGCAGCGACCGCCATACAGGAAAGCAAAGCTGCGAAGGCAGCCCAGAAGGTTGTCGACCAGGTGCAGCAGAGCCCTTCGTTTGCAGAGGTGTCCGAGCTCGACCGCGCGTTCTATCTCGACTCCGTGAGGACGGCCGCCAACAAGCTCTATCTCGATTCGCTCGCAAGCAAGAAGGTTTATTTCAACTACACGTACAAGAACGTCAAGGAGAAGGAACTCAACCTCGGTCTTGACCTGAAGGGCGGTATGAACATCGTCCTCCAGCTCGACCTCGCCGAACTCGTCCGCTCCTGCGCACGCGAAAAGACGACGGAAGAGTTCAACCGGGCGATGGCCCTCGCCGCAGAGCGGGCCGACCAGACCCACGAGGACTTCATCACCCTCTTCGCGGCCGCATGGGACGAAGTGGCTCCCGGCAAGCGCCTTTCCTTCGACATCGACCTCGACAAGCTCAGCGGCGATGTGAAGAACAAATCGAAGGCAACCAACGAAGAAATCATCTCGCTCCTTAAGGAAGAGGCCAAGAGCGCCATCGACAATTCCTACCAGGTGGTCGAGCGCCGTGTCAACCAGTTCGGTGTGGCACAGCCCAACATCCAGAAGGTCGCCGGCACGGGCCGCATCCTCGTCGAGCTCCCGGGCGTGAAGGAACCTGAGCGCGTGCGCAAGCTCCTCCAGGGCACCGCCTCCCTCGAATTCTGGGAGACCTATACGTCGCAGGAAGTCCTGCCTTATCTCCAGGAACTGAACGAGGCCATCCGCCTGCAGAACGAAGCCCTTGCGGATTCGGAACCGGTCGCCCAGGCACAGGAAACGCCGGCGGACAACTCCCTCGAAGCCCAGCTTGCCGCATCCGGAAAGGATGAGCAGGCCAACGCCGCCGACGACTATATGATGCGGGCGAACCCGCTCTTCAGCCGTCTCCAGCTGCTCGGCGGCAATTCCGCCCTGCTGGGTGTCGCCCACTACCGCGACACCGCGCAGATCAACGCCTGGATCGCCGCCAACCGCGGCCTCTTCCCGGGCGACTTCGTGCCGGCCTGGAGCTTCAAGTCCTTCGACGACGAAAGCGTCGTGCCCGACACCTACTACGAACTGGTGGCCCTCAAGAGCCACGTCGGCAAGGGTCCGGCGCTCGACGGCAAGTACATCTCCTCGGCGACTGTCAACTACAACCAGATGACCGGCGCCCCGGAAGTCAGCATGACGATGAACAGCAAGGGTGCCATCGAATGGGAAAACATCACCGGTGAAAACGTCGGCCGCCAGATCGCCATCGTGATGGACGGCCAGGTGTATTCCTACCCGAACGTGCAGGGCAAGATCAGCGGCGGCAACTCCGCCATCTCCGGCCGCTTCTCGCAGCAGGATGCCGACGACCTTGCCAACGTGCTCAAGTCCGGCAAGCTGTCCACGCCCGCCCGCATCGTGCAGGAGCAGGTGGTGGGCCCGTCCCTGGGTAGCGCTTCGATCCGGAGCGGTATGATCTCGTTCATCATCGCCTTCCTCCTGATCCTCGTCTACATGGTGATCTTCTACCGCCGGGCCGGTATCGCCGCCGACATCGCCCTGCTCTGCAACGTGCTCTTCCTGTTCGGCGCCCTCGCGTCGTTCGGCACGGTGTTCACCCTTTCGGGTATTGCGGGTCTCGTGTTGACGATGGGTATGGCCGTCGACGCCAACGTGATCATCTACGAGCGCATCAAGGAGGAACTCAACGCCGGCAAGGCGCTCCGCCTGGCCATCAGCGACGGTTACAGGAATGCCTACTCGGCCATTCTCGACGGCCAGATCACCACGATCCTGACGGGTATCATCCTCTACATCTTCGGCAGCGGCACCATCAAGGGCTTCGCCGCCGTGCTCGTCATCGGTATCGTCACCTCGGTGCTCACCTCGATCTTCATCACCCGGCTGATTTTCGAAGCCCGCCTCAAGCGCGGCAAGGACATCACGTTCTACTCCAGCTGGTCGAAGAACTTCCTGAAGAACACGCATATCGACTTCCTCGGCAAACGCCGGGTCACCTACCTGATTTCCGGTATCGCGTGCCTCATCTGCCTGGCCTTCATCTTCACGAAGGGCTTCTCCCTCGGTGTCGACTTCAGCGGCGGCCGTACCTACACGGTGCGTTTCGACCAGCAGGTCACGCCGGAGCAGGTGCGCGCTGCGCTCCTCGACGAGTTCCAGGAGTCGGCCGAAGTCAAGCAGTTCGGCGGCGCCTCGCAGATGCGCATCACCACCAAATACATGGTGGGCGACAAGTCTTCCGAGACCGACCGGATGATCGAGGGCAAACTCTTCAACGCATTGAAAGGCTTCTACGCAAACGACTTGACGCTCGAAGGCTTCACCTCCACGCTCGAGAACCCGAACGGTATCGTGAGCAGCGACCGCGTGGACGCGTCGATCGCCAGCGAGATGAAGCGTGACGCCGTCATCGCCGTCATCATCGCGCTCATCGTGATCTTCGGCTACATCGCCTTCCGGTTCAAGAACTGGACCTGGGGTATCGGCGGCGTGAGCTCGCTGATTCACAACTCGATCATCGTGATCGGTTTCTATTCGATCTTCAGCGGCGTGCTGCCGTTCACCCTCGACGTCGACCAGACCTTCATCGCTGCGGTGCTGACCATCATCGGTTACTCCATCAACGACAACGTGGTGATCTTCGACCGTATCCGCGAATACCGGACGCTGTTCCCGAAACGGCCGCTCGAACAGAACATCAACGAGGCGTTGAACTCCACGCTGTCGCGTACCATCAACACCTCCGTCAGTACCCTGCTCGTGCTACTCGCCATCGCGATCTTCGGCGGCGAAAGCATCCGCGGCTTCTCGGTCTCCCTGGCACTGGGCGTGATCGTCGGTACCTACGCGTCGATCTTCATCGGTACGCCGATCATGTACGACCTCAACCGCAGGAAACTGGAGAAAGCCGAAAAGGCTTCGACGAAGTAACGATCCGGTTTACAGCCTGACAATCCCCGGCCCGGTCTCCGACCCCGCCGGGGATTTTTGTTTCACAAGCGCAAGGCGTGTGTGCGGGCGGGTGTGTGAAGGCCTGGTGGAGCAGTCACGGTTCTTTAGGGCCAAGCGCCCCCGCTGGCCCAAAATGGTTCTGACTGCGCCCGGGACAACCCGCCCGCTTCTATATCCACTGGAAAATGGCGATGACGGCGATGGCAGCGGGGGCCAGATAGCGGATGAGGAAGAGCAGCGTGTCGAGGAACCATTCCGGAATGCGCAGCGCTCCGCTGTTCGTCAGCTCGTCGTGAACGACCTTACGCCCCAGCTTCCATCCCGCGAACAGCACCACCAGCAACCCGCCGACCAGCATCAGCACATTGGCCGACACAAAGTCGAACAAGTCAAAAATCGTCTTGCCGAAGACCTTCCAATCGCCCAACAGCCCCATCGAGAGCGAACACAGGCAGCCCAGCACCCACAGCACGGCGAAGCAGAGCGCCACCGCCGCCCTGCGCCGGAGCTTGAATTCCTCGATGCAGAACGCCACGATCACTTCCATCACGGAAATCGACGACGTCAGGGCCGCCAGCAGCAGCGCCAGGAAGAAAAGGATGGCGATGAATCCGCCCAGCGGCAGCTGGCCGAAGATATAGGGAAGCGTGATGAAGACCAGGCCCGGACCCTCGCCCGGACTGATGCCGAAGGCGAACACGGCCGGCATGATGGCACAGCCGGCAATCAGGGCAAAGAGCGTATCGGCTACCGCCGTCTTGGCGGACAGCGCCACGATATTCTCCTTCCGTGACACATACGAACCATACGTGATCACCATCCCGCTGCCCAGCGACAGCGAAAAGAACGCCTGCCCCAGTGCCGCCAGGAACGTATCGGCCGACACCTTCGACCAGTCGGGCCTGAACAGGTAGTCGATGCCCGCCCCGGCGTCGGGAAGCGTCAGCGAACGGACCGCGATGCCAAGCATGATGACGAACAGCACCGGCATCATCACCTTGGAGAACTTTTCGATGCCGTTCTTCACCCCGAACACCACGATCAGCGCCGTCGCCGCCAGAAAGACCGTATGGCAGAGCAGCGGCTTCCACGACGAGGCCGTAAAGGACGTGAAGAGCGTGGAGAAAGCCGCATCCTTGCCGGACGTGAAATCGAAACGGAGCGCTTTCAGCAGGTATTCGATACCCCAGCCGCCGACCACCGAGTAGAACGACAGGATGAGCGTGCAGCAGAGCACGGCCAGCACGCCGGCGATGCTCCAGCGGCTTCCCGGCGCAAGCACCTTGAACGCACCGCGGGCGGCCGCCTGGCTGCGCCGGCCGATGATGAATTCCGAGAGCAGGATCGGCAGTCCCACCAGGAACACGAATCCCAGATAGATCAGGATGAAGGCGGCTCCGCCGTTCTCCCCCACCAGATAAGGGAAGCGCCACAGGTTGCCGAGGCCGACCGCTGAGCCGGCCAGCGCCACCAGCACCCCGAACGAGCTTCCGAACGCGTCGCGGCCCGTGTGGGAAGGCTCACCGCTTTTCATAGAGCAGGAACGTATAGTCGAATCCCGAGGCCTCGTCGTGATAGCGGATGCTGCGCAGGATCTCCCGCCACTTTTCCGGATCGATGACCGGGAAGAAGGCGTCGGCCGGTTCCACCACGGTGTGGATGCGCGTCACATAGACACGGTCGGCCCGTTCGATCATCTGCCGGTACATCATCCCGCCGCCGATGATGAAGATTTCGCCGGAACCCGCCGCTGCCGCAAGCGCCTCGTCGGGCGACGAAAAAAACTCGGCGCCGGAGGCCACGTCAGCTTCCGTGAGCGGCTGGTCGGTCACCACCATATTGCGGCGGCCCGGCAGACAACGGTCGTTGAACGACCGCCACGTGGCCAGGCCCATGATCACGGGATGGCCCATCGTGGTGCGTTTGAAATACTGGAAGTCGGCGCGGATGTGCCACGGAATCAGGCCGCGGTAGCCGATGGCGTTGTTCTCGGCGGCAGCGCCGATCAGGCTGAGGGTGTCTTTCATACGGCAACGGGAGCTTTGATGGCCGGCCACGGGTCGTAACCGGTCAGGGTAAAATCTTCATAGACAAAATCAAACAGGTCCTTCCGCTCCGGATTGAGCCGCATCTGCGGCAGCGGGCGCGGGGTGCGCGACAATTGCAGTGCCACCTGTTCGTGATGGTTGGAATAGATGTGCACGTCTCCGAACGTATGGACGAAATCGCCCGGCTCCAGGCCGCAGACCTGGGCCACCATCATCGTGAGCAGCGCATACGAAGCAATGTTGAACGGAACGCCCAGGAATACGTCGGCGCTGCGCTGGTAAAGCTGGCAGCTGAGCCGGCCTTCGGCCACATAGAACTGGAACAGCGTATGGCAGGGCGGCAGGGCCATCCTGTCCACCTCGGCCGGATTCCAGGCCGACACGATGAGGCGGCGGGAATCGGGATTGCGGCGGATCTGCTCCACCACGTTCGAGAGCTGGTCGATGGTCCGCCCGTCCGGCGCCGGCCAAGACCGCCACTGATGGCCGTACACGGGACCGAGGTCGCCGTTCTCGTCGGCCCACTCGTCCCAGATCGAAACACCGTGCTCCTTCAGGTAACGGATGTTGGTGTCGCCAGCAATGAACCAGAGCAGTTCGTGGATGATGGACTTCAAATGGACTTTTTTGGTGGTCAGCAAAGGAAAACCGGCGGAAAGATCGAACCGCATCTGGTAGCCGAACACGCTCGTGGTCCCGGTGCCGGTCCGGTCGTGCTTGACGACGCCTTCCGCTTCAATGTGCCGCAGCAGGTCGAGATATTGCTTCATACCCTCAAATATACGAATAATTAGCGATTAATCCGCAACAAAACAGGAAGATGATCCGAAAGGCCGCCGTTGTAGCGCGGACCCGAATAGGTCCGGCGCGGCTTCTTGCCGAGATACGCCCCGTCGGGCTCGAGCAGGAACGGCGGCGCGAAGATCCGGAAGGCCGTCTCCAGCTGTGGGGACACGAAAAACCAGTCGATCTGCTCCCAGCGGCCGTGGTATTTCAGTGTACCGGGAGCCGTGGGCGCGTCCGAGAGCGTATCGCGCGGGGGAGACGAAAGCCCTGCGACGGAGCCGTCGGCGTTGTTGAAGTCGCCCATTACGACAATGCGTCCCGACGGGTCCGCCGTCTGCAGCGAATCGACGGCCCGCTCCAGCACCGCCTGCGCGGCAGACCTTCGGCCGTCCGAAGCCCGCGCACCGCCCCGCTTCGACGGGAAATGGACGACGAATACGTGCAGGCCTTCCGCCAACGATGCGGGACCCGGCGACCGCAGGGCGACATACAGGATGTCCCGCGTCACGGTACCCGGCACCCGCAGCGAATCTACCTGAACCACCCGCAGCAGGTCTTTCCGATACAGCAACGCCACGTCGATGCCCCGTTCGTCGGGCGACGACCGGTGCACAAACCCGTAATCCAGTTCCGCAAGCGGCGTCTCGCGCACCAGCTGCGACACCACCATCCGATTCTCCACCTCCGCCAGCCCGACGACCGCAGGCCGCTCGCCCCAGACATCGCCCGCAGCCAGGATCGCCTGTGCAATACCGTCGCGCTTCGCCTCGAAACGCGGCCACGTCCAGTGCCGTACGGCACCGGGCGTAAATTCATTATCGTTTTTCAGGGGATCGTCGAACGGATCGAAGAAATTCTCAACGTTCCAGAACATCACCACCATCGCCACCAGGGCTGCACCTGTCTCCCGCCACATGCTGCAAAGATAGCGTTTTTGTGAGTTCTGCAAATTCTTCCACCGACAATTGTTCCGGCCGGGCGTCCAGGTACGGCACATATGCCGGCAACTTCGGCAACGAGGCCAGCACCGGCTTCAGGGAATTGCGGATGGTCTTGCGGCGCTGGTTGAAGGTGGTTTTGACCACTTTCCGGAAAAGGTCGCCGTCGCAGCCGAGCGTGTCACGGCCGTTGCGGACGAGCCGGATCACGGCGCTCTTCACCTTGGGCGGCGGGACGAACGAACCCTCGCCCACCGTGAAAAGATATTCGATGTCATACCACGCCTGCAGCAGCACGGAGAGGATGCCGTAGGTCTTCGTCCCCGGCCCGGCCGCCAGCCGCTCGGCCACCTCTTTCTGCACCATGCACACCACTTCGGGAATCCGGTCCCTGTAATCCAGCACCTTGAAGAAAATCTGCGAGGAGATGTTGTAAGGGAAATTCCCGATCAGCGCAAAGCGTTCCGGAAAGACCTTCTGCAGGTCTAGTTTCAGGAAATCCGCCTCATAAAGCGCCGGGGCAAGTTTCGGATAATGCTCCAGCAGGTAGCGGACCGACTCGCCGTCGAGTTCCACCACCTTGAGCTGCAACTGCGGATCGGCCAGCAGGCGGCGGGTCAGCACACCGGTGCCCGGGCCGACCTCCAGTACCGGGCCGCGGCTGCGGAGCGACGCTACGATGGCGTCGGCAACCCCCTGGTCGGTCAGGAAATGCTGCCCGAGGGCTTTCTTGGGACGGACAGACTGGGTCATCGCGCGATGAAATGCCTGTACATGCGTTCGATGCCGGCGTGCAGGACGTTCGGCATCTCCGGATCGGGATAGTGCGCCCCGCTGCAGATGATCACGAAACCGTATTTTTCTTCCGGATGGAAGAACATCGCGCTGCGCAGGCCGTAGGCGCCGCCGGTATGGCCCACGAAGGTGACGCCCGGCACATAATCGTCGGCCAGCCAGAGATTCAGGCCGTAATGCTCGGGCTCGGAACGCGGCACCTGCATCGTGCGGGCGCTCGCCTCGGAGAGGATCCGCACACCGTCGGGCGTCGTCCCGTAGTTCATGTGCATCGTCATATAGCGGGCCAGGTCGAGCGCGGAGATCTTCATGCCTCCGGTCGGCGAGAAAATCAGGGCGTCGTGGCCCATCACATAGGCGGCCACCTTCTCGCTGCGCGGCGCATAGGCTTCTTCATACGTATCGGTGTAGGCGCCGGCCTCTTCGTCCCACTCGTACAGGTGCGCGAAGCGGCTCCGGTCGAGCGAATCCACGCAATAGCCGCCGTAGAGGCCCAACGGACGGAGAACGTGGTTCACCACGTAGTTGTCAAACCGCTCGCCCGACACGCGTTCGAGTATGGTTCCGGCCAGGTTGAGGTTCAGGTTGCAGTATTCATAGCCGCCGCTGCCGGGCGCGTAGTCGTTGTAGCAGTTGCCGGCGTCGGGGTTCAAATCGGGATTGATGATGTCGATGGTGGTCCAGTAGCCCTGGCTGTCGTTGATGCTGGAGGTGTGGGAAAGCAGCATCTCGAGGGTG
Source organism: uncultured Bacteroidales bacterium (assembly GCA_947306365.1). Taxonomy (GTDB): domain Bacteria; phylum Bacteroidota; class Bacteroidia; order Bacteroidales; family UBA932; genus Cacconaster. Next base: position 12,428 of record CAMZGD010000001.1, read on the forward strand.
ATGACGGTGTCGGGGAACTTCGGGTTGCGCACCGTGAATCCGAGCAGGTCGCTCACGTCGTCGGTCAGCGAAACCCGCCCCTGTTCCACCTGCTGGAGCAGGCCCGTCGCCGTGAACGACTTGGAGATGGAGGCGATGCGGAAGACCGTCCGGTCATCCACAGGTTCCTGCGTCGCGAGGTCCTTCACGCCGAAATGGTGGTGATACACCAGCTTGTTGTCCTTGACGACGGCACAGCTGACGCCGACCGCTTCGATTTCGGCAAGATATGCTTCGAAGTCTTTTTCAAATTCGCGTCCGGCGTTGTTACAGCCGGAGAGCAGCAGGGCGGCCATCAGGCCGGCGGCAAGCAGGCGTTTTTTCATTTTTGACAGTTTTATTCGGTTTTTGTTCGGACAAGTTCGGGTTCCGCAGGGACAATTCTCTTGCAAAGATAGCATTCTGCGTCGATTTTTTCGGTATTTTTGCGTTCGATGAAAGAGAAAAACACACCGGGAACCCCGATGCTCAAGCAGTATTTCGAGATCAAGGCACAGTATCCCGAAGCCATCCTGCTCTACCGGGTCGGCGATTTCTACGAAACGTACGGCGACGACGCCTGCAAGGCCAGCCGCCTGCTCGGCCTCGTGCTGACGCGCAAGTCCGCCGGCAGCGGCAGTTTCATCGAAATGGCCGGCGTTCCCTACCACGCCATCGACAACTACCTGCCCAAACTCGTGCAGGCGGGTTGCAAGGTCGCCGTCTGCGACCAGCTCGAAGATCCCCGGCTCACTAAAAAGCTGGTGAAACGCGGCGTCACAGAGCTTGTCACGCCGGGCGTAGCCTACAACGACAACCTGCTCAAGGCCGGCGAGAACAACTGGCTGGCGGCGTTCTCTTTCAGCGGAAAAGAGGCCGGAATGGCCTTTCTCGACATCTCGACCGGCGCCTTCAAGGTCGCGCAGGGATCGCTCGACTATGCAGAAATGCTGCTGGGCACGATGGCGCCCCACGAAATCCTGGTGGAACGCTCCTTTGCCGACGGATTCCGCCAGCGTTTTGCCACCCGGGCCTGCCTCACCCCGCTCGATCCCTGGGCCTTCGTTCCCGAAGCCGCCGCCCGGAAAGTCTGCACACAATTGAACACGCCCTCCCTCAAGGGTTTCGGCGTGGAGGCGATGCCGCTGGGTGTCACAGCGGCGGGAGCCGTTCTCTATTATCTGGAGATGACGCAGCACCACGCCCTGGGGCACATCCGTTCGCTCTCCCGCATCGACGAGGGCGACTTCGTCTGGATGGACCGCTTCACCGTGCGCAACCTGGAAGTGTTCCAGGCGCTCGCCGGCGCCGAAGGGCGGCCGCTGATCGAAGCCGTCGGCCGCTGCTGCACGCCGATGGGCAACCGGCTGCTCCGGGAATGGCTCGCCATGCCGCTCAAGGACATCGCCCGGCTCAACGCCCGCTACGACACCGTCGCGGCATTCCTTGCCGACGGGCAGATGCGCACGGTCGTCCGCGACGAACTCGCGCAGGTGGGAGACCTGGAGCGCATCGTCGCGAAGGCGGCCGCCGGCCGGCTGCTCCCCCGCGAAGCCCTGCAGCTGGCACGCGCCCTGCAGAGCGGGGCCGCCATCCGCGCCACCATCGCCAAACCGGAGCTTGCCCGCTGGTGTGAATCGCTCGACAACTGCACGGCCCTTTCCGAACGCATCTCGCGGACACTGCTGCCCGAGACGGCCGCCGCCCTGGGCAAGGGCGACGTGATCGCCGCCGGCGTCTCGCCGGAACTCGACCGGCTGCGCGACACGCTCCACCACGGCCGCCAGATCCTGCTGGACATCCAGCAGCGCGAACGCGACGCCACCGGCATCGGTTCGCTCAAGATCGGCTACAACAATGTGTTCGGCTATTACCTGGAAGTCCGCAACACGTTCAAGGAAAAAGTGCCCGAGACGTGGATCCGCAAACAGACGCTCGTCGGGGCCGAACGCTACATCACCGACGAACTCAAGCGCTACGAAGAAACCATTCTGGGCGCGGAAGAACGCATCCTCGCCCTGGAAACGCAGCTGTACGGCGGCCTTGTCACCGCCATCCAGGCGGAAATCCCCGTCATCCAGCGCAATGCCGCCATCCTGGCGCAGCTCGACGTGCTCGCCGGCTTCGCCCTGCTCGCCTATGACGAGGACTATTGCCGGCCGGTCCTCGACGACTCCCTGTCGATCGACATCCGGCAGGGCCGCCATCCGGTCATCGAACAGATGATGCCGGAAGGAGAATCCTATGTGGCCAACGACCTGCATCTCGACACCACGGGGCAGCAGATCATCATCCTCACCGGCCCGAACATGGCCGGAAAATCGGCTTTCCTGCGGCAGACCGCGCTGATTTGCCTCCTTGCCCAGGCGGGCTGCTATGTGCCGGCAAAAAGCCTGAAAATGGGCGTCGTAGACAAAATCTTCACCCGAGTCGGCGCTTCGGACAACATTTCACGCGGCGAATCGACTTTCATGGTCGAAATGCTGGAGACCGCCACGATCCTGAACAACCTTTCCGACCGGTCGCTGGTCCTGCTCGACGAGATCGGCCGCGGCACCAGCACGTTCGACGGCATGTCCATCGCCTGGGCCATCGTGGAATACCTTCACGGGAATTCCCGCGCCAAGACGCTTTTCGCCACGCACTACCACGAACTCAACGAGTTGGAAAACCGGTATCCACGGGTCCGCAACTACCATATTTCCGTCAAGGAGAAAGACGGGCAGGTACTTTTCCTGCGCAAGCTGCTTCCCGGCGGCGTCGCCCACAGTTTCGGCATCCACGTCGCACGGATGGCCGGCATGCCTTCCGATGTCGTGTACCGGGCGGAAAAGAAACTCCGCGAACTGGAAGCCGCCGCGCCCGGCACCCAGTCCGCCCCGGCCGCAGCCCCGGGCGTACAGCTCTCCCTCTACCAGCTCGACGATCCGCTGCTCCTCGACATCAAGGAGACGCTCGAGCAACTCGACATCAACCAGCTTTCCCCGCTCGACGCGTTCGATGCGCTGCGGGCCCTCCAAAAGAAAATCGGACACTGATGATGGCTGCAGACCGTTTACGGACGCTGCTTTCCCTGACGGGGGTGGCGGTGGGCATCTTTTCGGTGGTCGCCGCGCTGTCGCTCGTCGATTCGCTCCGGCAATCGCTGCAGGAGGGATTTGCGGCCTATGGCGGAGACGTGCTTTTCATTGACCGGGAGCCGCTTGAACCCGACCTGAACGAGGACGGCGTATTCCGCTGGTGGGCCTATGCCTCGCGGCCGCCTGTGACCTGGCGGGAATACCGGTACCTGGCGGAAAACGGCCAAGACGCCTTCTCGCAACTGGCCTACGCAGCGTATGGCCTGTCGGCTGTCGGCGTAGACGGCGACTGGGGGCTGCTGGTGCCGCAAGCCATCGCACAGGGACGCGGTTTCACGGGCGACGAACTCTCCGGAAGCCTGCCCGTGGCCGTCGTAGGGGCAGAAACGGAAGCCGTGTGCGGGGACCGCATATGGATTGACGGGGCACCGTTCAAAGTCATCGGCGTATTCGAAAAGGCGGGAATGAACACGGTCAGCCCGGTCGATGTCGACCGCGTACGGCTCGTCCCGTTTCGGGCGCTTCGCGGTCCGGTGGTACGCGGCAGCATTCTGGCCGGAGGAGCTGACGTCCCGCAGCTCCGCCGGCTGATGCGCAGCTGTCGGCGGCTCACGCCGCTTCAGCCGGATGATTTCGCACTCAACCGGCTGTCCTTCCTGCTCGATGAAATGAACAGCGTTTTCGCGCTGGCCGCACGATTGGGCTGGGTCGTAGGCCTGTTCTCGCTGCTGGTCGGTGGATTCGGCATCGCCAATATGCTCTATGTCTCCGTAGCGGAACGCAGGCCCGAAATCGGCATCTGTCGGGCGCTGGGCGCGCCACGGCGCGTAATCGTCCGGCAGTTTCTGGACGAAGCCTTGAAACTGTCACTGTCGGGCGGCATCGTCGGCATCGGGCTCGCGGCGCTGCTGGCCGCCATCTTGACAGCCGTATCGGGGACGGGCTTTTCACTGACGGTCTCGTTGCGGGCAATATTCGCCGGCCTGGGCGCTACCCTTGCGCTCGGCCTGATCTTCGGCACGGCACCCGCCCTTCATGCCGCCCGTCTCCAACCCGTCGACGCCCTACGCGTATCCTGATTGTTTTGTCTTGTGCTTAGGCGCTCGGGAACTATTGTTTTTCGGACCTTCGCTTCGCTCATCCCTCCCACCGCTACGCGGCGGGCCCCTCCCGCTATCAAGCGCGGGTGCTTAGGGTCCGAAAAGCAATAGTTCCCCGCGCCATAACAAAGCACAAGACAATAAGTACAAAAAGAAGGGCGATCCGTGAAGATCACCCTTGATTTATCGGTACTGACGTAAGTCAGTTGTTAGAATCTTACACCGATTGTGAGTTGCGGGAATGCGAATGCGCGAAGATTGTGATTCGTCGCATAGTACGGATCCTGACCGTTGATCTGCAGATGGAGCAGCGTGTACTGGTAGCACACAGGAGCCACTTCCGCACCGATGAACAGACCTTCCATCAACGCATATTCGATACCGAAGTTAATTCCTCCACCAAATCCCAGCGCCTGGCCGCCACGGTTGGTCAGCCAAAGGTCGGCTTCCTCATACTGCGGATCATAAGCGACGTTCGGATCGTACGTATCGTTGTCAACATACATGCCCGTGTACGGGTAGAAGCTTTCGATACGCGCCATCTTGAACTGGCCGAAAATGCCCAGGTAGGGGAAAATCCGCTGGTTCTTGGTATTGAAGTAGTACTCACTTCCCAACTGTACCATCAGACGGTTGGTCACGGCACCAAGGATCGCCTTGTGTGCATAGACCTCGTCAAGACCAACCTGCGCGAGCGTCTGGCTCGGATCCAGATGCGTCAGATTTTGGTTGAGCGGATAAGTCTCGCCCTCGATGAAATCCTTGCTGGGCTGGATGTTCATGATATAGGCGCCACTCAGGTTGATGTTGATATGGTCGGTAATGAAGTACTTCGCGCCCACCGAGAAATTCTTCAGCGTATAGTTGAGGCTTCCGGTGTTCGCAAGCAGGGTTGACAGGTCACCGCTGATGTACGCGTTGCCCAGGCCGTAGGTCACGTCCTGCGTATCGAGGTCCAGTCCAAGGCCGATCGCACTGCCGTCTTCATCGGGGAGCAGATAGTAAAGTCCCGTAAAGTCGTTGAAGAACTGGCCGGCGCCGACATTGAGGTTGAACTGCCACTGTCCTGCTTTCGGTCCAAACACACACTCACAACCCTCCTGCGGTTGTGCCATTGCGGGCACAACCAGGAGGAGCGTCATGATAAGTATGCTTAATCTTTTCAACATATTGTCCGTTTTAAAAACGTTTTTACGTTGTTGTTAAGATTTGTTTAGCGTTTTATTAGAATCCAAATTCGCCACCGATGGACGGGATCACGAAATTGGCATCCTGGCTCTTCAGGTACTCAATGATGCGGTCGAGGTTATCCTTGGCAGCCTGCAGCAGGGTCTCGAGCTGTTCGAGTTCGAACATAGCCTTGTCGAGGTCACGCTGAGCCCTGGCAACTTCGAGTTCGGCAGCGGGAACACCGCTTTCGAAGTCGGCGAGCGCCTTGGCAGCGGCATCCCATTCCTCATCCCAGTAATTGATCATGCTGATCAGATACTGCTGGTAAGCGGTCTGCTGACGGGCGAAGTCCTTGAGGAGCTGCTCGTAGTCGGCGATCATGTCGTCCCAGTTGTCGGCCTCGCTGAAGTCATCATAGTAACCCTTGGCCTTGGCGGCGGCGAGGTAAGCCGGCTTCAGAGCGTTGAGGAGGATGTCGAGGTGAGCGATCTGGTCGTCAACGTCGAGCTTGCGGAGCTTGAGGTCGTACATAGCCTTCGGGAAGCCACCGAGATACTTCTCAGCGAACTCGAGCTGCTTGCCCTTCAGGTTGCTGTTCCAGCTGCTGCCGCTGCTGGTACCGTGGAAAGCGGTACCCGGGCTGCCACCGGCCTGGAGACCATCGTAGTTGATGGTGAAGTTGTTACCCATCGTGATGCTCGTGATCTTCGGGCGGAACTTCAGCACACCGCTGGAGGTGTAGGAACCGGCGAACTCGGTCCAGAGTTCACGGCTGTAGTCGGCGTAAGCCACGAAGTTGTCGTAAGCAGCCTTGTCGAGCTCGTAAGCGAGGGCGGCGAGGGCGGCGTTCTCAGCGTTGGCGTCGGCAATCTCCTTGGCGACCGTCTCGATCCAAGCCTTGATGAGCTCGAGGTCTTCGGTAGCCGGGTGCTGGACGAGCCAGAGACGATATTCGGCGGCCATCAGGTTGTAGAAGTCGGTGCGAGCCGTGTTGAAGGCAGGCATACCCTTGGCGTCGGCGAAGATCTCAGCCTCGAAGAGGTTGTATTCCGTCGTGTAGATGTCACCGAAGGTGATCGAGTTGTTGGTCACAACGCCACCGTTGTCGAGATCCTGGCCCGTGTAGTCCGTCGTGCCGAAGCCGGCCGGAATCTGCGGGTGGAAGCCGCGGTTCTCAACGGAACCCAGGATGGCACCGATAGCCTCGGTGAACATGATCTCGGCACCGTCGAAGCTGACAGCGTTATACGGCTTCATGAAGGTATCATAGAGGTATGCGGACACAGGGATTTCCTGAGCGGCAGCAGCCTTGATGTCGTCTTCCGTGCTCGTGTTGTCGAGGGTGGCAGGATAAGCGTTCACACCCCAGTACATCAGATAGATGGCCTCGTAACGGGCGATGGCGGCGTCGATGGCTTCCTTAGCCTTCGTGACCAGAGGAGACTCGTAATATTCTCCACCGGGCTTGGTCACCATGTGTGCTTCCGGATGTTCGGTACGGGTCTTGTCTTCAGGGACATACTCATACTGGTTGTAGAAGGCGTTGTGAGCCGGAGTACCGATTTCAGAGTTGACATCGCAACCGGTGAAATCCCAAGGAGCGTCGGTAGCAATCGCATCAGCGAAGTCCTTGTTGAGGAGCTGGCGGGCCATATGGGCAAGAGTGGAGTTCTTTGCCGCATAATCCGAACCGTCGGCAACTTTATGGCCCCATTTTTTAGTTTTGCGCAGACCATCATAAGTAAGGTCGCTGAACTTGATGGAGTCAATTTCAAGATCTCCGGCATAAATGTAACCGAAACGATAGTAGTCAAAGTTGATCTCGCCCGGATCCTTGTATTCGAGGTAGTTCTCGCGAGCTTCAGCAAACGCCTGGAAAGCGTTGATGATAGCAATCGAGTCGTTCTTCGAAAGACTTGCCTCATTTACAGACTCAAGGGCCTCATAGAGCTTCTTGATCGCAGCGACCATGGCGTTGCCATGCTCTTTCTCAGACTTCTGGGCATCCTTGAGGCCCTGGAGAGCGTCCTTATACGGACCGTAGTTCAGCAGACCGGCTTCGAGGGTGTCGCGGTGAGCCTTCCAGATAGCGTAAGCGGCGTCGCGCTGCTTCTTGATGGTAGCTTCGTCATCGGCATCGTCCGGGAAGAGGACCTTGTCGCGGAGCAGCGTGTAGTAGGCACCCCACAGACCGTAGTTGGCGGTGGCAGCGGTATACGGCTTGCCTTCGTCATCGTAGCGGGTGAGCTTCTGGCTGCCGACGGTTCCGAGGCTGTCGCCAAGGATGAAGGCGCTCATGTCAGCGTCCGGCGTCAGGACACCGTCGTTGTAAACGGTCTCAGGCGTACCGTCGACGGTCACCGGGTTGTAGCTGCCAAGCAGATAGTCAAACTTGATCATCGCCGGGGTCGGGGTGATTTCGAGTTCGGTCAGACCGGTCAGCTGGCCCGTGGCGGAAGCACCGACCACGTCGCCATGTGTGAATTCGTCACCGGCCTTGCCGAGAGCGTTGTCTTCCTCAAGTTCGAAGCCGAAGCGGACCACATAGACCGTGGCACCTTCAGGATCGACCGGGACATAGTCCTCGTCGAGGGTAGCGGGATCGGCCATCGGGTAACCCTTGTTGTCGCTCACCGTACCGAGGAACGGAGACTTGCTGCTGATCCAGCTGGCAACGGCGGAAGCATAGGCGCCGAAAGCGTCGTGATATTCGACCATCAGGGCAGCGGAGTCCTGCGTGATCTTGTGGCGGCTGTATTCCAGCTCAGCCTTTTCGGCCTCATACTTGTCGAGTTCAGCCTTCCACTTGTCGAGGTCCTCGATGTTCGGGGCCGGGACATTGGCGAGGGCTTCCTCAAAGTAAGCCTTGTAAGCCTTTGCACGGGCGATGTCACGCTCCAGCAGATCGCGGGCGTCAGCATATTCGTGCTCTTCGCTGTCCCATTCGAGATCAGCCTTGGCAGCGTCGGCCTGAGCCTTGGCGAGCGCCTGCTCTTTCTCGAGCACTTCGACGCGCTGGTCAAGAACGGCTTCGTAGAGTTCGTAGTAAACCATGGCGGCCTCGACCAGGGCGACCTTCTCGTCGTCGGTCAGGTCCTGGGCAGCAAGGGCGATGTTGCGGAGAGCCACGCGGAGAGCTTCCTGGGCCTCAGCAAGAGCCTGCTGTTTCTCAATCAGGTCGATCTCATGCTGCTTGGCGGCGAGCTCCATGGCCTTTTCCAGGGAGTCGATCTTGGCAGCGAGTTCCGCAGCGGCGTCAGCGTTCTGAATTTCCTGAGCTTCGCGCAGCAGTTCGTTCATCGCGGCGGCGTCAGCGGTTTCCTGACGGATCTTTTCAGCGTTTGCACGCTCGACGTCGGCAAGGGCCTTCTGGACTTCGGCCTCTGCGCGACGATACTCCTCGTCAGCTGCACGCAGCTTCGAGAGCGCATCGTAGTAACGAGCCTTGGCTTCGCGGAGTGCGAGGATGCCCTCCGGCTCCACCTGCTCGATACAGGAAGTGAAAAGACTGCCGGCAGCAATCATAATCACCAGTGAATAAATAATCTTTTTCATAAAAAAATTTGTTAAGTGTGTTTGTTATTTTTGGTTAAACATTAAAAATATGTACACAGTTTATCGCCTCAAAATTAGACATTATATTTTGAATGTCCAAATTTTTGGGGGATTTTTCAACGGGTTGTTGAAAAAATGTTAAAAAAATCTTGCCCTGTTGTCTTTAATATCTGCCTCATTGGCTATTACAGTCTGCAAAATATTCTCGTGGTAGGTCGACCTACGCGAAAGCTGCGTCGATGCATCGGCTTCGGAGAAGAAATGCCCGTTCGTCCGGTCGGTCACTTCGAACACATAGACGCCCAGCGTGCCGCCTACGGTCCGGATCACACCGGGCTCGGACGACGCCACGGCGCCGGTCAGTGCGGGATCGCCCTGGTTATACTGCACCGATCCGAAGGAAAGGCCCGGATAGTGGTTCACGGTGGTGCCCAGCTTCTCGGCAACCGCTTCCATCGACGCGAGGCCGGCAATCTGTTCCTTTACCTCGGCGAGTTTCTTTTCGACGCCCTTCTCGGCGACCAGACGGGCGCGGATCTGCGAAGCTACGTCATTGACGTCGGCGTAGCCTTCTTTCCGCACCTTGGTGACGGCCGTGACGAAGTAATACTTGTTGTCCACGATCTTCACGTCGGACACGTCGCCGGCGCGGGTCTTCTTGTCGAACACCCAGTACACCACTTCCCGCGCATTGTCGGCCGGCCCGATCCGACGGGTCGACTGGAGCATATTATTAATAGGTATGACAGGCAGGTTCAGCTCCTGCGACAGTTTCTGGAAATTGGCCAGCTTCCCGTCGCAGGCGTCGGCAAACTCGACGGCCTTCATCTGGAAGTCACGGTAGGTCTCGTCGGACGGCAGCACGTTCTTGAGCAGCGTGGCAAGCTGGACCTTCTTCACGGGACGGGTCCGTTCCGGCATATAGACGACCAGCAGCGTCTGCTTGTTCACGCTCTTGATCTTCATCACGCGCTGCGTGGCGTCGAAGACCGGGGAGAATTCCGACCATCCGGTGGAAACCATGTTGTCCTGCGTGAACCAGCCCATTTCCGTAAACTGCGAAGCGTCGGGACGGCGCAGCTGCTCCGCCACGAACGCGTCGGCATCCGCATCCTTGTCGAAGGCGAACACTTTCACGAACAGGTGGACCGAGTCGGACATCATCCGGACGTCGGTGACACGGGCGGCCGAGTACGAACGGTCCTCCGTCTGAACGGGACTCACCGTTCCAACCGGCTTGTGGAAAGCGGTCTCCTGGATTTCCGGCATCGCGGCCAGCTGATCTTCTGAGAAGTAGTAGGGATTGAACTTGCTGTCGGAATGAAGCGTGACGAAGTTCTTGAGATTGTCGGTCACGGTGAATTCTTCGAGCAGCGCGTCGAATTCCTCCTTCGCGTCGGCATAGTCCTGTGCGGACGGGACGACTTCCCAGAGCACGTATTCGACGTCGCGGTTGGCCGGCTGCTTGTACTGTTCCCGGCGCTCCTTGTAGAACCGGCGGATCTCTTCGTCGGATACGGTGACCGTGCTGTCCTGCGCGAACGGGATCGGCACGAACACGTAGTCCACATCGGCCGTGGCGTTGCTTTCGGCCACGATGCGGGCTTTTTCAAGGTCGGTCAGGAAATCGCTCTGCGCGATGAGCGAGCCGTATTTGGTGAAGAGCCTGTCGCGATAGACGTTCTCTTCCAGGAACGACCAGAGGGCGGCATACTGTCCGCTCTCGTCGGAATCGATCGACTGCACGAAATTCACCAGCGCTTCGCGGCTGAAATTGCCGTTGCGGTCGAGGAACGTACCTTGCTGCAGGAGCACCGGGGAGATGTCGGAACCCTGTGTCAGGTCTATCATTTCTTCCTCACCCACCGAAAGGCCCGCTGCGGTCGCCTTGGGGATGAAGACTTCGTTTTCAAAGATGGACTGCCAGGCCGCATCGCGCAGCTGGCTCTGGGCCTCTTCCGAGGAGGGGTTCTGTCCTGACATCTTGGCAATCTCCGTGTAAGCATTGAGCTGCTCATAGAAATCCCTGTACGACACGGTCTTGCCATTCATCGAACCCACTTTGTTGTTAGAGGAGAAACGGTCTGCGGCCGACCGGAGTGTCTGAGGATCAAGGATGAACGACAACAGGGCCAGCGCTACGAGAACCGTTATCAAAATACCGAATTTGACGCGAATTTTCTCTAATACCGCCATTTTACGTTTAGTTTTAGTTATTAATCTTTATGTAATTTTCCACTGAGCCCCTTTCGGGGACGAAGTGCAAAAGTACACAAAAATCAGTTACTAGATGCAAAAAGGCTGTAAAACGTTGCGTTCCAAAATGAAGAAAATACAATTATTTCCCCATTTTGCGCGGCCCCATCTGGTTCAGGGTGTCGATGTACTGGTAGGTGGAGTCGCGCTCCACGGCATACCAGTCGAAAGGCCGCAGGATGACGGAATTGCGCGCCCGCTCGTCGGAGGTCATCCCGAACCCCTGCAACAGGCCGCTGTCGGAAGTGAGCCGCACGTAGCAGTCAGTATAGATCTGCTTTTCTTCCTTATTCCAATAGATGGTGTCCGTTTCCATCCGCTCGCCCTTGATGTGGTTGGTCACCACGACGTTGCCGAACGCACTCCAGGATTCCCGGCCCACGGTGGTGACGTGTTTGGCCTGGTCGGCCGTGATGGTCGTCTCAAGCTGGCCGTTTTCGGTATAGGCATCCAGATGGAAGCCTTCGGAATAGAGTTCGTACGTCTGCTGAATGGAATCCTTGAAGAAATCGAAGCGCTGCATCAGGGGCGCATACATCCGCATCTCAGCTTCGCCGCGCTCGGTCTGGAGGACCTGCATGTCGCGGACCACCTGCACCGGCGTCTGCTCGAAATCGAACACCGCCGGTTCGGGCCCCTTGCACGCAAAAACCAGGATGGCCGCCGCAAGGGCGGCGGCCATCCCGACTGACGTATGGAAAAATGCCTTCAATTACTTGTTGGTGCGCACCGTGGTGCGTTCGGTCATGCCGGCGCAGCTGACGGTGTAGCCGCTGCCGTCGGTGATGTCGAGGAAGAATGCGTCTTCCGTCTTCGGGAAGTAACGGCGGTACTGCGCTGCCAGGCTATTTGCTTCGTCGGCCACGGAAGGGTCGGCGGAAGCGGCCCGCTGCAGGTAGTCGACCGCTACCCAGAAGTGTGCCCGGCTGCTGACTTCGTCGCCGCCGCATTTCTGGGCGCCCCAGATGGTGCCGATGAGCAGGTATGCCTTGCCGCGGTAGGCCTCGTTGAGGTCGGCGGCTTCCTTGGCCTTGGCGACGGCGGAAGCGGCCCTGCCGCACTTCTTGAAGTAGTACGTCGCCAGCTCGAAGGTGTAGTCGGCTCGGGTCTGCACATCTTCCGGATTGAGCAGGCTGATGGCGCGCTCCAGGGACTCGGCGGCCTTGGTGTTCTCGTCACGCGAGGAATAGAGGCGGTAGAGGCCATAGACGGAGCTGGCCGTCGGGTTGATCTCGTTGAGGGCAACGATCGACTGCAGGAAGAGCTCGGTGTTCATGCACTCGCTCCGGGAGAGCATCTTCACCATATTGGTCAGGAGCGCCTCGTCGTTCGGATTGGCCTGGAAACGGGGCGTATAAAGCGCCACCAGGTTGTCGCAGGAAGCCACGCCGCTGTCGATGAAGATACTTTCCACATCGACCTTGGCGCTGCGGTACTGCGGGTCGTTGCTCGAATCGATCTTGTCGTCGAGATAGCCGGCGACCTTGGTATAGTTGTTCATCACTTCCTCGGCGTCGAGTTTTTCGTTGCGGTACATCTCGACCGCGGACTTCATCTGCGTGACGAAGGCGGCGGGGCTGGCTTCGCCCTTGATGTTGTCCAGGATCTCGGTGAGGTACTTGTACTGCGCCTCATAGTCCGACCCCAGGTAGTTGACCACGTCGATGGCCTTGTTATCAAGGCTCTTGACCGCATATTTCGGATAGTACTGCGCACGCAGTTCGCTGAGCATCAGCAGCGTATCGACCAGCTCGCGGTAGCGGACGGGATCCTTTCGGTTCTTGTTGACCTCGTTGCGGATGATCGTCTGCCCGTAGATGAACATGTTCTGGCTGGCCGTGGGCGGACAGAGGCTGAATGCCTTCCTCCAGAAAGGAGCTGCGTCGTCAAAATTCTTCTGCTTGTAAAGTTCCTGGTAGTAGGACAGGTACTTCGTGCATTCGGCACTGTCTTTTCCGAATCTGCCCTGCGCAGCGGCCGGAAGGACAACCACGAGGGTCATGAGGATGATGGCAAACTTTTTCATCGTTATTCAGTTTAATGCAAAATTAGCAATTTTAGTTGTACAACGTAGGGATGAACCAAATATCGTGCAAATTGAAGGAAATCGTGAACAAAAAATAACGCTCCCGAACCAGATTGTTGTCCAGGGAACCCCGCTGGCCGAAATCGACACCGACGTTGATGCTGTTGTAGTAACGGAATACGGGGATCCCGACACCCAGCGTGAACCCGGTCGTCGTCACCTGGCTTCCGTTCAGGAACACGTGGGAATACTCCCGGTAGGCGCCGCCCCGGTATGTAAGCCGGCGCAGCCAGTGCCGCACGTCGTACCGGTTGGGCGTCACCTCGAAGCCCGCGCGGAAATTCTGTGCCACGCCGGCCGAGAAATCGACGCCGGGATAGCCTTCGAACGTCATGCCGGTCCAGTCCTGCCGTGAATAGTCGAATCCGAGCATCCAGCGTTCCGCGTGACGGAGCGTCAGGCCGGCCCCCCATTCCGAAGGGATCCGGTAGTTCTCCAGGGAATGGTTCCGGCTGACGATCGTATCGGTGCGCGAAGCCGTCGAACCGTAGGCATAGCGCTGTACGCCGCCGCGAAGCGGCGTGGAAAAGCCGTAGGTCACGCCCGCCACGGCTTCCAGGGCGCCGGTCAGCGGCTGCGCGTACTGGAGGCCCAGCTTTCCGCCGAAACAGCTGACATTGTACTTCCAGCCCGACTCGAGGGAACGGTACGAAGCGCTGTTGCGGAAGCTGGCGGCGGAAGAACGGTCGATCGACCCGAAATAATAGTCGACGTCCGCACCCAGGCTCAGCCGGTCCCACAGCGTGACGCCGGCGCCCAGGAACGCCTGGTAGATACCGCCGGTCCCATTCTTCGTATAACGGATGTCGCCCGATTCTGCGATCAGCGCGTCGGATGTCTCGTCCGCCGTGAAGGTATACGAAACCGTGCTGTAGGGCATCACGCCCAGCTTGAAGGCGGAGTGCCGTGCGATGGGAAGCGTCGCCGCGATATGGTGCATGTTGAAGGTGTTGTCGGCCGAGGTGAGGACGCCCGTCGCCGTTTCGCCCAGCGATGTGGCGGCGTTGCCCTGGAAAAGGACATTGCGGTTTTCCAGGCCGAAATCCATCATGAAGGACTTGGCTTCACGGGCCGTGACGGCCGCCGGGTTGAGCAGGTTGATGTAGCGCACGTTCCGGTCGCCGATGCCGATGCCGCCCATCGAAAGGTTGTACGTCGTGCCGGGACGGACCAGGTCGCCGAACCCGAACAGCGAATAGGGGGAATAGCCGTTGCCGGCCAGCGGGTCCTGCGCCGCGACGGGATGCGGCAGGGCCGTCAGCAGGATTGCGACGACGGAAACCCGCAGCAGCGCGGCAGTTTTCACCATACCTTTTCGAGAACGCATAGATGCAAGCGTATGAATTGCAAATGTAGTAAAAAATCAAAGATTATACCAAAAACGAGGCGATAACCTTGGTGGCCGCCTGCACCGACGGGACGTCCGGGACCTTGAAATACAGTTTCCCGTTGTTTTCCTGCAGGCTGATGCCGGTGCGCCGCGCCGCAAGCTGCTGCAGGATCGCGCCGAACCGGTCGGACTGGAAGAACGGATGGTTGCGGTCGGCGATGAACCAGGCCAGCATCACGCCGTTCTTCAGCACGATGCGCTCGACACCCATCCGACCCGCCAGCATGCGCAGCCGCACCACGTCGATGAGTTCAAGCACCGGCGTGGGGACCGGTGCGCCGAACCGGTCGGCCAGGTTGGCCGTAAACCGCTTGAGCAGGTCTTCCGACTTGATGCCGTCAAGTTCCTTGTAAAGCCGGATCTTCTCGGAGGGCACGTTGACGTAGGAATCCGGGATCATCAGTTCCAGGTCGGTGTCGACCTGCGTATCCAGCTCATAGGCGAGGTTCGGCAGGATCCCGGACGACGACGTATCGGACGCGTGCTTCAGCGCCAGTTCGTTCATCGCCTCCTTCAGGATCCGCATATATGTCTCGAAGCCCATTTCGGCCATGAAACCCGACTGTTCGGCGCCCAGCAGGTTGCCGGCACCGCGGATGTCGAGGTCCTGCATCGCGATGTTGAAGCCGCTGCCAAGGTCGCTGAACGCCTCCAGCGCCCGGATGCGGCGGCGGGCGTCGTCGGTGAGTTTTTCTACTTCCGGGACAATCAGGTAGCAGTATGCCTTGACATTGCTCCGCCCCACCCGGCCCCGCAGCTGGTGCAGGTCGCTCAGGCCGAACCGGTGCGCCCGGTCCACGATCATCGTGTTGGCGTTCGGGATGTCGATGCCGTTCTCGATGATGGTGGTCGACAGCAGGATGTCGTAGTCGCCGGCGATGAACTTGAGTACCTTTCCTTCCAGTTCGCGGGCCTCCATCTGGCCGTGGGCGACGCAGATTTCCGCCTGCGGACAGATGCGGTGCAACGTATCGCGCACCGCAAAGATGTCGTCCACGCGGTTGTGCACGAAATAGACCTGCCCGCCCCGTTCGATTTCCCGGTTCAGGATGTCGGCCAGGTACTCTTCGTCGAACCGGATGACCTCGGTGGTGACCGGAATCCGGTTGGGCGGCGGCGTGTTGATGATCGACAAGTCGCGGGCGCCCAGCAGCGAGAACTGCAGCGTACGCGGAATCGGCGTGGCGGTGAGGGTCAGCGTATCGACCGATGTCTTCATCTGGCGGATCTTCTCCTTGGCCGCGACCCCGAATTTCTGTTCCTCGTCGATGACCAGCAGGCCCAGGTCCTTGAACTTGAGGCCGCTGTTGAGGAGCCGGTGCGTACCGATGAGGATGTCGGTCCGGCCGGCGGCGATGTCTTCGCCGATCTGCCGGATGTCCTTCGCCGTACGCAGGCGGCTGATGTAATCGACTTTCACCGGGAATCCCTTGAGCCGTTCGCTGAACGTATGGAAATGTTGCAGCGCCAGGATCGTGGTCGGCACCAGCACGGCCACCTGCTTGCTGTCGCATACGGCCTTGAAAGCGGCGCGCACGGCCACTTCCGTCTTGCCGAAGCCCACGTCGCCGCACACCAGCCGGTCCATCGGATGCAGGCTTTCCATATCCGCCTTGACGGCTTCGGTCGCCGAAGCCTGGTCGGGCGTGTCTTCGAACAGGAAGGAAGACTCCAGCTCCTGCTGCAGATAGGAATCCGGCGAAAAGGCGAAGCCCCGTGCCTGCTGACGCTCCGAATATAGCTTGATGAGGTCTTCCGCGATGTCCTTGACTTTCGACTTGGTACTGCGCTTGAGATTGTCCCAGGCCTTGCTGCCGAGTTTGTAGATCTTCGGCGGTTCACCGTCGCGCGACTTGTATTTCGAAATACGGTGCAGCGCATGGATCGACACGAACACCACGTCCCCGTCCTTGTAGATGAGCTTGACGGCTTCCTGCGTGCGGCCGCCCGAATGGGTTTTCACCAGACCGCCGTACTGCCCCACACCGTGGTCGATATGCACCACGTAATCACCCATCCGAAGCGCATTCAAGTCGTTGATGGTCATCTGCTCCGCTTTTTCAACCTGCCGGCGGATGCTGAGCTTGTGGTAGCGTTCGAAAATCTGGTGGTCGGTATAATAGCAGTTGCGGGAACGCTTGTCGATGTAGCCTTCGTGGAGCGAAACGGGCAGGAACAGCGGCTTGACGTTGCGCAGGATCTCCTTCAGGCGGCGCGTCTGGCTCTCGTTGGGAGAAAGGATCGTGACGGTGTATCCTTCGATCTGCTTCTTGACGATGTCGTCGGAGAGCAGATCGAAATTCTTGGCGAACACGGGTTGCGGCAGGATGTCTTCGTCCTGCTTCTCGAAGATGTCGTCGCGCAGGTCCCATACCGTCGTTCCGGGCGGCAGGATATCCATAAATCCTGCATATTCCGCTTCCTGTCCGATTTCGTCGAGATTCGGATAAATGGACACTTCCGGAAGCGGCTCGCCCGCCGAAAGCTGGTTATCGGCGTTGAAGTGCCGGATGGACTCGATCTCGTCACCGAAGAAATCGATACGGACAGGCCGCTCGTCGGCAAACGAATAGATGTCCACCAGACTGCCGCGCAGCGCGAATTCTCCGGGCTGCGTCACGAAATCCACTTTGCGGAAACCCGCCTCAAAGAGCACTTCGCTGATGACTTCGTGCGAGAGCGATTCTCCCTTGCGGAGTGCCAGCAGCGACTCCCGGATCTTCCGGGTGCGGAGCACGCGCTCGTTCACCGCCTCCGTATAAGAGATGACCAGCGTCGCGGCAACCGGCTCCTTCAGGAGCAGTTCCCGGGTAATCTCATACGAACCCTCCCTGCCGCACGCCGGACTCTGCTCCCATTTCGTGATGGCCGAAAGCGCGGCCGTACGCTGCAGGAGTGCCGTATTCTTCTTGTATTCAGACTTTTCCGTCGTTGCCGGAAAAAAGAACAGGTTTTCTTCGAGAAAGAAATTGTCAAGATCGGAGGCCAGGTAGTATGCCTGCTTCTTGTTGTCGGCAATCACGACGTGAAGCGCACCTTGCGGGTCACGCTTCACGGCATTGGCAATATAGACGGCCCGGGATGAAAGGATCATCGTTTATCCTGCTCCTCCGTCTTGAGTTCCCGGTACAGCGAAAGGATGGCTTGCTTGTCCATACGGCCCTTTTCATACTGTTCCTGCAGCAGCTTTCCGGCCAATTGGAAATTGTATTCTTCACTGCCGGACAGACGGCCGATGAATTCCATCGCCTTGCGGTAATTGAAATAGTTCTTTCCGTTGCCCCGTTTCAGCGGAAATACCTGTGCCCGACGCCAAAGGGCTTCATCACAAAGCCGGCAGTTGTCGCTGTCTGCCGATTTCAGCACATAGTCCGGCTGGTCGGCGCCGGCCGCCACGAAAAGCGGAACCGCCACACCGCACGGCGGATATCCCAGGATCGTCCACATTACCGTCAGTTCCGGATTCTCACCCGGCCTGACGCCTTTCACGACGATGGAAGCACTTGTGCTGCGGCGCGGAATGAAGTCCTGGTCCACAAACCAGCCTTCCGGAAGCAAATCGGTATTCTTCTTCAAATCAATGCCCAGCAAAGCATTGTAATAGCTGCGCGACAATCTGTTGAAAATCCACTGGGGCGTAAATTCCTCGCCCCGGATCCAGGCCTGGTGCGTGATTTCATTGGCTGTTTCATAGCGCACATATCCCATCCCTTCATCCTTTCGGCCGGTATAGGAATGGTTCGTGTAGATAATGAATCCTTCCGGCGCAATCTTCGGGTCGTTCACGTCGATTTTCGTCCATCCGGCATTATGCACTTCATAATAAGCCGCTCCGCCTTCCGCATCGATCACACCAAAGTTCGCTTCCACACCGCGGGGCTTCTTCATCTTATCGAGCAGCTTCTCGAAATCCTTCAATGTCCGGCATTTGCCCAGTGCCTGATACATCACCGCACCTTCCTGATCCTCCAATTCAGCCGATTCCTCCTGTAAATTATAGGAAGCTGTATTCATGATCGAGAAACCCGCTTCGTTGGTACCCGTCCACACTTCCCCATCCTGCGAAGGACTGTTCACCAAACCCAGGAAAGCATAGGCACGTCCGTTTCCGGCCGGAAAAAATTCAATCCGGTTGTCGAGTTCCCCCGTATCACGATGTTTCCAGAGCATCGGCCGGCCGTCCGGCGTAGCTTTTCCCGTAAAAATACCGGAAGTACAGGCGTCCGCCGGCAATACATACAACACAGCGGACAGCAGCAATAAACTAAGAGAACAAATCTTTTTCATAATTCGGATTGAATTTTCCCAGATGTTTATAAGCCGACTCCGTAACCACACGTCCCCGGGGTGTCCGCGTCAAAAAGCCTTCTTTGATCAAGAATGGTTCATACACCTCTTCCAGAGTTCCAACATCTTCACTGATGGCCGTGGCAATGGTACCGGCACCCACCGGCCCGCCACCGAACTTATCGATGATTGTCAGCAATATCTTATTGTCAATAGCATCCAGACCGCGCGTATCGATGTTCAGCGCATTCAAGGCAAACCGGGTGATATCCAAATCGATGATACCGTTTCCGCGAACCTGTGCAAAATCCCGTACCCGACGCAGCAGCGAATTGGCGATACGCGGCGTTCCCCGGCTGCGCAAGGCAATCTCACGCGCTGCCTCATCTTCGATGCCTATTTCGAGAATACCCGCACTCCGTTTCACGATATTGAACAAAACATCTGCATCATAGTATTCCAGATGGCACTGGATCCCGAAACGGGCCCGCAACGGCGATGTCAGCAGGCCGCTCCGCGTCGTCGCACCGATCAGCGTGAACGGATTGAGCGAAATCTGTACGCTCCGGGCACCCGGTCCCTTGTCAATCATGATGTCGATGCGATAGTCCTCCATCGCAGAATAGAGATACTCTTCCACAATGGGACTCAGACGGTGGATTTCGTCAATGAACAGCACATCGCCTTCTTCCAGGGAAGTCAGCAGGCCCGCCAGGTCACCGGGTTTGTCGAGGATCGGACCGGACGTGATCTTCAGGTTTACCCCCAGCTCGGCCGCCACGATATGGGCCAGGGTGGTCTTTCCCAGGCCCGGAGGACCGTGGAACAGCACATGGTCCAGCGCTTCCCCGCGAAGCAGTGCTGCCTTGACGAAAATCTTGAGATTCTCGAGCACCTTGTCCTGACCGGAGAATTGGTCGAAATTCTGCGGACGGATCACCTTGTCGAAATCACTTTCCTTGAAGGACAGCTCCGTACGGGGATTGAAATCTTCAGCCATGGCACCGCAAACTTTGTCAACAACACAAAATTAATTAAAATAAAATTTAAAAAACTTTTTCCAGGTATTTCTTAGCCTGTTGAAACTGTTGAAAAATAATCAGCGAAAACTTATCAAGACTGATTTCAACAGAAAACAAACACCCGTTTCCCGGAGTGGGTGAAACGGGCGTCTGTTTTGTGGACAGTCACCGGATTGCGGGCTGTTGAAAAACGAATTGTTGAGAAAAGCCGGAAAAAACCGTCGGAATCATTCCGTTATCAACAAGACGTGACTTTATCAACACGGCCCGCCGGTTTTCAACTAGTCTTTCAACTTAGCCGAAAGGAATTCCCGGTTGAGACGGGCGATGTGGCTGACCGTAATGTGCTTCGGGCATTCCATCTCACAGGCGCGGGTATTGGTGCAGGCGCCGAATCCCAACTCATCCATCTTGGCGACCATCGCCTTGGCGCGGCGTGCGCCTTCGATCTTGCCTTGCGGGAGCAGGGCGAGCGAACTGACGCGGGCAGCGACGAACAGCATGGCTGAACCGTTCTTGCACGTAGCCGCACAGGCACCGCATCCTACACAGGAAGCCGCATCCATGCTTTCGTCAGCATTCTTCTTCGGGATGGGAATGGCGTTGGCATCGGGTACGCCGCCAGTATTGACACTGATGAAGCCGCCTGCCTGCAGGATCTTGTCGTAGGCACCACGGTCGACGACCAGGTCCTTGATCACCGGAAAACCGCGGCTGCGCCAGGGCTCGATGGTGATGGTGCTGCCGTCCTTGAACTTGCGCATATACAGCTGGCAGGTGGTCACGCCGCTTTCCGGACCGTGGGCACGGCCGTTGATATAGAGCGAGCAGGCGCCGCAGATTCCTTCGCGGCAGTCGTGGTCGAACGAAACCGGGCCGCTCTGCTTGCCGTGGCAGCCGGCATCGAACGCCACCGGGTCGATTTTCTCGCCGATCAGCTGTTCGTTGAGAATATCCATCATCTCCAGGAAAGAAGTGCCTTCCGAGATGTCTTTCACCTGATAGGTCTCAAAGTGTCCTTTGCTTTTCGCGTCTCTCTGACGCCAAACTTTCAACGTAAAATTCATATCGCTTCTTCCTTAAAGATTAGTCTTTGTAGTTGCGGGTTGCCACGTGGGCGAATTCGAATTTGAGCGGTTCCTTGTGGAGTTCCGGCGTCTTGTCTTCACCCTTGTACTCCCAGGCGGCCACGTACATGTAGTTTTCGTCGTCGCGCTTGGTCTCGCCTTCCTCGGTCTGCATTTCCTCGCGGAAATGGCCGCCGCAGGATTCGTTGCGGTTCAGGGCGTCGCGGGCCATCAGTTCGCCGATCTCAAGGAAGTCGGCCACACGGAGCGCCTTTTCGAGTTCCTGGTTGAAGACGCCCGTCTCGCCGGCCACGTACACGTCGGACCAGAACTGCTTCTTCAGGTCCTGGATCAGTTCGATGGCTTTTTTCAGGCCGGCTTCGTTGCGGGCCATGCCGACATATTCCCACATGATGTGTCCGAGTTCCTTGTGGAATGCATCTACGGTTTTGTGGCCCTTGATGTTCATCAGCTTGTCGATCTTCAGCTGGACAGCTTTCTCGGCTGTTTCGAATTCCGGCGCGTTCGTGTCGGTCTTCGGTTCCTTGAACTTGCTGGCCAGATAGTCGCCGATGGTATACGGCAGGATGAAATAGCCGTCGGCCAGGCCCTGCATCAGCGCGGATGCACCGAGGCGGTTGCCGCCGTGGTCGGAGAAGTTGGCTTCGCCGATGGCGTACAGGCCGGGAATGGTGGTCATCAGGTTGTAGTCCACCCAGAGGCCGCCCATCGTGTAGTGGATGGCCGGATAGATCATCATCGGTTCGTCGTGCGGATCCACGTCGGTGATTTCCTTATACATGTCGAAGAGGTTGCCGTAGCGGGCATCCACCACTTCGCGGCCCAGGCGCTTGAAGGCGTCCTGGAAGTCGAGGAAGACGGCCTTTCCGGTATTGTTCACGCCATAACCTGCGTCGCAGCGCTCCTTTGCGGCACGGGATGCGACATCGCGCGGGACAAGGTTGCCGAAGGCCGGATAACGGCGTTCGAGGTAGTAGTCACGGTCTTCTTCCGGAATCTGGGAACCCTTGATCTTGCCTTCCTGGAGACGTTTGGCATCTTCGAGCTTCTTGGGAACCCAGATGCGACCGTCGTTTCGGAGCGATTCCGACATCAGCGTCAGCTTGGACTGCTGGTCGCCGTGGATGGGGATGCAGGTGGGGTGGATCTGCGCGAAGCACGGGTTGGCGAAGAAGGCACCGCGCTTGTAGCATTGCCAAGCTGCCGAACCGTTGGAATTCATTGCATTGGTACTCAGGAAGTACGTATTTCCGTAGCCGCCGGAAGCCAGCACCACGGCGTGGGCGCCGAAGCGTTCGATCTTGCCGTTGGTGAGGTTGCGGGCGATGATTCCCTTGGCTTCTCCGTTGATGATGACCAGGTCGAGCATCTCGTGGCGCGGATACGACTTTACATGGCCGTTGGCCACGGCGCGGTTGAGGGCCGCATAGGCGCCGAGCAGCAGCTGCTGGCCAGTCTGGCCGCGGGCATAGAAGGTGCGGGACACCTGCGCGCCGCCGAAGGAACGGTTGTCGAGCAGTCCGCCATAGTCGCGGGCGAAGGGAACGCCCTGCGCGACGCACTGGTCGATGATATTGTTGCTCACCTCGGCCAGGCGGTATACATTGGCTTCCCGGCTGCGATAGTCGCCACCCTTGATCGTGTCGTAGAACAGGCGGTACACCGAGTCGTTGTCGTTCTGGTAATTCTTGGCAGCGTTGATACCGCCTTGTGCGGCGATGGAGTGCGCACGGCGCGGTGAATCGCTGATGCAGAACACTTTGACATTGTAGCCCAGTTCTCCCAGCGATGCGGCTGCAGAAGCGCCTCCGAGACCGGTGCCGATCACGATGATCTCCATCTTGCGCTTGTTGGCAGGACTCACGACCTTGATGTCGGCTTTGTGCTTCGACCATTTCAGTTCGAGCGGGCCGGACGGAACCTTAGAAATCAATTCAGTCATATATGATCAAATTTAAAGTGTTTCAAAACATACAAATTTCGTAAAAAACGGAGATATATGCAATTATTTGTATCTTTACTGACGAATTTTTAACCGGTTACACGATGAAAAGATCCAGTATCCTATTGATTTGCCTTGCCGCGGGACTCCTCCTGTCTTCCTGCGGCGTCTCCGGACAGGCCGGTCGCGAGCAGCGGCGGGCACAGAAGGAACAGGAGCGCCAGGCTATGGTCCGTGCCCTGGAAAAGGCCGATTTCACGCTTGAGATCACCCAGATCATTCCGTTGGGTTATCCTTCCCGTACTTCTACCGGCGAGTATACGCTTCTTATCCGCGACAACGTAGTCAATACGCGTCTGCCGTTCATCGGTGATTCGCATATGGCGACGTTCGGCAGCGACGAGATATCCATCGTTTTCAAGAATGAGAAAGTGACGCTGCTCACCGATTTCTCCAATGCGGCGTCGAAAGGAGAATACCTGTATCGCTTTACCGGCGGGGAAGGTCCGGATCCATGGACGGTCAACCTTCAGGTGTACGACAACGGAAAGGCAGTGATCAGCTGCTCCAGCCGTTCCGGGCGTACGATGAACTACTACGCTGAAATGCGGCTTCCGGACAGTACGACGGACGAATAAGCATGGAATTCTTTACGACGGCCGCCGGGATTTCCGTCCACGTCTGGGACACCCGCGACGAGAAGCCGAATGCGGGAAAATGCCTTTTCCTGCTTCATGGTTACCTGGAGACGATGTATGTCTTCAACGAGCTGGTCGATGCGCTGAAAGACCGCTACCGGGTGATCGTCATCGACATGCCCGGGCACGGGCTTACCGATTCCGCGCCGGCGGACGCTTCGGGACAGCGTGTCAATTCCCTCTCGTTCGCTGTCCGGACGGTGGTCGGCGTGATGGACAAATGCGGTGTGCAGCGTGCCGTCGTGGCCGGCCATTCGATGGGCGGCTACATCACCCAGCAGCTGCTGCGCGATCATCCGGAACGGGTGGAACGCGCCATCCTGCTCCATTCCCATCCGTTCCCCGACGCGCCTGAAAAAGCGGAGGACCGCGAACGGGAAAAAGCCCTGATCGCGGCCGGTAAGCTGCACGCGCTGGCTTCCGTGTCCGTATCCATGATGTACGATGAAGAGAATCTCCGCGCCTGCGACGAAAAGATCCGGGAAACGGTGGAACTTTGCGAGACACACGATCCCGACGGCATTATCGCTTCCGTCGAAGGGCTGCGCACCCGGCCGGACCTGCAGGACGTATGGGCCTGTCCGCCGGTGCCGCTGCTGCTCGTTTACGGCGACCACGACAACTATCTGCCGCTGGAGCGGGTGGAGAAACTGAAGGAACTGTATCCGAAAGTCAGCTTCCAGCTGATACCCGGGACGGGGCATAATTCGTTCATCGAACGGCCTGAAGCCGCAGTAGCGGCGATAACGGCCTTCGTGGAGTCCCCTACCACAGGAAATTGTTGAACGGGTATCTTCCCGCATGGATCTCCGCGACCATCCTGTACAGGTCGTCGCGGAGTTTTTCGATGCCCGTGCGCTCCAGCGCCGAAAGGAAGATGCACGGCGTGTGTTCCCTCGAGATCCAGGTCTGCTTGAGTTCGTCGAGCGAATAGTTCTTCAGCTGCCGTTCCTGCAGCGAAAACTCGTCGTACGGCTCGTAGCGGTAGGCGTCGATCTTGTTGAATACCATATAGACCGGTTTGTCCTGTGCGCCGATTTCCTTGAGCGTCTGGTTGACGATGCGGATCTGGTCTTCGAAGTTGGGATGCGAGATATCGACCACGTGCATCAGGATGTCGGCTTCGCGCACCTCGTCGAGCGTGCTCTTGAAGGATTCCACCAGCTGCGTGGGCAGCTTCCGGATGAAGCCCACCGTGTCGCTGAGCAGGAAGGGCACATTCTCTACGACGACCTTGCGCACCGTCGTGTCGAGGGTGGCGAACAGTTTGTTTTCGGCGAAGACGTCGCTTTTCGCCAGCAGGTTCATGATCGTGCTTTTGCCCACATTGGTATAGCCCACGAGGGAAATGCGGACCAGCTGGCCGCGGTTGGACCGTTGGGACGCCATCTGCCGGTCGATTTTCCGGAGCTGCTCCTTCAGCCGGGTGATCTTGTCGAGTACGATGCGCCGGTCGGTTTCCAGCTGGCTTTCACCCGGACCGCGCATGTTGAGGCCGCCTTTGCCGCCGCGCTGCCGCTCCAGGTGGGTCCACATGCCCGTGAGCCGCGGATACAGGTACTGGTACTGCGCCAGTTCAACCTGTGTCTTGGCATAGGCGGTCTGAGCACGGTCGGCGAAGATGTCGAGGATCAGGCCTGTCCGGTCCACCACGCTGCAGTGGTGATCCTGCCAATGGTCGTTTATCTCACGCTCCACATTGCGCATCTGCGACGGTGTGAGTTCATCGTCGAACAGCACGTAGTCGATGTTGTTGGCCCGAACATAGTCCTTGATTTCCTGCAATTTGCCGGTTCCGATATAAGTGCGGGCATTGGGATGGTCCAACCGCTGGGTGAAGCGCTTCTCTCCGACCACGCCGGCCGTCAGGGCCAGGAACTGCAGTTCGTCGAGATACTCCCCTACCTGGGTTTCATCCTGCTGCTGTGTGATGATCGCCACGAACACGGCGGTCACGGTGCTGTTGTCGACGGTTTCGTACATAAGTGCAAAATTAACTATATTTGTAAAAATTAACCGCCTTATGAAGAGATTCTTGGTTTCCGTCGTCCTCCTTGCGTCCTGTCTGGCCGCCGCTGCGCAGCCGGAAGGCCGTGGCCGCATCCGCGATTTCGGCATCGAGCCGGGCATTTTCAAGACAGGCCCGTACAATGCCATCACCGACGTCCCGGGCGTCCGTGTCGGCCAGGTGACGCTCTTGGAAGGAAACGACGTCCGCACCGGCGTCACGGCGATCGTGCCGCACGACGGCAATCTCTTCCGTCTGAAATGCCCCGCCGCCGTCTGGGTGGGGAACGGTTTCGGCAAACTGGCCGGCGTGACGCAGATCCGCGAACTGGGCAACATCGAGACGCCCGTCGTGCTGACCAACACCCTGTCCGTGGCCCAAGGCATCGAGGGGGTGCTTTCCTACACACTCAGCCAGAAAGGCAATGAAACCGTCCGCAGCGTCAATGCGGTGGTAGGTGAAACCAACGACGGACAGCTCAACGACATCCGCGGCCGTCACGTCAGGGCCGACGACGTGGTCAAGGCAATCGTCAGCGCCAAGGGCGGACCGGTGGAGGAAGGTTGCGTGGGTGCGGGCACCGGTACGGTCTGCTTTGGATGGAAAGGCGGCATCGGCACTTCGTCCCGCGTGTTGCCGGCCGACTTGGGCGGCTTTACAGTGGGTGTCCTGGTGCAGGCCAATTACGGCGGCGTGCTGGAAATCGACGGCGCGCCCGTCGGACGGCGACTGGGCCAGTACAGTTTCCGGCAAAGCGTTGAAAACCAGGATGTGCTGATGAGTCCCGACGGCTCCTGCATGATCGTGGTGTTTACCGATGCGCCGCTCGATGCGCGCAACTTGGAAAGGCTGGCCAGCCGGGCGATGATGGGAATCGCCCGTACGGGCGGAATCGCGTCGAACGGCAGCGGCGACTATGTGATTGCCGTAAGTGTCTGTCCCGAAAACCTGATCGACGAGCGTACCGAACGGTACTACCCCACCCTGCTGCATAACGATGCGATGAGTCCGCTGTTCGAAGCGGTGATCGAAGCGACGGCCGAAGCCGTTTGGAACGCGCTGTTCATGGCGACCGATATGAAGGGTCGCGACGGCAACTTCGTCCCCGCCCTGCCGATCGAGGGCGCCCTTCAGGCGATGAAGCTCCCGCCTCTGCCATAATAAATGGCCGTCCTTTTCCGGGACGGCCATTCGTTGTGTAAAAAAGCCTGCTTAGCGGAGCTGGAACACGACCGGGAAGTTGTAAACCACCTTCACCGGACGCTCTCTTTGTTTGCCCGGCGTCCACTTCGGAGACATCGAGACGATACGGACAGCTTCCTTGTCGAGCGAAGAGTCCACGCCGCGGAGCACCTTCACATCGCTGACGGAACCGTCGGTGTTGACCGTGAACTGAAGCGTCACACGACCCTGCACACCGTTTTCCTTGGCGATTTCAGGATATTGGAGGTTCTTGTTGACCCACGCGGAGAACGTGTTGGCGTCACCGCCCTGGAACTTCGGTTTCTCCTCCACAAGCGCGAACGGAATGGCTTCCTCTTCCACGACTTCTTCCTCAACGGCAGCGTGGTAATCCATGATTTCCACACCGAGGTTGGCGTTGTCTTCCATGTCGATGAAAAGGTCGTCATTGACCTGGATGTCATCGTCCACAATGTCGATGATGTCGGAAAGGACCGGAACCTTCGGAATCTCCGGAGGGACTTCCTGCTGTTCCTGCGTGTTGATGATCTCTTCTTCTTCGATGGTCTGTGCCTGTGCCGTCAGGTCCATCGTTTCGACTTTGTCGGAACTTGACCATTCGAAAGCGAGCAGGCAGAGGGCCAGCGCGGCGATCAGGCCGATCTCGAGGAACATCGCGTTCTTCTTCTGAAGATCTGCTTTTGGCGTGATTTTGCTTTCCATATCGTTACGTTTTTTATCGTTTCTTCTCAAGTTTCGCGCCGTACACGACGCTACAGTACCCAAAATTAAGAAGAAAAAATCATTTATTCCAATTTTTCTTCAAAAAAATTGTTGACAACTTTTTTGAGAAGCTAGCTAAACGGCTGGTTTTTAGCGAGATAAAATCTTGCTCTCGTAAAGCACGTTGTTAACATGCTTCACGGCGGCGGCGCTCTTCTCGAAAGCGGCCTTCTCGTCGGCGTTCAGTTCGTAGCGCAGCACCTTCTCGCAGCCGCGCTTGCCGATGACGGCGGGTACGCCGATGCAGAGGTCGTCCTGGCCGTATTCCCCTTCAAGGTAGCAGCAGCACGGGAAGACCTTCTTCTCGTCAAGCAGGATGGACTTGACCATCGCGGCGCAGGAAGCGCCCGGTGCATACCAGGCGGAAGTGCCAAGCAGTTTGGTCAGCGTGGCGCCGCCGACCATCGTGTCGGCCACGACCTTCGCGGCGACCGGTTTGCGGAGCAGCTTCGTCACGGGCATGCTCTTGCAGGTGGCCTTGCTCAGGAGCGGAATCATCGTGGTGTCGCCGTGTCCGCCAATGACGATGCCTTCCACGTCGCTCGGAGCGGCCTTCAGGGCCTGGCTCAGGTAGTAGCAGAAGCGGTTGCTGTCGAGCTGGCCGCCCATGCCGATGACGCGGTTCTTCGGCAGGCCGGTGGCCTTGAGCGTCAGATAGGTCATCGTGTCCATCGGGTTGGAGATGATGATGAAGATGGCTTTCGGGGAATATTTCAGCGCGTTGGCGACAACGCCGTTGACGATGCCGGCGTTCACGCCGATGAGTTCCTCGCGGGTCATGCCCGGCTTGCGGGGGATGCCCGAGGTGACGACGACCACGTCGGAGTTGCGGGTGGCCGCATAGTCGTTGGTGACACCCTTGATGCGGGTGTCGAACCCGTACATCTTTGCGGTCTGCATCATGTCGATCGCCTTGCCTTCAGAAAGGCCTTCCTTGATGTCGAGCAAAACGAGATCCGAGCAGATCTTCAAGTGTGCGATTGCGTTTGCACAGGTAGCGCCCACGTTGCCGGCGCCGATGACGGTTACTTTAGACATAATGATTATTTGTTTGAGTAGTTTTTGTTTTTATGTAATTTTGTTGCATCAATCCACAAAGATATAAATTTTTATGATTCGGTATTTCAAAGAAGATACGACCTTCTCTCCGAAAAAAAAGCGGCTGATCGGCAAATGGTTGCGGGAGGTTGCCCGCGGCCGGGGCTACGGAATCGGCGACCTGAACTACATCTTTTGTTCCGATCCGTACCTGCTGGCCATCAACCGGCAGTTTCTCGACCACGACTATTATACGGACATCATCACGTTCGACAATTCCGACGATTACCTGGTTGAAACCGGCCGGAAAGGCGTGAGCGCCGACATTTACATCAGCGTGGATACGGTGCGCGCCAACGGTGCAGTGTATGGCGAGGGGTTCGAGCGAGAACTGCACCGCGTGATGGTGCACGGCCTGCTCCACCTGGTGGGGTACGACGACGTGACACCCTGGAAGCAGCAGCGGATGCGGGCGGCGGAAAACCGGGCCCTGAAGCTCCTGGCTGCGATGGCGGAAGAGGAGGCCGATGGTCGCTGAGTACGACATCGTCGTCGTCGGAGCAGGCCATGCCGGCTGTGAGGCTGCCGTTGCAGCGGCACGCCTCGGGTCGCGCGTCCTGCTGGTGACGCAGGATATGAACAAGATCGCCCAGATGTCCTGCAATCCTGCGATGGGCGGCATTGCCAAGGGGCAGCTGGTGCGCGAGATCGATGCGCTGGGCGGCTGTTCCGGCATCGTGACGGACGCATCGACGCTTCAGTTCCGGATGCTCAACCGTTCGAAGGGGCCGGCGATGTGGAGCCCGCGTGCTCAGTGTGACAAACGGGCTTTTTCGATGAACTGGCGTTATGTGCTCGAAAACACCTGTGGCTTAGATATTTGGCAAGATTCTGTGGTAGAAATAACCTTCCGAGAATCGCATATTTCGGGTGTCCGCCTGGCGATGGGTGCGGAATTTGGCGCCAAATCCGTGATCCTGACGGCCGGAACCTTCCTGGAAGGACGCCTGTTTGTCGGAACGGAAACCGCGGAAGGCGGCAGGCTGGGGGAGTTGCCGGCCAAAGGCCTCTCCCGGATCCTGGCAGAGAAAGGGATCCGTGTCGGCCGGATGAAGACGGGCACCCCGCCCCGTATCGACGTCCGTTCGCTCGACCTGTCCCGGCTCGAACGGCAGGACGGCGACCCGTCGCCGGAACGCTTCTCCTATCTGCCGGTTCCCTCTGCCATCCAGCAGGGCCGGGCACAGAAGCATTGCTACCTGGTCCATACGAACGAACGTGTCCACGACATCCTGCGGACCGGCTTTGACCGTTCGCCGTTGTTCACGGGCCGGATTCAGGGCATCGGGCCGCGCTACTGCCCGTCCATCGAAGACAAATTGCGGACTTTCGCCGACAAGGATTCACACCTGCTTTTCCTGGAACCGGAAGGGTGGAACACCTTTGAGTATTACCTGCAGGGTTTTTCCTCGTCCTTGCCGCTCGATACGCAGATCGAGGCGCTGCACGCCATCGAAGGCCTGGAGCAGGTACGGATTTTCCGTCCGGCCTATGCCGTTGAATACGACTATTTCGATCCGGCCCAGCTACGCGCCACACTCGAGTCAAAAGAAGTTCCGGGGCTTTATCTGGCCGGTCAGGTAAACGGGACAACGGGTTATGAAGAAGCTGCTGCACAGGGACTTATGGCTGGAATCAATGCGCATCTCGCCTTGGCGGGAAAAGAGCCGCTCGTACTGAAACGCAACCAGGCTTACATCGGTGTGCTGATCGACGACTTGATCACGAAAGGGGTGGACGAGCCTTACCGGATGTTTACGTCCCGGGCGGAATACCGCATCCTGCTCCGGCAGGACGATGCGGACCTTCGCCTTACACCGACGGGCCGTGCGCTTGGCCTGGTGGGAGATTGCCGCTGGCGTTCCTTCGAAGACAAGTATGCCCGCGTGGATGCGCTGGTAGATTCGCTTGCCGCCTGTTCGCTCAAGCCTGAGACCATCAATCCCTATCTTGAAAGTATTGGTTCCGCCCCGGTCGAATCCTCGAAGCGCGCGGCGGAACTGCTTGTACGTCCATTCGTTTCCCTGGCCGGGCTGCTCGATTATGTTCCACGTGGAACACAACCGCCCGTTCCCGGGCTTCCGATGGACGGCGAGCTTTCGCTGACCATCGGGTTTCCGTGGTCGGGCAGGGAAGTTCCTGCGGAAATCTGTATCGACGAACGGGCGGTATTCGACGCCGCCGAAGTCCGGATCAAGTATGCCGGTTATATAGACCGGGAAAAACGGCTGGCGGAAAAGATGCTCCGGCTTGAAGACCTGACAATTCCGGAAGATTTTGATTACCGGAAGCTTACGGCCCTTTCGATGGAATGCCGCATCAAGCTCGAGCGCTACCGGCCGCGGACCATTGCACAGGCATCGCGCATTTCGGGTGTTTCGCCGGCGGATATTTCGGTTTTGCTGGTCTACTTCGGCCGATGATTGATTATCTTTGTATGTTTAAAATGATATCCTATGGAAATCCTTCGTACGTTCGACCTTCTTGAAAATCTCAAGACGTATCCTCCGAAAGATGACATCCTGGCGCGCCGGAGCCGCGGTAAATGGATCAAGTACAGCATCGACCAGTACTACGACATTTCCCACTGCGTGGCCTATGGCCTGCTGGCGATGGGCTTCAAGCCGGGCACGAAAGTCATCACCATCACCAACAACCGTCCGGAATGGAATTTTATGGATATGGGCATCAACCTTGCCCGGATGATCCATATTCCTGTCTACAGCACGCTCAGCCACGACGACTACCTCCATATCTTCACCCATTCCGACGCTGAACTCATCGTCGTGGGCACGCCGACGCTCTACAAGCGCGTGGCGCCGGTCGCCGCCGAAATCGACCGTGACATCAAGTTCCTGATGATGGACGATTCCGACGAGGTGATGTCGCTGGCGCAGCTCTATGCGCTGGGCCGCGAGAACCGGGAGCGCTTTGCGCCGGTGGTGGAGGAGAACAAAAAGACGATCAGCCCGGACGAATGCGCCAGCATTGTCTATACTTCGGGAACGACGGGACTTCCGAAGGGAGTGATGCTCTCGCACCGCAACATGATGTTCGACTCGCACGGGCACGCCATGCGCCAGACGAAGAACTACAGCCACCGGATGGTGAGCTTCCTGCCGCTCTGCCATATGTACGAACGGACGATGAACTATGAATACCAGGAGCTGGCCATCAGCACGTACTATGCGGAAAGCCTTGCCACCATCGCCTCCGACCTAAAGGACTGCCACGCCGACGGCTTCTGCGCCGTTCCTCGCGTACTGGAGATGATGTACGGCAAGCTGGAAGAGGCGGGCAAGAAACTGTCGGGCTTCAAGCGCAAGATCTACGATGCGGCCTGGAATTACGCAAACACGTTCGACAACGAAAATACGGGCTGGTTCTACCTGCAGAAGCAGAAACTGTTCGACAAACTGGTGTACAGCAAATGGCGCGAGAACCTCGGCGGCCACGAGATGCTGGTCGTGAGCGGCGGCTCTTCAATCCAGGCGAAGATCGTTCGATGCTTCAATGCCGCGAAACTCTATATCTTTGAAGGTTACGGCCTTACCGAGACGTCTCCCGTGATTGCCGTAAATTCGCCGGCAGACCGTTACAACGTAATCGGCACGGTGGGCAAGGCAATGGACGGCACAGAGCTTTCGTTCGCAGAAGACGGTGAAATCCTCACGCGCGGGCCCCACGTGATGCTGGGCTATTACAAGAATCCGGAAGCGACGAAGGAAATGATCGACGCGGACGGCTGGCTCCATACGGGTGACATCGGTTTCCTGCAGGACGGCAAGTTCCTCAAGATCACGGACCGCAAGAAAGAGATCTTCAAGTTGTCGTCGGGCAAATATATCGCACCGCAGGTGCTCGAGACGCTGCTGCGCGAAAGCCCGTACATCGAGAACGCGTTCGTTTTCGGCTCGAACGAAAAGTTCGCGTCCGCCATCATCCTGCCGGCGTATGCCAAGGTGCGCGAGTATGCGGAAAGCCTGGGCGAGAAGATTGAGCAGAAAGAAAAACTTCT
Organism: uncultured Bacteroidales bacterium; assembly: GCA_947306365.1. Classification (GTDB taxonomy): domain Bacteria; phylum Bacteroidota; class Bacteroidia; order Bacteroidales; family UBA932; genus Cacconaster. The sequence goes on from CAMZGD010000001.1 coordinate 45,209, forward strand.
TGAAAACCAAAAGGTTATCAGCCTTCTTAATGCGGAAGTAGCGGCTGTCAATGCGAAGGTCGCTGCGCACGAGAACCTGAAGAAACCGCATTTCGTGTTCGACGAATGGACGCCCGAAAACGGCATGCTTTCGCAGACGCTCAAACCCAAGCGCCGCAACCTGCTGAAACGCTATGAGAAAGTCATCGTCGAAACATTCGGGAACGACAGATAAAAAAACCGGCGGAAATTTGCTCGATTGGTAAAAAATTTGTATATTTGCGCATCGTAGATTGTGTGATTATGAATACACCTGCTAATCTGAAATACACGAAAGATCACGAATGGGTTCGCCAGGAAGGCGACGTAGCCATTGTCGGTATCACCGATTTCGCGCAGAGCGAACTGGGTGACATCGTTTTTGTAGACATCCAGACCGAAGGCGAGACGCTCGCCAAGGAAGAGGTGTTCGGTGCCATTGAGGCGGTCAAGACCGTCGCGGACGCTTTTATGCCGGTTTCCGGTGAAATCGTGGAAGTCAATCCCGCCCTGGAAGGCGCGCCCGAACTTGTCAACTCCGATCCTTACGGTGAAGGGTGGATGATCAAGATCAAATACTCCGACCCGTCGGAATTTGATACCCTCCTGTCTGCTGCGCAGTATGAGGAAATAATCTGATTTGTAAAAATCAAAATGTGATGTGTTCAAGGGGAGTCCCAGCCGGGATTCCCCTTGGTTATTTTTGTCTTCCGGGCTCTGCCCGGACCTGCCGCTACGGCCTGCTGTCGCACAGATTCTCGCGACGGCCTTTTACATCATTTTCAACGCGCGCTTGATGAGGGCTTCGACGGTGCAGTCGGGGGTTTCCTTGAGGATTTTGTCGAGCGTCTTCTCGACGGCGGGCTTGGCAAAGCCCAGCATCGTCAGGGCGCCCAGGGCTTCTTCGCGGACAGGCGAAGCGGCTGATGCCGTTTCGAACGCGAATTCACCGCCGCCCTTTCCGATCTTGTCCTTGAGGTCGATGATCAGGCGCTGGGCCGTCTTCAGGCCGATGCCCTTGACGGCCTTGAACCGGTTCACATCGCCCAGGACGACGGCCTCCTTCACCTCGTCGGCCGTCATGGCCGAGAGAATCATCCGGGCCGATCCGGGGCCGACACCGCTGACCGATATCAGGTGGACGAAGACGCTTCGCTCCGCCTTGTCGGCAAACCCGTAGAGCGCTTCGTCGTCTTCGCGGACGAGATGGTACGTGAAAAGCTTTACGGGCTTTCCCTGCGCGCCTTGCAGCCTGGAAAAGGTGCTCAGTGAAATCAACAGGTCGTAGCCGACGCCGCAGGCTTCGACGATGGCGTCGGTGGGAGAAATCTCAGCTAGTGTTCCAGTGATATATTCGTACATAGGACGCGGGTTTTCGCAAATTTTCTGTAAAATTAGTTAAATTTGCAAGATTATATGGAGGCAAGAAGCATTTTTCCGGCCCTTGACCGGCAGATTTACGGCAAACCGCTGATTTATTTCGACAACGCGGCGACGGCCCAGCGACCGCAGGCCGTGCTGGACCTGCAGCAGCGGTTGTGCGTGGAGGCGTGCGGCAATATCCACCGCGCCATCCATCGGCTGAGCGCTGAAGCCACCGATGCCTATGAGGCGGGGCGGGAGGCTGTCCGCCGTTTCATCAACGCGCCGGCCCGGGAAAATGTGGTCTTCACCAGCGGAACCACGGCTTCCATCAATCTGGTGGCGACGTGCTTCTGTGAACGTTTCTTGGGGGCGGGCGACCGGATCCTGGTCTCCGAAGCCGAACATCACAGCAATCTCGTGCCTTGGCAGCTGGCCTGCGGCCGGCAGGGTGCATCGCTCGAGGTGCTGCCCGTCGATGAGGCGGGGGAGTTGTCGGTGGAAGAACTCGACCGGCGGCTTGCCGCGGCGGAAGGACGCATCAAACTGGTGGCCGTGACGCATATCTCGAATGTGCTGGGCATCGTCAATCCTGTACGGGAACTGGTTGCCGTCGCCCACCGGTACGGTGTGCCCGTGCTGGTCGACGGTGCGCAGGGCATCATCCATGAAACAGTTGACGTACAGGCGCTTGATTGTGATTTCTACGCTTTTTCCGGCCATAAGGTCTATGCGCCGACCGGTATCGGCGTGCTTTACGGAAAGACCCGCTGGCTGGACGAAATGCCGCCCTTTATGGGAGGCGGCGAGATGATTGACACGGTTTCTTTCGAAAAAACCACCTATGCGCCGCTGCCGCTCAAATATGAGGCGGGTACGCAGAATTTCGTGGCGGCCGCTTGTTTCGCGCCGGCGCTGGAAACGGCCCGCGCCTTGATGGACGATCCCGTCCTGCAGGAGAACCTGCTGGCGATGCGCGACTTCCTGCTGGCAGAGCTCGGACGGATCGAGGGTATGCGGATCTACGGCTGCCCGCGCGACCCGCAGCGGAAGATTCCGCTCATATCCTTTACGGTAGCGGGCGCGTTCCCGGCCGATCTGGCCCAGATCCTCGACAAGATGGGCATTGCGGTTCGATCGGGACACGTGTGCGCCGAACCGCTGCTGCGGCGTTTCGGGCAGACCTCCGTGGTGCGTGCGTCGCTGGCCCCGTACAATACGCTGGCGGAATGCGAATCCTTTGTGGCTGCGCTCCGCCGGGCTGTCAACATGTTGCGATAAGATGAAAACGATTCAGGAAATACAGGCCGACATCGTCGAAGAATTCTCCGTCTTCTCCGACTGGATGGACAAATACGAATACCTCATCGAACTGGGAAAGGGAATGCCGCTGATCGACGAGAAAGACAAGACCGAAGCCAACCTGATCCGCGGCTGCCAGTCGCGGGTGTGGCTCTCCTGCCGCGCGGAAGACGGACGGCTGCATTTTGCGGCCGACAGCGACGCCATCATCACCAAGGGCATCATCTCGCTGCTGCTGAAGGTCTATGACGGGCAGACGCCGGCCGACATCCTGGCCGCCGACGAAGCGTTCATCGGCGAAATCGGGCTGAAGGAAAACCTGTCGCCTACCCGTGCCAACGGCCTTGTGTCGATGATTGCCGCCATCAAGGCGTATGCTGCGGCTTTCCAGGCGGGAACGGAAGAAAAACCGCGCGACCTGGAGGCCGACGTGGTCGCAGCCCTTCGGATGGTCTATGACCCGGAGATTCCGGTCAACGTATACGATATGGGCCTGATCTACGATATCCAGGCCGATGCGGACGGACAGGTGTTCATCCGGATGACCCTCACGGCGCCCAACTGCCCGATCGCCGACGACGTGGTGGCGCAGGTCCGCGAGGCCGTCTCCGATGTGCCTGGCGTAAAGGACGTGCAGGTGGAACTGGTGTTCGAGCCGGAGTGGACCACCGACCGGATGAGCGAAGAAGCCAAACTGGAACTGGGGATGCTATGATCTATCTGATACTGGGATCGAACCTGGGCGACCGGGAATGGAACCTCGAACAGGCGAAGGCGCTGCTGGCCGAGGCGCTGAAGGTCGATATGCTCTGTTCGCAGGCTGTTGAGACGGAAGCCGTCGGTTTCGACGGCCCGCCGTTCCTGAACCAGGCGGTCTGCCTGGCGTGCGACCTGTCGCCCGAAGCGCTGCTCGACCTGTGCCAGGACATCGAAGCGCGGCTGGGGCGGCCGCGGCACGCGCCGCAGTACGACGCCGCCGGCCGGCGCATCTACAGCGACCGGACCATCGACATCGACATTTTGCTCTACAACGGTTTGGAAATCCATACCGACCGGCTCGACATCCCGCACCCCCAGCTTAGGGAACGGCCTTACGTCAAGGGTCTCCTGGCGGAGCTTCCCGGATGGACTGAAATAGAAAATAAATAATAATCAATACGTTATGACACAGGAAGAAGTTTTCAAGACGCTTGTCGCGCACGCGAAAGAGTATGGTTTCATTTTCCCTTCCAGCGAAATCTACGACGGCCTGAGTGCTGTGTACGACTATGGCCAGATGGGCGTCGAGATGAAAAACAACATCAAGAAATACTGGTGGGAGGCGATGGTCCACCTCAACGACAACATCGTGGGCATCGACTCCGCCATCTTCATGCATCCCCGCATCTGGGAGGCTTCGGGACACGTGGGCGCCTTCAACGACCCGCTCATCGACAACAAGGATTCCAAGAAGCGCTACCGTGCCGACGTGCTCATCGAGGAATATCTCGCCAAGCTGGAAGAAAAGATGAACAAGGAGGTTGAGAAAGGCCGCCGCAAATGGGGAGACGCCTTCGATGAAGCGCAGTTCCGCGCCACCAATCCCAACGTGCAGCGCAGCAAAGTGAAGTACGACGAAGTCCACGCCAGGATGACCAAAGCGCTTAACGACAATGATTTGAAAGAGCTTCGCCAGATTATCGTGGACTGCGAGATCGCCTGTCCCATCTCCGGCACCAAGAACTGGACCGACGTGCGCCAGTTCAACCTGATGTTCAGCACGCAGCTGGGTAATGTGGACGGCGGCGTGGGCACCATCTATCTGCGTCCCGAGACCGCACAGGGCATCTTCGTCAACTTCCTCAACGTGCAGAAGACCGGCCGGATGAAGATTCCGTTCGGCATTGCGCAGATCGGCAAGGCGTTCCGCAACGAGATCGTGGCGCGGCAGTTCATCTTCCGGATGCGCGAGTTCGAACAGATGGAGATGCAGTTCTTCGTCCGTCCCGGCGAGGAGATGAAATGGTTCAACCAGTGGAAGCAGACGCGCCTGGCCTGGCACAAGGCCCTCGGCCTGGGCGATGAGAAGTACCGCTTCCACGACCACGAGAAACTGGCTCATTACGCCAACGCCGCCACCGACATCGAATTCGAATTCCCGTTCGGCTTCAAGGAACTGGAAGGCATCCACAGCCGCACCGACTTCGACCTGTCGCAGCATCAGAAATTCAGCGGCCGCAAGATCCAGTATTTCGATCCCGAAACCAACGAAAGCTACACGCCGTATGTCATCGAGACGTCCATCGGCCTCGACCGCACGTTCCTGGCGGTCCTTTCGTCGGCCTATACGGAAGAGGCGCTGGAAGGCGGCGAAACGCGCGTGGTGCTCCGCCTGCCCGCCTGCCTTGCGCCGGTGAAGCTGGCCGTGCTGCCGCTCGTCAAGAAAGACGGCCTGCCCGAGAAGGCCCGTGAGATCATGGATGACCTGCGCTTCGAGTTCAACTGCCAGTACGACGAGAAGGATTCCATCGGCAAACGCTACCGCCGCCAGGACGCCATCGGCACGCCGTACTGCATCACCATCGACCACGACTCGCTGGAAGACGGCTGCGTGACGCTGCGTGACCGCGACACGATGCAGCAGGAACGCATTCCGATCGCCCGTCTGCGGGAGATCGTTTCCGAAAAAGTCAGCATGAAACCGCTGTTCCAGAAGATTCACAAGATTTAACACAACCTGCCTTATGAAAACCCGCTTTACGCTGTTTGTCTGTCTGGCGCTTGCCCTGCTGCTGCAGGCCTGCCAGGAAGATCCCTACCTGACGGTCTCTCCCGACAGTCTCTCGTTCACACAGGACGGCGGCTCGCAGACCGTCCGTGTTTCGGCCAACTATGCCTGGACAGCCAGCGTCAGCGGGTCCGGGTTCTCCGTGTCACCGACCTCCGGCGAGGGCGACGCCACCCTGACCGTTACGGCGTCCGCCGCCTCGGCCACCGATGTCCTGTCCGGCACGCTCACGCTTCAAAGCGAAGGCCTGTCGGCCAGCGTCAAACTGAGCCAGGAGGCGAAGAGCGCCATCCTGGTCGGCAACGCCGCCACGATTCCCGGCGAAGGCGGTACGTATTCGGTGACGATCCAATACAATACGGACTTCTCGGTAGAAATCGAGCCGTCCGCCAAGTCCTGGATCACCTTCAACGGGACGAAGGCGCTCACCAGCGGCTGGCTGGAGTTCCAGTTCGCGGCCAACGACGGCGCAGAGCGCAGCGGAAAGGTTACGGTCAAGGACAAGGCGGGCAAGGTCCCGCCGATTACCCTTACTTTCACGCAAGAAGAAAAGAAAGTCCTGGAAGTCGGCGAAACGATGGCGATTTCGCCGGAAGGGGGTTCCTATGAAGTCGATATCCGATACAATACCGATTTCAGCGTCGAGGTTGAGAAAGAGGCCGAGTCGTGGATAACCTTCGTCCGGACCAAGGCGGTCACCAGCGGCAAGCTCGAGTTCTCGTTCAAGGCCAACGATACGGGGGAAGAACGTACCGGCCGGGTGACGGTGAAGGACAAGAACGGGAAGATTACGCCGATTACGCTGGCTTTCACACAAGCGGCGAAGAACCTCATAGCGATTGACAACATCCCGGAGATTCCCGCACAAGGCGGATCCTATGAAGTCGACATCCGGTACAACACGGACTTCACCGTTGAAATTGAAAAGCCGGCGCAATCGTGGATCTCTTTCGTCAAGACAAAAGCCTTGCAAAGCGGAAAACTGGAATTCCTTTTCGCCGCAAACGAAGCCGAGACCGTGCGTACCGGAAAGGTTACGGTCAAGGACAGATCGGGGAAAGCCGAGCCTGTAACCATCTCTTTCACACAGGCGGGCGTCGATCCCGAAATTCGGATCCGTCGTGTCCTGATGGATTTCTTCAATGCGCTGGACGGCCCGAACTGGAAGAATAAAGAAGGCTGGGGCACGGACCAGCCGCTGAACAACTGGTATGGTGTCTCATCCTATGGAGAAGACAATAAGCTGGAGCTCTACTTTCATGAAAACAACCTGAAAGGGGAGGTCCCCGCAAGTATCGCCGACCTGGGTGACGTGCTTACCGGGTTTACGCTTTTTTATGAATCCGGTGTGTCGGGCGAAATTCCGGCATCCGTGGGGAAGCTGGTCAATCTCAGAATGTTTAACCTTGTAGCAACATCCATTACATCCGTCCCCGATGTCTTTGCCGACCTGAAATCCCTGCAGTACGTCCAGATTGCCGCGAATGAGTCTTTATCCTGTCCGTTGCCGTACAGTATCGGCGACGCTCCGTCCTTGACCGCCATGATGCTGAACGGAAACCGTTTTACGGGCGAACTGCCGGCTTCCTGGGCCCGTCTGGGCAGGGATCTGTTCATAAACAACAACTGCCTTACGGGAAAGATACCCCAGGCGTATGTCGATTCGGAGTATGCATCCTATTTCCTGAGCGAAGAATTTCTCTGGCAGAAAGACGGCTATGGTTTCGACGTGACGGATATCGATATGCCCGGTGAGGATGCCTTCTGGCCGAAGGGAGAAGTCGAAGACATTTATGGAAAAGTGTTTACCTTCCGGGATGTCGTCAAGAACAACCGGTACACAGTCTATGTGAGCTGGGCGCCCTGGTGTCCCTTCTCCGCGGAACTGATGCCGCAGTTGCGGGATTATTATGCAAAGTACCGGCAGGACGGACTGGAAGTCATCGCCACGGTGCAGGCCGACAACGTCAACGGCGTGGGCATCCCCTGGACGGACCTCGAACGCCAGAAACAGGAAGTCGAAAAATACGGTTATGACCAGTGGTACAACTTCCTCTTCACGGATTACATCACGGACCGTTACCTCGCGTTAACCCCGGCGGCGGAAGTGTATGATTCTGACGGATACGTTCTGTTCAGTTATAAGAAATACGTAGATCCGGTCCGGGATCGCTTCGACAAGTCGGCGTCCATCGACCTGATCCCGTTCCTGGAAAGCGTGCTGGGTCCTGCAGAGACGCCGGATACGTATACGTCCACCGATTACAGCCGTGACGGCGAGGCGATGACGCTCCAGAAGGCTTCGGTCGGGAAGGGCATCGACATCGTGCTGATGGGCGACGGCTATACCGACAGGGATATGGGTAAGGGCGGCTTGTATGAGAAGGTGATGAAGGAGTCGATGGAAGAATTCTTCGCCATCGAGCCGTACAAGACCTTCCGCAACCGCTTCAACGTGTACGCGGTCAAGGTGATTTCCCCGAACGGCCGCATCGGAGAAGGCTATTCCACGGCGCTGTCTTCGTATTTCGGCGTCGGATCGTTTGTCGGCGGCAACGATGCAAAATGTTACGAATATGCGATGAAGGTGCCGGGCATCGATTCCTACGAGAATCTGCTCGTGGCCGTGATTGTCAACACGCGCCGGCACGCCGGTACGACGATTATGTATGCCGACGGCCAGACGTGTGTCGCGCGCGTATCCTCCTTTGGAAACGACGCATCGGTATATGGCGCTACGCTCCGTCACGAGGCCGGCGGCCATGGTTTTGCCTTCCTTGCCGACGAGTATTTCGAACACCACGATGCCGCACCGGCCGACCACATCGCTTACTACAACGAAGTGTACGACAAGTACGGCTGGTTCTCGAACGTGGACTTTACGAGCGATCCGGACAAGGTCCGCTGGAGCGCGTTCCTTTCCGACAGCCGGTACAAGGGCGAAGTGGGCATCTATGAAGGCGCCGCCCTCTATGAGAAGGGCGCCTGGCGGCCTACGGTAAACAGTATGATGCGGGACAATTTCGAGTACTTCAACGCGCCGTCGCGCTGGGCCATCTACCAGCAGATCCTCAGGCGCAGCGGCGAGGAACCTTCTTTCGAGCAGTTCCTGGAATACGACGCCGTGAACCGCTCCGCTGCGGCTGTCGCGGCCCGTCCGCCGTTGAAGGCCGCCGCAAACCGCCGCATCGAACACACGGCACCGCCGGTGATCGTGCGCTAGGCTGTGCGGGGCTTCTTTGCAAACCGTCAAAAAAAACAGCGCTCAAGCATGCTTGGCGCTGTTTTTCCGTTTTGCGGTGAGGGGGGGATTCGAACCCCCGGTACGGTAATCCCGTACGTCAGTTTAGCAAACTGGTGGTTTAAGCCACTCACCCACCTCACCGTTTAATACCGGGGCACTGCCCCGGACCTCTCGCTACGGCCTTGCTATTACACAGGGCCAGCCCTGCTCGGCCTTCGCTAGCGCCTGATGGCGCCTGGTTTGCCCGGCCTTCGCTAGCGCCTGATGGCGCCTGGTTTGTCCGGCCTCTGCTGGCGGTTGATGCCGCTTAGGGGAATGCAAAGATAGAGGGTTTTCCGTAATAAGCCAAATTTTTTTATACCTTTGCGGCCTATCGGGATGTGGCGCAGTTGGTAGCGCACTTGGTTTGGGACCAAGGGGTCCCCCGTTCGAGTCGGGGTATCCCGACATGGATCTGGAGAAAAACAGGATGAAGGAACCCGGTTTCTGGCGTATGCTGCTGGGCGCTTTGGCGCTGGGCGTGGCCATTCTGGTCGGCTTCGCCGTCGGGTTGCGGGTAGGAGACCGGAACCGCCGGCAGGTGCAGCCGCCGGTGTCTTCCCTGCTATTGCTGCCCCCCGTCGACTCCGTGGCCGAACCCGATACGTCCGCCGTCTCTCCCGAAATGGAAATGCCGGAAGTTCCGGAAACGCCGGAAAGTCCCGTCGAACCCGAAAAACCGGACTTGACGAAACAGCAGCTCGCGCAGGGCGTGGAGTACCTGGCTACGCACAACCGCTGGAATCGGGTCGAAATGGAAAAGATCCCCGCACTGGCCGGCCTGTGGGATGCCGTCAATACCTATGAACTGGACGAGATCCGCGGATACAACGAGCGGCTGGCTTCCACGCCGCTGACCACGATCGTCGACGGGCTGGAACGCATGCCCAAACAAGGCTACTACGCAGCCAAGACGGACCACGTCATCACGCTGAGCACGTATATCAAGCGGTTGCGGTAAGCCTCCGGGCAGGTCGTTCGGCTAATAGAATTTCCGGATGAAGGCGTTATAGTCCCTGACCGGTTCCTTTTCAAATTTCTTGCGCTCCTTGAAAATCTCGCGCTGCCCGGCAGACGGGTCGGCGGTCACGTCCCATCCGTCGACGAATTTCCAGTAGAAGTGGTCCGGATAGTTTTTGCGCTTGTCCTTGGCGTCGGAGAAATGTTTCTGTTCGGCTTCCTGCACGGTCTTGAAACGGCCCAGACCGGCGGGCGCCTGGGTGATGCCGGCATACCAGGGCACGAAAGTCTGGCAGCAGGGATGGCCCGGGGCGTTCCACATCACGCAACCCATGTCGAAATCCATCCAGGGCCGCAACTGGAAAACCGTGGACAGGATGGTGTTGTCGTTGCAGATGCTGTTGACCAGATGGCCTTCCGCATTGATCGGCTCGTGGAGCGAAAGAGCGTCCATCATGTCGCGGATCGACACTTTCTTCCGGGGAATGGCGGCGAATTCGTTGGGCCGTTCCATCCCGAAGAAGAAGTTCCAGGCCTGGCGGTGACGGAACTGGTTGTTGGGCGACGAAAGGGAATTCTCGGACGCATAGGCCTTGGCGAAGGAGAAGGCGCCGTCCTTTTCAGGATCGTACCAGCCGCGGGCGATAGCATAATCCACGATGTCTTCCGAGCCGACGAAGTTCGCCTCGTCGTCCAGGTCGATCTCCCCGATGACATAATAGTTCGGAATCGTCATCACCTGGTCGTCGGGAACGCGCTGGGCCACCCAGTGCTTGCCTTTCACGACGGAAACCACCCAGCCCTCCGTGGGGTCGGCCACGATGTAGGAACGGCCGCTGCCCTTGTAGCCGAAGGTCTCCACCATCGAACCGATCAGGGAGACCGCTTCCCGGGCGGTACGGGCATATTTTGCGACGGACGTCCGGATTTCGTAGAGGATGCCCCCGCCGGTGAACTCCCCCTTGTCTTCGCGCGACGGACAGCCGTTCGAGGCGATGGAGACACCATACTGGTTCATGAAGACATCGGCCACGTCCATTCCCGGGAATTCACACCAGATGTAGCGCAGTGTCTTGCCGGTGGCGGGCGCCACATAGATGTTGAGCATCTGTTCTCCGCCGTCATCTTCGTTGTGGGCCATCAGCACGGAGCCGTCGACCGTGGCGGCACGGCCGGCGATGATGGAAAAACAGTTGTCATCCTGGGCGGCGGCAAACTGCACGGCGCAGAAGAGGAGGACGAGGAGGAAGCTTATCTTTTTCATGCGATCGGATTTTGTCACAGGTTAACCAGCCAAAGATAATAAAAATATCAATTACATTTTTGCTATCTTTGCGAGTTATATCTTAAAAAGTAAAAAATGGCTTTGAAATGCGGAATCGTCGGGTTGCCGAACGTGGGCAAGTCCACCCTTTTCAACTGCATCAGTTCCTCGAAGGCGCAGGCGGCGAATTTTCCGTTCTGCACCATCGAGCCTAACGTCGGTTCGACCACGGTGCCAGACGGGCGTCTGAACGTGCTGACGGACATCTGCCACCCGAAACGGACCATTCCTGCGACGGTGGAGATCGTGGACATCGCCGGCCTGGTGAAAGGAGCCAGCCGCGGCGAAGGCCTGGGCAACCAGTTCCTGGCCAACATCCGCGAGACGGACGCCATCCTGCACGTGCTGCGCTGCTTCGACGATCCCAACGTGACCCACGTGGACGGAAGCGTCGATCCGGTGCGCGACAAGGAAATCATCGACATCGAGCTGCAGATCAAGGACCTGGAAACGGTGACGAACCGGTTGGCCAAGCTGCAGAAGCAGGCGCAGACAGGCGGTGACAAGCAGGCGAAGAAAGCGGTGGACGTGCTGCTCCGCTACAAGGACGTGCTGGAGCAGGGACACAACGCCCGGGAGGTTTCGCTGGACAATCCGGAAGAACGCCGGATCGCACGGGAGTTCTGCCTGCTTACCAACAAACCGGTCCTGTATGTCTGCAACGTGGACGAGTCGTCCGCGGCGACGGGCAACGCCTATGTCGAGGCGGTGCGCAAGGCGGTCGAAGGGGAGAATGCCCAGCTGCTCGTGATTTCCGCCAGGATCGAATCGGAGATCGCCGAGCTCGAAGACCCGGAAGAACGGGCGCTGTTCCTCGGAGAGATCGGTCTTGCGGAATCGGGTGTGGTACGGCTGATCCAGGCGGCATACGCGCTGCTCAACCTGCAGACGTTTTTCACGGCCGGCGCCGATGAGTGCCGGGCCTGGACGATCCGCCGGGGCGACAAGGCGCCGCAGGCGGCGGGCGTGATCCATACCGATTTCGAGAAGGGGTTCATCCGGGCCGAAGTCATCAAGTACGACGATTTCGTCGCGCTGCGCAGCGAGGCGGCCTGCCGGGCGGCGGGCAAGCTGGCCAGCGAAGGGAAAGAGTATGTGGTGCAGGATGGCGACATCATGCACTTCCTGTTCAATGTATAGTATTAAATTATTGATAATGAAAAGGTTTATTTATTATGTGACGGTGGCGGCGGCTTTTGCTGCCTGCTGTGCCGGATGTACGAAACGGACGGTGGCCAAACCGGATTGGTTTACCAATGCTGCCTATTTTGAGGAGAAGAACGGGATGTATGCGGAAATGCCCGTATTCCCGAAGAACATCGTGATGGTAGGCGACGACTACATCGACCGGGGTCTTTGGAACGAGTTTTACGGTGACACGACGATCAAGAACCGGGGCATCACCTACGATGCTTCCGCGCACGTGCTTTACCGGATCGACGGCATCGCCGCCCGGAAGCCTGCGAAGATCTTTGTCAGCGCCGGCATCAACGACGTGCTGCACGGCACGCCGCAGGAAGAGACCGTCGAGAATGTCCGGCAGATTTTCCGCCGGATCGCCAAGGCTTCTCCCCAGACGAAGCGCTACTACCTGAACGTCGTGTGCTGGCCGTCTCTCGACGAGGCGCAGGCGCAGGCTGCCGCCGCGCTCAACGAGGCGTTGCGGAAAGTCGCTGCCGACAACCGGTTCGAATACATCGACGTGAACGCTGCGTTGAAGGAAGGTCTGGCGGACGGGACGTTCTCCTGGGATGGCGGCAAGCTGCTCAACGGTGCCGGCTACCAGGCGTATGCCAAGGCGATCGAGCAGCAGGTCGGCAAGCCGGCGCTCCTCAATCCCGATGACCGGGACTATCCTCTGGAGGTGTCGGATTACTACCGGCACCGGGTCTCGTTGTTCCGTGCGCTGCCTGAAACGAAAAGGGCGGTGGTGATGCTGGGCAACAGCCTCAACAACAATGCGCTTTGGACGGAACTCTTCCCGTTCGGCTATGTCGTGAACCGCGGGATCAGCGGTGACGTGATCGACGGTGTCTGCCAGCGTGTCGACGAGCTGGTGGCCGACAATCCCGACAAGGTTTTCGTAATGACCGGCTGCAACGACCTGGTCAACGATCCGGAAGTGAGTGCCATGACGGTCTACGACCGCTATGAGAACCTGATCCGGACGATTCGCGAACAGCTTCCCGAAACGGAGCTTTATGTCCAGAGCATCCTGCCGATGAGCCCGAAATCGAAATATTACGCAGGGTTCAACACCAAGGTGGCCGAGATCAACAAGCTGCTGGCCGGCGGTACCGGCCGCTACGGCTACTACTTCATCGATGTCGCAAAGCCGCTTTCCAATGCGGAGGGCGACCTGCTGGACGAATGTACGACCGACGGCATCCATCTATCCGCCTACGGCTATTTCCTCTGGGCGGGCGAACTGGTGAAGGGAAACCGCATGATGCAGTCCATCAAACCGGATTCGGACCATTATTTCGAGTTTAACTGATAAGCGCGCTATGTACCGTACCCATACTTGTGGAGAATTGAGGCTCAGCGATGCGGGTCAGACCGTGACCCTGGCGGGCTGGGTGCAGAAAAGCCGTCGGATGGGCGGCATGAGTTTCGTGGACATCCGTGACCGCTACGGCGTCACGCAGCTGCGCGTGGACGAAACGACAGATCCCGAAGTCAGCGCGGCGGTGGCCCGGCTGGGCCGCGAGTTCGTGATCCAGGTGACGGGCGTTGTCGAGGAACGCCAGAGCAAGAACCCGAAGCTGCCGACGGGCGAGATCGAAATCCGGCTGACGGGCCTCAAGGTGCTGAACGCCTCGCAGACCCCGCCGTTCACCATCGAGGACGAATCGGACGGCGGCGAAGACATCCGTGCCAAATACCGGTACCTCGACCTGCGGCGCGGACCGCTGAAGCGGGCCCTGATGCTGCGTCACCGGATGGCGCACGAGGTGCGCAACTATCTTGACGGAAAGGGTTTCCTTGAGATCGAGACGCCGTTCCTCATCAAATCGACGCCCGAGGGCGCCCGCGACTTCGTGGTGCCGAGCCGGATGAATCCGGGCGAGTTCTATGCGCTTCCGCAGAGTCCGCAGACGTTCAAGCAGCTGCTGATGGTGGCCGGTTACGACCGCTATTTCCAGATCGTCCGCTGCTTCCGCGACGAGGACCTGCGCGCCGACCGGCAGCCCGAGTTCACGCAAATCGACTGCGAGATGAGCTTTGTGGAGCAGGAAGACGTGCTCGACCTGTTCGAAGGGATGATGCGCCACCTCTTCCGGGAGGTGATCGGCGTGACCATCGCGCCGAAGATCCCGCGGATGAGCTGGTACGATGCAATGGACAACTACGGCAGCGACAAGCCCGATATCCGCTTCGGGATGAAGATCCACGAGATTACGCCGCTGGTGCAGGGCCACGGGTTCAGCGTGTTCGACGGCGTGGAATATGTGGGCGCCATCACCGTCCCGGGTGCGGCGGGCTATACCCGCAAGCAGACCGACGAGCTCACCGAATGGGTGAAGCGGCCGCAAGTCGGGGCCAAGGGCCTGGTTTACATCAAGCTGAATGAAGACGGCTCGGTGAAGTCGTCGGTCGACAAGTTCTACGCGCCGGAAGACTTGCAGCGGATCGCTGAAGCCGCCGGGGCGCAGAAGGGCGACCTCGTGCTGGTGCTCTGCGGCGCCCGCCGCAAGGCACAGACGATGCTCGGCGTCCTGCGCATCGAGATGGGCAACCGGCTCGGGCTGCGCAATCCGCACGAGTATGCCCCGTTGTGGGTGGTCGATTTCCCGCTGCTCGAGTGGGATGACGAGACGCAGCGTTTCTACGCGATGCACCATCCGTTCACCGCGCCCAAGCCGGAGCATATCGACTGGTTCTACAGCAACCGGAAGGAAGACCTGGAACGTGTCTGCGCCAATGCCTACGACTTCGTGCTCAACGGCGTGGAACTGGGCGGCGGTTCGATCCGGATCCACGAAGCTGACGTGCAGCAGCGGATGTTCGAAGTGCTGGGCATTTCGAAGGAAGACGCGGACTACAAGTTCGGCTTCATCATCAATGCGTTCAAGTTCGGCGCCCCGCCGCACGGCGGCCTGGCTTTCGGTTTCGACCGGGTGTGCGCACTCTTCGGCGGCCAGGAGACCATCCGGGACTACATTGCGTTCCCGAAGAACAACATGGGGCGTGACGTGATGCTCGATGCGCCTTCACGCATCGATGACATCCAGATGGACGAACTGTTCCTGAAATCTACGGCTCCGGAGAAATAATCGTTTCCACCGCTGCCTTCATCGCATCGAACACCGGGCCGTCCGCAAGGGCGGCCGGTGTTCCTTCATCTCCGCCCTCCCGGACGCTCTGCACCAGCGGAATCTGGCCGACCAGGTCGATGCCGTACTTGTCGGCGATCAGTTGGCCGCCGTCACGGCCGAAGATGTAATAGCGGTTTTCGGGCAGTTCGGCGGGCGTGAACCACGACATGTTCTCGATGATGCCCAGGATCGGCTTGCCGACATCCGGGTTCCGGTAAAGGTTGACGCTCTTTTCCACGTCCGCCAGGGCGACGGCCTGGGGCGTCGTGACGATGATGGCCCCGCTGAGCGGGATGTCGTGGACCAGCGAGATGTGGATGTCGCCGGTTCCGGGCGGCAGGTCGATGAGCAGGAAGTCGAGTTCTCCCCACTTCACCTGCAGCAGCATCTGCTTGAGGGCGTTGCAGGCCATCGGGCCACGCCAGATCAGGGCCTGTTCCGGCCGGGCGAAATACCCGATGCTCATCCATTTCACGCCGTATTTCTCGATGGGGATGAGAATCTCCTTGCAGTCGTCGGTGATCTCGGCGTCTTCGGGCAGGGGATTGCCCATTTCGTCATACACTTCCACTTCGGGAATCTCGCCTTCGGTTCCGGTCATTTTCGGAATGGAAGGACCGTATACGTCGGCGTCGGCCAGGCCGACCTTGTAGCCCATTCGGGCGAGGGTGACGGCCAGATTGACGGCGACAGTGGATTTTCCGACACCGCCCTTTCCGGAGGCGACGGCAATGATATGCCCTACATCCTGCAGCTGTTCCATGCCGAGTTCGAGCGGCCGTTTCTTCGGCTGGGGTTTGGGAGGATGGGGATTATAGGGCCCTTTGATTTCGTAAGGATTCATAATAATTTCGTAATTTTGTATGATTCGGTGTTACCAAGATGACAAAGATACGGAATATTCTGATTGTTCCCGACAAATTTAAAGGTTCTCTTTCTGCGGAAGGGGTGGCCGATGCGCTGGAGTCGGCGGTCAGGCGGAACCTGGTCGGCGGCATGAACGCCCGAATCGTGAAACTGCCGATGGCCGATGGCGGCGACGGGTCCATGGAAGTGGTGGAGGCGGCGCTCGGCGGCGCTTGTGAAAGGGTCTTTGTCGCCAGTTTCGATGCCCTGATGCGCCCGATCCAGGCGCCGGTGCTGCTCTTCGACGAAGGCCGGCAGGCCTTTATCGAAATGGCGAAGGTATGCGGGCTGGCCATGCTGGCGCCGCAGGAGCGGAATCCGGAAAAGACGACTTCCTACGGCTTGGGCGTATTGATTGCCGCAGCGATGGCGCGCGGATGCCGGCGGGTCGTGGTCGGCATCGGCGGCAGCGCCACCAATGATGGCGGCGCTGGGCTGCTGGATGCCCTCTGTGACGCGGCGAATACACCCACGCGCGTCAGAACCTTTTCAAGCCCGTCGGGGGCGCCTGGGCTCGAAAGAACCTGCCGCTCCACCAGGCTTGCGCATATTCGCCGTGTCATGGAGGGCGTGAAGATAACGGTTGCCTGCGATGTCGACAATCCGTTGTTGGGCCCCGATGGGGCGACGATGGTGTATGGTCCGCAGAAAGGGGCGGACGCCGCGATGCTCGGGCGGCTCGAACGGAGGATGGAACGCTTTGCGGCGGAGGCGGGGCTTGATACCGTCCTGCCGGGCGGCGGCGCGGCGGGCGGCGTGGGCGCGGCCCTACATAAACTCGGCGCCGAACTTGTACCCGGCTGGAAACTCTTCGGGGAACTCGCCGGTTTGGAAGAACAGGTCGCAGCGGCCGATTACGTTGTCACCGGCGAAGGCCGTTTCGACAGCCAGAGCCTGGAAGGCAAACTCGTCAGCGGCGTCCTGACGCTCTGCCGCAAGTACCATAAGAAGCCCGTCGTGGTTTGCGGCCAGTGCGCCCTGGCTGCTTCGGTCTGGAAGAAGGCGGGGATTGCCGACGTCTATTCCCTCAGCGAGATCGAACCCGACCTGGCGCGTTGCATCAGCGATGCCGGGCGTCTCCTTTCCGGAGACAGGCTCCTTGTGGCCGGCTGTGACGAAGCGGGCCGCGGCTGTCTTGCCGGGCCGGTTTTCGCCGCTGCAGTCATCCTTCCCGAGGGATTCTCCCATCCGCTGCTGAACGACTCCAAGCAGCTTACGGAAGCGCAACGCGACGAACTGCGTCCGGTCATCGAACGGGAGGCTGTCGCCTGGACGGTCACGGCCGTGAGCGCCGAAGAGATTGACAGGATCAACATCCTCAATGCCTCGATAGAGGGGATGAAACGGTCCCTCGACAAACTGCCGGTCAAGCCGGACCTGGTACTGGTGGACGGCAACCGGTTTTCTTCCTGGAACGGTGCGCCGGCGCATACGGTCGTGAAAGGTGACGGCACCGTACAGGCCATCGCGGCAGCCAGCGTCCTGGCCAAGACGCACCGCGACCAGTATATGCGGGAGCTTGCCGAAACGTATCCCCAGTACGGGTGGGACCGGAACATGGCCTATCCCACGGAGGAACACCGCCGCGCCATCCGCACATACGGCGTCACGCCGCATCACCGCAAATCCTTCAACCTCTATGGAGATGATGCGACTGTGTTGTTTTAATGGAAAAGAATGTATACATTTGCAGGCTATTCCAACGAAATCAATAATATAAACGTTTATATCCCATGAAGAATTATTCAACAGACCAGATCCGGAACGTCGTCCTGCTTGGCGGCACGCGTTCCGGCAAGACCACCCTGGCCGAGGCGATGCTGTATGAGGGCAAGGTGATCGACCGCCGCGGCACCGTAGAGGGCAAGAACACGGTTTCGGACAACACGGAAGTCGAACAGATCTTCCAGCGCTCCATCTATTCCACCCCGCTCTATGCTGAGTACAAAGACCACAAGATCAATGTGATCGATGCGCCGGGAGCCGATGATTTCGTCGAGGGCGCCATCCTGGGCCTGAACGTCTGCGAGTCGGCGGTGATGCTGGTCAACGCCGGTCAGGGCGTCGAGGTGGGCACCGAGATCCACGGCCGTTATGCCGAGCAGTACAACAAGCCGGTGATCCTTGCCGTCAATCAGCTCGACACGGAGAAGTCCAACTGGGACAATACGCTCGACAGCCTGCACCAGGCGTTCGGCGGCCGTCCGGTGGTGATCCAGTTCCCGGTGAACGCCGGCGTGAACTTCGACAGCATCGTCGACGTGCTCAAGATGAAGATGTTCAAGTTCAAGGACGACAACGGCACCTTCGAAGAGTGTGAGATTCCGGGCGACCTCAAGGGCAAGGCCGAGGACCTGCGCGCCGAACTGATGGAGAAGGCGGCTGAAGGCGACGAGGAGCTGATGATGAAATTCTTCGACGAAGGCGAACTGACCGAAGAGGAGATGCACCAGGGCCTTCGCGTGGGCTTCGACAAGGGCGAGACCTATCCGGTGTTCTGCGTCTGCGCCAAGAAGGACGTGGGTGTCCGCCGCCTGATGGAATTCGTGACCGAATTCTGCCCGGCGCCGGTGCTTGACGCCAACGGCCAGACCTCCCTGTTCGTCTACAAGACCGCGCTGGAGCAGCACCTGGGCGATGTCACCTACTTCAAGGTGATGTCGGGCAAGATCACCGAGGGTCAGGATGTGATGAATATGACCAGCGACACGAAGGAGCGCATCACCACCCTCTATGCCGTGGCCGGAAAGAAGAAGGAGCGCGTGACCGAGCTCGTGGCCGGCGACATGGGTTGTACCGTGAAGCTGAAGGCCGTCAAGACGAACCAGACGCTCAACGCGCCGGGTTACGACAAGGTCGTCGATCCGATCACCTTCCCGCCGTTCAAATACCGTTGCGCCATCAAGGCCCTGGACGAGAAGGACGAGGAGAAGCTGGGCGAGGCGCTCAGCCGCGCCGGTGCGGAAGACCCGACGCTCCGCGTCGAGTATTCCCGCGAACTCAAGCAGACCATCATCAACGGCATGGGCGAGCAGCAGATCAACATCCTCAAGTGGAACCTCAACAACAACTACAAGATCGACGTCGAGTTCCTCGCGCCGAAGATCCCGTACCGCGAGACCATCACCAAGGTGGCCAACGCCATGTACCGTCACAAGAAGCAGTCCGGCGGCGCCGGCCAGTTCGGTGAGGTGCACCTCGTGGTCGAGCCGATCGTGGAAGGTGTCGACACCACGGCCAAGTTCAAGATCGACGGCAAGGAAACGCAGCTCAACATCAAGGGCCGCGAAGAATTCGAACTGCCGTGGGGCGGCAAGTGGGAATTCATCAACTGCGTGGTCGGCGGCGCCATCGACGCCAGCTTCATGCCTGCCATCAAGAAGGGTATCACGCAGCGCCTGGAGGAGGGCCCGCTCACGGGTTCCTACGCCCGCGACATCCGCGTGTTCGTCTATGACGGCAAGATGCACCCGGTGGACTCCAAGGAAATCGCCTTCATCATCGCCGGCCGCAATGCCTTCCGCGAGGCCTTCAAGAATGCAGCCCCGAAGATCCTCGAGCCGATCTACATGGTCGAGGTGATGGTCCCGGCCGACTGCATGGGCGACGTGATGAGCGACATCCAGAACCGCCGCGGCATGATCGAGGGCATGACCTCCGAGAAGGGATTCCAGATCCTTCGCGCCCGCGTTCCGCTCGCCGAACTCTACAAGTATTCGACGACCCTGAGTTCCCTGACTTCCGGTCGCGCCACCTTCACCCAGGAATTCATCGAATACCAGCAGGTGCCGGCGGACGTCCAGGAGAAGCTGCTCAAGGCGTACGAGGCGGAGCAGCAGGAAGAGGACTAGGCTTCCTGATGATCAAGGCGTCTCATATCGACAAATCCTTCGGGACCCTCAGGGTCCTGAAGGATGTTTGTTTTACGGCGGCCCCGGCCGAGGTGGTAAGCATCGTCGGCGCCTCCGGCGCGGGCAAGAGCACGCTGCTGCAGATCCTGGGTTCGTTGTCGCGTCCCGACAAGGGCACGGTCGAAATCGACGGAACCGACATCTTCGCGCTGTCCGACAAGCAGCTGGCCGTCTTCCGCAACCGGAAGATCGGCTTCGTGTTCCAGTTCCATCACCTGCTGCCGGAATTCACGGCCGTGGAGAACGTGATGATTCCCGCCCTGATCGCAAAGACTTCACGTCCGGAGGCCCGGAAACGGGCTGAGGAGCTGCTGACGCTGCTCGGGCTGGGCGAGCGTCTCACGCACAAGCCCTCCGAACTCAGCGGCGGCGAGCAGCAGCGCGTGGCGATCGCCCGCGCACTGGTCAACAATCCGAAGGTCCTGTTTGCCGACGAGCCGTCCGGCAATCTCGACAGCAAGACCAAGGGTGAACTCCACCGGCTCTTCTTCGACCTCCGCGACCGTTTCGGCATCACCATCGTCATCGTGACGCACGACAAGGAACTGGCCGCGATGAGCGACCGCACCGTCGAAATCAAAGACGGCCAAATTCAATAACCCTTCCCGGGCTCGCTTTTCCGGGGCGATTTTGGTTTTGCACGTTCGACGGGGTCTCGCGTTGCAAAACGCAAAATCTCCATCAGGCCCGCCCGCGCGAGCCCTCTGTCCTCCTGAACGGAGCGAAGGAGTGGGCGTTACTTGGGCAGGTCGAAGGCGTCGCTCAGCTCGCGGAGCTGGGCGTCGGTCATTCCGTCGGGTTCGAAACCCATGTTGCGGGCGGCGCCGTAGATCTGCGCGGCCTTGTTGAGGACATCCACCTGGTCGAAGGCGCTGACGATGTCGGTGTCGACGGCGAAGACGCCGTGCTTTTCCCACATCACCACATCATAGTCCTGATCGAGGGTCCGGATCGTGGCTTCGGCCAGTTCCAGGCTGGACGGCAGCAGGTAGGGCACAATGCCCAGTCCCCGCGGGCAGAAGGCCTTGGTCTCGGGAATCATCGACCAGAGCATCCGGGTGGCGGCGTCTTTTTCGAGCCATTTCTTGTTGTGGGTGAGGGCGACCAGTTCAGTGGGGTGGGTATGGAGCGATGCGCGGTACGGCGACCCTTTGGCCAGCAGGTAATCGTGTACGGCAAGGTGGGACGGGAGTTCCGAGGTCGGCGTGACAAGCCGGTCGGCGACGATCTGGTAGTGGGCGCAGTCGTCCGTGATACGGATGAGGGCGCCGCCTGCCATCGGGTCGCGGGCCAGGTCGCGCATCCGCCGTCCGGTGCCTTTGCAGAAGAACCAGCAGTCCCGCAGGCGGGGTAGGGTCATTCCGATCGCACGCGGGCCGCTGATGGGAGACTGGGCGCGGAGTTCGTCGTCGATCCACGCCGTTACATTGACGGTGATGTTGCCGCCGTTCCGTTCGGCCCATCCTTTCTGCCAGAGGTATCCGGCCACTTCGGCCACTTTTTCAATGTCTTCTTTCAGGGCCGGCCGGTTGTTCAGTACGCTTTTCATTCAGTAAGGGATTATCAGATCAATTGCGGAAGGAAGGTCGAGAAGATCAGGACGGCCAGGCCGATGAGCAGGATGGTGACCGTCTTTTTGTTCACGCCTTTCCATTCTTTGAGAAGGATGCCCCAGACATTGCTGAAGACCACGTTGAGGGCCATCAGGATGCACCAGCTGAAGGTAATCAGCACGGGGTAATCCGTCAGGAAGCCCTTGCCGATGCTCAGTCCGAAGAACTGGCTGTACCACAGCAGGCCGGCGAGGGCGCAGAACAGCAGGTTGTGTTTCCAGAGGGCGCCCTGTCTGTAGTCGCGCCAGGTCTTGTTCCTGGCGTTCTGCCAGAAGCAGTACACGGCGTTGGTCAGGAAGCCGCCGAAGGTCACGAGCAGGGTGGCGGGCAGGCTCTTGAAGATATCGGGGGTGGCTTCCCAGATAAGCGGTTCGCCGAAGCTCAGGCCGATGTTGAAGCAGGCGCTCATAAAGCCGGCCAGGAGCGCCACGGCGATGCCTTTGCCGAAGTTGAAGTCCTTGACGGCCTTCTTGCGCGCTTCTTCCGGCAGGGCGGCGGCTTTCATCGCGCCGGCGATGCCGATGATGGCGATACCGATGAGCGTCACGACGACGCCGATGATCACCGATGCTGTCAGGTCGTGGGCGTGTCCGGTGAACACCGGGCCGAGGATGGCGCCGAGCGCGGAGCAGGTGCCCAGGGCGAGGCTCTGGCCGAGGGCGACGCCGAGGTAGCGCATGCTCAGGCCGAAGGTCAGGCCGCCGATGCCCCAGAGTACGCCGAAGAGGATGGTCAGGAGCGAGGCTTTCGGGTTGGCGGCGAACAGGGCGAAGAGGCTTTCGCCGTTCGGTACGGCGAGCAGGGCGCCCAGCAGCGGGAACAGCAGCCAGGCGAAGACGCCCTGCACGATCCAGTAGCTTTCCCAGCTCCAGGCCTTGATCTTGTTGATCGGCACGTAGCTGCTGCTCTGGCAGAACGCCCCGATGGCGATAATGAGTAAACCAATTAGAATGTACATAACGATTTATCCAACAAAAAGCGTGGCACCTAACCCCGTGGGAATCAGTTGTTTGCCCAAAAACGATTGCGCGTTATTACACAAGCGATTATGGTTAAAAGATTGATAATCAGTTGTATAAATGCCACGGTGGGAGACTATTTAGCGTTTGGAAGTTACCTCTCGTTCGTATCTTTCGATTTCGGGAATGAAGGCGGTGCCGACGGGGACGCCGTTCTTGTAGTTGAACCAGTCGAAGACGGCGCCGAAGGGCAGCGTCTTGGCTTCTTCCAGGAGGGCGAGCCGCTGGAAGCCCTTGCCGGCGTCTTCGTACTCGCGGAGCTTGGCCAGGGGCTCGAGGAGGGCGCTGAGCAGGCATTTCTGCGTGGCGCGCGTGCCGATGACGTAGGCGCCGATGCGGTTGATGGCGGCGTCGAAGTAGTCGAGGCCGATGTGGCTGCGGTCCAGGGCGTCCGCCCGGACGATTTCCTTGAAGAGGTCGAGCGTCGGGTCGTTCATGATGGTCACATGGTCGGAGTCCCAGCGGATGGGGCGCGAGACGTGGAGCATCAGTTCGGGCACGAAGAGCAGCAGCGATGCCACCATGTCGGCCACGTTCTCGGTCATCTCGTAGTGGCCCGTGTCGAGCGTGTACATCAGCTTGCGGGTGGCGCAATAACCGGCCACGAAGTCGTGGGAGCCGACGGTGTAGCTTTCCAGGCCGATGCCGAAGAGTTTGGCCTCGAGGCAGGTCTTCATGCCGGGCAGGTCTTCTTTCATGATTTCGTCGAGGCTCTCTGCGAAGATCTCGCGGTAGCGCTTGCGTTCTACCGTCTGGTCTTTCGAGCCGTCGTGGACCCAGATGTTCATGATGCACGGGTCTCCCTGTGCCCGGCCCATTGCGTCGGCGATGCGTCGGCAGCGTTTGGTATGCTCGATCCAGAAATCGCGGATGCCTTTGTCGGGATTGGCGAGCGACAGGTCGCCGCTCTTGGGGTGACCGAACGACGTGGAATTGAAGTCGAGTTTCAGGCCGTTTTCGCGGGCCCACTGGATCCAGCTCTCAAAGTAGCGGACATCCACCTGGTCGCGGTCGACGAACTTGCCGCCGAAGTCTCCGTAGATTTCGTGGAGGTTAAGGCGATGGTTGCCGGCAATCAGGCTCTTGGCGAAGAGCACGTCGGCGCGTACCTCGTCGATGTTGCGGGCGCGGCCCGGATAGTTGCCGGTGGTCTGGATGCCGCCGGAAAGGCCTGCGGCGCTTTCGAAGCCGATGACGTCGTCGGTCTGCCAGCAGTGCAGGGAGATAGGGGTCTTTTCCAGCGTCTCGATGGCTTTTTCGGTGTCTACGCCGAGGTCGGCGTAGCGTTCACGGGCAATTTCGTAGGATTGGCGGAGGGTTGCTTCGTTCATATCGCGGGTTTAATGGATCGGGTAAAAGGTTTTGACGGGGAAAGCGTCGGCGATGAGCCGGCGCATCTGCCAGCGGTCGGTCACGAGCCCGGCGGCCTTGGCCTGTATCAGGATGTTGCCGATAGCGGTCGCTTCGGTCGGGCCGGCAATCACGGGGATGCCGATGGCGTCTGTGGTCCATTGGTTCAGCAGCTCATTGGCGCTGCCGCCGCCGATGATGTGGAGCTTTTCGATCTTGAAAGGGGCGAAGCCCTGGAGCAGGGTCAACACCTCTTTGTAGCGGTCGGCAAGGCTATGATAGATACACGAGACAATCTGTGCGTCGCTGAATAGCCGCGGGCGGTTTCCGGATCGCGAGCATTTTTTCGCGAGCGGGACGGAAACCGGAGCGGCTGAAAGCGACGCCTGAATCTCTTCGACCATGTCCTTTGGTGCGGCAAAGCGCGGGTCGTCGGGGTTGATACGGCCGGGGAAGCCGGCTTCAGATTGAGCCATCTCCACCAACTGTCCGTAGCTGTAGTCGCGACCGGCAGCCTTCCAGACCTTCCGGCACTGCTCCAGCAGCCACATCCCGGTGATGTTCTTCAGGAAGCGCGTGGTTCCTTCGATGCCGCCCTCGTTGGTGAAGTTCGCTGCGGCGGAAGCTTCGTTGATGATGGGTGCGGGCACTTCGATGCCCATCAGGCTCCAGGTGCCGCTGGAAAGATAGGCGAAGTGCTCGTCGGATGCAGGCACGGCGGCGATCGCCGATGCCGTATCGTGTCCCGCCACAGCTATGACGGGAATCCCTTCGTACCGTCCGATTTCCACGCCGGGCTGGACGATGGGCAGGAGGATATCCGTCCGGATGCCCAGTTTCTCCAGCAACGCCGTGTTGAACTGGCGGTTGTTCTGGTCCATCATCCCGGAGGTCGAAGCGATGGTGTACTCGCACACCTTGTTGCCCGTCAGCATATAGGCCAGCAGGTCCGGCACGAAGAGCAGCTTCTTCGCATACCGCAGCGGTGCAAAGTTTTCCTGCGTCTGTGCGTAAAGCTGGAAGATGGAATTGAAATCCATGATCTGGATGCCCGTGGCGGCATAGAGTTCTTCGCGCGGAATCGTTTCGAACACCTTTTCCGACACTCCGGCGGTGTAGGGGTCGCGGTACGCGCGCGGATTGCCCAGCAGCGTCCCGTCGTCGGCCACGAAGCCGAAATCCACGCCCCAGGTGTCGATGCCGATGGAGTCGGGTTTCACGCCGTCCCGGGCCAATTGGGACAGGCACGTTCGGAAATGGTCATAAATGGCGACGATGTCCCAGTAAAACTTCCCGCCCAGCTCGACGAAGCCGCTCGGGAACCGATACACCTCCTCCGTCGAGAAAGCGCCGCCGTCGTACGTGGCGAGCACCGCCCGGCCGCTGGTGGCGCCGCAGTCGAAAGCCAGGAAAGACCGTTTGTCTGCCATATTCTCAGGGGAGATAAATCAATTGCTTTGTCTGGAGATCCCTGCGATAATGCTTGAAGAAATCCCACATGATACGTGCGGTGGGCATGAAGTTCCAGTGCCCATAGTCAATGACGGCAACCAGTTTGATGAGCGGCACGGTATCCTTATATAACTGGCCGGTCTCCACGACGATGCCTTGCCCCTTGTTTGTATGGAGGGTTTCCCGATCGCGCAGCGGTTGTCCGAACACAGGCCAGGACGTGAAATCCATCTGGTCGACGACATCCATCCCGTTCATCTGTTCATACGCGTTCCAGGCGTTGAGGTAACTGTTTCCCTGCCAGTTGTCGGCCGTCATGTAAGGAACCGTGGTGTCCATCGTGCCGAATACGGAGCAGTAAGCCGTTTCCACGGCCCCGCGCTTCTGCGTGGCTTCGCTCCAGACGGCTTCGAACGTAGGGAATGGGCCGATCCAGTGACCGGTGAACAACGCTCCGGAATGGCCGCCGACCGCCGCGAATAGATGCGATTTTTTGATGCCCAGCGCCGTGGCGGTCATCGATCCCGCAGAAAGGCCTTCCGCGTAAACGCGCGAAGGGTCGAGCTGGGGATACTTCTGGAACAAGATATTGAGCACCGACTCAATGCCGTCGTGCCCCATCGCCTGGTAGTTGGGCGTTCCCTGCCATTCCATCTCCACGACGAAGAAGCGGTCTTCACCGGCCACTTGCAGGAAACCGGACGTTTCCGCCTGGGTGCGCGGGTCATTGGTGTTGCCGTGAAGCAGGACCATCACAGGTACGCTGCCCGCCGGTGCACCCTCCAACAGTTCTTCCGGCCAGTATTCGTACCACAGGTATTTGGGCCCGTCCAGCGTCCGCTGCCGGAATCCGGCGGGATATTCCACGACGATGCGCCGGAGACCCAGCCGCTGCCATTCCGTATAGGGTTCGAGTTCGTAAGGTCCGTACTGGCCGAACTTGGCTCCTTCATAGTGTGTATGCCGGAAGTTGTTATAACGGAAATTGCGTGAAAAGACCTTGTCCCAGGCTTCGGAGAAGAATTCTTTCGGATCCGTGACGGAAGAGACGACCACTTGCAGCAGGGGTTCTTCCGGGGCTTTTTCCGCATTGAGCGCTGCGTAGGCTTTGCCGGCTTTGGCCGCATTTTTCCCGCTGACGAAGGCAGGGACACCGTAGGAAGTGAAGTCTTTGGGCAGCCGGGCCGCTTTTCCGTCGAGCGTGGCGATGCCGGCGATATGGTCGGCCGCCCGCAGGGCAAGGGTCTGGTTGACGAACGTGGCGCCCCGGCCCAGGCCGATGACTTTCAAATTGCCGGATCGGGCCAGGTTGAACAGTTCCACGAAGGCGTCGAAATCCTTGCCGGCATCATAGGTTTCTCCGACGGGGTTGATGACGAAAGCCGTACCGAAGTTCTCGTCGAGGACGGGCTGGATGCCGAACGAATCCAGAAGAACCGACGCGCCGGATTCATCCAGTCGGGTATCGGGGTATATGAAAAAAGTCGGTGCGTTATTGTATGACCGCCCTTCGGCCCGGGTCGGTCCGCCGAACGAAACGGAAACCACCCCCCGTCTTACGAGAACAACGTTTTCCGGAAGCGCGGGTTGTGCGGAAACGGTCGGCGCCAGGAGCAGGAAGGCGGCAGCGAGCAGGCAGGCTCTAACCAAAGGCTTCATAATGCGGTTATTATAAGGTTATTTCCAGTTGATGCCGCCCCGGTTCGTACGGGATGAAGTGTTTCCCGCCTTTGCCGGTGCAGCGGATGGTCAGGTCGTACTCCGCGTCGCGGAAGCGGCGGTGCAGCTTGTAGGTGCCGTATGCCACCGGGATGCAGGGCTCGATGAGCAGGCCGTCGTACTGCGGCTTGATGCCGAGGATGAATTCACTGACGCATTTCCAGGTCCAGGCGGCGGTGCCGGTGAGCCAGCTGTTCTTGCCTTCGCCGGGCCGTGCGGCGTCCTTGCCGGCCACCATCTGGCAGAACACGTACGGTTCCACCTTGCGGAGCGCCTGGTCTTTCGTGAAGGCGGGCGTGATCTTGCAGTAGTGGCGCCAAGCATCGTCGGCCCGTCCGGCCATTGCCTCTCCGATGATGACCCAGGGATTGTTGTGGCAGAAGATGCCGGCGTTCTCCTTGTAGCCTTGCGGGTAGGAGCTGATTTCGCCGTAGTCTTTGATGTAGTGGGTGTAGGCCGGCGTATTGAGTACCAGGCCGTGTTCGCACTCCAGATACTTGACCGCGGAATCCAGCGCCCGGTCGCACAGGCCCTCTTCCGCGCCGATGCGCGCCATGGTGCACCAGCCCTGGCTTTCGATGAAGACCCGGCCTTCTTCGTTCTCGTGGGATCCGATCTTGCGTCCGAAATAGTCATAGGCGCGCAGGAACCATTCGCCGTCCCAGCCGTGGGCTTTCACGGCTGTTTCCATCGCGGTCACGGCGGCTTGCACTTCCGCCACATAAGGCGGATCGGCGGCCACGGACGGATGTGCCAGCAGTTCCGCGAAATCCCGTCCTTCCGCCACGAAGAGCCCCGCGATCATCAAGGATTCCGCCTTGGAGCCTTCGGTCTTGTTCTCGGTAGTCTGGAAACTCTCGTCCGGGTTGTCGGAGAAGCAGTTGAGGTTGAGGCAGTCGTTCCAGTCGGCCCGGCCGATGAGCGGCAGGCCGTGGGGACCGAGGTTGTCGGTCATGTGGGCGAAGCTGATCTTCAGATGATCCAGCAGCGAGACCTCCGTGCCGGGCCGGTTGTCGAACGGAACAGGCTCCTGCAGGATGCTGAAGTCTCCCGTTTCCTTGATATAGGCCACGGTGCCGAAAATCAGCCAGAGCGGGTCGTCGTTGAAGCCGCCGCCGATGTCGTTGTTGCCGCGCCTGGTCAGGGGCTGGTACTGGTGGTAGCAGCCGCCGTCAGGGAACTGCGTGGCGGCGATGTCGAGGATGCGCTGGCGCGCCCGGTCCGGGATGAGGTGGCAGATGCCCGCGAGGTCCTGGTTGGAGTCGCGGAAGCCCATCCCCCGGCCGATGCCGCTCTCGAAGTAGCTGGCGCTTCGGCTCATGAAGAAGGTGATCATGCACTGGTACTGGTTCCAGACGTTGACCGTCCGGTCCAACTCCGGCATGGCGGAAGACACGCTGAACCGGTCGAGCAGGTCGTCCCAAAAGGCGTTCAGCGCCGTGAAGGCCGCATCCGCGCCTGCCGGCGTGCCGTACCGCTCCATCATCGCCCGCGCCGGGGCCTTGTTGATGATCTGTTTTGCTTCGTTCGCAAATTTCAATTCCGGCGGATTCTCCACATAACCCAGCACGAAGATCAGTTCTTCGGAGGCGCCGGGTTCGAGCGTCAGGTCGAACCGGTGGGACGCCACCGGACTCCAGCCGTGTGCCACGGAGTCGCCCGACGTGCCGGCAAGGACCTGCTGCGGAGCTTCGAAGCCGTTGTACAGGCCGATGAACGTCTCGCGGTCGGTATCGAAGCCGTCGAAGGGACGGTTCACGCCGTAGAAGGCGTAGTGGTCGCGCCGTTCACGGTATTCGGTCTTGTGATAGAGCATATCGGGTTCGATCTCCACCTCGCCGGTGGACAGGTTGCGCTGGAAGTTCTCCATATCGGTCGAAGCGTTCCAGAGGCACCATTCCACGAAGGAATACAGCTGGAAGGTTTTCCGCTTCGTGCCCGTATTGGCCAGGCGGACCCGGTGGATCTCGCACCAGGCTTCCGGCGGCACGAAGAACAGCACGTCCGCGCGCAGGCCGTCCTTCTCCCCGGTGATGCGGGTGTAGCCCATGCCGTGCCGGCACTCGTAGCAGTCAAGCGGTGTCTTGCAGGGTTTCCAGCCGGGACTCCAGACCGTTCCGCCGTCCTTTACGTAGAAGTAGCGTCCGCCCGCATCCATCGGGACGCCGTTGTAGCGGTAGCGGAGAATGCGGCGGAACTTGGCGTCGCGGCAGAAGCAGTAGCCGCCGGCCGTGTTCGAGACCAGGGAGAAGAAATCCCCGGTTCCCATATAGTTGATCCACGGCCAGGGCGTGTCGGGCCGGGTGATCACGAATTCGCGCGCCGTGTCGTCAAAATGTCCGAATCGAAGCAATTCTTCCATGGAGATGGTTTTTTCTTTCAAAGATAAAGATAATATTGTTGTTCTGGGCGGTTTTTGCTACCTTTGTTAAACGCATATCCAAACAACCCTACCCTATATGGAATACACACTTCCCCAGATTGCTTCGCAGGTGAGGAGGGACATCGTGCGGATGGTCACGGCCGCCGCGTCCGGCCATCCGGGCGGCTCGCTGAGCAGCACGGATTTCCTCACCTATCTTTTTTTCAAGGAAATGAATGTAACGCCGGAGACGTGGCACCGCAGCGGAACGGGCATCGACCAGTTTTTCCTTTCGGCCGGTCACATTTCGCCCGTGCTCTACAGCCTGCTTGCCCGGCGGGGATACTTCCCGGTCGCGGAGCTGGCCACTTTCCGCCGTTTCGGAACCCGGCTCCAGGGCCACCCCTCCGTGGAGAAGGGCCTGCCCGGCGTCAACCAGGCGGCCGGTTCGCTGGGCCAGGGCCTTTCGGTGGCCATCGGCGCAGCCCTTGCCAAGCGTCTCTCCGGCGACCCGAACACCGTCTATGTCCTGATCGGTGACGGCGAGAGCGAAGAAGGCCAGATCTGGGAAGCGGCGATGTCGGCCGCGCACTACAAGGTGGACAACCTGGTCGCGATGACCGACTGGAACCATCAGCAGATCGACGGCACGACCGAAGACGTGGCGGGCCTGGGCGACCTGCGCGCCAAATGGGAAGCCTTCGGCTGGAGCGTCATCGAAGCCGACGGCCACGATTTCCCTTCCATCGCCCACGCCTTTGCCGAAGCCCGCACCCGCAAGGGTCTGGGCTGTCCCGTGATGATCCTCTGGCATACCGAGATGGGCCACGGCGTCGATTTCATGGCCGGCACCTGCAAGTGGCACGGCAAGAATCCTTCCGTGGAGCAGTGCGCGGAAGCAATGAAACAACTTGAAGAAACGATGGGAGATTTTGCCTTATGAAAGCGTTTGTAGATACCGGTAAGAAAGACACCCGTTCGGGCTTCGGCGCAGGACTCGCCGAACTGGGAAACAGCAACCCGAAAGTCGTGGCCCTGACCGCCGACCTGAAGGGTTCGCTCAAGATGGACGCCTTCGCGGCGGAGCATCCCGAGCGTTTCTTTGAAGTGGGCATCGCCGAGGCCAACATGGTCGGCATGGCGGCCGGCCTGGCCGTCGCGGGCTATATCCCTTTCATCGGCACGTTCGCCAATTTCGCCACGGCACGCGTGCTCGACCAGATCCGCCAGTCGGTCTGCTATTCGAAGACCAACGTGAAGATCGCCGCCTCCCACGCCGGCATCACGCTCGGCGAAGACGGCGCCACGCACCAGACGCTCGAAGACATCGGCCTGATGCGGATGCTGCCGGAAATGGTCGTCATCAACCCGTGCGACTACAACCAGACGAAGGCGGCCACCCTCGCCGCAGCGGCCTGGGACGGTCCGGTGTATCTCCGGTTCGGCCGTCCGGGCGTGCCGAACTTCACGCCGGCCGACCAGCCTCTCGAAATCGGGAAGGCATTGAAGCTCAACGACGGCAAGGACGTGACGATCATCGCCACCGGCCACCTTGTGTGGGAAGCCATCCAGGCGGCCACGGTCCTGGAGGCGCAGGGCGTCTCGGTGGACCTGATCGACATCCATACCATCAAGCCGCTCGACAAGGAAGCCGTCATCGCCTCGGCGCGCAAGACCGGAAAGGTCGTGGTCGCCGAAGAACATCTCGTCGCCGGCGGCCTTGGCGAGGAAATTGCAGGCGTTCTCGCGACAGCGTGCCCTACGCCCATGCGCCTGGTCGCCATCGACGACCAGTTCGGCCAGAGCGGAAAGCCTGCGGAACTGATGGCTGCCTATGGCCTCGACGCCGCACACATCGTCAAGGCGGCGCTGTCGCTGCGATGACAGACCAGGAGATTCTCAAGCTTTATCGGGAAGGCGGACGCGAAGCGGCGTTCCGCCTTCTTGTGCAAACCTACAAGGAGCGGCTCTACTGGCACATCCGCAGGATGGTCCTCGACCACGACGATGCCGATGACTGCCTGCAGAACACCTTCCTGAAGGCCTGGCGCTCGCTCGACGGTTTCCGCGGCGACGCCCGGCTCTACACCTGGCTCTACCGCATCGCGACCAACGAGACCCTGACGTTCCTGTCGAACCAGCAGAAGCGCGGCGAATACGTGGGCCTCGACGCTGCCGACCGGCTGTCGTCCGACACGTGGTTCGACGGCGACCGGGTGCAGGCGGCGCTCCACAAGGCCATCGCGAAGCTTCCGCCCAAGCAGAAAGCCGTGTTCAACCTCCGCTATTTCGAGGAAATGCCCTATGAACAGATTTCCCGGGTGCTGGAGACGTCGGAGGGCGCCCTCAAGGCATCGTACCACCACGCCTATGAAAAAGTAAAGGCGTGGATGCAGGCGGCATTGGATTAAACCTTTGAAAACACCTTGTGTCTAAGAAACGTATGAACGAAGAAAAGGACATCCTGCAAAGCCTTGCCGGCAGCGGCAACCCGTTCCGCGCGCCCGAGGGTTACTTCGATGCGCTGGAGGACCGTGTGATGACACGCATTGCCGCCGACGCGGCGGAGCAGCCGCAGCGGCCCGTGTGGCGCATTCTCAAGCCCGCCCTGACGCTGGCGGCCGCTTTCGCCATCATCTTCGGCATGGGCTATGGCGTACTGGCCCTCACCCACACGCTCGACCGCGGCGTCGGTACCTCCGCGTCCGAAGGTTTCGCTTCCGTCGAAGAAGAACTGATCCGTCCCATCTCGCTCATCGAGTATTATCAATCGGAGCCTGTCGAAGAAAACGCCGAACTCGACGAGGAAACGCTGGTCGATTACCTGTCTTCCTCGCTGTCCTGGGCTGACTTGGCCGATATTTACGCACAATCTTATTGAGCATGAAGAAATTTATCGCATTTACCATCTGCCTGTTTGCGGCCGTCGTGCTTTTCGCGCAGCCGCAGGGGAAACCGTCCGAAGAGCAGCGCAAGAAAGACTTTGAACGCATCCAGTCCGAAAAGATCGCCTACATCACGCAGGAACTCGATCTTTCGCCCGAAGAAGCGCAAGTGTTCTGGCCGGTGTACAACCAATGCTGGAAAGAGTCGCTTGCCGCGCACAAGAAGATGCGGGACGCCTTCGGGGAATTCCGCGGCAAAAAGGGCGAAGAGTTGACCGAAGCCGAACTGGAAAAGAAACTCAACGAATACGTTGCCGCCAACGAAGCTTCCAACCAGGTCCTGGCCAAGTGGTATCCGAAATTCAAGGAAGTCCTGCCCATCCGCAAGGTAGCCAGGCTCTACCAGGCCGAAGAAGCCTTCCAGCAGCGGATGATCAACAATTTGCGGAAACATCCCCAGGAAGGCGCCAGGCCTCAAGGTCCCGCCCACCGGGAACGGGACAGAGACAAGAAATGAAAAAAGCGGCAATCGCCGCTTTTTTTATCTGCCTCTTGCTCCGCCGGTAGCGTCCATCCAAAATAACGCCCGATTTTATGGATGGACCGCGAAAAAATTGCCTTCCGTCCAAGGATAAGGCCGTTTTTATGGACAGAACGCCTATTTCGCAATACGTATCTCTCAATCGAGTTTGAGCACCGCCATGAACGCGGACTGGGGAACTTCCACCTGGCCGATCTGGCGCATCCGCTTCTTTCCCTGCTTCTGTTTTTCGAGCAACTTCCGCTTGCGGGTGATGTCGCCGCCGTAGCACTTGGCCGTCACGTCCTTGCGCACCTGCCGCACCGTCTCGCGGGCGATGATCTTGGCGCCGATGGCGGCCTGGATGGCGATGTCGAACTGCTGGCGCGGAATCAGCTCCTTGAGCTTTTCGCAGATCTTGCGGCCGAACTCGTAGGCGTGGTCCTGGTGGATGAGCGTCGAGAGGGCGTCGGCCGGCTCGCCGTTGAGCAGGATGTCAAGCTTCACGAGCTTGGCGGGACGGAATCCGACCACGTGGTAGTCGAACGAGGCGTACCCCTTGGAGATGCTCTTGAGCTTGTCGTAGAAGTCGAAGACGATTTCCGACAGCGGCATCTCATACGTCAGTTCCACGCGGTCGGCGGTCAGGTAGTGCTCGCTCTTGAGGATGCCGCGCTTGTCGAGGCACAGCTTCATGATCGGTCCGTAGAACTCGCTCTTGCTGATGACCTGCGCCTGGATGAAGGGCTCTTCGATGTGGTCGATCAGCGTGGGGGCGGGGAGGCCGGAGGGATTGTGCACGTCGATGCAGGCCCCCTGCGTGGTATATACCTTATAAGATACGTTCGGTACCGTGGTCACCACGTCCATGTCGAATTCGCGGAACAGGCGTTCCTGCACGATCTCCATATGGAGCAGGCCGAGGAACCCGCAGCGGAAGCCGAAGCCGAGGGCCAGGGAACTCTCGGGCTCGAAGACCAGCGAGGCGTCGTTGAGCTGGAACTTCTCAAGCGAGGCGCGCAGGTCTTCGTACTGGTCGGCGGTCACGGGGAACATGCCGGCATAGAGCATCGGTTTCACGTCCTCGAAGCCGGCGATGGCTTCGCGGCATGGATTGGCCACGTGGGTGATAGTGTCGCCTACCTTCACTTCCACGGCTGTCTTGATGCCCGAAATGATGTAGCCCACCGAGCCGCAGGGGATCTCGCCGGTAGGGCAGAGCTTCATCTTCAGCACGCCCACCTCGTCGGCCGTGTACTCCTTGCCCGTATTGACGAACTTCACGCGGTCGCCGGTGCGGATCGACCCGTTGTTGACCTTGAAGTAGGCGATGATGCCGCGGAAGGAGTTGAACACCGAGTCGAAGATCAGGGCCTGGAGCGGCGCCTGCGGATCGCCTTTCGGTGCGGGAATCCGGTCTACGATGGCGTCGAGGATCGCGTCGACGCCTTCTCCTGTCCGGGCGGAAGCCAGCAGCACGTCGTCGGGATCGCATCCGAGCAGGTCTGTCACCTGGTCGCGCACCACGTCGACCATCGCCGCCTCCATATCGATCTTGTTGAGTACGGGAATGATCTCCAGGTCGTGTTCGATGGCCAGGTACAGGTTCGAAATGGTCTGTGCCTGGATGCCCTGCGAGGCGTCGACCACCAGCAGCGCCCCTTCGCAGGAAGCGATGGCGCGCGAGACTTCATAGGAAAAATCCACATGGCCGGGCGTGTCAATCAGGTTGAGGATGTATTTCCCGTCGCCGCGGGTATACTCCATCTGGATGGCGTGGCTCTTGATGGTGATGCCCTTTTCGCGTTCCAGGTCCATCGAGTCGAGTACCTGGTTCTCCATTTCCCGCTGCTCAAGCGTATGGGTGCGTTCCAGCAGCCGGTCGGCGAGGGTGCTCTTGCCGTGATCGATGTGCGCGATAATGCAGAAATTCCGGATGTTTTTCATACGGTGCAAAGATAGCAAGTTTTTTTTCGGCCGGAAAACATGATTTTGCAAAATATTTTTTTAAAAATAGTATTTTGCGATACAAGGTATTAGAATTTTTATATATCTTTGCATCGTAAAACAAGACGAACACAATGTTAATAGACCTTAAAGGCGTTCACAAGACCTACGACAACGGGCAGCCGCTCCACGTGCTCAAGGGCATCGAACTGCAGATCGAAAAGGGCGAATTCGTGTCGATCATGGGCGCATCCGGCTCGGGCAAATCCACGCTCCTCAATATCTTAGGTATCCTCGACAACTACGACGAAGGCGAATATTACCTGGCCGGCAAGCTCATCAAGGACCTGAGCGAGCGCGTAAGCGCCACCTACCGCAACCAGATGATCGGTTTCGTATTCCAGTCGTTCAACCTGATCGGCTTCAAGACCGCCGTCGAGAATGTGGAACTCCCGCTGTTCTACCAGGGCGTGAACCGCCACCGCCGCCACAAGGTCGCGATGGAATATCTGGAAAAGATGGGCCTCACGGGCTGGGCTTCCCACTATCCCAACGAAATGTCGGGCGGCCAGAAGCAGCGCGTGGCCATCGCCCGGGCGCTGATCACGCATCCCGAGATCATCCTGGCCGACGAGCCGACCGGCGCCCTCGATTCCAAGACCTCGGTGGAGGTGATGGAACTGCTGACGCGCCTCAACCGCGAGGACGGCGTCACCATCATCGTGGTCACGCACGAAAGCGGCGTGGCCAACTGCGCCGACAAGATCGTCCACATCAAGGACGGCCTGATTGAAAAGGTCGAGGACAACCGCATGCATCACGCTTCGCAGTTCGGCACGGATACCGTTATGAAATAAACAAGGCGATGAGAGACCTTCTGCAAGAAATCTGGGAGTCGTTGCGACGCAACAAGGTGCGGACCTGCCTGACCGGCCTTGCCGTGGCTTGGGGCATCTTCATGCTGATCGTGCTCCTGGGAGCCGGCAACGGCCTGCTCAACGCGTTCCTGGCCGACGGCCTCGATTTCGCGTCCAATACGATCAATATGGGCGGCGGTGTGACCTCCAAGCCGTATGACGGACTCAAGCAGGGCCGGTACATCCAGCTCAAGGACGAAGACACCGACCTGCTGCGGCAGCCGCCGTTTTCCGAAAAGGTGGACCTGGTCTCGACCAATGTCAGCAAGAGCGGCTACACGATGACCTACGGCCGCCGTTACTTCAATGACGTAATCCTTTCGGGCACGATGCCGGCTGATCTCGAGATGAACCGCATCCAGATGCTCGCCGGCCGCTTCATCAACGATAGGGATATCGCCGAGAAACGGAAGGTCATCATCATTCCGCACCTGCACGCCAAGAACTTCCTTTCCGGCGGTACCGACTACGATAAACTGGTCGGCCAGCGCGTCAAGGTCGGAAACCTGTCGTTTACCATCATCGGCGTGCGTCACGGGGCGGAGAACCAGGACGACCGCAACCTGTATGTGCCCTACTCGACGGTGAAGTCGATGTTCGGCCTGGGCAATGACGTGGACGAGATCACCTTTTCGTTCCACGGACTGAAAACGGCGGCTGAAGGCGAGGCCTTTGAGAACCAGGTGCGCGCAACCTTCAACACGGCGCACCGCGCCGCACCCGACGACCGCCGTGCCGTCTGGATCTGGAACCGGTTCACCCAGAACCTGCAGATGGAGAAAATCAAGAGCATTCTGATCGCGGCGCTCTGGATCATCGGTCTCTTCACGCTGGTAAGCGGGATTGTGGGCGTGAGCAACATCATGCTGATCACCGTGAAGGAACGCACCCACGAGTTCGGCATCCGGAAAGCCATCGGCGCCCGGCCGGGCAACATCCTGAAACTGATCGTTACGGAAAGCGTGCTGATTACGGCCTTCTTCGGCTACATCGGCATGCTGTTGGGAATGATTGCCTGTGAAATCCTCAACATGACGGTCGGACGGTCGTCCGTCGAGATTTTCGGCCAGAGCATGAAAATGCTTGATAATCCGACCGTGGGCGTAGGCGCTGCCATCGGCGCGACGGTCGTGCTGATCGTGGCCGGCACCATCGCCGGCATCTTCCCCGCCCGTCAGGCGGCAAAAGTCAAACCCATTGAAGCACTGAGGGCCGATTGATATGAGACACCGTTTTGACTTCGACACGTTCCGCGAGATCGGCGATTCTCTGTTCCGAAACAGACGCCGTACGATCCTGACCGGCTTCGGCATTTTCTGGGGCCTGTTTATGCTCCTGTTCCTGGTGGGTGGCGGTGCGGGTCTCAAAAAGCTGCTGGGCGCGACCTCCGAGGGATTTGCCTCCAACACGATGGTATTGATCTCCTCCAATACATCCAAGCCCTACAAGGGTATGAAGGAAGGCCGCTACTGGCAGCTCAACCGCAAGGATGTGGAACGCCTGAAACTGCTGGTGCCCGAACTCGACATCGTAGCGCCGCTGATGAACAGATGGGGGCAGAAGGCCTATTATAAAGGAAACAGTACCTCGCTTTCCATCAAGGGAATCTCAGGAAACTACGATAAGATCGAAGCGCCTTTGATGAAATACGGCCGTTTCATCAGCGATGCCGACGTGGAGCAGAACCGGAAAGTCTGCGTCGTAGGGAAACGCGTCTACAACGACCTGTTTCCGCAGGGCGGCGACCCGTGCGGTGAATTCATCCAGGTGGGATCCGTGTTCCTGCAGGTGATCGGCGTGGATTTCTCGTCCGGCAACATCAGTATCAGCGGCAATGCTTCCGAAGCGCTTCTGGTGCCCTTCTCGGTGGCGGCCCAGCTCTACCATCGGGGCGACAAGGTGGACCTCATCTGCATGACGGGCAAGCCGGGTGTCAGGATGAGTTCGCTCGAACCGCGGGTGCGCAGCATCATGGCGCGCGAGCACATGTTCGATCCGACCGACGACCAGGCGCTGATGGTCCTCAATACCGAACAGATTTTCCAGATTATCGACAATCTTTTCCGCGGGGTGAATTTCCTCATCTGGCTGGTGGGTATCGGTACGCTGCTGGCCGGTGCCGTAGGCGTGAGCAATATCATGATGGTGACGGTACGCGAACGGACCGTCGAAATCGGGATCCGCCGGGCCATCGGCGCCGTGCCGCGCGACATCCTCTCGCAGATTATCTCGGAGAGCGTGGTGCTGACGCTGGCAGCCGGCAGTGCGGGCATCGTCTTCTCGGTATTGCTGCTCAATGTATTTGAGAAGATTGTCAATGCACTTGCCAAAGAGGCGGAGATGGTGTCGGAGCACATCCCCTTCCAGATCTCCTTCTGGACGGCCATCCTGGCCGCGCTGCTGCTCGGCGTGCTGGGTGTGCTGGCCGGACTGGCGCCCGCCCTGCGCGCGATGCGCGTGAAACCCGTGGACGCGATGCGGGATGAATAGAAAACGAAAGACAATATAATAATCGTATCATATGAAAAAAGTATTCAAGTACATCGTGGTGGCGCTGATCGCCATCGTCTTCCTGGGCACTTTCATCTTTCTCTTCGTGAAGTCGAAACCGAAGGAAGTGAAATATCACGAACTGACCGCCGGGCTGAACGACATCCAGCGCACGGCCGTGGTCACCGGCAAGATCGAGCCGCGTAACGAAGTGAACATCAAGCCGCAGATCAACGGCATCATCGCCGAGCTGTACAAGGAGGCGGGCCAGCAGGTGGAGCGGGGCGAAGTCATCGCCAAGTTGACGGTGATTCCCGACATGGGTTCCCTAAGTTCCGCACAGAGCCGCGTGCGACTGGCCGAGATCAATCTCAAGCAGGCGGCGACCAACCTCGAGCGCGAGAAGGCGCTGTATGCGCAGAACCTGGTGAGCGCCGAGGACTACGACAAGGTGCAGCAGGCCTACAACCAGGCGGTCGAGGAACGTTCCGCCGCCCAGGACGCCCTGGAAGTGATCCGCGACGGCGTGTCGAAGTCGAACGCCAAGTCGAGTTCTACGCTGGTCCGCTCGACCGTCACCGGCCTGATCCTCGACATCCCCGTGAAGGTGGGCAACTCCGTGATCCAGGCCAACACGATGAACGACGGTACGACGGTGGCGACGGTCGCCAATATGAACGACCTGATTTTCGACGGGCAGATCGACGAAACCGAGGTCGGCTCGCTGGCCGAAGGCATGCCGGTCGTCATCACGATCGGCGCCCTGCAGGATTATTCGTTCGACGCCACGCTCGAGTACATCGCCCCGAAAGCGGTGGAGAACAACGGTTCCAACCAGTTTGAAATCAAGGCGGCCGTGAAGACAGATCCGGCCAAGACCATCCGTTCCGGCTATAGCGCCAATGCCGAAATCGTGCTGCAGCGGGCCGAACAGGTGCTGTCGGTGTCGGAGAGTGCGCTGGAATTCGCCGGCGACTCGACGTTCGTCTATCTGAAGGGTGCCGACGGCGCCTTCACCCGGACGCTGGTGAAGACCGGTGTCAGCGACGGCCTCAACATTGAAATCAAGGACGGCCTCAAGGAAGGCGACATCGTCCGCGGCAACCAGATCATCGAGGAAAAGTAGTATGAAAAAGACCGTTTTGCTCACCCTGTTCCTGACGGCTGCGGCAGCCGCGGGCGCGCAGCCTGCCCCGGGAACGCCCTGGACCCTGCAGGAATGCATCGGGTATGCGCTCGACCACAACCTCAGCGTGCAGCAGAGCGCCCTTCAGCTCGAGCAGCGGGCCGTGGAACTCAACACGGCCGAGAACAGCCGCCTGCCCGGCGTGTCCGGCGGCGCGTCCCAGAACTTCTCGTTCGGCCGCGGCCTGACGGAAGACAACACGTACGCAAACGCCAACACGACCAACACGTCGTTCAGCCTGGGTGCCGACATGACGCTGTTCAACGGATTCCGTACACGCAACAACATCGCCCTGGGCAAGCTGAACCTCGCGGCGGCGACGGCCGACCTGGAAAAGGCCCGCGACGACATCCGCGTGGCCGTGGCCCAGGCCTACGTGCAGATCCTCTACAACCGGGAGATCCGCGACGTGGCGCTGCGGCAGGTGGAGATCGATTCGCAGCAGGTGGTCCGGCTGGAAGCGCTGCAGGCTAACGGCAAGTCGACGGCCGCGGACGTGGCCGCCCAGCGGGCTTCGCTCGCGCAGAGCCGCCTGACCGCCGTCCAGGCCGAAAACAACCTGTCGCTCGCCCGCCTCGACCTCGCCCAGCTACTCGAACTGCCGTCGCCCGAAGGGTTCGACGTGACGGTTCCGGCCGGAGACCTCCTGGCCCTCCCGCTTCCCGCCGGCCCGGAAATGGTCTACGAAGAAGCCGTGGACTGCAAGCCCGCCGTGCAGGCCGAAGAGACCCGGCTGGCCTATGCGGCGCGCAACATCGACCTGGCCCGTGGCGGCTACCTTCCGTCGCTGTCGCTGAGCGGAGGGCTCGGCACGAACTATTATACGAGTTCCGGCTATGCCGGCCGGAAGTTCTTCGACCAGCTGAGCAATAATTTCAGCCAGTATGTCGGCCTGTCGCTCAACGTGCCGGTGTTCTCGCGCTACGCCACGCGCAACCAGGTGAAAAG
The DNA here is from genome assembly GCA_947306365.1 of uncultured Bacteroidales bacterium. Classification (GTDB taxonomy): domain Bacteria; phylum Bacteroidota; class Bacteroidia; order Bacteroidales; family UBA932; genus Cacconaster. Next base: position 85,769 of record CAMZGD010000001.1, read on the forward strand.
CGCGCGGATCAGTTACAACGCCCAGCAGCTGCAGCTCGAAAACGTGAAGAAACAGCTCTATAAGGAGATCCAGCAGGCCTGGTACAACGCTGTTTCCGCGCGGAGCAAGTTCGAGAGCAGCACGCAGGCCGCTTCGGCCGCTTCCGAGAGCTTCGCCCTTGCCACGGCGAAATACGAGAACGGCAAGTCTTCCATCACGGAATTCAACGAAGCGAAAAACCAATACCTCAAGGCCCGCTCCGACCTGGCGCAGGCCCGTTACGAATACCTTTACCAAAGCCGGCTGCTCGATTTCTATCGGGGCCGCGACCTGACGCTATGAAAAAAACCATCAACATCGGCCTCGGCGGAAAGAGCTTCATCATGGATGAAGACGCGCACGACCGCCTTCGCAATTACCTCGACACGTTCCGTTCGCGGCTTACGGGCGAACAGGGCAGCGAGGTGATGGACGACATCGAAGCCCGCATCGCGGAACTTCTGCTCTCGACACTCGGTTCCGGCCATCAGTCCGTAAGCCTGGCCCTCGTGAACCGGATTACCGCACAACTCGGCATGCCCGACGGAAAACCCGAATTTGAAAACGACAACGAAAACGAAGAAAACAAGGAGGAACAAACGATGAGCAAACCTGTCAAAAAACTCTATCTGGATGTGGAAGACCGCAAGATCGGCGGTGTATGCAGCGGTCTGGCGGCCTATTTCGACATCGACGTCACCCTGGTCCGGATCATTTTCCTGGCCTGCCTGTTCGGGGCCGGCTTCGGATTCTGGCTGTATATCATCATCTGGATCGTTGCGCCCCGGGCGCTGACGCCTGCCCAGAAATGTGAACTTCGCGGTTGGGAAACGACGGCCGAAAACCTGGCCCTGTTTACCGACAGCTCCAAACGATAAGGCGATGACTGAAATCAACACGGACAACGTGCGGTCCCAAATGCGGAAAGGGGTGCTGGAATACTGCATCCTGAGCATCCTGGACAAGCAGGAGGCCTATGCTTCCTCGATCATCGAGGCGCTCAAGGACGCCAACATGATCGTGGTGGAAGGCACCCTCTATCCGCTGCTGATCCGCCTCAAGAACCAGGGATCGCTGACGTACCGCTGGGAGGAATCCCCGCAGGGGCCTCCGCGGAAATATTATTGTATCAGCGAAGCGGGTCGTGCCGTGCTCAAGGAGATGGACGCCTCGTGGAGCGATCTTGTAGAAACCATTAAAACACTGAAGCAATGACGGAAGTTGAGAAAGTAAGCATCGGCGGGTATGCCTTTACGCTCGAAGTGGGGGCCTACGCCATTGTCAAACAGTACCTGGATGAGCTGAGTGCGCATTATTCCGGCCTGGAAGGCGGCGCGGAAGTGATGGAAGGCATCGAGGAACGGATGGCGGAGCTGCTCTATGAGAAATGCGCCGACGACGGCGTGGCCTCCGTGGAGGAAGTCCGGGAGATCATCGATGTCCTCGGGAAACCGTCGGCCATCGAGTCGGACGACGACCCCCAGCCGAAACGTCCGGAAAGCGACGTGACGGATGAGAGGCCGAAGGGCAGGAAACGGCTCTACCGCGATCCGACCAACAAGATGCTGGGCGGTGTGTGCAGCGGCCTGGCCGCCTACTTCAAATGCGACGTGGTGCTGATCCGCATCATCTTCATCGGCCTGGCCCTCCTGACCTGCGTGGTGAAATGCCACGTGGAGAACAAGCATCTCGAGAATTTCACGCTGAACCTGTGGGCCCCCGTGGTGTACATCATTCTCTGGATTGCGATGCCCGAGGCGCGGACCGTGCAGCAGCGCTGGCAGATGGGCGTTTCGAATCCGCCGGCGGGTGCGGTGCCGGTACGCGGCAGCGAGCCGGCCGGCTCCGGTCTGGGCCGCGTGTTGCGCATCATCATCGGGATTTGCCTGATGCTGACGGCCGTTTGTGGCCTGACATTCCTTTTGGCCGCGTTGTCCGGATTCTCGCCGTTCACGATTTTCGATTCGCCGCTGGATATTCTGGCTGCGGATAAGACATTCCCCTTGCTCTCGTCGACCTTTTATCGGGTGTTGTTCCTGCTGTTCTGCTTCCTTCCCGGCATCGGGATGCTCTATGGCGGCATCATGCTGCTCTTTGACCTCAAGTCGCCGTCGTGGCGGCCGGGTCTCGTCATCTTCATGGTATGGTTCATCGTCCTGACCGTTTTGACAGTCCTGACCCTGATGGGCCTGTTCCCCCTGGGCATTTTTGATTAAAACAAATTGCAGCACTATGAGAAAAGTCATCTGTCTGGCAATTGCGGCCCTCCTTTGCGCTTCCTGCATACAGGTCAATATGAACAAAGTGAAAGGGAAGAACATCCTCAGGGGAGAAGGCGCTGTTATCACTCAAACGTTTGATTTCAAGGATTTTGATGCCATCTGCGTCTATGGGGGCGCGGACATCGAATTCACCCAGTCCGACACGTGGGAGGTTTCGCTCAAAACGCAGGAAAACATTTTCGACCATCTCGATTACAAAGTTGAGGATGGCGTTCTTATGATTCAGGCAGAGCATTTCCATACGATTATCGCGAAGGCGTATGACCTGACGATCCGGGCTCCGGAGTTGAGGCGCATCGAAGTGAACGGTGCCGGGGACGTCAATGTTCCGGCCGGCATACATAGCGAGGGCGACATCGAAATCGAGGTGAACGGAGCCGGGGATCTTGATTTTACCGGGATCGTGTGCCGTGACTTGAAGATCGAAGCCAACGGCGCCGGTGACATCGACGCGACCGGGCTCGATGTCCAGGCGCTGATAATCGAGATCAGCGGCATCGGCGACGTGTGTGTAGCCGGAAAGGCCGAAACAGCCACCTTCGACGTAGCCGGTATCGGCGACATCGACGCGCGCGGACTCACCGTGGCCGGAGAAGTGAACAGGAATTCGGCCGGCATCGCGCGGATCCGTGTCAAATAGGCTGTCGGCCCGATAGTCGTCTATAGGAAAAAGGGCGGCCGAGTCATTTGACTTGGCCGCCCTTGCCTGTCGTCAGGCCTCTCCGGTTATTCTTCCGTTTCCGGAGCGGTGGTGGTCATCGGGATTTCCGGGGTGCCTTCCACCGGGACCGTCTGCTCGATCTGGGTCTTGATGTTGGAGTGGCGCGAGCTGCGCTGCGGGATCACGAACGTAGCCACGACACTCAGGACAATGATGATGGCGGCCAGCGTCCAGGTCGCCTTCTCGAGGAAGTCGGCCGTCTGGCGCACGCCGAAGGTCTGGTTGCCCGTTGCGAAGTTGGCTGCCAGTCCGCCGCCCTTGGAATTTTGGAGAAGGACGACGATGGTCAGGAGGATACTCGCGATCACGATGACGATGGAGAGGGTGATATATGCTGCTTGCATGGCCTATGTTTGTTTTTTTTCCTTTGCTTTTTCAATAAGAGTCGCAAAGTAAGCACTTTTTTCTGGAAATAGCAAAATAAGTTTTTCGTAAATGGCTATGGCTCTCTGATAAAGGTCCTGTTGCAGATAGATTTCGGCCAGGGTCTCGGAGACCAGGGCGCCGGCGCTGTCCGGCCGGGACGTTTCCGCCGGGGCGTAGTCCGCGCTGCCGGCCCGGGCGCCGAAGACCGGCGTGGTGACCGAGAAGCCTTCCTGTTCGAGCCGGTCAAAGTCGGCCTGGCCGAAATAGTCGCCCCCGACCACGTAGTATTGCGGCCGGGACGGCTTCACGGGCTCGGGCTCGGGTTCCCTGTGTTCCTTCGCCTTGCCGGTGAGCAGCCGGAGCAGCTCGTCGCGCGAGAGGAAGAAGACGGCGTCGCGGCCCACGGCCCGGCGCAGGGCCTCTTCGTCACCGCCCTGCCGGGCGATCGCTTCCCGCCGGGCTACAGTGAACCAGGGAAAGTCTTCGAGCAGCTGCTGCAGCTCGGCCGGCGTACACTGGCGAATGTCTACCATTGGGCTACCGTCGCGTTGAAGATATCGTCCACGAGCTTCTGGACGATCGTTTCGCAGAGCTGTCCCTCCACCATGTCGAGCGAATTGTTGGAATCGTAGTCTTCATAGCTGGCGAACGACTGCTCGACATTGTCTTCAGGATGAAGGACATTGGTGAAGGACACCTTGCAGGTGACCGTCAGGCGGTTCATCGCCGCCACTTCGTTGGCGGTGACGGCCGTGGCGCGGACGTCGTACGACTCGATGGTGACCAGCAGGTTCAGGTCGCCCTCTTCCGTGACCTGTTCCAGCTTCGTGAGCTTGCGGTACTTGTCGTTGAGGGCTTCGGTGAGCTGGTTGGCCAGCGAGGGGTTGACCTTGGTGGCCTTGTTGACCACCGGCTCGATGCAGATGGTCTTGACGTCGGACTGGATGGAGGTCCCGCTGAAGGAATAGATGCCGCATCCCGCGACGACGGGCAGGAAGACGGACAGGATCAGGAGGATGCGCACAGGGTGTTTCATTGGATGCCGAGCTCTTTGATCTTACGGTAAAGGGTACGTTCGGAGATGCCGAGTTCTTCGGCCGCCTTCTTGCGCCGGCCGCCGTTCCGTTCAAGCGCTTTCCGGATGAGTTCCGTGCTGACGTCCTGGATCGAAACAGGTTCCTGCACGGTGTACGACGGTTCCTGGGCGACATCGCTGGACTGGATGTCCGAAGCGCGGATGATGAGCTGGCCCCGCGGCTGTGCGGGTTCTCTGTCCGGGACGGGCGACAGGTCGTCGAAGCGTGCCTTAAGGTCGTCGATGTCGTGGCGCATCTGGTAGAGGATCTTGAAGATGATATCGCGGTCGCTCAGGTAGTCGGCGCCGGATTCGCCGGTGCGGACAGGGAGGGTGGAAGCGCCTTCCGAAGGGAGGTAGCGCGCCAGCACCTCGGCCGAGACCAGCCGTTTGGTCTCCAGTACGGAGATGCGGTTGGTGACGCTCTGGAGCTGCCGGACATTGCCGGGCCAGCGGTAGGCGCAGAGGAGGTCCTGCGCCTCCGGGGTGAGCCGGATGGCGGGCACCATGTTCTGGTCGGCGAAGTCGAGCGCGAATTTCTTGAAGAGGAGCAGGATGTCGCCCTTCCGCTCGCGGAGCGGCGGGACGGTGACCGGGACGGTGCAGAGCCGGTAGTACAGGTCTTCCCGGAATTTTCCGTCTCGGATGGCGGACAGCAGGTTGACGTTGGTGGCCGCGACCACGCGGACGTTGGTCTTCTGGACCTTCGCCGAACCGACCTTGATGAATTCGCCCGTCTGCAGGACGCGCAGCAGGCGGACCTGGGTCGAGAGCGGCAGTTCCGCCACTTCGTCGAGGAAGAGCGTGCCGCCGTCGGCCTCTTCGAAATAACCCTTGCGGGTCTCGATGGCACCGGTGAAGGAGCCCTTCTCGTGTCCGAAGAGTTCGGAATCGATGGTCCCTTCGGGGATGCCGCCGCAGTTCAGGGCGAGATAGACGTTATGCTTGCGGGCGCTGTACTGGTGGATGATCTGCGGGATGACCTCCTTGCCCACGCCGCTCTCGCCCGTGACCAGCACGGACAGGTTGGTGGGGGCGACCTGGCGGGCGATCTCGAGGGCCCGGTCCAGTTCGGGATCGTTGCCGATGATGCCGAAGCGCTGCTTGATCTGATTCAAATCCATATTTGCAAAGATAAGAAAAATAGCGTATATTTGTAAGATGATACCCTATATGGATATCTATATGGATAATCCAGCAATCATTCACAAATAAAAACGTTTTTATGAAAAAATTAGTTTCCAACCTGTTGCTCATCGCAGCAATTTCTTTTGGGTTCGCATCCTGCAACCAGGCCCAGAAGATGATCGACGCTGCCGACCAGATCAACATCCAGTGCAATCCGGAAGTGCTGGAAGTGATCGCCGGCAACATCGACGCGACCGTTTCCGTGACCTTCCCGCCGGAGTACTTCCTCCCGAAGGCCACCCTCGAGGTCACGCCGGTACTGCTCTATGTCGGCGGCGAGGCCGTCGGCAAGCCTTTCACCTACCAGGGCGAGAAAGTCACCGACAACTTCAAGACCGTCACGAAGAACGGCGCCACCATCACCGAGAAAGTGCACTTCGACTATGTCCCGGGCATGGAGAAATCCGAGCTCGTCGGCCGCGCGAAAGTGTATTACAAAGGTAACGAGTATGTATATCCCGCCGACATCAAGATCGCCGACGGTGCCAACACGACCTATATGCTCGTCAACACGAAAGGCAGCTACCACTATCTCCCCGATGGCTACCAGGAAGTGATTCCCGAGACCGCCGAAGCTCAGATCATGTATCTGATCAACAGCGCCGACGTCCGTGGTTCCGAGCTCCGCAGCGCGGATGTGAAGGACTTCCAGGAGGCGCTCAAGGCCCTGGCAGGCGACGACCGTCGCGAAGTCAAGGGCACTGAGATCGTGGCGTATGCTTCCCCGGACGGCTCCGAAGCGCTCAACAACCGCCTCTCCGCCAACCGTGAGAAGACGGCCGCCAAGGCGTTCGACAAGATCACCAAGAAGCTGAATGCCGGCGAGGTGACCACCAAGTCGATCGGCGAGGACTGGGAAGGCTTCCAGGAACTGGTCAACAATTCCAACATCGAAGACAAGGAGCTCATCCTCCGCGTCCTGTCGATGTACAGCGATCCGAACGTCCGCGAACGCGAGATCAAGAACATGTCTTCCGTCTATCAGTCGCTGAAGACCAACATTCTCCCGCAGCTGCGCCGCGCCCGTTTCATCACCAACGTGGAGTACACCAACTACACTGCTGAAGAGCTGGCAGACCTCGTGGAGAACAACATCGACGTGCTCGACGAGCCCGCACTCCTCCGTGCCGCCGCCAACGTCAAGGACATCGATTCCAAGATCGCCATCTACAAGCAGGCCGTGAAGAAGTTCGGCACCGACAAGGCCCTCTACAACCTGGGCGTCGCCTGCCTCGAAAAGGGTGACCTCGCCGCCGCGAAGGAAGCGCTCAACAAGGTCGCCGACAAGGGCTTCGGCTGCTTCGACAACGTAATGGGCGTAATCGCGATGCGGGAAGGCAAGTATGCCGATGCAGCCCGGCTGTTCGCCAAGCACGCAGACGGCGGACACGAGAAGGCCAACCTCGCCGCCCTCGACATCCTCAACGGCAAGTACGCGGATGCGGCCGCCAAGCTGGCCGGCACCGGCGACCACAACGAGACGCTCGCCTACATCCTGACGAACCAGCTCGACAAGGCTTCCGAATCCATCAAGGGCAACTGTCCGTACTGCAACTACAAGAAGGCCATCATCGCCGCGCGCAAGGGCGACGTTAACGCCTACAACGCCGCGATGGAGATCGTCAAGCAGAACGAGAAACTCGCCGAACGCGCTGCGAACGACGTCGAGTTCCTGAAGTTCAGATAACAAAAACATTTTTGTTACAAAATTGGCCAGTTGGAGTATCAACTGGCCTTTTTTTGTTTACCTTTGTAAACCCGACAACACATCACACCACCCTCCGTTGGGAACGTAACTATGGAATATACTGACCTTTACATCATCAAAAGGGACGGTAAACGCGCCCCTTTCTCTCTTGACAAGATCAAGAACGCCATCCGGAAGGCTTTCCTGGCATCCGGAAGTTTCGCAACCGAAGAAACGCTGACCAACATCCTCAGCCGCGTCCACATTTCCAACGGAATGCATGTGGAAGAGATCCAGAACCAGGTGGAAGTCTCGCTCATGTCCGAGCGCTACTTCGCCGTGGCGAAGGCCTACATGCTCTATCGCCAGCACCACACGGAAGACCGCGAGGTGCGTGACCGCCTCAACTTCCTGATCGACTACTGCTCCGCATCGAATCCCGCGACCGGCAGCAAGTACGACGCCAACGCCAACGTCGAGAAGAAGAACATCGCCACGCTCATCGGCGAGCTTCCCAAGGCGAGCTTCATCCGCCTGAACCGCCGCCTGCTCACGGACCGTATCCGCGAGATGTACGGCAAGGAGTTGTCGGACCGTTATCTCGAACTGCTGAACGGCCATTTCATCTACAAGAACGACGAGACCAGCCTCGCGAACTACTGCGCCAGCATCACGATGTACCCGTGGCTCCTGCAGGGCACGCTCCCCGTGGGCGGCAACTCGACGCCGGCCAAGAACCTCAAGTCGTTCTGCGGCGGTTTCGTCAACCTGGTCTTCATCGTCTCCAGCATGCTGAGCGGTGCGTGCGCCACGCCGGAGTTCCTGATGTACATGAACTACTTCATCGAGCAGGAATACGGCGAGGACTACTATCTCCGGTCCGACGAGGTGGTGGACCTGTCGAAGAAGCAGCGTACCATCGACAAGATCATCACCGACTGCTTCGAGCAGATCGTCTATTCGATCAACCAGCCCACCGGCGCCCGCAACTTCCAGTCCGTGTTCTGGAACATCTCCTACTACGACCGCTTCTATTTCGAGAGCATCTTCGGCGACTTCCGCTTCCCCGACGGCAGCCAGCCGCACTGGGATTCCCTCAACTGGCTCCAGAAGCGCTTCATGACCTGGTTCAACGCCGAGCGTACCAAGACCATCCTCACCTTCCCGGTCGAGACGATGGCCCTGCTGACGGAGAACGGCGACGCCAAGGATCCCGAGTACGCCGAATGGACGGCCAAGATGTACAGCGAGGGACACAGCTTCTTCACCTATATGAGCGACAACGCCGACAGCCTTGCCAGCTGCTGCCGCCTGCGCAACGAGATCCAGGACAACGGCTTCAGCTATACCCTCGGCGCCGGCGGCGTCTCGACCGGTAGCAAGAGCGTGCTGACGATCAACCTCAACCGCTGCGTGCAGTATGCCTTCAAGAAGGGCATCCCGTATCTGGAGTATCTCGAGGAAGTGGTGGACCTGATGCACAAGGTGCAGCTCGCCTACAACGAGAACCTGCGCGACCTGATGAACAAGGGCATGCTCCCGCTCTTCGACGCCGGCTTCATCAACATCGCCCGCCAGTACCTGACGATCGGCGTGAACGGCCTGGTGGAGGCCGCCGAGTTCATGGGCATCCGGATCACCGACAACGAAGACTACGCTTCGTTCGTGCAGGGCGTCCTCGGTATGATCGAGCGCCTCAACAAGAAGTACCGCACCAAGGACGTGATGTTCAACTGCGAGATGATCCCGGCCGAGAACGTGGGTGTGAAGCATGCGAAATGGGACCGCGAAGACGGCTACATCGTGCCGCGCGACTGCTACAACAGCTACTTCTACATCGTGGAGGACGAGAACCTCAACATCCTCGACAAGTTCCGGCTGCACGGCAGCAAGTACATCGAACACCTGACGGGCGGCAGCGCGCTTCACATGAACCTCGAGGAGCATTTGAGCGAGGCGCAGTACCGCCAGCTGCTCCGGGTCGCGGCGCGGGAAGGGTGCAACTATTTCACCTTCAACATCCCGAACACCATCTGCAACACCTGCGGCCACATCGACAAGCGTTACCTGCACGAGTGTCCGAAGTGCCACAGTACGGACGTGGACTACGCCACCCGCATCATCGGCTACATGAAGCGCGTAAGCAGCTTCTCGCAGCCGCGCCAGCAGGAGGCCGCACGCCGCTTCTACTACAACGGCAACCGGCCCGATGCCGTGAAGCTGACGCCCGAGCCGGTCGCAGAACCGGTTGCAGAGCCGGTGGCGCAGGATGCTTAGGTTCTACAACTACGACATCGTATTCCAGGAGATACCCGATGAGGTGACGCTGGCTGTCAATCTCACCGGGTGTCCCTGTCATTGTCCCGGCTGCCACAGCCCGCACCTGTGGGAAGACATCGGCGAGCCGCTCGACGAAACGGTTCTCCGCCGCATCTACGCGGACTATGCCGCCGGGGTGACCTGCATCTGCCTGATGGGCGGCGACGCCGATCCGGCCGCCGTAGAACGGTGCTGTGCCTTCATCCGGACGGAGATGGGCCTGCGGAGCGGCTGGTATTCCGGCCGGGCCGAGCTGCCGGAGGGCATCTGCCTGGACCATTTCGACTATGTCAAGACGGGGCCGTACATCGCCGCGCGCGGCGGCCTCAAGTCGCCCGACACCAACCAGCGCCTTTACCGGGTGGCGGACGGCCGGTTGGAAGACATTACCTATCGTTTCTGGAGACCAACCGTCGGCTGACGGGATCGAACCGGATGGATTCGCCGCCGAAGAAGCGTTCGAGCGAACCGTCGGCGATGAGCGTTTCGGGCGTGCCGCACACCATAGGTCCGGCCAGTCCGGCGTCGGGCGTTCCGTCGGACGGGCAGGCGGGCTGCAGCCAGAGACGGTCGGCCGTCTGCAGGGCAACATCCAGATCGTGGGTGGAAAGCAGGACGGCTTTGTTCCGTTCGTGGGCCAGGCGCCGGAGCGAGAGCATCGTCTCGAGCCGGCTGGTCACGTCGAGGAAGGCCGTAGGCTCGTCGAGCAGGATGATGGGGCATTCCTGAGCGAGCACCTTGGCGATGAAAGCCTTCTGGCGTTCGCCGTCGCTGAGTTCCGCTACGTGGCAGCCGGCCTTGTGTGCGATGCCGGCCGTTTCCAGCGCAGCGCGGACGGCCGCGTGGTCTTCTTCCCGAAGCGTTCCGAAAAATCCCGTATGGGGGTAACGTCCCAGTGAGACCAGGTCATAGACGCTGATGCCTCCGGCCTGCGTGCGCTCGGTGAGCACCACGCCGATGCGGGCGGCAAGTTGTTCGGGCGAATAGCTGCCGAGTGCCCTGCCTTCGATGCGCACTTCCCCGCCGAGCGCCGGAAGCAGGCCGCAGAGCGTCTTGAGCAGCGTCGACTTGCCGGCGCCGTTGCGGCCCATCAGACAGGTCAACTCACCGGGGAAAAGCCGTACGTCGATCCCCGGATGCACCGTTCGGCGTCCGCCCCGGCCGGTGTAGCCGATGCAGAGGGAACGGGTTTCGATGACGGGGCTTCGATCCATACGGTCAATTGAAATAATGGATGTTCTTGCGGTTGACGATGACGTAGATGATGACCGGCGCACCGATGATGGGCGTGATGGCGCTCAGCGGCAGCAGGTTGTTGCTGCCGGGAACGACGGTCAGGATGCTGCAGAGCAGGGCGGTGCAGGCACCCGCAAGCAGGGTGACGGGCAACAGGTGCCGGTGGTTGGCGCTGCCCAGCAGCAGGCGGGCGATATGCGGGACGGCCAGGCCGATAAACGAAATCGGACCGCAGAAGGCGGTAACGACACCCGTCAGCACACCGGTGCATACCAGGATGAGCACCCGGGCGCGACGCACGTTCACGCCGAGGTTGGTGGCGTATGATTCGCCCAGCAGCAGTGCGTTGAGGGGTTTGATGAGCAGCAGCGCCCCGGCGAGCCCGGCCAGCGAAAAGCCGGCGAGCCAGGGAAGCTTCGCGAGCGACACGCCGCTGAAGTCGCCCATCCCCCACATCACGTACTGGTGGACCTTGTCGGCCGAGGCGTGGTAGTTGAGGATCGAGATGACCGACGAGGCCAGGTAGCCCACCATGATGCCGATGATCAGCAGCATCACGTTGCTCGATACCTTGCGCGAGAACCAGAGGATGATCAGCAGCACCACGGCCGCGCCGACGAGCGCCGCCATGATGGTCGTCAGGTAGCTGGCAGCCCCGAAATAGATCATGGACACCGCCACGCCCAGGTTTGCGCCGTCGCTGATGCCCAGGATCGACGGTCCGGCCAGCGGATTCTTGAAGAGCGTCTGGAGCATCAGGCCGCTGACAGCCAGCGAGGCACCGGCAAGCAGGGCGGTGACGGTCTGCGGCAGGCGCGATTCCAGCACGATGTGTTGCCAGGCATCCCTGCCCTCATACGATCCGAACAGGATCTGCAGCACGTCGCGCAGCGGGATGCGCACCGCGCCGTGGACAAGTCCCAGGAAGAACAGCACCACGAGCGCCGCGGCGAGCGCCAGATAGGCCCGACGATGCATGTTCCTATTCATCCAGCGGAAAATAATAACGCTGCCGGTGACCGGGCAGCAGGTCGGGATGGTATAGGGCGATCAGGTCTTCCAGCACCAGGTCGGGATGCAGGGTGATGTCCTCGTAGTAAGTGGAGGTGATGGTGTTGCAGGCGAAGATGTGCCGCTCCTTCCAGGGACGGAAGTTGGCGTACGGCTGGTACTCTTCCTGCAGCAGCCGGTAGGTCAGCGGGGTGCGCGTGTCGTATTTCAGGAACCAGCAGTCGGCTTCGCCGGCGCGGTCGAACACCTCTTCGAAGGTAAGATGCACGCTTTTGGCGCCGGGATATCCGCGGAAGATGTAGTCGGCGCCGGCGTCGGCATGCAACACGCCGATGTAGCTGCCCCCAGACGGCACGGCCCAGGAGGCGCCGTACTTGCGTTCCAGGAGAACGGTGGGCCGGTGCTTCACGCCGGCGGCCATCTCCCTGAGCGCTTCGTAGTGCCGGGCGGTTTCGGCGAAAACGCGTTCTGCCGCATCCCGGCGCCCCAGCAGGAGCCCGTAGAACAACACCCATTCCGTTCGGCCGAGCGGGTGGTTTTCCATATAATCGGCCGCTTCGACGATCGGGATGCCGAGTTTCTCGGCGGAACCGTAGCCGCTGTTCTCAAACGGCGAGGCGACGATCAGTTCAGTGCCGATGTCGATGATCTTTTCCACGTTGGGAGAGGTGGATACGCCCAGGTCGGCGATCTGTCCGGCTTCGATGCGCCGCAGTACTTCCGGAGACGTGATGTACTGGGGTTCACAGACGCCGCAGACCCGGTCGAGGGCGCCGATCTGCTCGGCGATGGCCGTGTGGACGGACGTATAGATCACGGCTTTTTCGACAGGTATGCAGATGACGATGCCGTCGGCCGGCAGATTTGCCGGACGCGGCTTGTCGCGGTCGACGAGCACGTAGTGCTGCCGCTGTCGCAGCGTATCCCACGGATCGCGGATGCGGACCGAAACATAGTCGTCGTAATACGCGATGTGCAGATTCCGGGCATAGCGGATGGTATCCGTGGCGCGCAGTTCCTGCCGGATGCCGGCGTGTTTTCCCGAACAGCCGCAAAGCAGCAGCCCGAGCAGGAGCGGCAACAGCAGGAAGCGACGGGTCGGAATCATAGCAGCGGGGTATGGGTAAAGACGATGCGGGACGGTATGTCGCCGGTGTTGGCGCTCCATTTGAGCCGGCCTTCCGGCGAGAAGCAGTATACCTTGCCCGGCGTGACGTAGTCGCGGGCATCGGTCACGAAGATCTCGCGGGTATTGGGGTTGACGGCGATGCCGTAAGGGTTCTGGAACTGCTGTTCCGTGCCGTCGGTGATGAACTTGCGGGTGACCACCTGATGGGTTTTCACGTCGACGATGGCGTAGTTGACGTCGGAGGTCTGCGAAAAGTAATTCCAGGTGTTGCTGTAGACATAGAGCGAGTCGCCGCAGAGCGTCATGTCGGTGCAGGCCAGCAAGTCCAGCACGTCGATGACGGCATTGTTTTCCGAGCTGATGACGAAGGTCATCGAGGGGATGTCGTAGTAGTCGCCGCGGCTCGATACCCAGATGTTGCCGTAGGCGTCCGCTTCCATCCGATGAAGGTTCGGTGCCACGTCGATTTTCTGGACCTCCCGGAAGATATGCAGGTCGACCACCGAGACCGTGTTGTCGTAGTTTGGCACGCGGTAGCCGCCGGAGTTCGCCACATAGAGATTGTCGCCGACGACGGCCATCTCCTCGGGCTGGTAGCCGACCGTGCAGGTGTCAATGATCTCGAGGGAGGAAGTGTCGATCTTGGCCACATAGCCCAGCCGGGCGTTCGGGTCGATCTCCACCGGGCCGGCGTAGGAGCTGACATAGGCATACTGGTCCTTGAAGGTGATGGACCGGCAGTTCGGGATGGAAATCTGGTCGATATGCCAGCCGGTCCGGACATCGATCACCTCCACGAGATTCGAACAGTTGACCACCACCCAGAGTCTGCTGCCGTAGATGGCCATGTCGTTGCCTACGTCGCCCAGCTCCTGCACGATTTCAGGATTGCGTTCCGCGAAGATGTTCTTGGAATAGATACCGGAAGCATAGTCGTAAAAGTCGAGCGTGCATTTGTTGCTGCCCATATTCCCTTCGTTGAGCAGGAAGAAGCCGGCGATGTCGCCCGCATCTCCGCCTCCGACGCCGGTCTGCGTAGACGGGATGATCTCTTCGGGTTCGCGGCAGGCGGCCAGGACCAGCAGCAGGGAAAGGAGAAACAGTATCTTTTTCATGGCATTACAGAATCCACGACAAAATTAATCGAAAATTCGTTCCGGGCATCGGATAGCACTTCACAACTTCGTATTGCTGGTTGAAAATGTTGTTGACCGCCAGGGTGCCTTTCAGTTCGTGCGCGCCGGCCTTGAAGCCGCGCGAAAGCGACAGGTCGCTGGTGTACCAGGGCTGGGCGTGGTTCTCCGGGATGTTGGCCACGGCTTCGTAGCGTTCTCCCGTGTAGAGGAAACTGTAGTCGAGGTGCCAGGCCTTCCACTGGAAACCGGCGATCAGCGAGCCGCTGTGCCAGGGGATATAGGGAATCTGTCCGCCGTACCACGGGCTTTCCGGATCGGTGAAGTCCTGGGCTTTCTGGAAGGTGTAGGTGAGCCGCAGGTCGGCGGTCACGCCGCCGACGGCCATCGATGCGCTGGCCGCCGCATCCAGCCCGCGGATGCCCACCCGCCCGAGGTTGACCATCGTCCACTGGAACTGGTTGGAGGCGGGCATCGCGATGATCTTGTTCTCCACTTCGTTGTAGTAGGCGTCGAGCGAGATGCCCGCTTTCCGGAGCCGGCTTTTCGGGAAGGTCCTGTCCCAGGTAAGCCCGATGTTGTACTGGGCGGTGAATTCGGGTTTCAAGTATTTGTTGCCGATGAACGTGTAATAGAGGTCGTTGAGCGTGGGCATGCGGAAGATCCGCTTGTAGAAGGCGCGCAGCGAAAGGTTCCTGCTCTCGAACGGCGTGTATTGCAGGACGGCGGTCGGCGTCCAGTGGCTGCGGTGTCCGGCGGCGGCACCCGCCTGGCGGGCGTAGTCGGCGACGAACGTATGGAGCAGGCTCCCCTGCAGCTTGAGTTTCTCCAGGCGCAGCGAGGTGGAAAGGGCGGTCAGCACCGTATGGCGCGACGGATAGACAAAGTTCACCAGGTCCGCGTCGAGCGTGTTGAACTGGTAGTCCGCCGCCAGGTCCACGTCCCACCGGCGGGTGATGCGGTATTCCTGTGCGACCGAAGCGTATGCTTCCTGCTGCCGGTACCGGTTGTCCACGTACATCGTCGAGACGTCGAGGCGCGGGTCCGACAGGTAGTGCAGGTAGTCGTAAGCGTATTTGAAGCTGGCGTTCACGTGGTAGTCGCCCCATTCCTTGTAGAGGGAACCCTGCGTGAAGAAGTCCGTGTCCCACTGCCTGTCCTCGTGGCGGAACTTGCCCGGCTCTTCGCGCACGAACGCGCCGGGGTAGCCGCGCTCCGAGTCGTAGAAGTAGAACTTGAGCCGCCAGTTCCCGTCGGGAATGCGGCCGAAGAAGCCGTCTTCGACGCGCAGGGCCCGTACGTCGCCGTTCTGCCGCACGGCCGTGGTGTCGTAGCCGTCCTTTTTCCGGTAGGAGAACCGGTAGCGGCCGGTCGTGTAAAGGTATTCGGCGTTGAATGAATTCGACGCGCGGGCGCCGACCCGCTGCTCCCAGTAGACCGACGGATTGACCGTGCCGAACGAACCCCCGGCCAGCGAAGCCTTGAGGTTCGTGCGACGTCCGTTTCGGAAAACGGGCGTCCGGGTCTGGAGGTAGACGGCGCTGGCCGAAGCGTAGTCTTTGGCCGACTGCACGGCCGTTCCCTTCTGGCCGTTGTAGAGCGTCACCGACTCCATGTTTTCGAGGGAATACTTGCCCAGGTCGATCTGGCCGTTCTGGGCGTTGCCCAGCTGGACGCCGTCGTAGAACACGCCCACGTGCTGGGAACCCATGCTGCGGACGTTGATCGTCTTCAGGCCGCCGACACCGCCGTAATCCTTGATCTGCACGCCGGAAAAATACCGGATGGCGTCGGCCACGGATAGCGCGTTGAGCCGTTCCAGCCGTTCGCCCTGCAGGGTCTGGGCCGGAATCACCTTGTCGGGCTGCCGGTAGGCGGTCACCACCGATTCCGGGAGGACATCTATCGAGTCGGGCGGGGCGGCGAGCGCCAGCAGAATAACCAGGGAACGGATCATTTCACCAGATTGTAGTCGATGACGTCCATCACCTCCGTGGACAATTCGCCCAGCCAGCCGCTCTTGGCGTTGAGGCCGGTCTGGACTTTTACGAAGTCGATGTACTGCAGGCTTGCGGGCTTGCCGTCGAAGGTCACGGCGTCGGCGATCCTGAAATGGTTGCAGCCGGCCGTGATGCCCGTTGCTTCATCGGGCAACATGTCGATCGGGCTGAAATTGTCTGCGTAACCCCATCCGTAATCGGGGTTGATCCACAGGACGCCGCTTCCGGAAGCGTCGTAGTTGCGCGCTTCAAGCCGGGTTCCGCGCAGCGTGTAGCTGTCCGGTCCGATCCAGGCGGGATAGTAGTAATCCTGCCGGTGGTAGGCGGACAGATAGTCGATGGAACCGCTGCCGCCCCGGTTGTCGGTCCAGGCGACGGGCCGTCCCGGCGCTTCGGGCCGGTAGTAGGTCACGGCATAATCCTGCAGGGTGCAGTCCAGGCCGTATTCCGAACCCTTGAGTTCATACCAGGTGTCGTCGGGAAGGCCGTTCCCGTCCTCGTCCTGCATCACCCAGACGATGCCCGGCTCGGAGTAGTTGGTGTAGACGGAATTCCTGACGGCGAAATCGTATCCGCCGCTGCACGCCACGCTGTGGTCGAAGCCCACGACGAGCGAGCCGCCGAATCCGCCCAGCGAGACGTAGTTGCCGTCCTGCATCCGTGCGAAGGCATAGGCGCAGGCTTCTTCCATCGTCGTGGCGGTGTAGTTTTCATTGATGAACTGTCCGGGCGCCGGCGTGAAGTCGAAGACCCGGTTGCAGTTCGGGGCGCTGCCGGCGGCGGCGCTGCGGTGATAGGTGCCTTCGGGCGGGCACACGAGCACCGTAAGCGTATGCTCTGCCACGGCCTGTCCGTCGACGAACATCCGGAATCCGACGGTGTGGCTGCCCTGCTGCACCGCTTCAAAGCGGTAGAGCGGGTCGGGGCCCTGCTGGACGGTAGTCCCGTCAAGGTTCCAGCAGAACGTGCAGTCTTTCGTCGTGTCGATGCCGAAGGGCAGCAGCCGGATGGCGCGGCCGAGCGCGACGTGGTATTCGCTGCGCTCGAAAGTGATGTCGACGCTGTCGACGGGCGGCATCGGCGGCTCCGGCGGCGGGGTGTCGTCGTATACGTCGAAGCGGATCTCCAGGAAATCCCGGCCCCATTCCGTAGTAACTTCTACCGTGATGTAGTACACCCCGGGGGCGTCGGGCGTGAACGTGAAGGTTTCGCCGGTTCCGACGGTTTCCCCGTTGACCAGCCAGCGGATGACGGCCTGGTCGGTCAAATGCTCGAAGCTCGGTGAGACCGTGCAGGATTCACCGAGCTTGACAGGGAAAACCTTTCCGCCTGAAAGGGCCACGATGGGGGGCAACCCTTCCTCTCCCCCCTCGTGGCAACCCCATGCTCCGAAGAGCGACACTATAATTAAAACGAAAATGGAAAGGCGGCGGAAAAGCATGGGTCGGATCAGTCGGGATAGACGCGCACCGTGATGTCGTCGATGGCGAAATAGGTCGGCGCGTTGAAGCCGTACTCACCGTAGAGTTCCTCGGAACCGGAGAGCGAGAAGACGATCTTGTCGACTTCACCCAGCCCGGAAAGATCCCATTTTCTCCAATCGGAGTAGACGATTCCGTTCTTTGCCAGGAAGAATTCCGAAGTGCCGGTGACCGTGCCGTCCAGGTAGCCCGTGGCGGTAGCTTTGAAAAAGCCGTCCGAAGGAGCCAGGGGACTGCAGTAGGTGTTGCCGTAAATCAGGACGTGCCAGGTGTAGCTGGTGTTGTTGACCATCACCGACTCCACATAGCGGGCCTGGTCCCCCAGGTAGAGGGCGGCGGGGTTCGTGCCCCAGGCGCCGCCGTCATAGACGACGGCGAAGTTGTCGGAGCCGTTCGCTCCGGCGCCTTTACGGATGACTTCCTGGCTGACGTTGATGACTTCCAGCTGCTGCAGGTATCCGAAGTCGCGGTCGGTCATGGTATTGCAGCCGTAATTGGAGATGGCGATGCCGCCGCCGGAGATGCCGCCGCTCCAGGATGCAGGATCATAAGGGGACACCAGGCCGGAAATGAAGGTGTTGTTCTCGTCGTTCCAGTTGCAGCCCGTACCGTAGAGGATGGGTCCGCTGTATTCCGGCTCGTCGATCAGGGAGGTCCAGTAGTTGATGATTTCGGCAGAGCCCTTATAGTCCGCATCTTCGAAGGTCAGCACACGGGTCTCGCTGTAGCGCGGCAGGACGAGGGTCGTACCGTCGGAGAAATAGAAGGTGTAGGTTTCACCCCCCTTGACGACGTTGATGATGGAGCCGTCCTTGCCGTCCTTTCCATCCTTGCCCGGAGTGCCGTTTTCGCCGTCCTTGCCGTTGCGGATGGTCACCGAACCGCTTTTCTTGAAGGTGATGGTGTAGCTGCCGTCGGCATTCTGGGTGACGCCGGTCACGGCATCATCGTTCTGGAGGGTGCTCACCAGGGTTTTCAGCTGGTCGAGCTGGCTCTTGAGGTTGTCGATCGAGGCGCGCAGTTCACTGTCGTCGTAGCAGCCGGTCGCCAGGGATCCGGCCACAAACAGTACGAGAAGAAGTCCGCAGACTCTCCGTAAGTTCATCTTGAACATAGTCGTATGATTAAAGTTTGTCACAAAGTCTGTTTTGTGCGCCCGTGTTCCCGCAGGCAGGTCCAACAACGTTGCAGCAGGCAGGTCTTCTGGCTCGTTCCTTCGCGGCGCCTTCCCGGGCGGGGCCCAGTGGCAGTCGAGTGCCGCGATTTCAGCGGAACATACAGCAGCGGGATCTGTTCAGGATTCTCACCTGATTCCCTTTTGATCCGCAGCGGCCGCTGGCCGGCTGCAGAACCTGATGCATCTACAAAGGTAATCAGTTTTTCCGATACGGCAAATTAAATGTCGTGCTGCGCGAAGCGGAGCAACGCTTCGGCAAAGGCCGGCCAGGTGCAGGTTTCGCGGACGGTTCGGATGCGGGTGGCGAAAGCATCCGGTCCGGCGGCATAGAAGCGGCGGACGGCGTCCGCGACGGCTTCGGCGGAGATGCCGTCGGTCATCAGGCCGGTGCCGGGCTTCTCGATGCTTTCGGCAAGGCCGCCCACGGGCGTGGCGATGACGGGGACTTCGAAATGGAGGGCGATGGCGGTGATGCCGCTTTGCGTGGCGCTCTTGTAGGGGAGCACACACACGTCGGCGGCAGAGAAGAAACGGGGCACTTCCTCGTCGTCGATGTAGCGGTTGAACACCTTGATGCGGTCGGCACAGCCGGAAGCGGCGATCTGTGCTGCATATTTGTCGAAACTGCCGTAGCTTTCGCCCGCAATGACCAGCTGATACGACGGTCCGAGCAGAGGCAGGGCGTCGATGAGCAGGTCGAGACCCTTGTAGTCGCGGATCAGGCCGAAGAAAAGCAGCGTGCGCCGTCTGGGATCGAGGCCGAGGGCCTGCTGCGCTTCCGTACGGGAAATCCTGGCGCCGAAATGGTCGTAGAGCGGGTGCGGCTGCAGGATGTGCGGCTTGTCGGGTGTCAGCGACAGCATGTCGCGGAGCACGGCTTCGCTCATCGCCACACAGCCGCTGTTCTGGCGGAGGAACCAGCGGGAGAACGGTTTGTCGAAGAATTTCGGTTCGTGGGGAATCACATTGTCGAGCACCGTAATCACGGGGATGCCTTTTTTCCGCAGCCGCCGGGCCACTGTGCCCAGCGACGGGGCCAGGTAGCTCATCCAGTATTTCATGATCACCAGGTCCGGCTTCCAGGCCGCGATCCGGCGGGCGGCCGGCCGCCAGGAGAAAGGATTGACCGTGTCGAGCACGGCCTCGCTGTCGACCTGCTTCGCCTTGTCTTCCGGCGTTACGTACTGCGTTGTGCCCGGAAACAGGAACGCGGGGTACTGCCGGGTGAACGTGAAGGCTTTCACGTCGTGGTTCCTGCCGAATTCCTCATAAAGGTCGGCATTGAACTGGGCGATTCCGCCCCGGAAGGGATAGAAGGTGGAGAGGAAGGCGATTCTCATGGTGTGTGGGATTGGGTCAGTCGTCGGGCAAAGGTAAGCAGGTTATCGGATTCTCCGATCCGGACGGCGGGAATGCCGGCCCGCTGCGCGAAGAGGAGGTCGGAATCGCTGTCCCCGGCCAGGATGCTGCGCTGCGGGTCGATGTCGGGGAAGTCGGCCAGCACCTCGTAGATCATCCCGGTGTTGGGCTTGCGGCGGGGATTCGCGTCGTCGGTGTCGGTGCAGACGTAGATGCGGTCGATGCGGCCGCCCGCCGCACGGATGCGGGCGCACATCCAGTCGTGGATCTGTTGCAGGTCGGCTTCGCGCATAAGGCCGCGGCCCACGCCCCGCTGGTTGGTGACGATCACGATGCGGCGGAAGAGCGGATCGAGGAGCCGCAGCGCCTCGAGGGCCCCGTCGCAGAAGACGAATTCGTCGATCGATTTGACATAGTCGCCGGGCCGCAGCACATTGATCACGCCGTCGCGGTCGAGCAGCAGCGCGTCGTAGGGGTAGGGCCGCCAGGCGCCGGAGGCGAAATCGCGTCCGGCGCGGGCATAGTCGGCCGGAATGCCGATGTCGATGAAATAGCCTTCCGACCGGAAACCGGCAAGCCGTCCGCTGCCCGCCAGGGGTTCGAAGCAGTCGCGTTCCAGGGAAAACCGTTCCGGCATCGTTTCCAGGGCGTCGCGCCGCAGCAGATACACGCCGCCGTTGACAAGGCCTGATGTGCAGGGGCGTTTCTCGTGGAAGGCCGTGATGCGTCCCTGCGCATCGCAGGTCACTTCCCCGTATCGGTCGAAATTGCGCATCGGTTTGAGCGCCAGCGTGGCCAGCGCATCCTTTTCCCGGTGGAAAGCCGCCATCGCCGCGTAGTCGACGCCGAAGAACGTGTCGCCGTTGAGGATGAAGACATCGGGTTCACCGGCCTGCCGCAGGGCCAGGCGTACGCCGCCGCCGGTACCCAGCGGTTCGGATTCCACCACGCAGGTGATCCGGGCCCCGGACCGGCGCTCCGCCGCCCAGGCCTCAACCGCTTCGTGCCGGTAGCCCAGCGAAAGGATGATATGGTCGAACCCGGCTTCTTCCAGATGGTCCGCCAGCGCCTCGAGGAACGGGCGTCCGGCCACCGGCGCCAGGCATTTCGGCAGGTCCGCGACTGCACTGCGCAGCCGCGTGCCCTTGCCGCCGGCCAGCACCACGCATTCCATCACCGGCCCTCCCCGAAGATGGCCTGCTCCACGAGTTCACAGATGATGTGGCCGATGGTGATGTGGGCTTCCTGGATCCGGGGCGTGTCGGTGGAGGGGACATTGACCAGCAGGTCGGAAAGTTCTTTCATCCGGCCGCCGTCCGCACCGGTCAGGCCGATGGTGCGTACCCCTTTTTCGCGGCAGACCTCGAAAGCCCGCAGGATGTTGGCGGAATTGCCCGACGTGGAGAGGCCGACCAGGATGTCGCCGGGCTGTCCCAGACCGGAAATCAGGCGGGCGAACACCTGTTCGTAGCCGTAGTCGTTGGCGACGGCCGTCAGGTAGGACGTGTTGCCGTGCAGGGCGTCGGCGGGCAGGACGGGCCGGTCGAAATAGAACCGGCCGGAAAACTCAGCCGCCAGGTGCTGGGCGTCGGCGGCGCTGCCGCCGTTGCCGCAGAAGTACACGCGTCCGCCCTTTCGGAAGCAGTCGGTGATTTCGTCGACGGCCCGGCCGATGACGGCCTTCAGGGCGTCGTCCTGTCCGATGCGCGTGAGCGTGTCGAGATGCGCCGCGATGCGGGCGCCGATCATTGCTGTACGGTCCATGTGGTCAGTCCTCCCTTGCAGAATTCAAAATCGTAGATTTCACCGGCGTGGAGCGCGGCGAGCGCTTCTTCCACCGCGTAACGGGTGTTGTCGGGACAGTAGAAGAACAGGAATCCGCCGCCGCCCGCTCCGGAAATCTTGCCGCCGGTGGCGCCTGCGCCGATGGCGGTTTCATAAAGCTGGTCGATGAAGGCGTTGGAAATGCCGCCCGCCATCTTCTTCTTGTTGACCCAGCTGGTGTTGAGGGCCGGTCCCAGCTCCCGGAGGTTGTCCTGGAGCAGGCATTTCTTGATGCGGAAAGCTTCGGCCTTTACCTTGTGCATCGCTTCGACGGAGCCGGTATTCCGCTGCTTGACGTTGGCCATCTGCTCCTCGATGATCCGGGCCGATTCCCGCCGCTTGTTGGTGTAGAGCAGCACGGTGTTCATCGCCCATTCGTTGAGCGTGCTTTCCGGGAGGCTCAGCGGATTGACGATCACGCGGTCGCCGTCGAGGAACTCCATGAAGTTGACGCCGCCGAACGTGGCGGCATACTGGTCCTGCTTGCCGCCGGCCATACCCAGGTCGATGCGTTCGATCTCATAGGCCAGCCGGGCGATGTCGTATTTGCCGAGCGGGAGGCCCAGCCATTCGGTGAAGGCCCCCAGGATCGCCACGACGAGCGTGGAGGAGGTACCCAGGCCGGAGCCCGAAGGTACGTCCAGCTGGGTGGTGAGCTCGAACGAAAGCGGCTTCCCGTCGCAGTACTGCGCGACGATCCGGTTGTAGATGCCGCACTGGAGCATCAGCGGATCCTGCGGCTCGATGCGCGCAGCGGCGTCGAATTCCCGGGCGATCCGGTCGTTGATGTGGACGAAACGGACTTTCCCGTCCCCGGTCGGCCGGATGGTGGCGTGTGCGAACCGGTCGATGGTCACGTTGAGGACGGCGCCCCCGTACAGGTCGGAATACGGGGAGACGTCTGTCCCGCCGCCGGCGATGCCCAGCCTGAAAGGAGCCTTGCTTCGATATAACATAGCGTCAGGTTTCGGATAAGCGTACTGCAAAAATAATCATTAATAATCATTTTTTCTCTCTCTGTTTTTCAACTTTTTGTATATTTGTAGGGTATATACAATCTTTCAAACAATTACGCTATGGCAAAATTTGAAATCACTGTGAGAAAGAACGGCGAGTTCCAGTTCAACCTCAAGGCTTCGAACGGCGAGGTCATCCTCACCAGCGAAGGCTACACCACCAAGTCGGCCTGCCTCAACGGCGTCGAATCCGTCAAGAAGAACGCACTCGAGGAGAAGCGTTTCGAGAAACTGGTGGCAAAGAACGGCAAGCCGTACTTCACCCTGAAGGCGACGAACGGCCAGATCATCGGCCAGAGCCAGATGTATGCTTCCGAGCGCAACCGCAACAACGGCATCGCTTCCGTGATGAAGAACGCGCCCGTCGCCGAGATCGTGGAACTGTAACCAACCGCCGTCCAGGGAATACCGACGAAAATGCTTCGCTCCGTCCGTGGGGCGAAGTTTTTTTTTCGGAGCCGAAAGAAAAATTTGTAAAAATTTTATTGTTTTTCAATAATTATTTATATTTTTGCAAAAACTAAACGTTTACGAACATGATCACTTCCTGGTGGGTATCCCTTTCTTTGGCCATGAAGATCCTGTGGGGCGTCACGCTGGCGGCTTCCCTGATCTTCATCATTCAGAGCATCCTGACCTTCATCGGCGCCGACGGCGGTGACGGCGGCATCGACACCGACTTCGACGCGGGCTTCGACTCGGAAGCGGCCGACGCGGCCGTGGAAGGCGGAACCAATCTCTACACGTTCCGTAATTTCGTGAACTTCTTCCTCGGTTTCGGATGGTCCGCCATTCTGTTGCAGGACAAGG
The DNA here is from genome assembly GCA_947306365.1 of uncultured Bacteroidales bacterium. GTDB lineage: Bacteria > Bacteroidota > Bacteroidia > Bacteroidales > UBA932 > Cacconaster. Next base: position 109,602 of record CAMZGD010000001.1, read on the forward strand.
TCACCTCGGTGCCCCTGCTGCTGGTCATATCGGCCGTGATCGGCGTGGCGCTGGTCGCGCTGGTGATGTATCTGTTCAAATGGCTGAGCGGCATGCAGCAGACGGGCAACATCAACCTCTTCAAGGCAGCCGTCGGCTGCAACGGAACGGTCTATCTGACCATTCCCGGCGAGCGCGGGGGCGAAGGCAAGGTTCAGTTGTCCATCAACAATTCCGTGCGTGAATACAACGCCGTAACCGACGGTGAAACCCTCAGGACAGGCTCCCAGATCCGGGTGGTCGAGGTAATCAGCCCCGACACCGTACTGGTCGAACCGCTCGAATCAATCATCATTTAATATAAGTAACAATGGAACTCTATCTGATCCTGATCATCGTGGCGGTGGTGTTCGTCACCTTCACCGCCATCCTGCGCCGTTACAAGCGCTGTCCGTCCGACAAGATCCTGGTCATCTACGGTAAGACCGGGAAGAACAAGGAAGGCGGCATCTCGTCGGCCCGCTGCATCCACGGCGGCGCCTCCTTCATCTGGCCTGTGTTCCAGAGCTACGCGTTTCTCGACCTGACGCCGATCTCGATCGAATGCAACCTGACCAACGCCCTGTCCAAGCAGAACATCCGCGTCGACGTGCCGTGCCGGTTTACCGTGGGTATTTCCACCGAACCCGACAACATGACCAATGCGGCCGAGCGTCTGCTGGGCCTGACCACCGAGCAGATCCAGAACATCGCCACCGATATCCTCTTCGGTCAGCTGCGTCTGGTCATCGCCACGATGGACATCGAGGAAATCAACGCCGACCGCGACAAGTTCCTGGCCAACGTCTCCACGAACGTGGAGGCGGAACTCCGCAAGATCGGCCTGAAGCTCATCAACGTGAACGTGACGGATATCCGCGACGAGTCGGGCTATATCGAGGCCCTCGGCAAGGAAGCGGCCGCCAAGGCCATCAACGACGCGAAGAAGAGCGTGGCCGAGCAGAACCGGTTCGGTGAGATCGGTAAGGCCGAGGCAGACCGGGACAAGGACATCCGGATCGCCGAGACTACCCGGGATACCCGTATCCGGACGGCCGACGCCAACGCGAAGGCTGTCGAAGGTGAGAACAACTCGAAGATCGCCATCGCCCAGAGCGACGCGGCCCGCCGCGAGAAGGAAGCCGAGGCTTCCCGCATCGCCGTGGCGGCCGAGAAGGTGCAGGCGGCCAAGGCCCTCGAGGAAGCTTACAAGAGCGAGCGCGACGCCGAACTGGCGCGTGCCGAACGCGAGAAGGCGACGCAGCAGGCCAACGTCGTGGTGGCGGCCCAGATCGAAAAGGAGAAAGCCATCATCGACGCCGAGGCTGAAGCGGAGAAGATCCGCCGGATGGCCAAGGGTGAGGCCGACGCCATCTTCGCCAAGATGGACGCCCAGGCGCGCGGTACGCTGGAGATACTCTCCAAGCAGGCGACCGGTTTCGGCCAGCTGGTGGCGGCTGCCGGCGGCGACGCCCAGCAGGCCATCACGATGCTCATCACCGACAAGCTGCCTGAACTGGTGGCCACGCAGGTCGAGGCCGTCAAGGGCATCAACATCGACAAGGTAACCGTGTGGGATACGGGGAACGGCGGCGAAGGGAAGACGGCTACGTCGAATTTCATCTCCGGCCTGATGAAGTCGGTCCCGCCGCTTGAAGACCTCTTCAAGCTGGCCGGCATGGAACTCCCTTCCTATCTGAAAGGCAAAAAGTCGGACAAGCCGGTCGATACGGTCGAAGTAACGGAGGAAGCGTAAGTCATGCCTATCATTATCAATGTTGATGTCATGTTGGCTCGGAGAAAGATGTCTTCGGGAGAACTTGCTCAAAAGATAGGCATTTCTGCAGCTAACCTTTCGATACTCAAGACCGGCAAGGCGAAGGCCGTCCGCTTCACGACGCTCGAAGCCATCTGCAAGGCCCTCGACTGTCAGCCCGGCGACCTGTTGGAGTACAGACCCGACTAGCACGGAAGCCGCTTATCGGCTTCCAGATACAAGAAAAGCTCCCTTTTGGGGAGCTTTTCTTGTACAAACGCGATTATTCCGAAAAAGGCGAAGCCCGCGCCGCTTCTGCGGCGCTTTGGTTCCCTGAGGGAACCATTAAAAGGAGGGATCAGATAAGGAGGCGGCCTTGGCCGCCGACTGGTACGAAATAAGCTTGGCTCAAAAGCCAAGCTTATTTCGTACCCGGAGCCGGAGCGCAATAATCGGTGGCAACGTGTAGCTATCGTGTATTCATTGGTGGCTAATTAACAATTCACCCTTAACAGGTTAGCTATCTTAATAGTGTATTCACGATAATCCCCAGAAAATGCGGTCGAATGTGTCCATTTTCTGGGGAATGTGGTCTATTTGTGGCCATATAAATGCCGACGCTAAAAGTTAAGCACGAAACAGGTTCTTTATATCTTTACTTGTAAATATTTTTTTTGTGTAAATTGCAATTATGAATACTGATGTAAATCGAGAATTAAGTCTCGCTGCTAAGATTTGTCTTGGATATTCAATCCTTATGCTGATCATTGGGGCTATTAGAGCAGCTAATGTCTATTTTTATTATGGTTCATTGAGTGATATAAACCCGGTATTTTGCGACAGGCTGATATTGATAGCATTAAACATTGCTATGATTTTTTGCGCTATTTTCATCTTTAAGAAGAAGAAATGGGCACTTATCTTATTTTTGGTTCTTGCTATTGTACGTATTTTTGCTGTCGTACCTGCAGAAACAAACGCCATGTATGGGACTTTTCTTGGAATGAATTTAATCACTTTTCTAAAAGATTGTGCGCCTTTTGTAGTAGCATTGTTCTTTCCCAAACAAGGTGGAGTCTCTGGTTGGCAAGTTTTTTTTGGTAAAAACGAGGATTGATTATTTCTAAGTCATTATGAGGCATCGAGTACCCGTATCCATTGTGCTATCGCTTTTCGTTTTGATAGGGCTTTTGACTTCGTGTGGGCCACGCCCTTCATTCCATCAGGACAAGAGCATAAATGGTACATATTTGTATCAAGATGGTGTTAGCAGATCGCAGAGTCCCTTCTGGATCAGTTCTATAAAAAAAGCGTCCTCCTCACGCAACGTTTTACTCGTATTTTGCATCTTACAGATGAAATCTCCTATATTATGAAGTTCCCCAGCGTCTCACATCGCTTATTGACCGGAGTGCCTGCCCGCCTGTTCGTCATCGCACTGTTTCTTTTGTTTTGTAACGCCTGTGAAGAACAGATAGAAGATTCTCCGGCTGTCAAGTACCTCTATGCGGGGCATCAGGAAAATAATGGATTCCAGCTATGGATTTGGATCTATGAAGATGAGGCCGTTCCCGCGCTGGTCCGTTCCGGAAGGTGCCGCTATCTGTTCAACCAGTTTGTTGAAACAGACGAAGAGCATCTTACCTGCCGGATGACGCAAGACGGCTTCACGTTGTCCGAACCGACGACGGGGAAAGTCCTATATACGGCGACAAATATCGAAATTCCGTATACCAATTTTGGATATGCCGTCCACATTACATGGGCGCATTCGCCCGGTGCCACCTGGGATGCCAGCGCGGAAGAAAAGGGGTGGCAGCGAGAGATGGATCTCAGCCTTCAGATCAACGAGGGAGACGATATCGTTTATTGATTTTGCATCCCGGCGCTGGAACTCTAAATCAGGGACAGATTCTAGAATCAAGGAAGCTCCACTGCTTATGCAATGGGGCTTCCATCTTAATGGCCATTTTGAAAATGTGGTCAAAGTGTGGTCAAAATTGGGGGATACAAAAAAGAAGACTTTGTATGGTGCTTAAAAATCAGCAACTTACAAAGTCTTCTAGTACCCGGAGCCGGGGTCGAACCGGCACAGCCTCGCGGCCACTGGTGTTTGAGACCAGCGCGTCTACCGATTCCGCCATCCGGGCGACTGGTAGAGGCGGCAAAGGTAGGTATTTTTGCCCAAGTTTACAAATCCGGCTTTCCGGGAGCCGTCGCTGTCGTGCCGGACAGGCGAAGGTCGGCGAACACGCAGGCGGTGACGGCTTCCACGACGGGCGGGACACGCAGGGCGAAACACACGTCGTGCCGGCCGGGAACGGAATAGTCGGTGAGCCGGCCGCGGGAGAAGTCGAAGGTCCGCTGGAGTTTGCGGATGCTGGAAGTCGGCTTGACCGCGACACGGAAGACGACGGGATTGCCGTTCGTCAGGCCGCCGTTAATGCCGCCCGCCCCGTTTCGGGCCGTATGGCCGGCCGCATCGATGAACGGGTCGTTGTGCTCGGAGCCCTTCATCCGGGCGGCGGCGAAGCCGTCGCCGAATTCCACGCCGCGGATGCCGGGAATCGAGAACAGGGCGTGGGAGAGCAGCGACTCGAGGGAATCGAAGAAAGGTTCGCCGAGACCGACGGGAACGTCCGTGCAACGGCATTCCACGATGCCGCCGAGGGAATCGCCTTCCTGCGCGGCCGCTTGCAACTGAGCGGCGACGGCAGCCGTGTCATCCGCCGCCACGCCGCCGACTTCCAGCAGCCGGGCATCGATGCAAATCGGGGCGACGAGTTTCTTGGCCACGACACCGGCCGCCACCAGCGGCAGCGTCATCCGCCCGGAAAACCAGCCGTCGCGTAGCGATCCGTATCGTGCCAGCGCCACGAAATCGGCATGGCCGGGCCGGGGGATGTCGGTAAAGACCCTGTAATCCGCATCCCGGAAATTGCGGTTGGCAAAGGTGAGAGTCAGCGTGCCGTCGACGTCGCGCCGGTCGTCGATTTCCGGCCGGTCTTCTTCGATGCGGGGCGTCGTGCCGGGCGCGCCGCTTTTGCGGCGCAGCAGGTCTCGGGTGAAATCGTCCGCCGCGACCGGCAGCGAAGCGGGTACGCCGTGCAGCGTGACGCCCACACAAGGGGCATGCGAGGCGCCGAAGATGTCCAGACGGAAGGAATGGCCGAACGTATCCATGTCAGTGTCGCTTGAGTTTTTCAAAGGTATTGAGGAAACCCGGGAAGGATTTGGCGATGCAGTCCGTGTCGTCGATCTCCACCGGGCCGTCGGCGAAGAGGGACGCGACGGTCAGCGCCATGGCCAGCCGGTGGTCGCCGTGCGAGGAGCAGGCGGCCGCCTGCAGCCGGCGGTTTTCCCGGCCGCAGATGGTCATTTCATCGCGGGAAACGGACGTCCGGACCCCCAGCTTCCGGAATTCTTCGGCAAAGGTGGCGGCCCGGTCGCTTTCCTTGTTCCGAAGCCGGCCGATGCCGGCGATCACGCTGTCGCCTTCTGCGAAACAGGCCATCACGAAAAGGGGTGCGAAGAGGTCGGGTGCGTCGGTGATGTCGTAGTAGAAGGGGCAGAGGATGGAGCGGCGGACCGAGAGCGTGTTTTTCCCGGCATCGTGTACGATGTCCACCTGGTTCTGCCGGAGGATGTGGTAGATGGCCGCGTCGGCCTGGCGGGAATGGAGGTCAAGGTTCCGGAGCGTGAGGTCGCCGGCGAGGGCGGCGGCGACCAGCAGCATGGCTGCGGCGCTCCAGTCGGCTTCCATCTCGAGTCCCAGCACGGGCGTGACGGTCTGCCGCGGCTCAACGTACCAGGTGCGGAAGCCGTCGTCTTCGTCGTCTTCGCGGCGGTCGGCCTGCTCGGGACAGTCGTAGCCGGAGAGGCCGAAGAACGACGCGATGCGGGCGGTCAGGTTGAGGTAGGGTTCGCTGGTCACGCCGTCGATCAGCACGGTGCTCTCGCCGTCGCACTGGGAGAGTGCCAGCAGCAGTCCGGAAATCATCTGGGAACCCTTGCTGCCGGAAACCTCGGCCACGCCGGCGTGCAGACGGCCCTGTACCTTGACGGGCAGGTGTCCCCGGCCGGTGAAGGAGAGCCGCACGCCGAGTTTGCGCAAGGCTGCGCGCTGGTCGTCGAGCCTTCGTTGCAGCAGCGTCTTTTCGCCGGTGATCAGGACGGGTTCCCGCGACAGGCCGGCAAGCGGGATGCAGAGTCGCGCCAGCAGTCCGGATTCGCCCGCGAACAGGCGATTGTCGCGGACTCGGAGACCGTCGCGATGGATGTCCTGATGGCCTTCGATGGTCAGCGTGGTGTCGTCCAGCGTCACGTCGGCGAAAAGGGAACGGGCTATCCCGATGGCGGCGTTGGTGTCGGCGCAGGGGGTCACGCCGTAGAGTTTCGTCGTTCCGGTAGCCAGGGCGGCCAGCAGGATGGCCCGTTGGGCGAAACTCTTGGACGCGGGCAATGCGGCTTCACCCTGCAGCAGGAGGGTTTCTTCGGGGAGAAGGTCCGCCCAGCAAGGTTGTCCGGGCGCCGTCGCGCCGTCGCGCGTCGGCGCGACGAACAGCAGCGGCGCGCCCTTTTCCCACGCCAGGAAACGGGAGTCGCGGCCTTCCGGCCCCATCGCGAAAGCGAGCAGCCTTTCCGGTTCAAAGTGGTCGTAGAGCGAGAGAACACAGTCGGCGTCTTCCCGGGAGCGGGCCGTCGTGACGACCTTGGCGATGTCGGCGCCTGCCTGCAGCAGCTGCCTTGCCGTTTCCTGCAGGCGCGGCAGCGGATCGGTGCGGGAATGGTTGTGATAGGAAAGAATCACGCGCGTACCGTGATTCAAGGCGAGATTCATCAGCCACTGCCGGGAATTCTCGGGAAAATCGACGGGAATGTCGACGTAGTCGGCCCCTGCGAGGATGGCTGCGGTCAGGCAGCGTGCGGCCGTTTCCACCTGGGAAGGGAGGGAAACCGGATACGTGGCGAGCAGTTCCGCCACCCGCTTGCAGGAGAAGATGGTCCGGATGTCCTCTTCGTTGAAATCGCAGGCGTCGAGCCGGATTTCGACGACGGCGCCGGCCCGTGTCGCGGCCATGAACAGGCAATAGTTGCGGCTGACGCCTTTCAGGCTGTAACAGATTCTTCCCATAGCGTGGCTTTGCCGATAGTTTGCGGGAGAACGAACCGCAGCCGGTCGCCGGACCGTTTCTTGTCCTGCAGGATCGCGTCGCGGAGCGTCGCTTCGGGAACCGGCGGATCGACGGGCAGGCCAGCGGCCTGGAAGTCTGAACGGATGCGTGCGGCGTCCGCGTCGGACATCAGCCCCTTCTCGCAAGCCATCCGGGCGGCCATCACGATGCCGACGGCCACGGCCTCGCCGTGTGCGTATCGGCTGGAAAGCTTCTCAATGGCGTGGCCGAACGTATGGCCCAGGTTGAGGAGCCGGCGGATGCCGCGGTCTTCCGGATCCTGCTCCACCAGCGCGCTTTTGATGTCTCCGGCCCGGCGGACGAGCCACTGGGGTACGTGTGGCGTTTCGGCCCGGAACACATCTACGGCCGCTTCGTAGGCTTCGGCGTCGGCCAGCAGGAACGTCTTGAGCATTTCCGCGGCGCCGCAGCGCAGTTCGCGGACGGGAAGCGTCTGCAGGAAATCCGTGTCGATGTACACGAATTCGGGTTGCCGGAACGTGCCTATCATATTCTTGTATCGGTCGAAGTTCACGCCGTTCTTGCCGCCGATGGCGGCGTCGACCTGCGCCAGCAGGGTCGTCGGGACCAGACCGAAGCGGAGACCCCGCTTGTAGACGGCGGCCACGAAGCCCGTAAGGTCGGTGGTGACGCCGCCGCCCGCGCCGACCAGCATCGTGTCGCGGTCGGCCTGCAGGTCAAGCAGCTGCGACACCAGCCGTTCCACGGTGGCCAGCGTCTTGTCTTCTTCGGCGGCATGCACCCAGAGGACCGGGCAGCCCCAGGTCTCGAACAGCCCCCGTCCGCGGAACCAGTCGTCCGCGATCAGGATGGTTCCCGCACGGGGAAACAGGTCCGCAACCTTGCCGTATGTGCGATTATTTTTCAATGCTGCCTGCGACGATGTTGGCGATTCGGGCGCGGAGCTTGCCGGTGCCGCCCTTGTCGGTCGGGTGAACGCGGTGGGCCAGGACGATGACGGCGGTCTTGCTGTCAAGGTCCATGACGATCGAAGTGCCGGTATAGCCGGTGTGACAGAGGGTGCGCGTACGGCTGAAAAGGTCGCCGCGCAGGCCGGCCGCACTGCTGCGGTTGTCCCATCCCAGCGCGCGTCCGATCCATTCGTCGTTGTCGGAAGGGACGGCGGCCATCGCTTCCACGGCCATCGGACTGAGGATGCGGCGGCCGTTCACGGCGCCGCCGTTCATGATGGCGGCGCAGATCACCGAGAGGTCTTCGCAGTTCGAGAATACGCCGGCATTGCCGGAATTGCCGCCGTTGGCCAGACGGGCCAGCGGATCGTGGACTTCGCCGAGCAGCGGCTGTCCGTCGTCCTGCACTTCGGTCGGGGCGATCAGCGGCATCCATTCAGGATGGCGCGTTTTCGGCATATAGCCCGTATGCTTGAGACCCAGCGCGCCGAACACGTGCTTCTCCGCATACTCGCAAAGCGGCTCGCCCGTGATGTTCTGCAGGATGTTCTGCAGCGTCACGAAGTTGAGGCAGCTGTACATATAGCCGGTCTTCGGCCGGAAATTGCGCTTGATCTCCTGTGCGATGTGCCAGATGAGCGAGTCGGGACTGTTCTCCCCGAAGCGCTCCAGGTACGCGGCGGTGGCGATGTAGGGCGACAGGCCCGAACTGTGGGTCATCAGGTCCTGCACCGTGATGTCGACCTTCTCGCCGGTGGCGGGATCGACCCAGGGCTGAAAGTCGGGGATGTACATGTCCACTTCGTCGGACAGTCGTACGAGGCCGTTCTCCACCAGCTGCATGAACGAAAGCGTGGTGCCCACGCATTTGCTCACGGAAGCCAGGTCGAACATCGTCTCGACTGTCATCGGGATCGTGTCGGGGACCACCTGTTTGTTGCCGTAGGCTTTCAGGAAAACGATCTTGTCGTCCCGGACCACGGAGACTACGCAGCCCGGAATGTTCCCTTCTTCAATGGCGCGGGCCGCTTCACGGCCGATCTGGCTGAGTTTTTCGGCGTTCATCCCCATCGACGCGGGGGTGGCGTGCTTCAAGGTGCCTTCCGGTACCGGAGCGGCGCAGGCCGCCGCAAGCAGGGCGACGGCGAGCAGGGAGCAGCATCGTTTCATCGGTTAAAAGAATTCGACCACGGTCCCGGTCGCATAGGCGGTGACTTTTGTATAGATGCCGAGGATGGTCTGCACGTGCATGCTGACCGAGGCGTTGACGATTGCCTGGGAACCGGACAGTTCCGCATTCCAGACCATGTCGCTCATCGCGGCGGCCTTTGTCTCGGCACGGCGGAGTCCGCCGAAGACGAGGAAGTACGTTGACGATGCTTCGCCCGTCACGGTCTTTACGGCGACGAAGTTGTTCTGCGAAAGCACGACATTGGTCTGCATTTCGTTCTGGTTGAAGGTCATGTCCGAGGAGACACCGCATCCGCCGACCAGCATCAGCGTCAGGCAGAGCAGGGAAAGTGCGAGGATTCTTTTCATAAGGGTTGCAGATTCTGGCAGTTTGAACCATAAAGATAGCATTCTTTCCGCTCTTGTCCAAAAAAAGGCCGGTCCTGACGGGCCGGCCTTCGGTTGCAATTGCGTCGGGAGGTCTTACTCCTCGCGACGGCCGCGACGTTCACCGCCCCGGCGATCGCCGCGATCGCCGCGGTCGCCGCGACGGTCGCCGCGACGGTCGCCGCGCGGACGGCGTTCGCCACCGCGACGCTCGCCTGCAGCACCCTGTGCCGCCGCGTTGACGCCGGCATTCGGGGAGAGGTCACGCTTGCCGTACACCTCGCCGTTGCAGATCCAGACCTTGATACCGAGCACGCCGACCTTGGTGTGCGCCTCGGCAAGTGCGTAGTCGATATCGGCACGGATGGTGTGGAGCGGGGTGCGTCCTTCCTTGAACATCTCGCTGCGGGCCATTTCGGCGCCGCCGACGCGGCCGCTGATCTGGACCTTGATGCCCTCGGCGCCCATGCGCATCGTCGAAGCGACGGCCATCTTGATGGCGCGACGGTACGACACGCGGCCTTCGAGCTGGCGTGCGATGTTGTTGGCGACGATGTTGGCGTCGACCTCGGGGCGCTTCACCTCGAAGATGTTGATCTGGACATCCTTGTTGCAGATGTTCTTCAACTCTTCCTTCAGTTTGTCGACCTCCTGGCCGCCCTTGCCGATGATGATACCCGGACGGGCGGTGTGGATGGTGACGGTGATGAGCTTGAGCGTACGCTCGATGACGATCTTCGACAGGGAAGCCTTCGCCAGACGGGCATTCAGGTACTCGCGGATCTTGGAATCCTCGAGGATGCGGGAAGGATAGTCACCATACCAGTTGGAGTCCCAACCACGGATGATACCCAGACGATTGCTGATCGGATTGGTCTTCTGTCCCATAATTATGCCTCAGCGGCCTCCTGTGCCGGTTCTTCTGCGGGTTTTTCATTGTTCTTCGTACCGACGATCACGGTGACGTGGTTGGAACGCTTGCGGATGCGGGCGGCCCGACCCTGCGGGGCGGTACGGATGCGCTTGAGCTGACGGCCGCCGTCGACCATGATGGTCTGGACGTACACGTTGCCGTTCTCCAGTTCCTTGCGCGACTCTTCGTTCTTGGCTTCCCAGTTGGCGATGGCGCTGCGCACCAGCTTTTCCAGACGGACAGAAGCCTCTTTCTTTGAATAATGGAGAATATCCAAAGCGCGGTTGACTTCGACACCCCGGACCATGTCTGCAACCAGACGCATCTTGCGGGGCGACGTGGGGACATCATTCAGCTTAGCGATCGCTGTGTGTCTCTTTATCTCTTTCAGCCTTTCGGCCATTTCTCTTTTACGAGCTCCCATTGTGTACTCTTTTTAAAATTTTAACGGTTGCCGGAATGGCCTTTGAAGGTACGCGTCGGAGCGAATTCTCCGAGCTTGTGACCTACCATGTTCTCCGTGACATAGACCGGAATAAACTTGGTGCCGTTGTGGACGGCGATCGTATGGCCTACGAAGTCAGGGGAGATCATGCTGGAGCGCGACCAAGTCTTGATGACTTCTTTCTTCAGGGTGCCCTCGTTCATCGCGAGCACTCTCTTCTCCAGCGCTTCCTGGATGTACGGACCTTTTCTAAGTGAACGACTCATAATCTTAATTCAGTTTTATTCCGTTATTTCTTTCTTCTCTCAATGATGAACTTGCTGGAGTTCTTCTTCGGGTTGCGCGTCTTGTAGCCCTTTGCAGGCAGGCCCTTGCGGGAACGCGGGTGTCCGCCGGAAGCACGGCCTTCACCACCACCCATCGGGTGATCCACAGGGTTCATCACGACACCACGGTTGTGCGGCCGGCGGCCCAGCCAGCGACGACGGCCGGCTTTGCCGTGGCTTTCCAGGTTGTGGTCCGTGTTGGAGACGGTACCGACGGTGGCACGGCAGGTCACCAGCACCATACGGGTCTCGCCCGAAGGGAGACGGAGGATGGCGTGGTTGCCTTCACGTGCGGTCAGCTGGGCGAAAGTGCCCGCGCTGCGTGCCATCGCGCCGCCGTTGCCGGGGCGGAGTTCGATGTTGTGCACGAGGGTACCGAGCGGAATTTCCGCCAGCGGCAGGGCGTTGCCGATTTCAGGCGCGACGCCGGGACCGGAGGCGATGGTCTGACCGACCTTGAGTCCGTTGGGAGCAATGATATAACGCTTCTCACCGTCGCCATAGACGACCAGCGCAATGCGGGCACTGCGGTTGGGGTCGTACTCGATGGTCTTGACGGTGGCGGTGTAGTTGTCCTTGTTGCGCAGGAAGTCGATGACGCGGTACATCTTCTTGTGTCCGCCACCGAGGTAGCGCATGGTCATCTTGCCCTGGTTGTTGCGGCCGCCGGTTCCGCGGAGCGGACGGAGGAGGCTCTTTTCAGGGGTCGAGCAGGTGATCTCGTCGAAAGCGCTGATCGCCTTATTGCGGGTACCGGGGGTCACCGGTTTGAACTTGCGAATTGCCATGGCCTTTAAATGTTGCTGTAGAAGTCAATCTTATCGTCTCCGGCCAAAGTGACAAACGCTTTCTTGAAGTGGTTTGTACGGCCTGTCTGTAAACCGTCTTTCGTATAACGGCTCTTGCGTTTACCGTGGTAGTTCACCGTATTGACATCCTTAACCGAAACACCATACATCTGCTCTACCGCCTTCTTGATATCAATCTTGTTGGCATCGCGGTCAACAAGAAAACCATAACGGTTGAGCTTGTCGCCCAGGACCGTCATCTTCTCAGTTACGAGGGGTTTGATTAAAATTCCCATTGTCTTCAGGTTTTATTTGCGTCTTTCAGCGATGATGTCCTGCACACCGTCGACCATCACGAGATGGTTGGAGTCCATGAGGGCGTAGGTGTTGATTTCGTCAATGGTGATGACCTTGACTTCAGGAAGGTTGCGAGACGACAGGTAAATATTCATGGAATTCTCGGGAAGCACGACGAGGGTCTTGCGGCCGTAAGCCTTGAGGTTTTCCAGGATCTGGATGAAGTCCTTGGTCCTGGGGGCGTCCATCGAGAACGGTTCGACCATCGTGATGGCATTCTCCTTGGCCTTGTAGGAAAGGGCGGAGAAGCGGGCGAGCTGCTTCAGTTTCTTGTTGAGCTTGAAACGGTAGTCGCGGGGTTTCGGTCCGAAGGTGTTGCCGCCGCCCACGTAGATGTTCGACTTGATGCTGCCGTGGCGAGCACCGCCGCCGCCTTTCTGGCGTCCCATCTTCTTCGTGGAGAAGGCTACTTCGCTGCGGTCCTTGGTCTTGTGCGTACCCTGGCGCTGTGCTGCAAGATACTGTTTGACGTCGAGATAGATGGCGTTGTCGTTGGGTTCGATGCCGAAGATGGCGTCGTCCAGTTCGACCTGCTTGCCGGAAGCAGTACCGTCGATTTTCAATACATCCAGTTTCATTGCATTAGTCCTCCAAAATTACATAAGATCCCTTGGCTCCGGGGACGGAACCCTTAACGATGACCAGATTGTTCTCAGGGATGACCTTGATGACCTCGAGGTTGAAGACCTTCACACGGTCTCCGCCCATGTGGCCGGCCATGCGCATTCCCTTGAACACGCGGGAAGGCCAGGAGGATGCACCCATGGAACCGGGGTGGCGGAGACGGTCGTCCTGACCGTGCGTCTGTCCGCCGACGCCCTGGAAGTGATGGCGTTTCACAACGCCCTGGAAACCCTTGCCCTTGGAGATGCCGGTAACGTCGACCCATTTGAGCTCACGCTTGGTGAGGTCGCCCAACGTAACCGTATCGCCCAGCTTGAGCTCCATCGGGAAGTCGTCCTTGAACTCGACGAGCTTGCGCTTGGGGGTGGTTCCTGCCTTGTCAAAATGCCCTTTGAGGGGCTTGCTGGCGTGCTTTTCGGTGGTTTCGTCATAGGCAAGCTGTACAGCGGCGTAACCGTCTTTCTCAACTGTACGGATTTGCGTGACAACACACGGACCAGCCTCGATAACAGTGCATGGAAGATTTTTTCCCTCGGCACTGAACACGGAAGTCATTCCGATTTTTTTTCCAATAATACCAGGCATTTGGTTCTTAATTTGGTGTTTACTAATAAGTTAAATACTTCTGCGCATTTTTCGCAGGGCTGCAAATGTACGGAGAAAAATCCAAACTGCCAAAAAAGTTTTGAAAATCTGCAAGTTGGCGGGGTCCGGGATTTTTGCTATCTTTGTTATTCTGAAAACAATCAACAACCGATTCCTATGAAAAGAACGACGCTGCTGGCAATCGCGCTGCTTGTGACACTGGACGCTTTTGCCGCCAAGCCGCCGCTCGACCACTCCGTATACGACGGCTGGAAGAGTGTGAGCGGACTCTCCGTACAGAACGACGGCGACTGGGCCCGCTGGACCGTAGCCCCGCAGGAAGGGGATGTAGTGCTCCACCTTTATAATGTCAAGACAGGCAAGACCTACGATGTTGAACGCGCTTCGCAGGCGAAGATTTCGGAAGACGGCTCGAAGGTCGTTTTCAAGCTCGCCCCGAAGTTTCAGGAGACGCGCCAGGCGAAGATCGACAAGAAGAAACCGGCCGAAATGCCCAAGGACAGCCTCGGCATCCTCGACCTGGCGACGGGCCAGATCGAGAAATATCCGCTCCTCAAGAGTTTCAAGACAGGTGACAAGCTGAACGGCTTCGTGGCCTTCCAGGAAGCGGAGAAGCCGGCGCCGAAGGGCGAGAAGAAAGAACCGAAGGAAGATATGTATGTGTTGAATATCCATACCCTCGCCATCGATACCATCGCCTGCGTGGAATCGTTCATCTTCTCGAAGGAAGGCGACCGCATCGCCTACATCACCAAGCCCGACAAGAAAGACAGTCTGCACGTGCGCGGCGTCTTCCTCTATGACCCCGCCGCCAAAACGACCACCGAAGTGCTGACCGGTGAGAAGGAGGCCACGTTCAAGAGCCTTTCGTTCAATGAGGAGGCCAGCCGCCTGGCCTTCTTCGGGACGCTCGACACGACGAAAGACGCCAAAAAGAACCTCGACCTGTGGCTCTACGACGGCGCCGGGGCGAAGAAGCTTGTGGCGCACGACGCCGGAGTCCTGCCCGAGGGCTGGAAGCTGGGTGACGCCCGCGCCGCGGAGCTTCGCGACGGGTACCTTACGTTCGGTACCTGCCCCATCCCGCCTGAGAAAGACACGACGCTGGTGGACTTCGAACAGCCGAAACTGGACATCTGGGTATGGAACGAAGACTACATCCAGCCCGTGCAGAAGGTCAATCTCAAGCGCGATCAGGGCCGCACCTATCTGGCCAAGGTGAACTACGACGGAAGCGGTTTCGTGCAGCTGGCCGACGAAGAGATTCCGAACGTGATGATCGACAAGAAGAACACCCAGGACTGGATTCTCGTGACTTCCGACAAGCCGTACCACGTGCGCCAGAGCTGGGACCGCAGCGCCTGCACGGACGTGTACAGGATTTCGCTCAAGGACGGCCGCCGCGAGCTGGTCCTGCGCGAAGCGCCCTATTCCGGCCTCTCCCTGTCGCCCGACGGCGCCTATGCCGTGGCCTTCCACGCCAAGGAGAACAACTGGTATCTCTACACCCTTGCCACGGGAGAATTCAAGGAACTGACCTCGCAGCTGGGCGTCACGTTCTGGAATGAAGACGACGACCATCCGTCCGATCCGGGTCCGTGGGGACGCGCCTCCTGGTCGGAAGACAGCCGGTTCTTCTGGATTCCCGACCAGTATGACATCTGGCAGTTCGACCCGACGGGCGCCGTTGCGCCGTTCCGCGTGACCGAAGGGACCGGCCGGGCGACGAAGACGACATACAATTATGTCAATCCCTACTTCGATCCCGACGCACGCGGTCCGATGGGCCCGTTCGGCGGCGGAACGGTCAAGAGCGACAAACCATACTGGTTCACGACGTTCAACAACACGACCAAGGAGCGCGGCTTTGCGATGAAGGATGCGACGAAAAAGAAGGCCCGCCTGCAGAAGATGGTGGAAGGTCCCTACAACTACACCGGCCTGGCCGTATCGTCCGGAAAGAAGGGCGGGCTGCTCTATACCCGCGGCAACTTTGAGGACGGCAACAACGTGTGGATGACGAAAGACGGCTTCAAGTCACAGCAGCAGCTGAGCGACATCAATCCCCAGCAGCGCGACTACAACTGGGGAACGGTGGAGCTGGTGAACTGGAACACCGACGAGGGCCGCCGGCTCGAGGGCCTGCTCTTCAAGCCGGAAGACTTTGACCCGGCGAAGAAGTATCCGGTGATGATCTACTTCTACGAAAAGAATTCCGAGACGCTCTACAATCCGCGCGTGCCTGCGCCGAGCGCTTCGACCATCAATATCCCGTATTTCGTGAGCAACGGGTACCTCGTGTTCGTGCCCGACCTGGTCTATACCGACGGGCATCCGGGCCAGAGCTGCCTGAAATGCCTGATGCCCGGTTGCGACATGCTGTGCGCGTATCCGTGGGTGGACGGCGACAACATGGCCATCCAGGGCCAGAGCTGGGGAGGCTACCAGGTGGCATACCTGATTACCCAGACGAACCGCTTCAAGGCGGCGGGCGCCGGAGCGCCGGTGAGCAACATGACCAGCGCCTACGGCGGCATCCGCTGGGAGAGCGGCGTCGCGCGTACGTTCCAGTACGAACAGGGCCAGAGCCGTATCGGAGACGACCTGTGGGACGGATTCGACCTGTATGTAGAGAACTCGCCGCTGTTCTTCGTCCCGAACGTCACCACGCCGGTGCTGATCATGCACAACGACGCCGACGGGGCCGTGCCGTGGTGGCAGGGCATCGAGTTTTTCAACGGCCTGCGCCGCCTGGGCAAGCAGGCCTGGCTGCTCCAGTACAACGACGAGGCGCACAACCTGCGCGAACGCCGCAACCGCAAAGACCTGAGCATCCGTCTGTCGCAGTTCTTCGACCACTTCCTCAAGGGCGCCCCGATGCCCGTATGGATGTCGAAGGGCGTCCCCGCCACCCTGAAAGGCATCGACCTCGGCTACGGATACGAGGACAGTATCGATAATAATTGATGTTATAAGATATGAAACGAATAACTTTATTGTTGACAATCATGGCTCTTGTGAGTGCCTGCGGCGAGAAGTCGCCGAAAGAACCTGTTCTTGAAAAGCACGACGTGGCGATCGTCGATGGCCATTTCACGCCCGAAATCATGCACCAGCTTGGCAAGATTTCCGACCTTCAGGTTTCACCCGACGGGCAGAAGATCCTCTATGGCGTGGCCTACACCTCCATCGAGGAGAACCGCAGCAACCGCAACCTTTTCGTGATGAACATCGACGGCAGCGACAACCGCCAGCTCACCCATTCGCCGAAGAGCCTTTCCAACGCCCGCTGGATTGAAGGCGGCAAACGCATCGCCTATCTCCAGGGCGGCCAGATCTACGTGATGAACGCCGACGGCACCGGTGCCCGCAAGGTGAGCGACGTGCCCGGCGGCATCGCCGAGTTCAAGATCCACCCGAAAGGCGACTATGTGCTGTACGTCACCGATTTCAAGGTGGCCAAACAGCCGGCTGACATCTATCCCGACCTTGCGAAGTCCACGGCCCGCACCATCGAAGGGCTGATGTACCGTCATTGGGACCACTTCGTGGAGAACATCCCGCATACGTACTATGCCCCGTTTGACGGAAAGACGCTGGGCGAAGGGACCGACATCCTGGACGGCGCGCCGTACGAATTGCCCACCGAGCCCTTCGGGGGCCTCGAGCAGGTCGATTTCGCGCCGGACAGCTACCAGATCGCCTACTCCTGCCGCAAGCTCACGGGCCGCGACTACGCCTTCTCCACCAATACCGACATCTATGTCTATAATATGGAGGCGCAGCCCGGCGTCGGCCATCCGCAGTACAACGCATCGGCCGGCATGATGGGCTACGACACCGATCCCGTGTGGTCACCCGACGGGTCGGCCATCGCCTGGCTGAGCATGGAGCGCGACGGGTATGAGGCCGACAAGGTCCGCCTGTTCGTGTCGCCGATCGTCTCGGGCGAGCGCATCGAGCTCTCGAAAAACTTCAAGTACAATGTGGGTTCGCCCGTCTGGTCGCCCGACTCGAAGGAAATCTATTTCAGCGCCGAGGTGGAAGGCGTCAAGGAAATCTGGAAGACCGACCTCGAGGGCAACTTCACCCGGGTGACGCCCAATCACGAATGGGCAGATTTCGGTACCCCGATCCTCGTGGGCGACCGCATCATCACCACGCAGACCACGCTGCTGCATCCGGCCGAGATCGTGTCGGTCTCGCTGGCCAACGGCACCTGGACGCAGCTCTCGCACGAGAACGACGCGATCTTCGCGCAGCTTGAGACGCCGACGGTCGAAGAACGCTGGATTCCGACCACCGACGGCAAGAAAATGCTTACCTGGGTGGTCTATCCGCCCGATTTCGACGCGACGAAGCAGTATCCCGCCATCCTGCTCTGCCTCGGCGGCCCACAGGGCGCCCTCACGCAGGGCTGGTCCTATCGCTGGAACTACCGGCTGATGGCTTCGCAGGGCTACATCGTGGTGCTTCCGAACCGGCGCGGCACGACGGCGTTCGGCCAGGAGTGGTGCGAGCAGATTTCGGGCGACTACATCGGCCAGAACATGAAGGATTACTTCTCGGCGGCAGACGCCCTGAAGGCGGAGCCGTATGTCGGCAAGATGGCGGCCGTAGGCGCCAGCTACGGCGGCTATTCCGTGTATTACCTGGCGGGGATCCATCAAGGCCGCTTCTCGGCCTTCGTGGCCCACGCCGGCATCTTCAATGAGGAATCGATGTATATGTCCACCGAAGAGATGTGGTTCCCCGACTGGGACAACGGCGGCTGCAAGCAGCCCGGCGTCTATATGGCGGGTTCGCCGTGGAGCAAGACCCCGGCATCCGTCCGCCACTACGCGAATTCGCCGCACAAGCTGGTACAGAACTGGGATACACCGATCCTCGTCACCCACGGCGAACTGGACTACCGCGTGCCGGTGGAGCAGGGAATGTCGGCGTTCAACGCCGCACAGATGATGGGGGTTCCGTCAAAGATGATCCTCTTCCCCGACGAGAACCACTGGATCCTCAAGCCGCAGAACTCGGTTCACTGGAACCGCGAGTTCTTCGCCTGGCTCGACAAGTACTGCAAGTAGCTTCAGCAGAGTTTCAGGAAGACTTCCATCGCCTGGTATTCGGCCATGCCGAGCTCGTCGTAGAGGCGGGCGGTGTTCTGCGTACGCTCTTCGGCGCGCTGCCAGAATTCACGCGGGTCTTCGCCCGGGAACGGGACGATGTCCTTCTGTGAAAGATGGCGGAAGATGGCGTGGCGTTTCTTGATCACCTCGTCGGGACTCAGCGGGACGGCCATGTCCACGCGGCCCAGTTCCCACTCCATCCACGCGCCGCGATACAGCCAGATGTGCGTGTCGGCGATCCAGGGACGGCCTTCTTCGCGGAGCTGCTCCACGGCTTCGAGGGCTGCTTCGGTGCAGACGCGGTGGGTGCCGTGCGGGTCGGCGAGGTCGCCGGCCATGAAGATCATATGCGGTTTGAGGTCGGAGATCAGCTGCTTGATGATGTCGACGTCGGCCTGCGTCCGCGGATTCTTCTTGATGCCGCCCGATTCGTAGAACGGAAGGTTCAGGAAGTGGGCGTTCGTATTGTCGTTAAGGCCGAAGGAACGGACGGCGCCGCGGGCTTCGCTCCGGCGGATGGCGCCCTTGATGTCGAGGAGCCGCCGCGGCTCGGGTTCGCCGGGCACCTTGCTTTCGACCAGCGCCTTGACTTCGGCGAACTTGTCGGCGAAACCCAGCTGGCAGGCGGCGTCCATATGCTGGAGCACCACGTCGTCGTGCACGGCTACGTTGCCGGAGGTCTCATAGGCCACGTGCACGTCGTGTCCCTGGCTCACGAGCCGGATGAACGTGCCGCCCATCGAAATGACGTCGTCATCGGGATGCGGCGAGAAGATCAGCACGGTCTTCGGATAGGGGACGGCCGCCACGGGACGGGTCGTGTCGTCGGCGTTGGGCTTGCCCCCGGGCCATCCGGTGATAGTATGCTGCAGGTCGTTGAACACGTCGATGTTGATCTTGTCGTACGGGCCGAATCTTTCGATCAGTTCGCCCAGCGAATTGTCCAGGTAATCCTTTTCCGAGAGTTTGAGGATCGGTTTGTGGACGGTCTGGCACAGCCATACCACCGCGCCGCGGACGAACTTGCGGGTCCAGTCGCACGGACCGATGAGCCACGGGGCGACCACGCGGGTCAGCTTGCCGGCGGCGTTCTGGTCCACATAGAAACTGATGTCGTCGTGCGCCTGAAGGAGCGAGGCCGGGCAGGCCGGGGTCAGTGCGTCTTCGGCGACGGCCTTGACGGCGTCGGCCTTGTCTTCGCCCCAGGCCATCAGGATGATCCGTTTGGCGGAGAGCATCGTGCTGATGCCGACCGTCAGCGCCATCGTCGGCGTGGCGGCGATGTCGCCGTTGAAGAAGCGGGCCTGCCGCTTGCGGGAGGGATAGGAAAGGCGCACGGCGCGCGTGCGGCTCTTGGGCGTGGTGCCGGCTTCGTTGAAGCCCACCTGGCCCTGTTCCCCAATGCCGATCACCAGCAGGTCGAGGTTGCGCGCGATCTGGTCGAACTGCGTGTTGTATTCCGTCACCCGGTCCTGCGGCACGCTGCCGTCGGGAATGTGGATGTTCTCCTCCAGGATGTCCACCTGGTCGAGCAGCGCCTCGTGCAGCTGGTAATTGCGGCTTTGGCGCTCTTCTTTCGTCGAAGGATAATACTCGTCGATCGAGACGATTTCGACATTCCTGAACGACACGGCCCCGGCCTTGTACCGGCGGGCCAGTTCGTTGTAAAGCAGGGTGGGCGTCGACCCCGTGGTCAGGCCAAGCCGGAACAGACGGCCTTCGGTATGGTTGATGGCTTCGACAATCTGGTCGGCCACGGCTTCCGACGCCGGACGGGCGTCTTCATAGATATGTGTCCAGACTTTCTCGAAGGAGTGGAGGATTCCCTTTGGCAGGTCCTTTTCAATCAGGCCACCGTCGTAGGGCAGGGTAAAATGGTCGCGTTTCATAGCCGGAATGATTGAACATACAAAGATATGCGTTTTGACGGCAGATTCACATTAATTTCGTAACTTTACAAACTGTATTTCATAATTCTTCCGATATGTTCGACAAACAGGTTTATATCTCCCGCAGGAAACGGCTTTTGAAACAGGTGAAGGAAGGCGTGATCCTGCTGCTGGGCAACAGCGAAGCCAGCTGCAACTATCCCGACAATCAGTATCAGTTCCGGCAGGACAGCTCGTTCCTGTATTTCTTCGGGCTCGACAAGCCCGACCTGGCCGCCATCATCGATGCGGAAACAGGCGAAGAGACGGTCTTCGGCAACGACGTGGATATCGACGACATCATCTGGATGGGCCCGCAGCCGCTCATCGCGGACCAGGCCGCCGAAGCGGGTGTCGCCAAGACGGCCCCGTTCGCCCAGCTGGCCGGCTGCCTGGCCGAAGCACAGAAGAAGGGTCGCCGGATCCACTTCCTCCCGCCCTATCGCAACCACAACCGGATCCTGCTGCACAAGTTGCTCGGCATCGGGCTCGACGACCTGAAAGAAGAAGCCAGCGTGGACCTGATCAAGGCGGTCGCGGCGCTCCGGCTCGTGAAGGAGCCCTGCGAGATCGAAGAGATCGAGAAAGCCTGCAACCTGGGCTATGCGATGCACCTGACCGCGATGAAGATGATGCGGCTCGGGATGGTGGAGCAGGAGCTCGTGGGCGTGATGGAAGGCGTCTGCAAGAGCGGCGGCGTGATGACATCGTTCCCGACCATCCTGTCGCAGCACGGCGAGACGATGCACAACCACGCGCACGAAGGCATCCTCACCAAGGGCCGGCTCTGCGTCATCGACGCCGGTGTGGAGATTGCTTCGCACTACTGCTCCGACAACACCCGCACCCTTCCTACGTCCGGCAAGTTCACCCAGAAGCAGAAGGACATCTATACGATCGTGGTGACCGCCAACGACTATGCGCGCGAAGCCGCCCGTCCGGGCGTGACCTACCGCGACGTGCACCTCGGCGCGGCGAAGATCATCGTGCAGGGGCTCAAGAACCTGGGCCTGGTCCGCGGCGACGTGGACGAGATGGTGGCCGCCGGCGTGCAGGGACTCTTCATGCCGCATGGCCTGGGCCACAACATGGGCCTCGACGTGCACGACATGGAGGATCTCGGCGAGAACTATGTGGGATACGATCCCGGCCAGACGCGTGTGAAGCAGCTGGGCCTGGGTTCGCTCCGCATGGCCCGCAAGCTCGTGCCCGGCCACGTGATCACCGACGAGCCCGGCATCTACTTCATCCCCGCGCTCATCGAGAAATGGAAGAGCGAGGGACACAACGCGCAGTACATCGACTTCACCCGGCTGGAAAGCTACTACGATTTCGGCGGCATCCGCCTCGAAGACGACCTGCTCATCACGGAGGTCGGCGCCCGCATCCTCGGTGCGAAGCGCCTTCCTATCTATGTGGATGAAATTGAAAACACCATGTATTCCGATTGACAACCGATATGAAAAAGACCCTCTTCACCCTCGCCGCCCTGCTGGTATGGCTGGCCGCGGGCGCCCAGAGCATCGGACAGGCCGAGCTCAAGGAAATCCGGGGCAGTTTCGTGAAGGATGCCGCCACCAAGGCCATCCAGAATGCCCTCTCCCACGACCGCGACATCAAGTCGTTCACCTATAATCTCGAGAAGGACGGCCAGATCGACCATTTCTTCAAGTATCGCTGCGATGTCAGGGGCATCACCAACCAGCTGAGTTCCGGACGCTGCTGGATGTTCACCTCGATGAACGTGCTGCGCCCCGGGGTCATGAAAAAGCTGGATGTACGCGAATTCGACTTTTCCCATAACTTCTGTTTCTTCTGGGACCAGTTCGAGAAAGCCAATCTCTTCCTGGAGAATGTCATCGCCACGGCCGACCGCGACATCACCGACCGGGACGTGGAATTCTACTTCAAGTCACCCGTCGCCGACGGCGGCGTGTGGAACCTCTTCTGGGACGTGGCCGAGAAGTACGGCGTGGTGCCGCAGAGCGTGATGCCCGAGACGGAGCACTCCAACAACACCGCGCAGATGCGGGGCGTGCTGAACGAGCTGCTGCGCACCGGCGGCTGGCATCTCCGCGAACTGGCAGCTTCCGGCGCGAAGAAGAAAGCCCTCGAAGCCAAGAAGATCGAGATCCTGAAGGAAGTCTACCGCGTGCTGGCGCTCTGTCTCGGCGAACCGCCGACGGAGTTCACCTGGCGTTACAAGGATGCCAAGGGAGAAGTGAAGACGCTCCAGACTACGCCGCTGGACTTCTACAAGAGCATCATCCCCGACAATTATGACCCGGATACGTACATCATGATCATGAATGACCCTACCCGGGAATACTACAAGGTCTACGACATCGCTTCCTACCGCAACACCTATGAGGGCATCAACTGGCGTTATCTGAACCTCCCGAACGAGGAGATCAAGCCCGCCGCGCTGGCCTCCATCAAGGACAACACCCCGCTCTACATATCCTGCGACGTAGGAAAACAGAGCGACCGGGCGAAAGGCATCATGGACGTGGACTATTATGACTATGCCTCGTTGTTCGGCATCACGCTCGACATGGACAAGAAGGCCCGCATCCTGACCCGCCAGAGCGGATCCTCGCACGCGATGACCCTCATCGGCTGCGATACCGACGAAAACGACGTTCCCGTGAAGTGGGAGCTCGAGAACAGCTGGGGTCCGGCCAGCGGCAACCACGGCTACGTCACGTTTACCGACGCCTGGTTCGACGCCTATCTGTTCCGCATCGTCATCAACAAGAAGTATCTGAGCGAGAAAGCCGTCAAGGCCGCGCAGACCAAGCCGGTCCAGCTCCCCGCCTGGGATTATATGTTTTAATAAACAGGCGCTGCCCCGAACCCATGCTTGTTCTCAAAATTATAGCGGTAATTCTCGGCATCGTCGGCCTTGTGGGATGCATCCTGCCGGTCATCCCCGGGCCGCCGCTGTCGTGGGCGGGTATGCTGCTGGTCTGGCTGACGCATCCGGAAGGGATGACGTCCGGCCTGCTGATTGCCTGGCTGGTGGTGACGGTCGTCGTGACCATCCTGGACTATGTGGCGCCGTCGTGGATTACAACGAAGACAGGCGGGTCGAAAGCCGCCGGGCGCGGCGCGTTCGTGGGGCTGATCCTGGGCCTGTGGTTCTTTCCTCCGTGGGGGATGATCGCCGGCAGTTTCCTCGGCGCCCTGGTCGCGGAAGTCATCGTGGAAGGCAAGGCCGTCACCGATTCGGTGGCGCCTGCCTTCGGCTCGTTCCTGGGCTTCCTGCTGAGCACGGGACTCAAGCTCACCGCCTCGGGCGTGATGCTCTTCTATATCTTCAAGTTTCTGTAAAAAAAAAGAAGGCCGCGCAGGATGCGCGGCCTTCTTGCAATAAG
Organism: uncultured Bacteroidales bacterium; assembly: GCA_947306365.1. Classification (GTDB taxonomy): domain Bacteria; phylum Bacteroidota; class Bacteroidia; order Bacteroidales; family UBA932; genus Cacconaster. The sequence goes on from CAMZGD010000001.1 coordinate 133,526, forward strand.
GATGTAACCGACTACCAGCCCGGGTTCTGGGTAAGGTTCGGGTCAAGCAGGATCTGGCCGGCCGGAATCGGCTCCAGATAATACTTGTCATCCCATACCCGGTCGACCGTCGTGCCGCCCGCGTTGATGGCGGAGGTGTTGTACTGGGACTTGTAGCCGTTGAGGAAGAAGTTCTTCGCGGCGATCGCGCTCCATTCCTTGGCACCTTCGACCGTATTGCGGTAGGCCTCGAGCGCTTCGGCGGAAGCACCCAGATAGCCGTCGGGGTTCAATTTGGTGTCGAGGTTCTTGCCCAGCGCCCAGCGCATCAGGTCGTCGTGACGGAAGCCGTCGCACATCAGCTCGCTGCGGCGGTCGCGGCGAAGCTCCTGGAGGAGGACATTGGCGGCGGGATCCTTCGGGTCCTTCGTGATGTTCGTACCATTGACGGACACGCCGGTGCCGGCGAGCGTCAGCGGCGGAATCTTGCCGTGGCGGACGCGAAGCAGGTTCACGGACTTGTCGAGGTCGGACTGGGAAATCTGACCCAGTTCGGCGCAGGCCTCCGCGTAGTTCTCAAGCACTTCGGAATAGGTGAAGATCGGGCCGTCGGTATCATTGGACGGAGCGTTCCAGCTGTTGTTGCCTTCCATCTGCGCCCTGCGTTCCAGCGGCAGGAACTTGAATGTCCAGTAACCGGTCGTAGAGAGGATACCGTAGTCCCAGGCCAGGTCGACGATCGGAAGGATCTCTTCGTAAACCGTGGCGTTCAGACGCTTGTCGCGGTTGGCGAAAACACCTTCCATGGTCTTGTCGTTGTACGCGTACATGTGGGTCGGAATACCCTGGTCGTTGGTGTAGTTCTCCATGGCGCTCTTGGTAAGGCCCCAGGTCGGCGTGGAGGAGTCGCTCCAGCCATAGATGCCGTGCGCTTCGGTAATCTTGCCGCCGTTCACGTTGGCGAGCGTGTAGATCTTATAAAGGAGCACTTCCTTGCTGCCGACGAGGGACAGGGAGGTGTACATGCCCTTATAGTTGTCGGTAACCTGGTACAGACCGCTGGAGATCACCTTTTCGGCAGCTTCCTTGGCCTTGGCGTAGAAGGTTCCGGAGTGTCCGCCGGTGAAATTGTGATACTTCTCCCAGGCACCCTCATACAGTGCGACGCGGGAAAGGAGGGCGGCAGCCACCATGTTGTTGACGGTATTGGCAGCCGCCTTCGACGGGCTGTAGCAGTTGTTCATGGCAAATTCGAGGTCGGCGACCACGTTGTCCATGACCGTGACGCGGGAATCGCGCGGACGCTGCAGGTTTTCTTCCTTGGAGAAATCAACTTCCTCTTCCACCCAGACGACATCGCCGTACGTTCTCACGAGGTTGTAGTAGTACAGGGCACGGAAGAAGCGGGCGACACCTTTCCAGTGGTTGGCGGCTGCATCGGGAAGGTTGGGAACCAGGTCGATGCGGTTGAGCAGGATGTTCGTCTCGCGGATCCGGTCGTAGTTGGTGTTCCAGACGCCGGAAGAGTTGGGAACCTGTTTGGTGAATTCGGTGAACGATTCAGTCGTATAGTCATCCGAGAGCGTCTCGGCGTGATACTGGCCGCGCGTCCAGCCACTGCCGTAGCTGAGTTCGCTCAAGCGTCCATAGAATTTCCAGGCGAATGATTCAATGGCGGATTCTGACGTCCAGTTGGTTGCGTCAGAATTGCTGTCAAGCGGTTTCAGATCGAGATATTCGCTGCATCCACACAGGCCGAAGACCATCGCAACCGCAAAAGCAAGAATATATAAAGTCTTTTTCATATCGCGTGATTATCTTGTCTTCATGGTTAGAAAGAAAGCTGTATACCGCAAGTCCACTGACGGTTGAACGGCATGGCACGACCGGCGTAGCGCATGTCGACGCCGGCGATGTCGAACGACGACGACCAGCCGCCGGTCAGCTCAGGATCCATCTTGCCGCCGATATGGTCGAAGGTGAAGAGGTTCTGGGCGCTGAAGTATACGCGGAACTTCTCGATGAAGATCTTCTGCGTAAGTTTCTGCGGAAGCGTGTAGCCGACGGTGAGGTTCTTGATTCTCAGATAGGCCAGGTTGTTCAGGTACTTGGTCTGGGGCGCGAAGTTGTTGCAGCCGGAGTTGCCGGGCAGGCCGGCGAGGGAACCGAACGAGGCGTTGATGTACGGACGCGGGAAGCGTGCGTCGGTGTTGCTCGTGGTCCAGTAGTCGAGCTGGTCCTCGAAGATGTTCATCTGGGCGCCGGCGGCGTTCGGAATGAACAGCGAGGAAGTGGTCCACATGTCACGCTTGCCGACACCCTGCAGGAGGACTTCGGCGTCAAAGCCCTTGAACATGCCGCCCAGACGGAAGGAGTACTCGAACCGGGGCAGGCCGTTGCCGATGCGGACGAGGTCGCCGTGGTCGTCGATTGTACCCTTTCCCGTATTGATCTCGTTGTCACCGTTCAGGTCCTTGTACTTGATGTCGCCGGCCGTGTACTTGAAGGAACCGGTCGTCAGCTTGTTCTGGCTGGGGGAAGAGGCCACGTCTTCGTCGGAGGTGAAGTAGCGGTCCGTCTCGAAGCCCCAGATCTCACCGACGATCTTGCCTTCATACCAGCTCTGGAGGGCACCCGTGTTGTTGTTCCACTTCGTGATCTTGCTCACGGCGTCGGAAAGGGTGAACGTGCCGTAGACGGCCAGGTCCTTGCTGAAGGCGTGGTTGTAATCCAGCTGGAATTCGAAGCCGCGGGTCCGCATGTTGCCGCCGTTCTCGAGCGGGGCGGACGCGATGCCGACGTAGCGGATGATTTCGTTGCCGGTCACGAGCATGCCCACGTTCTCGCGGGAATACCAGTCGAAGGAGGCGTTCAGGTCGTTGTTCAGGAAAGCGATGTCGAAGCCCAGGTCGAGCGTGCGGATCTTCTCCCAGGTCATGTCGGCGTTCACGGCAGCCGGCGTGGAAACCGTCGACTTCTTGTTGCCGTCAGTGCCCTGCCAGTCGGCCGTCTGGGTGGAAAGCACGGCGATGTACGGATACCAGGAAGACAGGGCCTGGTTACCGACGGAACCGTAGGAACCGCGGATCTTGAACATCGGGATGACCGGTTTGATCGGCTCCCAGAAGTCTTCCTCGGAAATCTTGTAACCGGCGGATGCCGAAGCGAAGAAGGCCCACTGCTTGCCGGGACGGAAAGCGGAGGAACCGTCGTAACGTCCGTTCAGTTCGAGGAGGTACTTGTCCTTGTAGTTGTAGTTGATGCGGCCGAAGAAACCGGCGGTGGCACGGTGGCGGAGCGCCTCGCTGACCGAAGCGGCATCCTTGCCGTCCGTCAGGTTGAGGGTCTGGATGTCCACGTTCTGCACGCCGTTGGTCGTCAGGCTCTGGTTGTCGTACCGGAGGTCTTCCGCGTTCATACCCAGCTTCAGTGCGAAGTTGTGCTCCTTGTTGATGTCAAAGAGATAGTCGAAGTAGGCGTTGTACGTGTTGGTGATCCGGTTGACGAACGTCCGGGAGAGGAAGTCGGACGTCGTGACGGCGGCGCGGGCGGGATAGCTCCAGTTGGCGGTGTAGACCGGCTGGCGGATGGAGCGGTTCTCGTAGTAGTAGCGGCCGCGGGTGTAGTCGCCGTAGAACGAGAGACCCGGGGCGATGTCGATCCGCATGTTGCCGCCGAGCGTCAGGTACTGGTCGTTGGAAGTACAGATGGCTTCATCGGCCACGTACACGTTACCGTGACGGAACAGGAGGCCTTCGCCGGTAGCGGCGCGGGCGTCGGTCAGGTTGCCGCTGGCATCCCGGGGACCGCCGTCGGAATAACCGAACGGGAAGAAGGCCGGGAAACGCATCGTGTAATAGAGGATACCCATCACGCCGTTGCTGGCCTCATAGCCGTAAGGATAGGTGTAGTCTTTCTCCACATACATGACCTTGGTTCCGAGGTTGAGCCACTTCTTGACCTGGGTGTTGGTGGAGAGGTTGACGTTGTAGCGCTGCACGTTGTTTTCCTTGGCGGCCTTGAGCGTGCCGTCATTCTTGGTGTAGCCGAGACCGATGTTGTAGTTGGTCTTGCCGGTGTTGCCCGAAACGTTCAGGTTGTGGGTCTGGGAGAAAGAGGTCTTGAAGATCTCCTTGTTGGGATCGGAAACCCTGTAGTAATAAGGGGTACCGTTGAGGATTTCCCAGTCTTCACCATATTTGTACACCGGGTTGCTCAGGTTGCCCTGATACTTGTTGAACCAGTTCTCGATGCCGGGGCCGATGGTGTCGTAGTACATGCCGAAGGCCTCGATGCGCGTACCGTCGGTATTCATCTGGGCAAGTATGCCCTGCTCCAGCTGGGCCATGATCCCTTCCTTGGACGTGATGTAGTTCGGAAGGCCGATCGGCTGGTTCCAGGAGAAGTTGTTGGAATAGGATATGGTCACCTTGTCCTTCACGGCCGATCCGTCCTTGGTGGTGATCAGGATCACGCCCCAGGCGGCACGGCTACCGTAGATGGAGGAGGACGCGGCGTCCTTCAGGACGGAAATGCTCTTGACATTGTCCGGATTCACGAAGGAAAGGTCGGGTACTTCCACGCCGTCGAGCAGGATCAGCGGCTTGTTGTCGCCGTTCACGGATCCCATACCGCGGATCTTCATGGTCGGCGAAGCGTCCAGGTCGTTCGTGTTGTACGTGATGGTGAGGCCCGGGACGATACCCTGGAGGCCCTTGGCCACGTCGGTGATCGGCTTGCTGCCGAATGCCTTGTCTGCGTCGACGGCCGACACGGCACCGGTCAGGTTGACCTTTTTCTGGGTACCGAAACCGACGATGACGGTCTCTTCGAGGAATTCTGCGTCGTCAGCCAGGATGATGTCGATGACGCTGCGGCCGGCCACGGCCACTTCCTGGGTCTTGTAACCGATGCAGGTAAACTGCAGGGAGCCGTTGGAAGGGGCGTTGATGGAATAGCGTCCGTCCGCATTGGTCGAGGTTCCCGTCGTGGTACCGTATACCACCACGTATGCTCCTACGACCGGCTCGTTGTTCTTGTCGACGACACGTCCCGTGACGCCGATGTTCTGAGCCCACACCGACCCTGCGGTGAGGATCAGTGCGCACAAAGCCGCGGCAAGGCGGCCCATTTTCTTTGAAACGAACATAGATGAAACTTTTAGGTTAAAATTGATAGTTAAATCATCATTTCTTGTTTATGGACCAGAAAGCAACTGGTCGCTAATTAGCTAAACATACAAAAATACACACTTTTTGAAATGGATGGTTGTTTTTTCACGCGTTTTTTTCACCGGATCCTTCTCCCGCGGAAGTTCGGGCGCATTATAGGTTATAAAACATTTTTGGCCGCATTATGCGTGCAAAAAGCGAAAAAAAACTATCTTTGTATATTAAGACGGATTTTCGACAGATGTGATGTAGTTTAGAGTAATTATAAATTGTTACAATCTATAATCTTTTTTTAACCTAAAAATTCATTTATGTTCGCATCTAAAACTATTTGCCGTTTTTTCGCGGCAATGTTCGCACTGGTTCTCTCGGCGGGAACCGTGTGGGCTCAGAATGTGACCGTCACCGGCAGGGTGGTGGACAGCAACAATGAGCCAATCATCGGAGCATACGTGGTGGTGGTGGGCACGACGGTCGGAACCTCGACCGACGGCAACGGCGCCTATCGGATCAGCGCCCCCGCCAACGGCACGCTCTCTTTCACTTGCATCGGTTACAAGACCCAGGATGTGGCTGTGGCCGGCCGCGGTGTCGTCGACGTGACCCTGGTCGATGATACGGAAATGCTGCAGGAGACCGTCGTGACGGCCCTCGGCATCAAGAAGGAACGCAAGGCACTGGGTTATTCCGTGACGGAAGTCAAGTCGGAGGAACTGCTCCGCAACAAGCAGACCAACGTCATCAACTCGCTCGCCGGCAAGGTTCCGGGCGTCAACGTCACGCAGGCCGGCGGTGCAGCCGGTGCGGGTTCCTCGATCATCATCCGCGGCGGTAATTCCGCTTCCGAAGGCCGTGACAACCAGCCGCTCTTCGTCGTGGACGGTATCATCTATGACAACTCGACCATCAACGGCGGCAATTCCGGTACCGACGGTGTGACCAAGACGGCCACCACGTTCTCCAACCGTGTGATGGACATCAACCCTGAGGACATCGAAAGCATGTCGGTGCTGAAGGGCGCCGCGGCCGCGGCCCTCTACGGTTCGCGTGCAGCCGACGGCGTCGTGGTCATCACCACCAAGAAAGGCGCGGCGGACGGCAATGTGAAGGTCAATTTCTCGACCAAGTATTCCTATGCCACCATCAGCAGCGCCCCGGAAATCCAGAATACGTACGCCCGCGGTTCCTACGATGCCAACGGCACGCTGCAGACCGACCAGGTCTTCAGCTCCTGGGGCGAGAAGCTCAGCGGCCGTTCCTACGACAACGTCGCCGATTTCTTCCAGGGCGCCAATGTGTACGACAACAGCGTGAGCGTATCGGGCGGCCACAAGAACGGATCGTTCTTCCTGTCCGCTTCCAACTTCAACCAGGGCGGCGTCGTTCCAGGTACCTCTTATATCAAGAATACGGTCCGTTTCAACGGCGAACAGAAATACGGCAGGCTGACGGTGGGCGCCAACGTGGCGTACTCCATCGCCGACACCAAGAAGACCCTCACCACTTCCGGCCTGTATGACGGCGGCGGCAACGGTACGATGACGGCCCTCTATTCCTGGCCGCGCAGCGAGAACATGTCTCACTGGCTGAACGACGACGGTTCGAAGTACCGGATGTTCCCCAATGTGGATGCTTCGGAAGAAATCGAGAACCCTTACTGGATCATCAACAAGAACGAACTGACCGACAAGAACAAGCGTATCACCGGTGCCGTCACGGCCAGCCTCGACCTGACCTCCTGGCTGAATGTCGCCTACCGGATGGGTATCGACAGCTACAACAACAACGGCGTCACCTATATCGCTCCGGGCGGCAACGTCAAGAGTATCTACCAGAACGGCCGTCTGAGCAAATCCGACGTGTCCTACGACTACTGGACTTCCAACCTGATGCTCAACGCCCACAAGCAGTTCGGCGACTTCGACCTGAACTTCCTGGCTGGTACGACGGCCGAGTCCACCACGCGCGTGAACAACACCCGCTGGGGCTGGGACTTCGTCACCGCCGGCACGATCTCGTTCGGCAACATCATCGACGAGAACAAGAAGTTTACGGAGCGTACCACCCGCAAGCGCCTGGTCGGCGTCTATGGTGAATTCCGCGCTGCGTACAAGAACCTCCTCTATCTGACCGTCACCGGCCGTAACGACTGGTCTTCGACGCTTCCGGTAGAGAACAATTCGTATTTCTATCCTTCCGTGAGCGGTTCGTTCGTGTTCACCGAGCTGATGCCGAAGAACGACTTCCTGACGTTCGGCAAGCTTCGCGCTTCGTGGGCCCGCGTCGGTAAGGATGCGGGCGCGTATGCCACCAACACCTACCTGTGGGATGCACAGGTGGTCAACGGCAACTTCGTCGGTATCGGCAACAGCTGGACGGGCGGTTCCCCGTACCTCGTGCCGGAAATCCAGACCTCCTGGGAAGTCGGTACCGAACTGAAGTTCTTCGGCGGACGCCTGGGTATCGACTACACCTACTACAACTCGATCACCCGCAACCAGATCGCCGCGCCGCGTCTGGCCCAGTCCACCGGTTACATCTTCCTGACCATCAACTCCGGTTCCGTGCAGAACAAGGGTATGGAGCTCATGATCACCGGCACGCCGGTCGAAACCCGCAACTTCTCCTGGGACGTGACCCTCAACCTGTCGGGCAACCGCGGTACGCTGGGTGACTTCGTCAAGGGCGTGGACTTCTTCTATGTGACGGACGTCCAGATCGGCGGCGTGAAGGCGGCTTCCATCCCGAACGGCGGCTACTTCCTCGGCCTGACCGGCAACTACTGGCTCCGCGAGACCCACGAGGTCAACGACCTGGATGCCGACGGCAATATCCAGTACAACCAGGACGGCAGTGTCAAGACAAAGCAGGAAGAAATGGCGGACGGCCGTTACGAGATCGACCCGAAGACCGGCCTCTACAAGCTGAAGGGTTCGACCACCAACGTCGTGGGTAACCGCGAACCGATCATGATCGGCGGTCTGAACAACAACTTCCGGTACAAGAACCTGAGCCTGTCGTTCCTCCTCGACCTCCGTCTGGGCGGCGACATCTACAACGGTACGCAGTACTTCCTGACCTCCTACGGCCAGGCGATGCGCACCCTGCAGCGCGACAAGGTTTCCTTCACCGGCGTAGTGAACACCGGCACGGCGGCTTCGCCGGTCTGGGAAGAGCAGACCATCACCTATGAAGCGGGCCAGACCTATGAGATCAACGGAAACCGGTATTCCGGCGCATCGATGATCCAGTCGTACTACAGCAACTATTGCAACAACGCTTACAATTTCATCGAGAAGGTCAACTGGGTGCGCCTGCGTGCCATCAACCTCTCGTATGATTTCTCCAGCCTCCTGAAGAAGCAGAACTTCATCAAGGGTCTCGTGGCCACGGCCAGCGCCAACAACCTGTTCGTGTGGACGAACTATACCGGCGGCCTCGATCCGGAAGTCGCCGCCACGGGTTCCGGTACCGGCGGTTCCGGTTCGGTCGGCATCGACTACTGCGGTGTCCCGAGCCAGCGCATGTTCTCCTTCGGTCTCAACCTGACCTTCTAATCGGAGCAGTTAACCTTAAAATATGGATATGATTATGAAAAAGATATTCTCTATTTCGCTTTTTCTGGTGATGCTCCTGGGTCTCTCGTCTTGTGCACAGTGGCTTGACGTCAACACGGACCCGGACAGTCCGAGCAACAAGAGTGCGACGGTTGAGAACCGCCTGCCCTGGATCCAGTACTACTATATGTACGGGTGGGGTACTGCCAATACCCGTACCAGCGCCATCACCCAGATGGTGACCAATACCAGCCGTACATCCGCCCTCGGCTACCAGGCCAACTGGAACCCGGCACAGGGTATCGCCACGACGGTGTACCAGAACTTCTTCCTGGGGGCCGCCTGCAACGTTCCCGACCTGATCGAGAAGGCAGAGAAGGAAGGTGCCTACCATTACATCGGTGCCGCGCTCACGATCAAGGCCATGGGCTTCATCATGATGGTGGACCTCTACGGTGAAATGCCGTATACCGATGCCGTTGGCTCCAACTACGCTCCGTTCTACGACAATGGCGACACGATCTATCACGGCTGCCTCGACGACCTCGACAAGGCCATCGAAAACTTCAGCAAGGCCCAGGAACCCGGCGCCACCGGCCTGGCTGCCGGCGACACCTGGTGCGGCGGCGACCCGCAGGCGTGGATCCGGCTGTGCTACGGCCTCAAGGCCCGCTGGCTCAACAACCTGAAGAAGACCAAGGAATTCAATCCTGATGAAGTGCTGGCCGCGCTGGAAAAGGGCCCGACGTCCAATTCCCAGAATATCACCATGCGCCACTACAACGTGGCTACCGCGGGCACCTGCTTCACCGTGGGTGACGCCTATGGCCCGAACACGACCTGGGACTCCTTTGCCTGGGGTACCGGACAGCGCCTGAACCGCTACTACGTAAACCTGCTGACCAACTTCAAGGGTACGGGTGTCGAAGACCCGCGCGCCGACAAGTTGATCCCGTCGTCTATGTACAAGGTTTCGCTCAACGCCGACGGTTCGATCCGCAGTTACGAATGGCTCCGCGACTGCGGCGTCGACAACCAGCATCAGGACGAGTTCATGAAGCAGGATCGCGTTACCCTGGGTAACCTGAACTCGTGGTATTCCTTTGCCGATGTCGACAAGGAGTGCTATTATCTGGTGGAAGACATCGAGAAGTACTATACCGACGGTGTTGCGGGCATGAAGACGGCGCTCGCAAAATACTACGCGCCCGAGCAGTATACGCTCACGGAGGTGGCCTCCGGCTATCAGCCGAAGAAGAACTTCAATCCCAGTGATCCTGACGCGTCGAAGAAACCGGTTGAGAAGCCTGTCGTCGTCGTGACGTATCATCCCGGCGCCATGTTCGTGGGAGACAACAACCCGCTTTACGTCGAGGACATCAAATACGTCAACGTCAATGCCGCCGCCCTCTTCGAGACCCTGGGTCTGGCCGAGAACGACGAGAACTGCTACTACAGCAACGGTTCGTACAGCAGCAAGAGCCCGGCCGGCAAGATCGGCTTTGTGCAGGGAACCGGTACGTTCTATGCCCGTCCGACGTCCCACTCCTATATCTTGACGTATCCGGAAATGTGCTTCATCAAGGCTGAGATCCTCTTCAACAAGGGCGACAAGAACGGTGCCTATACGGCGTACACCAACGGTATCAAGGCGCACTTCGAACTGATGAACCAGAAGCTTGCCGAGTGGCAGGGTGCCGGTTACTGCACCACCGCCAAGGGCTTCGACGTCTCGTTCGCCTATGCGCCGATCCCGCAGGGCGAGATCGACGCCTATATGCGGAGCGCTGCCGTGAAGCAGTCGGCCGGCGACCTTACGCTTTCCGACATCATGATGCAGAAGTACATCGCCATGGGTCCGGATATGCAGAAGTGGAACGACGTCCGCAAGTACAACTACTGGCGTGACGGCGTCTATACGGAAATGAGCGCGCCGCTCTACCGTACCGCCAACGCGGTCGGCTTCGACGCGAATCCTTCCAAGCAGACGTATTACCCGCGCCGCTGGATGCACTCCACGCACGAAACCAACTACAACTCGACCAATGTAAACGAGATTTACAAGCAGTACGAGAATTACGTGCAGTTCTCCACGGATGTCATCGCCCTCGCCCCGCAGGTGTGGTCGATTCCCGTGTGGTGGGACATGGAGTAGGCAGCTACTGTACAAACCTTGCAAAGAGCCGTCCGCGTGACGGCTCTTTTTTATTATCTTTGCACTCGTGAAAATCGGGAACATAGACCTGGGGGAGAAACCGGTGCTGCTGGCGCCGATGGAAGACGTCACCGACCCCTCGTTCCGGTATGTCTGCAAGGAGTTCGGCGCCGACCTGATGTACACCGAATTCATTTCGTCCGACGGCCTGATCCGCGATGCGGCCAAGACGATCGCCAAGATGCAGGTCACCGATGCGGAACGCCCGATCGGCATCCAGATATACGGGCATCTGCCCGACGCGATGGTGGAAGCGGCCGTGCGGGCCGAAGCCGCCGGCCCCGATTTGATCGACATCAATTTCGGCTGTCCCGTCAACAAGATCGCCCGTCGCGGGGCGGGCAGCGGCATGATGCGGGAGCCCGACAAGATGGTCGAGATCACGCGCCGCGTGGTCGAGGCGGTAAAACTGCCGGTGACGGTCAAGACGCGCCTGGGCTGGGACGAAGACAGCAAGATCATCGTGGATCTGGCCGAGCGGCTGCAGGACGCCGGCATCGCCGCCCTGACGATTCACGGGCGCACGCGTGCGCAATTGTACAAGGGTACGGCCGACTGGACCCTGATCGGGGCGGTCCGGCGCAATCCCCGGATGCGGATTCCCATTATCGGCAACGGCGACATCACCACGCCCGAGAGGGCGGCGGAAGCGTTTGACCGTTACGGCGTGGACGGCATCATGATCGGCCGGGCGAGTTTCGGCCATCCCTGGATCTTCCGGGAAGTGAAGCACTACCTGGCGACCGGGGAGAAACTGCCGCCGATGACCGTACGCGAGCGGGTGGCGCTGGCCAAACGGCATCTGGCCAAATCACTCGAAATCAAAGGTGAAAAAGTAGGCGTGCTGGAGATGCGCCGCCATCTGAGCTGCTATTTCAAGGGGCTCGACAATTTCAAGGAAACCCGGTTGAAGCTGGTGACGCTGACCGATCCGGCGGCGATCTATGCCCTGCTCGACCAGATTGCGGAGGTATGGGGATGATCAGCAGCGTCTTTCTCTTCCCGTACTGGCTGGTGCTGCGGATCCGGCACGCGCTCTACGACAGCGGCCGGCTCAAGTCGGTCAGCCATCCGGTGCCGGTGATTTCGGTCGGCAACGTGACCGTGGGCGGCACGGGCAAGACGCCGATGGTGGAATACCTGGTCCGCCTGCTGCAGGGCGAGTGCCGTGTAGCAGTGCTGTCGCGCGGGTACAAGCGCAAGGGGAAGGGGTTCCATCTGGTTGCCGAAGACGACACGGCCGCCGTGGCGGGCGACGAACCGCTGCAAATCAAGCGCAAGTTCCCGGACGTCCTCGTGGCGGTGGACAGGAACCGCAACCACGGCGTGGAACAGCTGCTCGCTTTGCCGGAAGACCGGCGGCCCGGACTGATCCTGCTCGACGACGGATTCCAGTACCGCCGGCTGAAGCCGTCCACCGACGTGGTGCTGGTAGACTACAACCGGCCGATCTTCAAGGACAACCTGCTGCCGGTGGGCCGGTTGCGCGACCTGCCCGAACAGGTCCGGCGCGCAAAGGCGGTTGTGGTTACCCGGTGTCCCCGGGTGCTCGACGAGTGGGAGCGTTCCCAGGTCCGCCAGCTGACGCGGCTCCGTCCCGACCAGCCGATCTTTTTCGCGACGGTCAGGTACGGCGAGCCGCTGCCCGTTTTCCGCTGGGAGGCGGACAAGCGTTACATCTACTCCAAGGAAGTCTTCCTTTTTTCCGGCGTGGCCGACGACCGGCCCCTGCGCGTGCAGCTGAGCGACCGCTACGAACACATCGACCACAAGCGATACGGCGACCATCACTGCTTCACGCGGCACGACCTGCGCGTCCTCGCCCGCTATGTCCGCCGCAATCCCCGGGCCGTGCTGATGACGACCGAGAAGGATGCGCAGCGGCTGCTGCACTGCCGCCGTCTCGACGGGGAAGTGCGCCGCCGGCTCTTCTATCTGCCGGTCGAAACCGAATTCCTTACCTGGGAGGAAGGCGAAGCGTTCGACGCCCTGATGCGTCGCGACGTGCCCGAAAAACAACCCGACGGGCTGTTGTTCTGATTGTCTGTCTTTTTTTCAAGACCGTCTGCGCCCACGCAGCCGTGAGTGGGAGGGGCCCATCGCTTGCGATGGGAAGGATAGGACCCGAAGGGTCCGTAGTCTTGAAAAAAAGACAGACAATCAGAACAACACAATAGAAAATTTGCCAATGAAAAAATAATTCGTAAATTTGCAGCCCCCAAAATTTCGGGGGATCGCAACGTATTATAGTATTAACCTTAAAATCAACAAAGTGGACACTTTAAGCTACAAGACCATTTCCGCCAATAGCGGTACCGTCAAGAAAGAATGGTACGTTATTGATGCGACCGATCAGGTGCTGGGTCGTCTCGCTTCCCGCGTCGCGCTTGTCCTCCGTGGCAAGAACAAGCCGGATTTCACGCCGCACGTGGACTGTGGTGACAACGTCATCATCGTCAACGCCGACAAAATCCGTCTGACCGGGAAAAAGCTGACCGACAAGGTGTACGTTCGCCACACCGGTTATCCGGGAGGCCAGCGTTTCGCTACGCCCAAAGAGATGCTCGATCGCAAGCCGACTTTTGTCGTGGAGCATGCCATCAAGGGAATGCTTCCGAAGAACCGCCTCGGTGCCGAGCTGTTCCGCAACCTTTACGTGTATGAAGGACCGGAGCACCCGCACGCCGCACAACAACCCAAACCCCTCACGTTAAACGAAATTTAAGACAGAGTAATGGAAGTATTCAACGCCCTTGGAAGACGTAAATCAGCAGTTGCTCGCGTCTATGCGAACGCCGGTGCCGGCAGTATTGTCATCAATGGCAAGACCCTCGACGAATACTTCAAGGAAGACACCCTGAAGTACATCGTCAACCAGCCCCTCGTTCTCACCAATACCGTCGGCCAGTTCGACCTCAAGATCAACGTGGACGGCGGCGGTATCAAAGGCCAGGCCGAAGCCATCCGCCTCGGCATCGCACGCGCCCTGTGCAAGATCGATGCTGAAGCCTATCGCCCGGTCCTGAAGTCCAACGGTTTCCTCACCCGCGACGCCCGCGAGGTCGAGCGCAAGAAGCCCGGACAGCCTGGTGCACGCAGACGCTTCCAGTTCAGCAAACGTTAGTCGCCTGACACTGATTTACATTTGCACAGTCCGGATTCAAAACCGCAGGATCCCTGCCTGAAGCGGCAGCAAGCTGCCTGAGATTTGTCCGGCTGCGGAAAATCCGGGAGACCGGCCCCAAGAGACCGCTGCTCCGGGATTGAAGAAAAGAGAAAAAGAAAACAATTAAAAACAAACAAAATGTCCAGAACCAATTTCCAAGACTTACTCGATGCAGGTGTCCACTTCGGTCACCTGAAGCGGAAATGGAATCCCAAAATGGCTCCGTACATCTTCATGGAGAAAAACGGGATCCACATCATCGACCTGCACAAGACTGTCGTCAAGATAGACGAGGCAGCCAATGTGATGAAGCAGCTTGCCCACGCGGGCCGCAAGATCCTGTTCGTGGCCACCAAGAAACAGGCCAAGGATATCGTCGCGGAGTGCGCACAGAAGGTCAACATGCCGTATGTGACCGAGCGCTGGGCCGGTGGCATGCTCACCAACTTCCCCACCATCCGCAAGGCCGTCAAGAAGATGAACACCATCGACAAGATGATGACCGACGGTACCTTTGAAACCCTGGCCAAACGCGAGCGTCTCCAGATCTCGCGCCAGCGTGCGAAACTCGAGAAGAACCTCGGTTCGATCGCCGACCTCAACCGTCTTCCCTCCGCTATTTTTGTCGTGGACGTGCAGAAAGAGATCAACGCCGTCCGCGAAGCCAATCGTCTGAACATCCCCGTTATCGCAATGGTTGATACTTGTTGCGACCCGACCACGATTGATTATGTGATTCCGGCCAACGACGATGCGGCAAAATCCATCCAGCTGATCACCGAGACGCTCTGCGGCGCCGTTGCCGAAGGTCTCGAGGAACGCCGGATCGAGAAGGAGAAAGAGAAGGACGAGGCGCCCGCCAAGGAAGAGGCCCCTGTCAAGCGCGTCCGCGCCCGCAGGAATGCGTCCAAGGAAGAAGTGGCCGCCGAAGAGCCCAAGACTGAAGAGTAACCCGTAAACCCCTGACACAATGGAAATCAAAGCAGCAGATGTCGCTAAATTGCGCAAGATGACCGGTGCCGGCATGATGGATTGCAAGAAGGCCCTTGTGGAGGCTGAAGGCGATTTCACCCGCGCACAGGAGATTATCCGTGAAAAAGGCAAGCTCGTGGCCGCCAAGCGCGCTGACCGCGAGACCACCGAAGGTGCCGTCAAGGCACGTGTCGCCGAGGGTAAGGGCGTTCTCGTGTGCCTCGGTTGCGAGACCGACTTCGTGTCGCAGAACGCCGAGTTCCAAGCCCTGGCCAACGCCATCGCCGATGCGGCCATCGCCGCCTGCCCGGCCGACCTCGAAGGCCTCAAGGCCACGAAGATGGCCAATGGCGAGACGGTGGAAGACGCCATCTCCCAGCAGACCGGCAAGAGCGGTGAGAAACACACCCTCGCTTTCTACGGCAAGCTTGAAGCTCCCTATGTGGCTTCGTACGTTCACACCACCAACGGCAAGCTCGGCGCCATCGTGGCGTTCAACAAGCCGATCGACGAGGAACTCGCCAAGGGTATCGCGATCCAGGTCGTGACGATGAACCCGGTTTCCGTCTCTGCGGAAGACTGCCCGGCCGAGGTGATCGAGAAGGAGCGCCAGGTCGCCATCGAGAAGACCAAGGAGGAGCAGGTCCGCAAGGCTGTGGAGAACGCGCTCAAGAAAGCCGGCATCAACCCGGCCCACTGCGACAGCGAAGACCACATCCAGTCGAACACCGCCAAGGGTTGGCTGACCCCCGAGCAGGCCGACCAGGCCCGCGAGATCATCGCGAAGGTGTCGGCCGAGAAGGCTGCCAACCTGCCCGAGCAGATGATCCAGAACATCGCCGCCGGCCGCGTCCAGAAGTTCTTCAAGGAGAGCACCCTGGAGCAGCAGGAGTACCAGATGGGCGACGGCAAGACCCCTGTGAAGGACGTGCTCGCCGCTGCCGACAAGGATGCAAGGATCCTTGCCTTCTACCGCTTCTCGCTTACCGACGACTAGTCGAAGGCTGAATGAAAAAAAGAAGAGCCGCGGCGAGCGGCTCTTCTTTTTTTATTTGATTCCCTATTTGATGACGCCGAGTTCCTTGCCGATCTTGGTGAAGGCGGCGACGCACTTGTCGAGGTGTTCCTTCTCGTGTCCGGCCGAGACCTGGACGCGGATGCGGGCCTGTCCCTTCGGGACGACCGGATAGTAGAAACCGGTGACGTAGATGCCCTCTTCCTGCAGGCGGGCAGCCATCTTCTGGGAAAGCGGCGCGTCGTAGAGCATCACGGCGCAGATGGCCGATTCGGTGGGCTTGATGTCGAAGCCGGCGGCCTTCATCTTGCCGATGAAGTAGTCGGTGTTGGCGTGGAGCTTGTCCTGCAGCTCGTTGGTCTCGCTCATCATTTCGAACATCTTGATGCCGGCGGCGGCGATCATCGGCGGAATGGAGTTGGAGAACAGGTACGGGCGGGAACGCTGGCGGAGCATCGCGATAATCTCCTTCTTGCCGGTGGTGAAACCGCCGACCGCGCCGCCGAAACTCTTGCCGAGGGTGCCGGTGAGAATCTCGATCTTGCCGCGCAGGTTGAAGCGTTCGGTGGTGCCGCGGCCCGTCTTGCCGACCACGCCGGCCGAGTGCGACTCGTCGACCATCACCATCGCGTTGTACTTGGTGGCCAGTTCGTAGATCTTGTCTAGCGGCGCGACGTTGCCGTCCATCGAGAAGACGCCGTCGGTGACGATGATGCGGTGACGCTGGGCTTGGGCGGTCTTGAGGCAGTTTTCAAGCTCCTCCATGTCCGCATTGGCATAGCGGTAGCGCTGGGCCTTGCACAGGCGCACGCCGTCGATGATCGAGGCGTGGTTGAGGGCGTCGGAAATGATGGCGTCGTGCTCGTCGAGCAGCGGTTCGAACACGCCGCCGTTGGCGTCGAAGCAGGAGGCGTAGAGGATGGCATCCTCCGTGCCGAAGAATTCGGAAATCTTCTTCTCCAATTCCTTGTGCAGGTCGCCGGTACCGCAGATGAAGCGGACGGACGACATCCCGTAGCCGTGGGTGTCGAGCGCCTTCTTGGCCGCTTCCACCAGCTTGGGGTTGTTGGCCAGGCCGAGGTAGTTGTTTGCACAGAAATTCAGGACATCCTTGTCGGGCATCACCTTGATGGCTGCCTGCTGGGCGGACGTGATGACGCGTTCCTCCTTGTACAAGCCGGCTTCACGGATGGACTGAAGCTCGGCTTCCAGATACTTTTGAAAATCGTTATACATGACAGCGTTGTTTGCAATACACAAATATATGAAAATTTGGGTTTTTCGGCAAAAATTAGTTACTTTGCAGAATCTTGTCGGAATCCGGCAGGATTTGAAGGAATGAAACTAAACCAAAAACAATAAAAACTAAAACCTTTACATTATGGAAGATATTGCTTCGAAAGTCATCTCCATCATCGTGTACAAACTCGGTGCGGAAGAAAGCGAAGTGACCCCGGCCGCCAGCTTCAAGAACGACCTCGGCGCTGATTCGCTCGACACGGTCGAACTGATCATGGAGTTTGAGAAAGAGTTTAATATCACCATCCCCGACGACGTGGCCGAGAAAATCTCGACGGTCCAGGATGCGATTGACTACATCAAGGCTAACGTTCAGTAGATTGCGTGTCGAAAAGGGTTGTCATTACCGGCATCGGGACCATCAATCCCCTGGGCAGCTGTGTAGCGGAATATTTTCAGAATCTGGACCGGGGCGTCAGCGGGGCGAAGATCATCGATAGGTTGGATACAACCTATTTCAAGACAAAGTTCGCCTGCGAGATTCCGGACTATGATCCGGCCCGCTTCCCGGAGGCGATCGACCGGAAGGAGGTCCGCAAGACGGATCCCTTCACGCAGTATGCGATGATCGCGGCCGCCGAGGCTGTACGCGACAGCGGCCTGGACCTGGAGAGCATCGACCTCAGGCGGGTCGGTGTCGTCGTAGGTTCCGGCGTAGGCGGCATCAATACGTATACGGAGGAGATCAAGGAGTATTTCGAGAGCGACTATCATCGGTTCAGCCCGTTCCTGATCCCCAAGTTCATCACCAACATCGCCTCGGGCCACATTGCCATCAAGTATGGCTTCCGGGGCCCGAACTTCGGCGTATCTTCGGCCTGCGCGACCTCGGCCCACGCCATCCTGACGGCGGCTTCCCAGATCCAGCTGGGGCGCGCCGACATCATGGTTTCGGGCGGGACCGAGGCACCCATCTCCATTCCGGGCCTGGGCGGCTTCAACGCGGCCCATGCGCTTTCCACCAACAACGAAGAATACCGGACGGCCTCCCGGCCGTTCGACGCGACACGCGACGGCTTCGTGATGGGCGAAGGTGCCGCAATCCTCATCGTCGAAGAGTATGAGCACGCGCTCCGGCGCGGCGCGCACATCTATGCGGAAATCGCGGGATTCGGCATGACCTGCGACGCGTTCCACATCACGGCGCCGCGGGAAGACGGCGAAAGCGCGGCAGAGGCCATGTCGCTTGCGCTGCACGAAGCCGGCCTGACGCCGGCCGACGTCGATTACATCAATGCGCACGGCACTTCCACGCCGCTGGGCGACATCGCCGAGCTGCGGGCCGTCAAACGCGTCTTCGGTGACGACGCCTACAAGGTCAACATCAGTTCGACCAAGTCGATGACGGGGCATATGATGGGCGCGGCCGGCGCCGTCGAGGCACTGGCCTGCATCCACGCCATCCGGGACGGCGTGATCCCGCCGACCATCAATTTCCGGCACGAAGACCCGGAAATCGACTACCGGCTCAACCTGACGCTCTGCGAGAAGCAGGAGCGCAGGGTGCGCGTCGCCATCAGCAACAATTTCGGATTCGGCGGGCAGAACGCCTGCCTGGCCTTCCGCGCCCTTTAGCTATTTAAGTACGGAATAAGTCAGTTTGAGCACGGGATGGCGCTCCGCGGCCGTTCCGTTGAGCACGGTCTGCGAATAATAGACGTTGTCCGCATAGTAGTACGTCGCGCCCGTGTAGGAGTTGTAGTAGGCGGTCGTGGGCATCATCCAGAGGTCGTCTTCGTCCGTGAGGCCGCCGGCATCGCGCTGGAGGATATCCTGCAGGTACAGGCTGATGTTCGATTTGTAGCGGAGCAGGGAACGGTCGATGGATCCGTTCTCCAGGTCGGTGTCGTTTATCTCCTCGATGGGTGTGTAATAGGGCAGCCCGTCGGTGAGGGTCCGGCGGCAGGGGAACAGGTTGTCGGCGTAGTGGTCGAACCGGTGCAGGTCGCCGTCGTATTCAAACGGGAACTCCACCGTCGCCTTGGCGACGACCAGGTTTTCCAGCGCGATGCCGTCGGCCGCGGCCCAGTCGGTCACGGCTTTCCGGAGGCTGGCCGCTTCGATGCGGGGCTTGTTTCCGCTAAGGCCCCGGACAAGGATATCCCCGCCGTTGTCGGCCGGTGTCCCGCCGTTGCGGTACAGGTTGAGGGAATAGTATTGCCCGAGCTGGAATGAGGCCGTCGAACGGAGCCGGTTGCCGTTTTCGTCATCGTAGTCCCAGACCAGATAGAGCGAGGAACCGGAGAGATCGAATACAGTGAGGCGTCCGGCGTTCCCGTCGGTTTGGGAATCCGGCTGTTCGGTGCGCAGGCAGAACCCGTAGAACTGCTTCATGAAAAGCTCCGCACTGTCGAGGACCTCCATCGGAATCTGCAGCAGGCGCTCGCCGACCGATTTCTTGAGGTCCACGATGTAGATGTCGTCGCCGGTATAGACGCAGCCGCCGTCGGAGACGGGGGTCGCGGTGTAGTATTCGCCCTTGAAGATATCGAGCGAACCGTTTGCGTGGGTGGAGTCGAGTTCGAAGGTCAGCTGGTGGACGTAGAGGTTCTGCGGAATATAAAGCTGGTCGTCCTGCAGGATAAGGGTGGTGTCCCGCGAGAAGCTGAGATAGACGCGGTGGACGGAAGGGTTGCGTCCCCAGATAATGGAGTCGGTGGCCGCGTTGACGGACATTAGGCCTTCGGAACTGATGGCGGTGCCAAGGCTGCCGACGGTCACGGAACTGGACATCTGGCTCTGCAGGTCCGCTACCGGCCGGGATTCGCCCAGCGGGAGGTCAAGGGTGATGGTATGGACGCTGATATCCTGGCTGTCGGGTACGAAGGCGGAACCCAGCGTATGGTCGGTGTTGATGCACGATGCGAGGAAAAACAAGGCTGACAGCAGGGTCAGGCCCGTGAAAATCCCGTTATGTCTCATCCTAGCTTCTTTCTTTTAACAGGTCGTCGTAAAATTGGTTGTACGTCCGGACATAGGGGCCGCCATCCTTGGTGACCGGCGTGTAGGGCAGGACCGGAAGGTTTCGTTCCCGTACGTATTCCGCCAGGCGCGGGTCGATTTCGGGAACGCCGGCAATCACGGCGTCGGCATACTGGATGGCCAGTTTTGCAAGATTTATGCCACTGGGATCGGCAAGAACCGCCACGTCTTCGCGGCGGAGGCTGTCGACCAGGATCTTGTCGATGACCTGGTCGCTCAGCCGGGCGTCGAGCTGGTCGTTGTAGAGCGACAGGACTACCTTGGCTTCCGTGAAGACCGGGTCTTCGTGATACACTTTCTTGAGGTAAACGGGTAGGAAATGGGAAATCCAGCCCTGACAGTGCACGATGTCGGGCCGCCAGCGCAGTTTCTTGACGGTCTCGAGCACGCCGCGTGCGAAAAAGGCGGCCCGTTCGTCGTTGTCCTTGAAATCCTTGCCCTCTGCGTCCTTGTTGATGAATTTGCGATGGAAGTAGTCTTCGTTGTCGATGAAGTAGACCTGCATCCGGGCGGATGAAATGGAAGAGACCTTGATGACCAGCGGCCGGTCGGCATTGTTGATGACGAGGTTCATCCCCGAAAGGCGGATGACCTCGTGCAGCTGGTTGCGGCGTTCGTTGACCGTGCCGTACCGCGGCATGAAGGAACGGATTTCCTTGCCGCTCTCCTGGATCCCCTGCGGAAGATACCTTCCCAGCACAGATATGTCTGTTTCAGGCATATAGGGGAAGATCTCGGAGTTCACGAAAAGTACTCTTACAGGCTCTTCCATCTTTAAAGTCGTTTTATGGCAAATTCGATACAAAGGTAACAAATTTTTTTGATTATCTTTGTGACCTGGTCCGGAAAATGGCGCAAAAGGGTAAAAATATCGTATTCAGGAGATTGATCCGCTCCTATGTGACCTCGGTCATCAGCATTTCGCTCGTGCTCGTGCTGATGGCTGCGGCGGCTGTCTTCGCGGCGAATGCGGGCGGCGTCGCCCGCTGGTTCAAGGAGAACATGGCGGTGTCGGTGCTGCTCAAGCAGTCCACTTCGGAGAAGGAGGGCCGGGCGCTGGCCGAGTCGCTCTCCTCGCGCCCCTATGTCAAGGAGAGCCGCTTCGTTTCGAAGGAAGAGGGTGCCGAGGAGATGAAAAGCCTGCTGGGCGAGGATTTCCTTTCGGTGTTCGAGAGTTCCCCGATTCCCATTTCGATCGACCTGAAGCTCGACGGCGACTTCATCACCGCCGATTCCCTCGACAAGGTCAAGGCCGACTTGCTGTCGGACCGCCGGGTCGAGGAGGTGGTCTACCAGGAGACGCTGGTGGATGCGCTCAACGCGAACCTGCGCCGGATCAGCCTGGTGGTCGGCATCGTGATCGTACTGCTGCTGGTCATCTCGTTCGCACTGATCAGCAATACCGTGCGTCTCAACATCTACGCCCGCCGCTTTACGATCCACACGATGAGCCTGGTGGGCGCGAAGCGTTCGTTCATCGCCCGTCCGTTCGTACGGCAGGCGGTGGTCCAGGGCGCGGTTTCCGGCCTGATCGCTTCCGGCCTGCTCTATGCACTCATCCGCTGGCTGAGCCGCGATTCCGATTTGCTGACGATGCTGCTCGACATGCGCCTGGTGTGGGCCGTGCTGGCCTGCACGGTGCTGGCGGGCATCGCCATCTGCGTAGTTTCCACCCTGCTCGTGGTGCGTAAGGTGGCGTATATTTCCAAAGACAATCTGTATTATTAAACGACAGGGGTATATGGCAAACTTTTCTATGCCCGCCAAAAACGTGAAGATCATCGCCGCCGGCCTGGTGGTGATGGTGCTCGGGTTCGTCCTGATGCTCGGGGGCGGATCGTCCGATCCGGATGTGTTCAATCCGGCGATGTTCAATTTCCGCAGGCTCGTACTGGCGCCGCTGGTGATCATCCTCGGCATCGTGGCGATCATCTATGGGATCATGAAGACGCCCCGTGACGGCGGAGAAAAGGAGAAATAGGCGATGAGCGCGCTGGAAGCCATTCTCCTGGGCCTGCTTCAGGGACTGACCGAGTTCCTGCCGGTGAGCAGCAGCGGCCATCTGGCCATCGGAAAGGCGCTCTTCGGCATCGAGACCTCCGACCTCAGCTTCGAGGTGGCGGTGCATGCCGCGACGGTCCTGGCGACCATCGTGGTTTTCCGCAAGGATATCTGGAAACTCCTTTGCGGCCTTTTCAAGTGGCAGTACAACAGCGAGACGCGCTATATCCTGCTCATCCTGCTCTCGATGGTGCCCGTCTTCATCGTCGGTGTTTTCTTCAAGGATTCCGTCGAGGCGCTCTTCGGCAACGGCCTGGTCGTGGTGGGCATCGCCCTGCTGGTAACGGCGCTGCTGCTGTTCCTTTCCGAGACGCTGGCCGCCCGGCGCAGGGAGGAAGGGACGAAGATGACGTGGCGTTCGGCCCTCTGGATGGGCCTGGCGCAGGCCGTCGCGGTCGTGCCGGGGCTCTCGCGCAGCGGTTCGACCATCGCCACTGGCCTCCTCTGCGGTGTCCGGAAAGACGAGGTTACCCGGTTCTCGTTCCTGATGGTGCTGGTTCCGATCCTTGGAGAGGCGTTCCTCGACGTGGTGGGCGGTGGTTTCGCCGCCAGCAGCGTGGGCGCGCTGCCGCTGCTGCTCGGCTTCCTGGCCGCTTTCGTCTCCGGCCTGTTCGCCTGCCGGATCATGATTGCTATGGTCCGCCGTGCGCGGCTGAAATGGTTCGCGCTCTACTGCGTGCTGGTCGGCGTGGCTTGCCTTGTCTTCTCAATGGTTTCGTAGTCAGCAATGGCCGCATCCGGAAGCCATCTCTTCGTGGCCGACCTGCATCTGGGGGCGGACGCCGATCCCGGCGGTGTCCGGGAGCGGGCGTTCGTGCAGTACCTGCAGTCGCTTCCGGCCGACTTGAAGGCGCTCTACCTGCTGGGCGACATCTTCGATTTCTGGGTGGACTACCGCGACGTGGTGCCGCGCGGCAGCGTGCGCGTGCTCGCGGCGCTGGCCGAGGTGGCGCAGCGGGCCGATGTCTGGTTCTTCCGCGGCAACCACGACTGGTGGGTGACCGACTATTTCGAAAAGGAACTGGGCGTACACATCGTGCAGGAGCCCTGGCGCGTGTTCGAGATCGACGGCCGCCGGGTGCTGGCCGGTCACGGCGACACGCTCGGCAGCCACGACCCCAAGTCGAAACTGATCCGTTGCGTGTTCCGCAACAAGGTCTGCATCGCGCTGCTCAAGGCGCTTCATCCCCGCCCGGTGTTCCGGTTCGCGCGCAGCTGGTCCGCTTCCAGCCGGAAGCGCCACCCCGAACCGGAGGTGTTCAAGGGACGCGAAACCGGGCTGTACCGGTTTGCCGACGGATTCGGCCGCAGCAACCGGCCGGCCGACCTCTATGTGTTCGGCCATTACCATGTGCCGGGTCGGGTGCCCGTGGAAAGCGGAGGCGAACTCGTGGTACTCGGTGCCTGGTCAGGCCCCGACGATACGTTCATCCTGTAATCAGGGATTGTTTCCGCCGGTTATCTCCGCTTGTTCCCGATCGCACGGAGGAGGCTTTCATCCTCCGCAAAGCGCTTGGGCACGATGATCTGCGGCCGCGGTTTTCCGAAAACCATCACGTAGAGGTTGTCGAATTCGCCCCGCTGCCAGTAGCCCACCAGCTCCTCGAGGTCCCTGTCTTCGCCGAACTTGTCGTAAGGCTGCTTGAGGTTTCCCTTGAAGACTTTGGCGACGCCCTGCCAGAACCCGGCCGTCGTACCGCCCAGGTAGCGTTTCAGGATATAGTAGGGCGTCTGTCCGCATTCGCGGTCGATGAGGCGGATCATCATCAGACCCTGCTTGAGCGTCAGTTTCCGGAAAATGGGTTCGAAGTCCTTGATCAGGTCTTCCTTCAACTGGTTGAGGTACTTGTCCTGCTGCCGCCGGGTGTAGTTGCGGGCGAGGAAAATGCTGTCGGTCTCGTTGATGACACGGCTGACGAGCAGGGCGTACGGATAGGCCTTGCTGAAATTGTGCACGCGCTTGTAGTATTTCACCCAGTCGCGCTTGTTCATCGTCTGGCGCGGATGGATGACGGCGGGCGGGAGTTCGTCCACGTAGATGGTGTCGCCCTGATAGACATAATACTCCATCACCTTGAGCTCGCGCCGGTTGTTCTGGGCGGAGAGCGAAGGCGTCAGCAGCGCGGCCGCAAGGATGGCGGTCAGGAAGGTCAGGACGCGTCTCATTTTCGCCGGCAAAGGTAGGATTCTTTCTGAAAAAACGTTATTTTTACCAGATAAAACCGTTTTGCCGATGTTCGACTTTGCAAATTTCACGCCGTGGGTGCTTTTTTCCGATATGGGCATCATCTGCGCGTTGCTGCTCGTCGGAAAGTTCCTGCGGGTGAAGGTTCGTCTCATCCAGAAGCTGTTCATCCCGCCCAGCCTGCTGGCGGGCATCCTCGGCCTGGCCTTCGGCCCGAACGGCCTGGGCTGGCTGCCCCTGTCGGGCAGCATCAGCACCTATGCGGCAATCCTGATCGCCGTCGTGTTCGGCGCGCTGCCCCTGTCTTCCCCGAGTTTCAAGGTCCGGGAAGTGGCCCGCCGGGTGGGGCCGATGTGGGCCTTCTCCCAGTTCGGGATGCTGTTCCAGTGGGCGGTGATGGGCCTGTTCGGCCTGCTCGTCCTGCGGCTGGTCTGGCCGCAGCTCAACGCCGCCTTCGGCGTGATGCTGCCGACGGGCTTCTACGGCGGCCACGGTACCGCGGCGGCCATCGGCTCGGCGTTCGACGGGCTGGGCTGGGACGAGGCCACCAGCCTGGGAATGACCACGGCCACCATCGGTGTGATCGTCGCCATTCTCGGCGGCCTGCTTTTCATCAAGATCGCCACGAAGAAGGGACAGACCGCCTATCTGTCCGATTTCAGCGAGCTTCCCGATGAATACCGCAGCGGCCTGCTGCCCGAAGAGAAGCGCGAGCCGACGGCCATCGGCACCACTTCTCCCATCTCGATCGACTCCCACGTCTTCCACCTCTCCCTGGTCGTGGTTTCCGCGTTCGGCGGCTATCTGCTGAGCCGCGGCGTCAAGCTGCTGTGGCCGGCCGTGGAACTTCCGGTGTTCAGCTGCGCGTTCGTGGCGGGAATGCTGCTCAAGCTGTGCTTCAACAAGGCGGGCGCCGCCCGGTACATCGATCCCCGGACGGCGGGCAGCATCAGCAGTTCGGCCACCGACCTGCTGGTGGCCTGCGGCGTGGCTTCGATCAAGCTCAGCGTGGTCGTCAAGTATGCGTGGCCATTGGTCGTCCTGACGCTCACCGGCATCGCCGTGACGGTCTTCACGGTGTTCTGGTTCGGCCGCCGGCTCAACCGGAAGGACTGGTTCGAGAAGTCGGTCTTCGCCTGGGGCTGGTGGACCGGCACGATGGCGATGGGCATCGCACTGCTGCGCATCGTCGATCCGAAGATGCAAAGCAAGGCGATGGACGACTATGCGCTGGCCTATTTGCCCTGCGCACCGGTCGAGATCCTGCTCATCACGTTCGTTCCCATCCTCTTCGCGGCCGGGCAGGGGTTGTGGCTGATGCTGGGCTGCCTCGCGCTTTCCCTGCTGATCCTTTTGCTGGCCCGGCGGCTTCACTGGTGGATTCCCAAAAGCGAATTGAAATGAGACGCACGCTGATTCGGCTGGTTCCGGCGCTGCTGGTGTTCGCGGCCCTTGGATTCACGGTGCAGCAGGACGAGGAGACGTTGCTGCGCCGGCGGGCGGAAAAGCTGCACGACAAGCTGATCGCGGTCGATACGCACACCGATACGGCGCTGGAACTGATCAAACCCGGCGTGGATGCGTCGAAGGTGCAGGCTTCCTTCCCGCGTCTGCGCTCGGGAAGGGTGGACTGCTGCTTCTATCCCGTTTTCGTGGAACAGGGACCGCTCGACGAAGCGACCGAACTTCGCGTGTTCGAGGAGACCCTCGCCCGGATGGAGGCTGTCCGGGCCTATATCGCGGCGCGCCCGAAGGAAGCGGCCGTCGCCCTGACGGCCGACGACATCGTCCGGAACAAGCGGCGGCACAGGCTGAGCCTGGTCCTGGGCCTGGAGAACGCGTATCCCATCGGACGCGACCTGTCGCGGCTGCAGGTCTTCTACGACCTGGGCGCCCGCATCATTACCCTGTCGCACAACTACGACAACGACGTGTGCGACGCATCGCGCTATCCGCAGCGCACCTGGGGCGGCCTCTCGCCCTTCGGGCGGGAGCTCGTGCGGGAGATGAACCGGCTGGGTGTCCTGGTGGACTGCTCGCACGCCTCCACGGAGACGCTGTATGACTGCCTCTCGCTCAGCACCGCACCGGTCATCTGCTCGCATTCCTGCGTCTATGCCATCAAGGACCATCCGCGCAACCTGACCGACGACGAGATCCGCGCCATCGCGGCGAAGGGCGGCGTCGTCCAGGTGACGACGGGGCGCTGGGCGCTTTCCTGGCTGCCGAACGAACAGGTGGACATCGGGACGTTCTGCGACCATGTGGAGTACATCCGGCGGCTCGTGGGTGTGGAATACGTGGGTGTCGGCACCGACTTCGACGGCGGCGGCGGGATGAAGGGGCTGGAAGACGCCTCGAAGATGAAGGACATCACCGTGGAACTTCTTCGCCGCGGCTGGACAGACCGGGAACTCGAATGCTTCTGGGGCGGCAACCTGCTCCGCGTTTTCCGCGCGGTCGAAAATGCACGGGAACATTAAGTTTTAGGTTTCGCTAATTACCTGTTAAGTCAGGAAGTTAAGTATCAAATATTTTTGTCGAAAATTTCGCAAAAGTTTTTGGTATTTGATTTTTTTGTGTACCTTTGCAACCCTGTGTTTTATGCCTGAAATGCGCTAAAACATTGAGTATTAGAAGTTTAAGATATTTTTAAGTAATAAAGGCTATGTTACAACCTAAGAAAACAAAGTTCAGGAGACAGCAGAAAGGCCGCATGAAGGGGATCGCCCAGCGTGGCAACCAGTTGGCCTTTGGTTCTTTCGGTATCAAGACCATGGAGAGCTGCTGGCTCACCGGTCAGCAGATCGAGGCTGCCCGTCAGGCTGTCGTACGTTACATGAAACGTGAAGGTAAGATCTGGATCCGCGTGTTCCCCGACAAGCCGTACACCAAGAAGCCGGCCGAAGTCCGTATGGGTAAAGGTAAAGGCAATCCCGAAGGTTTCGTGGCGCCCATCACCCCGGGCCGTATGATCATCGAGGCTGAAGGTGTTCCGATGGCCGTCGCCAAGGAGGCGCTCCGTCTCGGCGCCCAGAAGCTTCCCGTCACCACCAAGTTCGTCGTCCGCAGGGACTTCACCGAATAATACAAGGAGAGAAGACCATGAAAAGAAAAGAAATCGAAGAGATGGCAGTCAAGGACCTGCGCGAGCGTCTCGAAGTCGAGAAGCAGAATCTCAACAAACTGAAGATGAACCACGTGATCTCTCCGTTGGAAGACACTTCGGTCATCAAGAAGGCCAAGGCAGACATTGCCCGGATGATGACCGTGCTGGCAGAAAAAGAGAAACAGAACTAAATAGAAATGTCCCATGGAAAGAAATCTTCGTAAAGAAAGAATCGGCATCGTGGTCAGCAACAAGATGGATAAATCTATTGTAGTTGCTGTGAAGACCAAGGAGAAGCATCCGATCTACGGCAAGTTCGTGAACAAGACCACGAAGTTCGTCGCCCAGGATGACAAGAACGAGTGCAGCGAAGGCGACAAGGTCCGCATCATGGAGACCCGTCCGCTGAGCAAGACCAAACGCTGGAGATTAGTAGAAATCGTAGAAAAAGTCAAATAACATGATACAGCAAGAATCACGTTTGTTGGTGGCTGACAATTCGGGTGCGAAAGAGGTTCTCTGCATCCGCGTGCTCGGTGGTACCCGCCATCGTTATGCCACTGTGGGCGACAAGATCGTCGTCGCCGTCAAGAGCGCCATTCCGGGCGGCAACGCCAAGAAGGGCTCTGTTTCCAATGCCGTCGTCGTCCGCACCAAGAAGGAAGTCCGTCGCGCCGACGGTTCCTATATCCGTTTCGACGACAACGCGTGCGTGCTGCTGACGAAGCAGGACGAGGTCGTGGGTACCCGCATTTTCGGCCCTGTGGCCCGCGAGCTCCGCGAAAACTATATGAAAATCGTTTCACTGGCCCCCGAGGTGTTATAAGGAGGTAGAACCATGGCAAAATTGCACATCAAAAAAGGCGATATGGTCTATGTAAACGCAGGCAACGACAAGGGTAAGACCGGTAAAGTCCTGGCTGTGGATACTGAGAAGAACCGTGCCATCGTTGAAGGAGTCAACATGGTCAGCAAGCATACCAAACCCAATTCCAAGAACCCGCAGGGCGGCATCGTCAAACAGGAAGCCGGCATTCACGTGTCGAACCTCCAGGTTGTCGACCCGGTGAAGGGCGGCGCCACGAAGATCGGCCGTCGTCTGAACGACAAGGGCAAACTGGTCCGCTACGCTAAAAAATCTGGTGAGGAGATCAAGTAATGGCAAAGAAAGAAAAAGCAGCAGCAGTCCCGCAGGGCCCTACGATGGCTGAGATCGGGTACGTCCCTTCCCTTCAGAAGAAGTACAAGGAAGAGATTGTCGACAAAATGATG
This sequence comes from uncultured Bacteroidales bacterium, assembly GCA_947306365.1. Lineage (GTDB taxonomy): Bacteria > Bacteroidota > Bacteroidia > Bacteroidales > UBA932 > Cacconaster. The sequence continues at coordinate 162,509 of CAMZGD010000001.1, forward strand.
AAGGAGTTCAAGTACTCCACCGTGATGCAGGTGCCGAAGCTTGTCAAGATCACCGTGAACCAGGGTATCGGCAGCGCCACCCAGGACAAGAAGCTCGTGGAGGTCGCCCAGCAGGAACTGACCACCATCGCCGGCCAGAAGGCCGTGCAGACGGTTTCCCGCAAGGACATTTCCAACTTCAAGCTCCGCAAGGGCATGCCGATCGGCGTGAAGGTCACGCTGCGCGGTGTCCGGATGTATGAGTTCCTCGAGCGCCTGATCGCCGTGTCGCTTCCGCGCATCCGCGACTTCAAGGGCGTTTCCGAGAACTTCGACGGCCGTGGCAACTACACCCTCGGCGTGAAGGAGCAGATCATCTTCCCGGAGATCGACATCGACAAGATCACGAAAGTGATGGGTATGGAAATCACCTTCGTCACCACCGCCACCAAGGACGAAGAGGCCTTCGCGCTTCTCCGTGAATTCGGAATTCCTTTCAAGAACATCAAACACAATAATTAATATAGGGTATGGCAAAAGAATCGATGAAGGCCCGCGAAGTCAAGCGCGCCGCCATGTGTGCCAAGTATGCTGAGAAACGCAAGGCCCTGAAGGAAGCAGGCGACTGGGCTGCCCTGGACAAGCTCCCGAAAAACAGCTCCCCGTGCCGCAAGCACAACCGCTGCTCGATCACCGGCCGTCCGAAAGGATATATGCGCTACTTCGGCATCAGCCGTATTCAGTTCCGCGAAATGGCTTCCAAGGGTCTGATCCCGGGCGTCAAGAAGGCTAGCTGGTAGAAACAATTCACTTAATTAATAATAAATTGGATATCGGGCGTCGCGCCAAGGCTTTATCCGAGTGACGCCGGGATTCAACAAAACCAGAAAAAAATGACTGATCCAATTGCAGATTATCTGACAAGAGTTCGCAATGCCTATCTCGCAGGTCACAAGACCGTCGAGGTGCCGGCATCGAAGATGAAGGTCGAGATCACCCGCATTCTCCACGAGAAGGGGTACATTCTCGCCTGGAAGGTTGTCGAGGGAAAACCTTGCAACACCATCAAGATGGCGCTCAAGTACCATCCGGAAACCAAGAAGGCGGCCGTCAAGAAGCTGATCCGCGTCAGCTCCCCGGGCCTTCGCACCTACACCGACGTGGAGAACATGCCGCGCGTCCTCAACGGACTGGGCATCGCCATCCTTTCCACGTCCAAGGGTATTGTCACGGACAAGGAGGCCCGCAACCTCAATGTCGGTGGTGAAGTAATTTGCTACGTGTACTAATTGTTAACAATTAAAAATCAAGAATAATGTCAAGAATCGGTAAATTACCTGTAAACCTGCCTTCTGGCGTCGCCGTTTCGGTCAGCGACGACCACGTGGTCACGGTGAAAGGCCCGCTCGGAGAACTGTCCCAGAAGATTGATCCGGACATCGAAGTCTCCGCAGACGGGGGTGTTCTTACAGTAAAGCGTCCGACAGATCAACCTCGCCACCGTTCGATGCACGGTCTCTACCGCGCCCTGATCCACAATATGGTTGTAGGTGTCTCGGAAGGTTATACTGTCAAGCAGGAGCTGGTCGGTGTCGGTTACCGCGTGGAAGTGAAAGACCAGATCGTGGTCTTCAGCCTCGGTTACTCGCACGACATCCAGTTCCAGCTTCCCAAGGAAGTGAAGGCCGAGGCCGAGCCCGTCAAGAAGGGCCAGAACCCCGTGCTGGTATTGAAGAGCGCTGACAAGCAGCTGCTCGGCATGGTGGCCGCCAAGGTCCGCTCGCTGCGCAAGCCTGAGCCGTACAAGGGCAAGGGTATCAAGTTCGTCGGCGAACAGCTCCGTCGCAAGGCCGGCAAGAGTGCTTCTGCTAAATAATAGGAGAGAAAGTTATGGCATTGACTAAATCAGAAAGAAGACAGAGAATCCACTACCGGATCCGCAAGGTTGTCAACGGCACGTCCGACGTTCCGCGCATGGTAGTGTTCAGGAGTAATAAGCAGATCTACGTCCAGGTCGTCGACGACACCAAGGGCGTGACCCTCGCTTCCGCCGCTTCCAACGACAAGGCCCTCGTCGAGGCTTGCAAGGGCAAGACCGGCATCGAGGCTGCCGCCGTCGTGGGCAAGGCGATCGCGGAGCGTGCGATCGAGAAGGGGATCTCCACCGTCGCGTTCGACCGCGGAGGCTACCTCTATCACGGAAGAGTTAAAAGTTTGGCAGACGCTGCCCGTGAGGGCGGCCTTAAATTCTAAGGGCTATGGCAGATATCAATGTTAAGAAAGTAAAGACTACGGACCTGGAACTCAAGGACCGCCTCGTGGCCGTCCAGCGAGTCACCAAAGTCACCAAAGGTGGCCGTCACTTCAGCTTTGCTGCCATCGTGGTCGTCGGCGACGAAAACGGCGTCGTAGGCTACGGCCTTGGAAAGGCAAACGAAGTCACCACCGCCATCTCCAAGGGTATTGAAGATGCGAAGAAGAACCTCGTCCGGGTCCCGCTGAGCAAGCAGACCATCCCGCACGAGCAGTCGGCCAAGTTCGGCGGCGCCCGCGTGTTCATGAAACCCGCGGCCCCCGGTACCGGTGTGAAGGCCGGCGGCGCCATGCGTGCCGTCTTCGAGTCGGTCGGCGTCCACGACGTCCTTGCCAAGAGCAAGGGCAGTTCCAACCCGCACAACCTGGTGAAGGCTACCGTCAACGCCCTTACGGAAATGCGTGACGCCTACACCGTGGCTGGTCTTCGCGGCATTCCCATGAACCGGGTTTTCAATGGTTAAGGAGGACTTACGCTATGGCAAAGGTTAAACTTACGCAGATCAAGAGCAAGAGCGGTGCTACGAAGCGCCAGATTGCCAACCTTACCTCGCTCGGCATCCACCGGATGCACCAGAGCGTCATCGTGGAACTCACGCCGGTCACCGAAGGGATGATCGAGCGGGTGGCCCATCTGGTTACCGTCGAACCCGTCAACGAATAGGAGGAACTTCCATGAAACTCAATAATCTTACCCCTGCTAAAGGTTCTGTCAAATCAGAGAAGCGCGTCGGCCGCGGTCCCGGTTCGGGTCTCGGCAAGACGGCCGGTCGCGGCAGCAACGGTGCGAAATCCCGTTCCGGCTACGCCCGCAAGATCGGTTTCGAAGGCGGCCAGATGCCTATCCAGCGCCGGCTTCCGAAGTTCGGTTTCAAGAACCACAACAGAGTCGAATACAAAGCCGTGAATCTGTCTGCCCTGCAGACGATCAGCGAGCGGTACAACATCACTGCCATTGATGTCGACGTGCTCCGGAGCGCCGGCTTCGCCGCGAAGGGCGACCTCGTCAAGATCCTTGCGAAAGGTGAACTGACGGCCAAGCTCGACGTGACGGCCGATGCGTTCTCCGCCGCAGCCATCAAGAAGATTGAAGAGAAGGGCGGAACGGTCACCAAACTTTAATTCCCTCCGGCAATGAAAAGGTTTTTTCAAACGATAGTCAACATATTCAAGATCGAAGACCTCCGCAAGCGGTTGGCCTACACGTTCCTTCTGATCGTGGTCTACCGTCTCGGCAGCTACATCGTGATCCCGGGCATCGATGCCACGCAGATCGCGGCGCTGCAGCAGAAGACCTCGGAAGGCCTGGTCGGTCTGTTGAATATGTTCTCCGGCGGTGCCTTCGGCAACGCGTCCATCTTCGCGCTGGGCGTGATGCCGTACATCTCCGCATCCATCGTGATCCAGCTTCTGGGCGTCTTCCTTCCCTCCTTCCAGCGCCTCCAGCGCGAAGGCGAGAGCGGACGTCGCAAGATGAATCAATATACGCGCTACCTCACGATCCTGATCCTGGCGATCCAGGGCCCGGCCTATGTCGCGTCCCTGCGTTCGACCCTGCCGCCCGAGGCGTTCGTCACCACGATGAACGGCTGGTGGTACGGTGTCTTCGCCACCCTGATCCTGATCGGCGGTACGATGTTCGTCATGTGGTTGGGTGAAAGAATTACAGACCGCGGCATTGGTAATGGTATTTCCCTGATCATCATGATCGGTATCATCGCCCGTCTCCCGCAGGCGCTGTGGCTCGAGATTTCCGAGAAGTGGACGACCAGCATGGGCGGCATGCTCGTGCTTGTCATCGAACTGGTCGTGCTCTTCCTGGTCTTCGTCGGTACCATCGCGCTGGTGCAGGCGGTACGCAAGATACCGGTGCAGTACGCCAAGCGTATCGTGGGCAACAAGCAGTATGGCGGTGTCCGTCAGTACATTCCGCTGAAGATCAATGCGGCCGGTGTGATGCCGATCATCTTCGCGCAGGCGCTGATGCTCTTCCCGCTCATCTTCCAGAACTTCACGGCTACGAAAGGCCTGGCGGCCGTAATGGGCAACACGAACGGCTTCTGGTACAACTTCGTCTATGCCATCATGGTCATCCTGTTCACGTATTTCTACACCGCTATTACGGTGAACCCGACCAACATGGCAGAGGAAATGAAGAAGAACGGCGGCTTCATCCCGGGTTGCAAGCCCGGCAGGAAGACGGCCGAGTACATCGATGCCGTGATGTCGCGCATCACGCTTCCCGGTTCCATCCTGCTGGCCCTTGTCGCCATCCTTCCCGCCTTCGCGCGGATGCTTGGCGTCAACAGCCAGTTTGCACCTTTCTACGGCGGCACCTCGCTGCTGATCCTTGTGGGTGTGATCCTGGATACCCTCCAGCAGATTGAGAACCACTTGCTTATGCGTCACTACGACGGTCTGATGAAGACGGGACGTCTCAAGGGCCGTTCGGGTATGTAATTTTGATAGATTCTTTCACATGATCAGACTCAAGTCCGAAGAAGAAATCGCGCTGCTGCGGGAAAACGCCCTGCTGGTGTCGAAGACACTGGCTGAGGTCGGCCGCCACATCGAGCCGGGTATCACGACCAAGGAGCTCGACGTGATTGCCGAGAAGTACATCCGCAGTCTCGGGGCAGTGCCCGGTTTCCTCGGATTCGAGGGCTTTCCCGGCACACTGTGCATGTCGGTCAACGACGTGGTGGTGCACGGCTTTCCTTCCGGCTACAAGCTCAAGGAAGGCGACATCGTCTCGGTCGACTGCGGTACGGTGTACAGGGGTTTCTACGGCGATTCGGCCTACACGTTCCCGGTCGGGAAGGTGGATGCACGGATCCGGGCGCTGCTCGACGCTACGCGGCAGTCGCTGGAGAAGGGCATCGAGGCGGCCGTCGCCGGAAACCGCACGGGCGACATCGGCGAGGCAGTCCAGTCTTACTGCGAGAACCTCGGCTTCTCCGTCGTCAGGGAGCTGGTCGGACACGGGATCGGTCGTGACATGCACGAGAGTCCCGAAGTCCCCAACTACGGACGCCGCGGCCATGGGGTGAAACTGCAGGAAGGCATGGTGATCTGCATCGAGCCGATGATCAACGCCGGCCGCAAGGAAGTGTACCTCGATGAGAACGGATGGGCCATCCATACGGCAGACGGCGCCCCGTCGGCTCACTTTGAGAAGACGGTCGTCGTCCGCCGCGGGAAGGCTGAAGTGCTGACGACTTTTGAATTTATTGAAAAAGAGATTTGTTAAACCATACGTTTTTATATATGCCGAAACAATCAGCGATAGAAAAAGAAGGAACCATAATCGAGGCCCTGTCGAATGCGATGTTCCGCGTCGAACTCGACAACGGCCACGTGATCATCGCCCACATCTCGGGCAAGATGCGAATGCATTACATCCGGATCCTGCCCGGAGACAAAGTGAGGGTCGAAATGTCCCCGTATGATTTGACAAAAGGAAGAATATCTTTCAGATACAAATAAAAACTTACAACAATGAAAGTCAAGACATCCATCAAGAAGCGTAGTGAGGATTGCAAGATCGTAAAGCGCAAAGGCCGCTTGTATGTCATCTGCAAGAAGAATCCGAAATTCAAGATGCGCCAGGGATAATCTTTATAATTTGTAAACGATAAAAAGTAAAAATAGATTATGGCACGTATAGCCGGAGTAGATTTACCAAACAACAAGCGTGGAGTCATAGGGTTGACCTATATCTACGGTATCGGCCGCAGCTCCGCCGAGAAGATCCTGGGGACGCTCGACATCAATCCCGACATCAAGGTCAAGGATTGGAACGACGAGCAGATCGCTGCAATCCGTACGATGATTGCCAACGATTTCAAGATTGAGGGCGAACTCCGTTCCGCCACTCAGCTCAACATCAAGCGACTGATGGACATCGGTTGCTATCGCGGCATTCGCCACCGTCTCGGCCTGCCCGTCCGCGGCCAGAGCACCAAGAACAATGCCCGTACCCGCAAGGGCCGCAAGAAGACTGTGGCCAACAAGAAGAAAGCAACGAAGTAAGGTTTAGATTATGGCAAAGAAAACTACAGCAAGCAAGAAAAGAGTTGTCAAGGTTGACGCTTATGGTCAGGCCCATATTTCGTCCACTTTCAACAATGTCATCGTTACGCTGACCAACAGCACGGGTCAGGTGATCAGCTGGTCGTCCGCCGGCAAGATGGGTTTCCGCGGTTCGAAGAAGAACACGCCCTATGCCGCACAGGTCGCCGCACAGGATTGCGCAAAGGTCGCCTACGACCTGGGTCTGCGCAAGATCAAAGCGTATGTCAAGGGACCGGGCGCCGGTCGTGAATCCGCCATCCGCACCCTCCACGGTGCCGGCATCGAGGTGACCGAGATCATCGACGTCACGCCGCTTCCGCACAATGGCTGCCGTCCGAAGGGCCGTCGCAGAGTCTAACTTTTAAACGTATTGAAACCATGGCAAGATACACTGGTCCGAAAACCAAGATAGCCCGTAAGTTCGGTGAACCGATCTACGGCCCTGACAAGTATTTTGAAAAGAAGAACTACCCTCCGGGACAGCACGGCCTGGCCAAGAAGCGCAAGAAGACTTCCGAGTACGGCATCCAGCTGGCTGAGAAGCAGAAGGTGAAGTACACCTACGGCGTGCTCGAGCGTCAGTTCCGCAACCTGTACGGCAAGGCGAACCGCATGAAGGGCCGTACGGGCGAGAACCTGCTGATGCTCCTCGAGTCCCGTCTGGACAACCTGGTCTACCGCCTTGGCATCGCGCCCACCCGGGCTGCCGCACGCCAGCTGGTCACCCACTGCCACATCGTCGTCGACGGTTATGTCTGCAACATTCCCTCGACCATCGTCAAGACCGGCAGCATCGTGGGCGTCCGCGAGCGTTCCAAGAGCCTGGAAGTGATCCAGGACAGCCTCAACGCCTCCGCAGGCAAGTATCCCTGGCTTGAATGGGACGCATCGAAGTGCGCCGGCAAGTTCGCCAGCCTGCCTGAGCGGAGTGAGATTCCGGAAACCATCAACGAACAGTTGATCGTCGAGTTGTACTCCAAGTAAAAAGTAAAGACAATGGCCATTTTAGCATTCCAGAAACCGGACAAGGTGATCATGCTCGATGCATCCGAGACCTTTGGTCGTTTCGAATTCCGGCCGCTTGAGCCCGGATACGGAATCACCATCGGCAATGCATTGCGCCGCATCCTGCTCTCTTCGCTGGAGGGTTTCGCCATCACGTCGATCCGCATCGACGGTGTCGCCCACGAGTTCGACACCATCCCGGGCGTCATCGAGAGCGTCGTCGACATCGTGCTCAACCTGAAGCAGGTCCGCTTCAAGCGCATGATCGAGGACGTCGACAGCGAAACCACGACCATCACGGTCACCGGCAAGCAGGAGTTCATCGCTGAAGACATCTCCAGGAATCTCTCTTCCTTCAAGGTCCTCAACCCCGACCTTCACATCTGCTCGATGGAGCCGACGGTGAAGCTGGTCATCGACCTGCGGATCGGAAAGGGCCGCGGCTACGTGCCGGCCGACGAGAACAAAGTCGAGCTCGCTCCGGTGGATACGATCGCCATCGATTCGATCTTCACGCCGATCAAGAACGTGAAGTACACGGTCGAACCCTGGCGCGTCGAACAGAAGACGGACTACGACAAGCTCAACCTGGAGATCACCACGGATGGTTCCATCCATCCGAAGGACGCCCTCAAGGAGGCGGCCAAGATCCTGATCTACCACTTCATGCTCTTCTCCGACGAGAAGATCACGCCGGAGACGCCGGTCGAGGTCGACAGCAAGGAACTGGACGAGGAAGCGCTGCGCATGCGCCATCTCCTCCTGACCAAGCTCTCCGACATGGAACTTTCCGTCCGGGCGCTCAATTGTCTGAAGGCGGCCAATATCGACACGTTTGCAGACCTGGTTTCCCACCAGCGCGGTGAACTGATGAAGTTCAGGAACTTCGGCAAGAAGTCGATGAACGAGATCGAAATGCTCATCGACAAGGTGAAGCTGGGCTTCGGGATGGATGTCACCAAGTACGGCATCGAACCGAAACCGAAGCAGGCCGATGCCGACGCTGCCGGTGAAACAGAAATCGAAACAGAATCCGAAACAGAACTTGAAACAGAATTAGAAGATCATGAGGCATAACAGGGCAATCAATCATTTGGGACGTCAGAGCGGCCACCGCAAGGCCATGCTGGCCAACCTGGCTTCTTCGCTCGTGCTCAACAAGCAGGTCGAGACGACAGTCGCCAAGGCCAAGGCGCTGCGTATGTACGTAGAACCGCTCATTACCAAATCCAAGGAAGACACGACCCATTCGCGTCGTATCGTGTTCAGCTACCTCAAGCAGAAAGAGGCTGTCAGCGAGCTTTTCCGTGTGATCGCGCCGAAGATCGCCGACCGTCCGGGTGGCTATACCCGCATCGTGCGGACCGGTTTCCGCGTGGGTGATGCAGCCGATATGGCCATCATCCAGCTGGTCGACTTCGCCGAGGCCGCAGCGGCTCCCGAGAAAGAAGTGAAGAAGACCGCGACGCGTCGCGGCGGTTCGAAGAAAGCGGCCGCCGAGGGCGGCGAGACGCCGGCCAAGAAGACCGTGTCCCGCAAGGCGAATTCCCCCAAGGCTGCGAATGAGAACGTCACCAAGGCCGCTCCCGCGGCCCGCAAGGTCGTGGCTCCCCGCAAGTCGGGCAACGCCTAGTCGAAGGTACCCATCAAAAAAAGCCGGCTCTTTCCAGCCGGCTTTTTTTGTGCCTTGTCCTTCCGGTTATTTCGCCGGTTCGTGCTTGTACTTGAACACGATGGCGAACAGGATGGCCAGGACCAGGGCGAAGAGCGCGAAGGCATACCAGGCGGAGGACCATCCGGACATCAGGACTTCTCCCTCCTTGCCGAGGGTGAAGTGGTTGACCACCGCCTGCGCGCAGAGCGAACCGATCGTTGCACCGAGGCCGTTGGTCATCATCATGAAGACGCCCTGGGCGCTGGAGCGGATGCTTTCGTCGGTGTTCTGGTCCACGAAGAGCGATCCGCTGATGTTGAAGAAGTCGAAGGCGACACCATAGACGATCATCGAGAGGACAAAGAGGACGAGGCCCCAGCCGGAAGGGTTGCCGGCGCCCAGGAAACCGAAGCGCAGGAACCAGGCCACGAACGAAATGAGCATCACCTTCTTGATGCCGAAGCGTTTCAGGCAGAAGGGGATCAGCAGGATGCACAGCGTTTCCGACACCTGGGAGATCGACGAGAGGAACACGTTGTTCTTCACGGCAAAGGCGTCGGCATATTGCGGCAGCTGGCCGAAAGCGTCGAGATACGGCGTGGCAAAGCCGTTGGTCACCTGGAGGCACATGCCCAGCAGGAAGGAGAAGATGAAGAAGATGCACATCTTCGCGTCCTTGAACAGCGTGAAGGCGCGCAGGCCGAAGGCATCGACCAGCGAGCTGGACGCCTTGTTGCGGTTGACCGGGCAGTTGGGCAGGGTGAATGCGTAGACGGCCAGGACGATGCCCCAGGCCGCCGAGACGAAGAGCTGGTTGTAGTCGTTCTTGAAGCCCGTGAAGTTGACGATCCACATCGAGAGGATGAATCCGATGGTGCCGAAGACGCGGATGGGCGGGAAATCCCGGACCGTGTCCATCCCGGCGCGGCTGAGCGCATTGTAGGAGACGGAGTTGCCCAGGGCGATGGTCGGCATGAAGAAAGCCACGGCCAGGGCGTACCAGGGGAAAAGCTGGCCGAAGGTGACGCCGTCGCCGTATTTCCAGCCCATGAAGCCGGCCGCCGCCATGAACAAGGCGGAGAGCAGGTGGCAGATTCCCAGCAGTTTCTGTGCGGGGACCCACCGGTCGGCCACGATGCCCATCAGGGCGGGCATGAAGAGGGACACGATGCCCTGGATGGCGAAGAACTGGCCGATCTTCGCTCCCATCCCGACGCGTCCGAGGTAGATGCCCAGCGAACAGAGATAGGCGCCCCAGACCGCGAAGATCAGGAAGTTCATCACGATCAGTCTGATTTTGAGATTCGTTTTGGGATTCATAGGGATATGTCAGGTATTATTTTGGAGCGAGTCGGTAAAGGATGCCCGCCACGATCGCGAACACGATGTTGGGCACCCACATCGCGAGGGCGGGCGTCATCACGCCGGTCTGGACGAACATCTGGCTGAAGCGCATGAAGAGGATGTAGGAAAAACTCAGCGCAAGGCCGATGCCGATGTTCAGGCCCAGTCCGCCGCGTTTCTTCCGGGAGGAGAGCGACACGGCGATGACTGTCAGCACAAAGGCGGAGAAGGGCATGGCGATGCGGCTGTTCTTTTCGATGAGCGACCGCTGCACCAGTGCGTCGCCGCGCATCTTCTGCACCTTGATCAGTTCGTTGAGGTCTTTTTCAGACAGGGACTCCACGATGTTCTTCCGCCGGTAGAAGTCGTCGATGGTCAGGTTGATCACCGTGTCGGTCTGCCGCCCGGTACGGACCATCTCCGATTCACCGTAGAAGTCGCGGATGTAGTAGTTCTTGAGTTTCCAGCCGCCGAAGGTGGAATCCCACGCGGCCGATTCGGCCGATATCTTCGATACGAGCCGGCCTTCTTCGATGTGCTCGAGCGTAAAGCGGTAGGCGGTGTTGGCCCAGCGGCTGAACTGCTCCACGTACACGAATTCGCCCGGCGAAAGCTGGTAGTGGATGTTGCGCATGTTGTCGGCCGCGATCTGCTGGGTCTTGATGTACTTGTTCTCGAAGTCGAGCCGGTGCTGGTTGGCCGGCGGGATCACGTACAGGCCCAGGATCAGTGACAGGAGGGCGATCACGCCCGCCGAGAACAGGTAGGGGGCCATCAGCCGGCGGAAGCTGACGCCGCCCGAAAGGATGGCCACGATTTCGCTGTTCTGGGCCAGCTTCGAGGTGAAGAAGATGGCGGAAATGAACACGAACAGCGGACTGAAGCTGTTGACGATCCAGGGAATGAAGCCCGCATAGTATTCGAACACGATCTCGTGGACGGGCACGTGCTTGTCCACGAACTTGTCGATTTTCTCGCTCAGGTCGAAGATGACCACGATGAGCACGGCGATCAGGATCGTGAACAGGAAGGTTCCGAGGAACTTCTTGATGATGTAACGGTCGAGGATCTTGACGTGCGGTTGCTTCATCTTCAGAGACGGGTGTCGAGTTTTTTGACCAGGGCTTCCTTCCAGGGGCCGAAATCGCCGGCGGCGATGTGTTCGCGCGCCTGGGCGGTCAGGTGCAGGTAGAAGGCCAGGTTGTGCTGGCTGGCGATCTGCGCTGCCAGCATCTCCCCGGCGATGAAGAGATGCCGCAGGTAGGCTTTGGTGTAGCAGTGGTCAACAAAAGATGTTCCATTCGGGTCGAGCGGGGAGAAATCGTCGGCCCATTTCCGGTTCCTGATGTGGATGACGCCTTCGCTGGTGAAAAGCATGGCGTTGCGGCCGTTGCGGGTGGGCATCACGCAGTCGAACATGTCCACGCCGCGGGCGATGCCTTCCAGCAGGTTGGCGGGCGTTCCGACCCCCATCAGGTAGCGGGGCTTGTCGGGGGGCAGGACGGGATGCAGGAGTTCCAGCATCTCGTACATCTTTTCGACGGGTTCCCCCACGGCGAGCCCGCCGATGGCGTAGCCCTCCCGGTCCATCGCCACGGCGTGTTCGGCCGCCTGCAGCCGCAGGTCGGGGTAGATGCAGCCCTGCACGATCGGGAAGAAGGCCTGTTCGTAGCCGTAGAGCGGCTCCGTCTCGTCGAAGTGCCGCACGCAGCGCTCCAGCCAGCGCCGGGTAAGGCCCAGCGACTTTTGCGCGTAGCGGTAGTCAGCGTCGCCCGGGCAGCACTCGTCGAGCGCCATCACGATGTCGGCCCCGATGATGCGCTGGGTGTCGACGTTGTTCTCCGGCGTGAAGATATGCCGCGATCCGTCGATGTGCGACTGGAAGATGCATCCCTCTTCGGTCAGTTTCCGGCTCTGTGCGAGCGAGAAGACCTGGAATCCCCCGCTGTCGGTCAGGACGGGCCGGTCCCACGACGTGAACCGGTGGATACCGCCGGCCCGGCGCAGGATGTCGAGTCCGGGCCTAAGATACAGGTGATAGGTGTTTCCCAGGATGATCTGGGCGTGGATGTCTTCCTTCAAGTCCTTGTGATAGACTCCCTTGACGGAGCCGACGGTTCCTACCGGCATGAAGATGGGCGTCTCGACCGTGCCGTGGCCGGTGACGAGCCGGCCGCGACGGGCGCTGGTGGAACTGTCTCTGGAAAGGACCTCGAAATTCATTTTTCCGGTAAATCAAGCAAAGATAGGCAAAAATGGTATATTTTTCGTTAACTTTATCTGGCAAAACAGAGTTTGCGATGAAACGATTGCTTTGGACGGTCGCGCTGCTGACCGCTTTTGTCTTTACCATGGATGCACAGAACAATTATTCCCGGCTCTGGTCGAAGGTCCGGCAGGCGGAGAAGGAAGGAAAGCCCCAGACGGCGGCCGGCTATCTCCGCGAACTGGAAGCGAAGACCGTGAAGGCGGGAGACGAGCTGGAGCAGCTCGTCGTTTCGGAGAGTCTCTACGAGAATCTCAAGAAATACAACTGGAAGGAGGCGAACGCCTACTATCCTTCCTATGCGGCATTGAGCCGCCGGGTCCTGACCGACAGCCTCGATGCCTACCTTGTCGAATACAAGGACCATCCGCGCGTGATGCTGCTGCTGTACAGGCAGCTGCGCAACCACAAGGAGGCGGTGGACCGGAAATGGAAACCGTCCGCTACGGGCGAGGACTACCTGCGCATCCGTGCGGAGGCGCAGGCCCTGCTCAAGCACCGGTATGTCGGCACCTGGAAGAAATCCATCCAGGGGATGATCGACGGGATGGACGCGGCTTCGCTGTCGTCATCCCACTGCCCCACGATGGCGCCCTCCGACAGCGTGGCGTACGAACTGACTGCCTGCAACGTCCGCCAGGTGGAAGCCAAAGTGTACCGGATGCTCGACAACAAGCTGTTCCAGGACGGCTATGGCGATTCCTCCGAGGCTGCGCTGCAGAAGAGCGCGACGCTCGTTTCAAGGCAGGTCGTCGACGGCTTTGCCTGTGACTACCATATCTCCGAGCGGAAGCCGGTGACCGTCGCCTTCCCGCAGCCGGGCGTCTATGTAGTGCGCTTTGCCGCCGTGCAGGGCCGCGAGGCGGGAACGGACATCCGCGACGAGGTCTGTTACGACCAGGTCTTCGTGAGCAATGTGGCCGGCGCGATGCGCGTCCGCAACGGGGAGGTGGAAGTCTATGCCGCCGACCTGACCACCGGCCGGCCGTATGAAAAAGGGACGGTCAGCGTCTTCAAGAATGCGTACAAGAACGTGTCGTCCGCCGTCGTTTCGCTGAAGCGGCACCTGTCGGACACGTTCCGGGGAGAAGGCTTCCGGCACGTGAACACGGGCAAGGCCGTCACCGACCACGAGAACAGCTATCTGCTGCGGATCGAGGCCGACGGCGACCTGTACGCTCCCCTGCTCAGCGGGTTCGACTATTTCCCGTATGGCTTCCGGGATGGTCGGGAGACGGCCTATGAGCAGGCGCGGATCTTCACTGACCGCGCACTCTACAAGCCGTCGGACACCATCCATTTCAAGATCATCTGCTTCAAGGCGGACGAAACCCAGGGTGCGGTGCTGCCGGACCGGAACGTGAAACTGACCCTCCGGCACCAGTCCGGCGACAAGGTCGTGGATTCCGTCCGGGTGCTGACCAACGAACTGGGTTCCGCAGCCGGCGCCTTCACGCTGCCCGAGGGCAGCAAGAACGGGACATACCTGATCGAGGCGGACGGCCTGACGACGGCCCGTGTCCGTGTGGAAGAATACAAGCGTCCCGCCTTCACGGTTACGCTCCAGCCTGTCGGAGAGCCGGTCGCCTACGGAAACGTGGTCCGGCAGGGCGGGCAGCTGCGCAGCTATGCGGGCTTCTCGGTGGCCGGCGGCGAGGTCTGGTACCGGATTACCCGGTCGACCTACAGCCAGACCAGCAGCCGCTATCTGGGCCAGGAGGTCCTGATGGAAGGCACCGTCATCTCCGATGCCGACGGGCATTTCGACATCACCTTCCCGGCGGAGCGGCCGTACTTCAAGGACTATGAGGAAGACCTGCTCCACTCGGACTGCCGCATCTTCGTCAAGGCCACCGACCCGCAGGGAGAGACCCACGAGACCACCATCTCCGTTCCCGTGGCGGACATACCGGTCGACCTGGCCATCCAGCTGCCCGACAACGAGCACTTCGAGAACCGCCTGATCGTGGACAAGGACCGCGTGAAGGCCGTGACGGTGAACGGAACCACGCTCAACGGCACACCCTACGCCACGGATGCCGTCTATGCCGTGACGGATGCGGACGGCCGGACGGTGGCGGAGGGTGCGTGCCGGACCAACGAGCCGATCGCCTTCGATTTCGGCGCGCTTCCTTCGGGCGACTACACGGTGACCGCCCGCACGGATTTCCTCGGCCGGGAGATCAAGACCGAACGCCACGTCGTGGTCTTGAGCACCGACGACCGGAAGCTGCCGTTCAAGTCCACGTATTTCTACTATCCGGTCAGGACCGAGGGCGCCATTGAATTCGTGCTCGGAACGACCGAGGACGACCTCTACCTCGAACTGGAACTGTTCGACAATGACACGCAGCTCTACCGTGAGGGCGTCCACCTGCAGAACGAGATGCGCAAGTTCGTCCTGCCCTACAAGCCGTCGTACCGCAGCGCGGTCAAGTTGTCCGTCTTCGGTTTCCGCAACAGCCGCGAACTCGACTACACCTATTCGTTCACGCGGCCCGGCGACGTGCGGCTCGACGTGGCCGTGGAGACGTTCCGCGACAAGACCACGCCCGGCAGCGAGGAGACCCTGACCGTCCGGGCCCCCGCCGGGTCCGAGCTGATGGTCTCGATCTACGACGTGACCACCGACCGGTACCGTCCCAACTCCTTCTCGTTCTATCCGCTGCAGGAGTATGCCAACGTAAGCCGTCCGCGCATCCTTTCCACGCTTGAACCGTCTTACCGGGAATTCGGGATGCGGAACGACCGGATTATGATGAGCAAGGCGGCCGGGGCGATGATGGTGGAAGAGGCGATGGTCATGGACAGTGCCGACAACGAAACCGCAGACGACGCCGGGGCGGCGGAGGATGCGGAGACCCCCGAATTCGAAGCGCGCAGCAATTTCAGCGAGCTGATCGCCTTCTATCCGCAGATCCGGGCCGATGAAAGCGGCCGCACGGAAATCCGCTATACGGCCGGCGACCTGCTGACCACTTTCAAAGTGCTGGTGCTGGCCCACGACGCCCGGCTGTTCGCCGGCGACGCCTCCGCGGAATTCGTGGTTCAGAAGGAACTGATGGTCCTGCCGTCGGTGCCCCTCTTCGTGACGCAGGGCGACCGGCTGGTCCTCAAGGCCAAGGTCGTGAACCTGAGCAGCCGGGAGATCAAGGGTACGGCGTATGTGGAGTTGCGCGACGCGGACGGTAAGAAACTGAAGATGAAAGGGCTCGAAAGCCAGAAGCGGGCGCTGCTCGCCGGCGCGCAGGAGGAAGTGTCCTGGACGGTCACGGCGCCGGGCGGCACCGGAAGGCTGACCGCGAAGATCTGGTTTGCCGCCCCGTCGTCGAGCGACGGGGAGCAGCACGAAATCGCCGTCGTCCCGAACACCGTGACCCTGACCGAAGCGGCCTCGTTCATCATCGGCGGGAAGCACGGCCACAAATACTATGAACAGCAGCTCCGCAAGCAGTTCGGTGCGGCCAACCCGACGATCGAATATGCGGAGTACTCGACGCTCGACGCCGTGAAGGAATCGCTGCCCAAGGCGGAGAAACCCGCGAGCGACAATGCTATTTCGTGGATCAACCAGTTGTACATCAACCAGATGAGGAATCTGGTGCTAAAAGATGATCCGGCGGATTACCAGGCTTTCCGCAAGCAGGCCGTCTCGAAGATGCTGACTTTCCAGCACAGTGACGGCGGCATCCAGTGGTTCCAGGGGATGAAGTCCAATCCGCTGTTGACGCTCTATGTGCTTGAAAAGCTCGGCCAGCTGCGCAGCGTGGGCGCCCTGACGCCCTCCGACGATGAAATGGCGCTGGTGCGCAAGGCGCTGGCCTATGTGGACGGCCAGATTGCGCTGCAGGATGCCTACAAGACGTTCAACGCCTTCGGACTGGTCCGCGACTTCGCGGTGCGCAGCCTCTGGTTCGACATCCCGCTGAGCGGCAAGGCCGAGGCGGTCTACCGGAAATTCATCGACAAGACCGCCGACGGCTGGCAGGACATCCCGATCCTGCAGAAGGCGCAGCTGGCCAACACGCTGATCCGTGCGGCCAGGACGCCGTACGAAGGCAAGGACTTCGGCAAACGGATCCAGCAGCTGCGCGCTTCGCTCAAGGACTACGCCGTGGAGAATCCCACCGTGGGCTGCTACTTCCCGAATGCCGTGATGCCGTTCCGGGGCCTGATGAACAGCGAGATCTATGCGCACGCGCAGCTCATCGAGACGTTCAGCGCCCTGGGCGAGCGGAAAGTGGTGGAAGGCATCGCGCAGTGGCTTCTGCTCCAGAAACACAACCAGGCCTGGGAGAACACCGTGGCCACGACCGACGCAGTCCACGCGCTGATTGCCGGCAAGGCACCCGACCTGAAGCTCGGCGCCGTATACTATACGTATACCACGCAGCTCGACCGCGTGAAGGCGTCGGCCAACGAACTGTCCGTCCAGCGTACGTTCGTGCGGGCCGACACCGGAGCGACGCTCCAGGACGGCGAGCTGCTCCACGTCGGCGACGAGATCATCGTCCGCTACGCGATCCACAATACCGAAAATCGCAGTTTCGTGCAGATGCGTGCGATGCGGCCCGCCTGCTTCTATCCCGTCGACGAACGGTCCTGCTACTCCTGGTACGGTTTCTACCGCGAGGTGAAGCCCTCCGAGACCAACTACTACTGGGAACTGCTTCCCGAAGAGCACACCACGGTGCAGGAACGCTTCTTCGTCCAGCAGGAAGGCACGTTCAACAGCGGCCTTGTGGAAATCGAGTGCCTGTATGCAAAAGAATACCGCGGCCACACCGACGCGGTGAACCTCATCGCCCGGTGAGTTTGCCGTAACCCGCCCGGCGGAGGCCGGAATCGGCGAAGCGTTCATCGAATTCCGCTTCGGAAAGCCCGGCCCAGTCTTCGTCGGTCATCGCCGCGAGCTCCGTGCGGTGCGTCTCGAATTCCGGGAGCGGCGCCAGCGGAAGGTCCCACGGACAGGCCCGCATGCATTCTTCGCATCCGAAACGCCAGCCCCGGCGCTCGTCGAGCGAAGTCTGCGGCGGGTCGTCCGATTCAATGGTGAGATAGGAGATGCACTTGCGCGCGTCCAGGTCGAAAGGGGCGCGCAGTGCCCCCGACGGACAGGCTTTCAGGCAGGCGCCGCAGGCGCCGCAGTCCGTGACGGCAAGCGGTGCGTGCGGGGGGAACCGTTCGGCGGGGATGTTGCAGACGATCACGCCGATCAGGGTCCGGAGCCCGTGTTGCGGCGAGATGAAGAAATTGTTCTGTCCGATGAAGCCCAGCCCGGCCTTCACGGCCCAGAAGCGTTCCAGTACCGGCGCGCTGTCCACGAACGGCCGGCCCTCGAATCCCGGATACTGCGCTTTCAGTTCCTGCATCACGGCGAACAGCCGGTCCTTGATGACTTTGTGGTAGTCGGCGCCCTGTGCAAAGCCCGCCACGCCGCCCGATGCCTGCCCGTACGGGGCCAGGAAGCAGAGTACGCTCCGGGCGCCGGGTACCAGCAGCGAGGGGTCGAACCGCTTGTCCACGTTCCGGGCCAGGTAGTCCATTCCGGCGTTCCGCCCGTCGGACAGGAATTGCTCGAAACTCCGGCGCCGGCTTTCGGTCACGCTTTCCGCCTTTGCGACGCCAAAATCCAGGAAACCGTGTGCACGTTCGTCGATTTTTATTAAATTTGTGGACAAATTGAAAGCAAAACGTTAAAAAATACGATGAAAAGAATTCTTGTAGTCGGAGCAGGCGGCCAAATCGGTACCGAGCTCGTTCCCTATCTCCAGAAAATCTATGGCGAAGATAATGTAATTGCGGCAGATTTGAAAGACGAACTGGTCGAAAAACTGGGCCGCGGCGCCATCGCCGAGAAACTCGACGCACTCGACGCCCAGCGGTTCGACGACCTGGTGGTGAAGTACAAGGTCGACGCCATCTACAACCTGGTGGCCCTGCTCAGCGCCAAGGGCGAACATATGCCCGGCGTGGCCTGGCATCTCAACATCACGGCCCTGATCAACGCCCTGAACATCGCCCAGGCGCATCACTGCTCGATCTTCACGCCGAGCTCCATCGGCGCGTTCGGTCCGAATACCCCGCACGACAACACGCCGCAGGACACCATCATGCGGCCGAACACCATCTACGGCATCTGCAAGGTGACGGGCGAGCTGCTGGGCGACTACCACTGGCAGCGTTTCGGCGTGGACGCCCGCAGCGTCCGCTTCCCGGGCATCATCTCCAACGGCGCGCTGCCGGGCGGCGGCACCACCGACTATGCTGTGGAAGTCTTCTATGAAATCCTCAAGCCCGGCCACCACTACACCTGCGAGGTGCCGGAAGACAGCTATATGGACATGATGTACATGCCCGACGCCCTGCGCGCCGCCGTCGAAGTGATGGAAGCCGACCCCGCGAAGCTCATCCACCGCAACAGCTTCAACATCGCCAGCATGAGCTTCTGCCCGCGCGAACTGTTCGAGGTCATCAAGAAGCGTATCCCCGACGCCACGTTCGACTACAAGGTCGACCCGGTGAAAGCGGCGATCGCCGACTCCTGGCCCAACAAGATGGACGACACCTGCGCCCGTGAGGAGTGGGGCTGGAAGCCGGAATGGGACATCGACGCGATGGTCGACGACATGCTAGCGGTGATCGGCAAAAAACAGCAGGACGCCGCACGGGTGTGACAGCGTGAGCGTGAACGCGTCGGAAAGCGCCTCGTTGAGCGTGGCTTTCCAGAGCGTGTCGAAACGGACGGAACCGGTCGGGTACTTCAGCCCGGCCGATTCTATTTTCAGGGTGTTGTCGAAGGCGAAGATCGAAATCTGCTGGCCGGGTCGGGCGGGTAGGGTCGCTGTGTCGAAAATGGCGGTGAACCGGCCGTAATCGGTAAGCATTTCCACCGGACAGGCGGCTTCACGCGCATAGTCGAGCAGCAGCGACACGTTTCCCAGCGTATGGTCTTCACGCCGGCCGGTCGCGCCCAGGATCGTGATCCGCGACGGCTCCAGCGTCAGGGCGAGGCGGAACGCCTTGGTCAGGTCGTTGTCATCCTGCTCCGCAATGCGGAGAATCCGGTCGTGCCAGCGTTCGCGACAGGCGGGGGAAAGCGAGTCGAGGTCGCCGACGATCCGGTCGGGATCCAGGCCGTATGCCGTCAGGCCTTCCGCCGCCGAATCGCAGCAGATGCGCAGGTCTGCCGCGTGCAATGCGGCGAGCGGGGCTTCCGCTTGGGGGAAGTCGCCGGCTGCCAGGATTACGATGTGCCGTTCCATCTCGGGTGGGGATTATTCAAACCGGTACTGCTCCGGATCGCGGAAGCCCAGCAGGAAGGCGCTGATGTCCATCCGCTTTTTGCCGGCAAGCTGGAGGTTGAGGATGCGCAGGGCGTCTTTTCCGCAGCGCACCTCGAGCCAGGTCTTGTGGTCGGTGGTGATGGTGCCGGCGGGCCGGTCGTCGTCGCACGGCACGACGTAGCTGTCGAACAGCTTGACGCCGAGACGGGTGCCGTCTTCTTTGACCAGAGTGGTCCAGGCCGACGGACTGGGGCTCAGGCCGCGGATGAGCAGGCTGGCGGTGCGGGCGCTCCGGGTCCAGTCGATATGGCAGTTGTCGCGGTTGAGCTTGGGGGCGGGATGGAGCGTCTTGCTGAACCCGAGTGTCTGCTCGTAAGGTTTGGTGCGGTGGTTCTCGATGGCGTCGACCGTCTTGAGCACCAGGTCCGCGCCCATTCCCATCAGCTTGTCGTGGAGGGCGCCGGCGTCTTCGTAGGGTTCGATGGCGCACGATTCCTGGAAGAGGATGCGGCCGGTGTCGATCTGTTCGTCGAGCAGGAAGGTGGTGACGCCGGTGAACTTCTCCCCGTTGATGATCGCCCAGTTGATCGGCGCCGCACCGCGGTATTGCGGCAGCAGCGAGGCGTGGAGGTTGAAGGTGCCCAGGGCGGGCATCTGCCACACTTCTTTCGGAAGCATCCGGAATGCCACGACGACGAACAGGTTGGCTTTCAGTGCGGCAAGCTGCTCCAGGAAAGCCGGGTCCCTGAGCTTTTCGGGTTGCAGCACCGGGATGCCGTGTTCCACCGCATAGCGCTTGACGGCGCTTTCCTGAAGCGTCATTCCCCGGCCGGCCGGCTTGTCGGCGGCCGTGACGACGGCGGCGACCTGGTAACCGCCCGCGATCAGCTTGTCGAGCGGCGCCACGGCGAAGTCCGGCGTGCCCATATAGACGATGCGGATCCGTCCGCCGCCCCGGCGGAACAGGTTCAGGAACCGGTGGTAGCGCTTGGCCGTCCATCTGCCGATGCGCCGGAAGAATTCCTTGTAGGTGTCGATGTTGAACAGCGAGGAGTCCTGGGTGGACTTGCGGGTGAGCAGGAAGGCGATCGGCAGCAGGATCACCGTGGAGACGAGCGTCCCCTCCCAGGCTGTCAGCGTTCCGCTCTTGGCGGCCAGCCGTCGTCCGGTGATGTCGATGATGTAGTAGATCAGGTAGATCAGGATCGAGATGATGACCGGCGTGCCGAAACCGCCCTTGCGGATGATGGCGCCGAGCGGGGCGCCTACGAAGAAGAAGAGCAGACAGGAGAGCGACAGGGTGAACTTGAGGATGGATTCGACGTCGATCTTCCGGATCCGGCCGATGTTGTAGGTGGTTTCCCGTTCAAAGTTCCGGATCTGTTCCGCCCCGAACTCGGCCTTGGAGACGGCAACCTGCCGCGTCCGCCGCTGGTCGGCGGGTGAAAAGCTGTTCAGCAGGCTGTCCACGTCGAGGCGGCCCTTGTAGGCGCTTTCGCTCCGTACGGTGTCCAGCTGGTAGAGATAATTCATCCCGATCGTGCTGTTGAAGCGCGGGAGCTGCTTCATCACCATCGTGTCCACGTGCCGCGAGAGCGAGTCCCGCTCGGCACGCAGTCGGACCAGGCCTAGCGACTTGAGCTCGTCGCCGAAGGTGTCTTCCGAGCGCTGGAACTGATAGTTGTCCAAAGAGATGATCAGTTGCTGCTCGTCGAAGCGGAGGCGGTTCAGCTCCAGCGTGGTGTCGCGGTAGCTCATCGTGTTCTGCTCGGTGTAGGAACACCCGTTGTACAGGTTGAACATCAAGTACTGCTTGTCCGGCGTGATCTCGATGCGGCCGCTGTCGGCCATTGTCATCTTGCAGTTGCCGTCGTTTTCGGTGTGGTCGTAGATGATCAGGTCGTACATCATCCCGCTTTCCTTGTCGTGGTCGGCCACGCGGAGGATATAGCCCTGGATGCCGTCGTAGAAGATGCCGGTGGGAATCTTGATCTCGTCGCGTGTCTTGAGGATGTCGTTGCGGAGCGAATAGACTTTGTTGTAGGCGTACGGGACCAGCCGGTCGGCCGTGAAGTAGGCGCCCACGGTGATCAGGGTCGCAACGGCCATCAGCGGAGCCAGGATCCGCATCAGGGAGATGCCGGCAGCCTTCATCGCCAGGAGTTCGTTACGCTCGCCCAGCCCGCCGAGCGTCATGATCGAGGCGAGCAGGGTGGCCAGCGGTATCTCGTTGGGGAACAGGGTGCAGGCGGCCCACCCGAGGAATTCCATGATGACGCCGAAACTCAAGCCTTTGCCGACCAGTTCGTTGATGTACTGCCAGATGAACTGCAGCGACAGCGTGAACACCACGATGAAGAAGACCACCACGAAGGGGCCTATGAACTTCTTGATCAGGTAAAGGTCGAGTTTTTTCATCCGGAAGCTAGCGGGTGGCGGCGGCGACGAGGGTATCCAGCGCGTCCTTGAGTCCAGCAAGATTCTTGCCACCGGCGGTCGCCAGGCCGGGCTGGCCGCCGCCTCCGCCCTGGATGAACCGGGCGGCTTCCTTGATGTCGGCCTGGGCGTTCTTACCGGCCTTGACCAGGTCGGCCGAATACATCAGCAGGAGCTGCGGCTTGCCGCCGGCTTCATAGGCGGCGGCCATCACCAGGTTGCCGGTTTCGTTCTGCAACAGGAGGGCGGCGTTGCGGAGCAGCTGCGGATCGACGCTGTTGTCGATGACGATCAGGCGTCTTCCATCCGTTTCGCGGGCTTTGCTCAGCAGGTCGCTCTTGAGCAGTGCGGTCCGTTCGCGGACGACTTCCTCCATCTTTTTCTTGTACGTGTCGTTCTCCAGGATCATCTTCTGGATGGCGCCGGTCAGGTCGGGCACGTTGTTGAAGAAAGCCTTGGCGGCGCGCAGGGTGTTCTCCATCCCGTCGATTACCATCTCGGCCTCCAGGCCGGTGACGGCCTCGATGCGGCGGACGCCGGCGGCGACCGCCGATTCCGACGTGATCTTGAAAAAGCCGATGGTGCCGGTGGCCCGGGTGTGGCAGCCGCCGCACAGCTCGACGCTGTCGCCGAAGCGGACCACGCGGACGCGGTCGCCGTATTTCTCGCCGAAGAGGGCCATCGCGCCTTCCGCCCGCGCCTCTTCCAGGGTGGCGTCCCGTTTTTCGCAGAGCGGGAAGTTCTCGCGGATCAGCGCATTGACGCGGCGCTCCACGAGGTCGATCTTGTCGTCGCCGAGGCGTTCGAAGTGGGAGAAGTCGAAGCGGAAGTACTGGTCGCCGACGAAGGAGCCCTTCTGCTCGACGTGCGTGCCCAGGATTTCCCGGAGCGCCTGGTGGAGCAGGTGGGTGCAGGTGTGGTTGTTGGCGATCTTCTGCCGGCGGGCGGCGTCGACCCTGAGCCGGAAGGTTCCTTCGGTCTCTTCGGGGATGCTTGCGGCGATGTGGATGGTCAGGTTGTTTTCCTTGACGGTGTTGAGGATCGGGATGACCGTGCCGTCCGGCGCGACGACCGTGCCGGAGTCGCCTACCTCGCCGCCCATTTCCCCGTAGAACGGGGTGCGGTCGAACACGAGCTGGATGAACTCCTTGTTCTTGGCCTTGACGGTGCGGTATTTCATCAGTCGGGCATCGGCTTCGACCGTGTCGTAGCCGAGGAATTCGCAGGCCGTGAAGGGATGCAGTTCGGTCCAGTCGCCGTTGACGACGGCGGTGGCGTTGCGGGCGCGCTCCTTCTGCTTGTTCAGTTCGACGCCGAAGCCGTCCATGTCGACGGTGAAGCCGTTTTCGGCGGCGATCAGTTCGGTCAGGTCGATGGGGAAGCCGTAGGTGTCGTAGAGCGTGAAGGCGTCCACGCCGGCAATGACCTTGTTGTCGCGGTTCTTTTCGAGGAGGCTGTCCATCAGCCGGATGCCCTTGTCGAGCGTGCGGAGGAAGGCTTCCTCCTCTTCCCGGATGACTTTCTCGACGAGCTGCTGCTGGGCCGGGAGTTCGGGATAGGCCTCGCCCATATCGGCGATCAGTTGCGGCACCAGGCGGCAGAGGAAGGGCTCCTTCAGGCCGAGGAAGGTGTAGCCGTAGCGGACGGCCCGGCGCAGGATGCGCCGGATGACGTAGCCGGCCTTGACGTTGCCCGGCAGCTGGCCGTCGGTGATGGAGAAACTGATGGCCCGGATGTGGTCGGCGATCACGCGCATCGCCACGCCCGTGGGGCCCTGGGGCTCATAGGCCTTGCCGCTCAGGCGCGAAATGGCGTCGATCATGCCGGTGAACACGTCGGTGTCGTAGTTGCTCTTCTTGCCCTGGATGGCCATGCAGAGGCGTTCCAGGCCCATGCCCGTATCGACATGCCGCTCCGGCAGCGGTTCGAGCGAACCGTTGGCCTTGCGGTTGAACTGCATGAAGACGAGGTTCCAGATTTCGATGACCAGGGGATGGCCCTGGTTGACCATCTTCTCGCCGGGAACCGCGGCGCGTTCCGCCTCCTCGCGCAGGTCGATGTGGATCTCGCTGCACGGGCCGCAGGGACCGGTGTCACCCATTTCCCAGAAATTGTCGTGCTTGTTGCCTGGAATCACCCGTTCGGCGGGGAGGTACTTCAGCCAGTAGCCGCGGGCTTCCTCGTCGGCTTCCAGGCCGTCGGGCGCATAGCCTTCGAAGACGGTGGCATAGAGCCGGTCCTTGGGCAGCCGGTAGACTTCGGTGAGCAGTTCCCAGGCCCAGTCGACGGCCTCTTTCTTGAAATAGTCGCCGAAGCTCCAGTTGCCGAGCATCTCGAACATCGTGTGGTGGTAGGTATCGTGACCGACCTCCTCGAGGTCGTTGTGCTTTCCGCTGACGCGCAGACACTTCTGACTGTCCGCCACCCGCCGTGCCGCCGCCGGTGCGTTGCCCAGGAAAATATCCTTGAACTGGTTCATGCCGGCATTGGTAAACATCAGCGTGGGGTCGTTCTTGACCACCATCGGGGCAGACGGTACGATCGTATGCCCTTTCGTCGCGAAGAAGTCCGTGAAGGTCTTCCTGATCTCTTTGACTGTCATGGGTGCGTGTTTCTTGTAATTTGGCACAAAAATAGTTTTTTCTGGCCAATTTTCTGTAATTTTGCAAAGATATATGTGCTGATTCCGGTTGATGTCCCGCGAGAAAAAATATACTTTCAACGAACAGACAAATTCCTACGAGATAGACCGCCGATCGGCCCGCGCAGCCCTGTACAGGACGGGTGGCGTGCTGGTCGCCGGCCTGGCGCTCTTTCTTGGTTTTTTCCTGTTTTTCTCGCGCGAGCCGGGATTCGAAACCCCCAAGGCGTCGCTGCTGGCGCACCGCAACCGGGTACTGGCCGGGGAGATTGCGCTGTTGAACGAACGGATCGACATGCAGGATGAAGAACTGCTCGACCTGGCCCTGCGCGACAACCTGGTTTACCGCCCGGTCTTCGGAATGGGGGAGATCGGCAATGACGTGCGTGAGGCGGCCCTGGGTGCGGACGACCGGTATGCCGGCTACCTGGGCCTGGACCATCAGGACCTGATGACCGCCACCGCCCTGCGGGTGGATGCGCTCACGCGCCGGGCCTATGTCCAGTCCCGTTCATTCGACGAGGTGAAAGTGCTTTCCAGCCGGGCGGGCGACATGGCCTCCTGCATCCCGTCCATCTATCCGGTCAATCCGCGGACGGTGCAGCTTACCAGTCCCTTCGGGGCACGCTACCATCCCATCCGCGAGGCCATCGTCTTCCACGAGGGCGTCGACCTGGCGGGTCCCGCCGGACAGCCGGTCTATGCGACGGGCGACGGCGTGGTGGAATCGACCGAGATCAATTTCTCGGGCTACGGGAACGTGGTCGTGATCGACCACGGTTTCGGTTACAAGACCCGGTATGCGCACCTGATGGAGATCAAGGTGCTCGAGGGGCAGGTGATCATCCGCGGCGACCAGATCGGCACGCTGGGCAGCAGCGGCCTTTCCACGGGCCCGCACCTGCATTACGAGGTCCTGTACCGCGGCGAGCCGGTCAATCCCTGGAACTTCCTGAATCCCGACGTCTCGCCGGAAGAATATCACAAGATGGTCCGCAATGGCTAAGTACGTGTACGACAAGAAACAGGGCGCATTCGTGCCGAAGCACGCCACGCTGCGGGGGGTGCTGCTCACCGCGGTGACGTACGTCGTGGCGAGCCTGCTGGCGGCGGCGGTCTTCTATGCCGTCTTTGCCCTGGCCTTCAGTACGGAACGGGAAAAAAGCCTGGAACGGGAGCATCAGCTGCTGGCGGCGGAGTACGCGTGGCTGAGCGACCGGCTGGACCTGCTCGACGGCGCGGTGGGAAACCTGCGCCTGCGCGACCGGGACATCTACCGGGACCTGTTCAGCGCCGATCCGCCCAATTATCTCCTTTCGGATACGGACACCTTGCTGCGGGCGGGCATCGAATCGGACAGCATGACCGAAAGCGACCTGGTCTGGGATGCCTATGCGCTGACCAACCGGATGGAATCCACCGCACAGCAGGTCAGCCGCTGGCTGGCCGACATCGACACGGCGCTTGCCGGACGGAAGGCCGCGCCGACCGCCGTTCCGTCGCTGGTGCCGCTCACGCCGTTCTCCCCGCGTCAGACCGGCGCGTCGGTCGGCAAGAAGGTCAATCCTTTCTACAAGACCATCCGTGACCATGCGGGCATCGACCTGGTGGCACCCGCCGGAACGCCGGTGCGGTGCAGTGCGGACGGCCGTGTGGTCCGGGTGGAACGGAGCGAGAAGGGGATGGGCAATCTGGTGGCGGTCGAGCATCCGGGCGGGTTCCAGACGGTTTACGCCCATCTCGACAACATCCGGGTTTCGGCCGGCCAGCCGGTCCGCCAGGGTGCCCCGATCGGGACCGTGGGCCAGACAGGCTCGTGCTTCGCGCCCTGTCTCCACTACGAGGTGCACCGCAACGGGCTTCCGCAGGAGCCGGTCAACTACTTCTTTTCGGACCTCGACCCGGTCACGTACCGCGACATGATGGTCATCGCCCTGACGACAGGGCAGTCCATGGACTAGTAAATCATACCGATATGGCAGAAAAACTTTACTATAAAATCGGCGAGGTGGCCGGCCTGCTCGGGGAGGAAGTTTCCACGATCCGGTTCTGGTCGGACACGTTTCCCCGCCACATCAAGCCGGAGCGCAATGCGAAGGGCAACCGGCTCTTCCATCCGGAGGACCTGGAAAACATCCGCCTGATCCACTACCTTACCAGGGTTGAGGGACTGACGCTCGACGGCGTGGCCCGCAAACTGGCCGAAAACCGTGACGGGCTGGACCACAAACGGCAGATTGTCGAGAAACTGTACGGCATCCGTTCCCAGCTCACGGACCTGTACGAAAGCATCGGGTCATGAAAGTCCGGGATATCGCCGCCGTCCTGGAGGAATTCGCGCCGCTCGGGACCCAGGAACCGTGGGACAACGCCGGCCTGTGCATCGGCAGTCCCGAAGCGGAGGTTCATGCGGTATTGGCGGGGTTCGACTGTACCCCCGCACTGATCCGTGAAGCCGTTTCCCGTGGTGCCGACATGGTCGTGACGCACCATCCGCTGATCTTCGGCGGTCTCAAGCGCATCGATCCGGACGACCCGGTCGGGGCGGCCGTCTTCCTGGCTGTCCGGCACGGCATCGCCGTGTATGCGGCCCACACCAATGCCGACAAGGCGGCGGGGGGTGTCAACGCACTGATGGCGCAACGGCTGGGCCTGGTCGATTCCGAACCGCTCGACGAGAGCGGCCTGTCGTTCATCGGCCGGTTGCCGGAAACAATGGACGGCAAAGCGTTCTGCGACCACGTGAAGGCGTGTTTCTCGCTCCGGGTGCTGCGTTCGTCCGCTCCCGTGGCAGCGGTGCGGTGCGTGGCCACGAGCTGCGGGGCGGGCGCCTCGTTCGCGGAGCAGGCGTTCCGCGCCGGTGCTGACGCTTTCGTCACGGGCGATGTGTCGTACCACCGTTTCTTCGTGCCCGAGGGCCGGATGATTCTCGATGTCGGGCACCGCGAGAGCGAAGTGGCCATTGTCGCGAAGTTCGTTTCGGTACTTCAGAAAAAATTGCCTAACTTTGCAGTTTACACGGCTACGCCAGAAAACAACAATCCGATATACTACTACTAAAGCAAGCTATGGCTACGAAAAAGAAGGTAAACAAGATCGTCACGCCGATCGACCAGCGCGAGACGTTTGTCTCCCTGCAGAAGAACATGGCCGACACCGATTCGATCGCGATGGAGCAGAAGCTCCATACGCTGTATCGCATCCAGCAGACCGACACGAAGATCGACAAGATCCATCTTCTCCGGGGCGAACTGCCGCTGGAGGTGCAGGACCTGGAAGACGAGATTGCCGGACTCCAGACCCGCATCGCCAACACCAAGGCGGAGATCAAGGAAATCGAGCAGGTCAACACCGAGCACAGGCAGGTCATTGAAGAAAGCAAGCATCTCATCGCCAAGTACGACGCGCAGCGCGACAACGTGAAGAACAACCGTGAGTACGAGTCGATCACCAAGGAGATCGAATACCAGGACCTGGAGCAGCAGGTGGCTGCCAAGAAGATCCGGGAGAACGAAATGCTGATCGACGAGAAGAAGGCGGTCATCGACGAGGCCCAGCAGACCCTGTCGCTGCGTGAGGCCGACCTGGTGGAGAAGAAGAAGGAACTTGATTCGATCGTCGAGGAGACCGCCAAGGAGGAAGAGGCGCTGCTCAAGGAGCGCGAGTCGCTCGTGGGCCAGATCGACGAACGGATGATGGTGGCCTATACCAAGGTGCGCGCCAACGCCCACAACAAGCTGGCCGTGGTCACGGTCACCCGCGATGCGTGCGGCGGCTGCTTCAACAAGATTCCGCCCCAGCGTCGCCTGGATATCGAAGAGAGCAAGAAGATCATCGTCTGTGAGTACTGCGGACGCATCCTGGTCAGCTCTTCGTTCGCGACGGAATAACAAGCGTTTCCCGGCATGGCCAAGAGCGAAAAGAGACAGCAGCGCGTGAACATCGATGCGATCGCCGACGATTTCGGCGGTCGCAAGCCTCCTCAGGCCATCGACATCGAGGAGGCCGTCCTCGGTGCGCTGCTGCTGGAACCGGAAGTCGTTCCCGACGTCCTGGACCAGGTGCAGCCTGAATGCTTCTACAAGGACAGCCACAAGAAGATTTTCGAGGCGATCACCAAGCTGTCGGGCCGGAACGACCCGGTGGACATCTTTTCGGTCTCCGACGAGCTGGCCAAGGACGGCGCGCTCGACGAGGTGGGCGGAATGGCCTACCTCAGCCAGCTTTCCACGAAGATCGGCGCTGCCGCCCACGTGGAGTACCACACCAAGGTGCTCCTTCAGAAATACCTGCAGCGGGAACTGATCGCCATCTCCTATGAAGTGCAGAAAGCGGCCTTCGACGACACGCTGCCGGTCGACGACTTGATCAACAGCGCCGAGGAGAAGGTCTTCACGCTGGCCCAGCGCAACGTCCGCAACGAGACCAAGCCGATTCTCTCGGTCATCAACCGGGCCCTCGACCAGATCGAGACCAACCAGCAGCGCGAGGACGGGCTGAGCGGCGTGCCTTCCGGCTACACCGGCATCGACCGGGTGACCTTCGGATGGCAGAAGGCCGACCTGATCATCCTGGCGGCACGGCCTTCCGTCGGTAAGACGGCCTTCGTGCTGACCATGGCCCGCAATATGGTGGTGGACCACCATATCCCCGTGGCTTTCTTCTCGCTCGAGATGCCCGACACGCAGCTCGTGACCCGCATCATGGTCAGCGAGACCGGCCTTCCTTCCGAAAAGCTGCGCGGCGCCAAGAAAATGTCGCAGAGCGAGTGGAACCAGCTGCACGACGGCCTGAACAAGCTGTCGCGGTCCCCGCTCTGGATCGACGACACGCCGTCGCTCTCCATCTACGAGTTCCGTTCGAAGGCCCGCCGGCTGGTGAACAAGCAGCACGTCCAGCTCATCATCATCGACTATCTGCAGCTGATGACCGGCCCGCCCGAGCTCAAGGGGATGCGTGAGCAGGAAGTGGCCTCCATTTCCCGTTCGCTGAAGGCCATCGCCAAGGAACTCAATGTGCCGATCATCGCGCTGAGCCAGCTCAACCGTTCGGTCGAGATCCGCGGCGGCAACAAGCGGCCGCAGCTGAGCGACCTCCGCGAGTCGGGCGCCATCGAACAGGACGCCGACATCGTGATGTTCATCCACCGTCCCGATTTCGTGGGCGTGCAGGATGAGGACAGCGTCCCGGGCGAAACGGACCTGATCATCGCCAAGCACAGGAACGGCGCGGTCTGCGACGTCAAGATGCGCTTCCTCAAGGACGAGGTGAAGTTCGTCGACTACAACGACCGTTCGTTCGCGGAACCGGTACAGGCTTCCTATCGGGACGTGCAGTCCAAGATGAACATGTTCAGTCCGAACGACGAGTTCGACCTTTGACGGGAACCGATATGGCCAGGGAACGCATCGAACACGAAGGTAGGGTCGTCGCCGTCGACAAGGACTACATTTCCGTCGAGATCGTGAACAAGTCCGCCTGCGCCTCCTGCCACGCAAAAGGGGTGTGCGGCGCTTCCGACGAAGCGGTCAAGGTGGTGGAGATCGCCCAGGACCTGACGACGCTCGCCGCCGACTATCAGATCGGCGAAACCGTCAACGTGGTAATGAGTCCGGCAATGGGCACGCAGGCCGTCTGGCTGGCCTATGTGGTGCCCCTCATCGTCCTGATGGCCGCAATCCTCGTCTTTTCGCTGTGCGGCGCCGGGGAACTCCTCATGGGCCTCGGGTCGCTCGGCGCCGTCGCCCTGTACTATCTGGGCGTGTTCCTTTTCAGAAACAGAATTTCCAAAATATTTATCTTTTCAATCGAAAAACAACCTGAATGACTGGAACTATTCTTTTTACAATTGCCTGTCTGGTTGCGCTCGGACTGCTGTTCGCCGTCGTGCTCTATTTCGTGGCGCAGAAGTTCAAGGTCGAGGAAGACCCGCGGATCGGGCTGGTCGAATCGATCCTTCCCGGCGCGAACTGCGGCGGCTGCGGGCATGCGGGTTGCCACGCTTTCGCGGAAGGCGTGGTGAAAGCGCCAGGGATGGACGGCTTTTTCTGCCCGGTGGGCGGTAATCCGGTGATGGCCAAGGTCGCCGAGGCGCTGGGCCGTGCCGTGGAGGAGAAAGCGCCGATGGTGGCGGTGGTGCGCTGCAACGGCACGCTGGCCAGTCGCGCACGGACCAACCAGTATGACGGCTATGCCTCCTGCAAGGTGATGGCCAGCCTGTATGCCGGCGACACCGGCTGCAAGTACGGCTGCCTGGGCAAGGGCGACTGCGAAGCCGCCTGCCAGTTCGGCGCCATCCGTGTCGATCCCGAGAAAGGGATCGCCGTCGTGGACGAAGACAAGTGCACCGCCTGCGGCGCATGCGTGAAAACCTGCCCGAAGGGCATCCTCGAACTTCGTCCCAAGGGATTCAAGAACCGCCGCGTCTTCGTGTCGTGCATCAACCGCGACAAGGGCGCCGTCACCCGAAAGGCCTGCGGCGCAGGCTGCATCGGCTGCGGAAAATGTGAGAAGACCTGCCCGTTCGGCGCCATCACGGTGGAGAACAACGTGGCGTACATCGACTTCACCAAGTGCAAGATGTGCCGCAAGTGCGTCGAAGTGTGTCCGACCCACGCCATCCACGAAGTCAATTTCCCTCCGAAACCCAAAATTGAAGAAAAGCCCAATGAAGAAAACGTTTAGAATCGGCGGTGTCCATCCCCACGACAACAAGATCTCCGCGCAGGCCGCGATCGAGGTCTTCCCTGCGGTCGAGACCGCGTATGTTTCGATGGCGCAGCATCTGGGCGCACCGGCTACGCCCGTGGTGGCGGCCGGCGACAAGGTGAAGGTGGGACAGGTGATCGCCGAACCGTCCGGTTTCATTTCCGGGTACGTGCATTCGCCCGTCTCGGGTACGGTCAAGGCCGTCGGCCCGCGGGCCGACATCGCCGGCAACCTGGTCCCGCACGTCGAGATCGCCGTCGAAGGCGACGAGTGGATGGAAGACATCGACCGGAGCGATACCATCGTCACGGACATTCCCTATACGCCCGAAGAAATCATCGAGAAAGTCAAGAAGGCCGGCGTGGTTGGCCTGGGCGGCGCTTCGTTCCCGACCCACGTGAAACTCGCCCCGCCGAAGGACAAGAAGGCGGAATGCCTGATCCTCAACGGTACCGAATGCGAACCCTACCTGACTTCCGACGACCGCATCATGCGCGAGCGTCCGCAGGAGATCCTCATCGGCGGCGCCATCATGATGAAGGCCCTCGGCGTGACCCGCGGCTACGTGGGCATCGAGGAGAACAAGCCGGCCGCCATCGCCGCGATGACCGAGGCGGCCCGCTCTTTCCCGCAGATCGAAATCGTCACGCTGAAGAAGCGCTACCCGCAGGGCGGTGAGAAACAGCTCATCGACGCGGTCATCCGCCGGCAGGTTCCCTCCGGCGCGCTGCCGATCGACACAGGCGCCGTGGTCCAGAACGTCGGCACGTCGCTGGCCGTGTACGAAGCCGTCCAGAAGAACAAGCCGCTCATCGACAACATCATCACGGTCACGGGCCGTTGCCTGCCCGTCCAGCACAACTACAAGGTCCGCATCGGCACGCCGATGTCGAAGATACTCGAAGTGGCGGGCGGCCTGCCCGAAGCGGCCGGCAAGGTGATCAGCGGCGGCCCGATGATGGGCCGCGCCGTCGCCAACCTCGACGCCGCCACCGTCAAGGCCAACGGCGCCATCCTGGTCCTGACTCCGGAAGAGACGCGCCGTCGTCCCGAGTCGGCCTGCATCCGTTGTTCCAAATGTGCGTCGGCCTGTCCGATGGGTCTCGAGCCCTGGCTGCTCAACAAGCTCAGCCGGGCCGGCGGCCGCTACGACGAACTCGAGCAGGCGCGAGTCTTCGACTGCATCGAATGCGGCTGCTGCAGCTTTACCTGCCCGGCCGGCATTCCGCTCCTCGACCTGATCCGCATCAGCAAGGCGGAAGTAATGAAGATTATGCGTAGCAGAGTAAAAAAATAGAAGAATGATGAACCAACTTATCGTATCTCCTTCTCCTCACGCACATGGCCGGGAGAGCACGCAGTCGATCATGCGCGACGTGCTCATCGCCCTGGCGCCCGCGATGCTGGTGTCGGTCCTGGCCAGCGGCTGGTCCGCGCTCGTGCTGATCCTGGCGGGCGTCGTCGCCTGCGTCCTGACGGAATTCCTCATCCAGAAATATCTGGTCAAGGGTCCGGTTACGGTCTGCGACCTGTCGGCTGCCGTCACCGGCTGCCTGCTGGCACTCAACCTGCCGCCCAACGCGCCCTGGTGGCTCGTCGTGGTCGGCGCGGTGGTGGCGATCGGCGTGGCCAAGATGACCTTCGGCGGCCTGGGCCAGAACATCTTCAACCCGGCGCTGGTGGGCCGCGTGTTCCTGCTGGTCTCCTTCCCGGTGCTTATGACGAGCTGGAACGACAGCGGCGCGATGTTCGGCATCGTCGACGCCTTCTCCGGGGCCACCCCGCTGGGCGCGGTCAAGGAAGCGCTGGCCAACGGAATGACCCTTTCCGAGATCAAAGCCGACGACCTGACCTTCAGCCAGGAGTTCTTCTTCAACATGGGCGGCTCCGCTGGTGAACTCTCGTCCGTGGCCCTGATCCTGGGCTTCATCTACCTGCTCTGCCGCCGCGTCATCAAGGCCACCATCCCGGTCACGATCCTGTGCACCGTCTTCGTGGTCTCCGGCATCTTCTGGCTGGCCAACCCCGAACGGTTCACCAATCCGGTGTTCAACATCTTCACGGGCGGCCTGCTGCTGGGTGCCATCTTCATGGCGACCGATTACGTGACCTCGCCGATGACGACGAAGGGACAGATCATCTTCGGTATCGGCATCGGCCTGATCACCGTGTTCATCCGCTATTTCGGTTCCTATCCGGAAGGCGTCTCGTTCGCCATCCTGATCATGAACTGTACGGTTCCCCTGCTTAACAAGTATTGCAAACCGCGCCGGTTTGGGGAGGTAAGGAAATAATGGCTGCGAAATCTTCATTCGGCAACATGGTGCTGGTGCTTTCCGGCATCTGCCTGGTGTGCTCGGCATTGCTGGGTACCGTTTACGCCGTGACCAAGGCGCCGATCGAGGCGTCCGAGGTCCAGAAAGTCAATGCGGCCATCGCCGCCGTGACGCCTTCGTTCGACAACGTGCCGTCGGAGGATGTCCGTGACGTGGAAGGTGGCCAGATATTCACCGCCCGCACCGCCGGCGAGCCGACGGGCTACGCCATCAAGGTGTCGGTGGGCGGCTTCGGCGGTCCGCTGCAGCTGATGGTCGGCTTCACGCCCGACGGCACCGTGTACAACACGTCCGTCATCTCGCATTCCGAGACGCCGGGCCTGGGCGCCAAGATCGTCGACGAGAACTGCGCGCCCCGTTCGCAGGTCAAGGGCAAGCAGCCCGCGACCAATAAGTTGACCGTCAGCAAGGACGGTGGCGAAATCGACGCCATCACGGCTTCGACCATCACCTCCCGTGCTTTCCTCAAGGGTGTCAATGCGGCCTACGAGGTGTTCAAGAACAACTGCATGGCAGAAGAAACCCCTAAAACTGAAGACAATGGGCAAGAATAGCAAATGGCAGCTGATTGTCGACGGCATCGTCAAGAACAATCCGACTTTCGTGCTCGTCCTGGGTATGTGCCCGACGCTGGGTACGACGACCTCGGCCATCAACGGCCTGGGCATGGGCCTGGCCACGATGATCGTGCTGATTCTCTCGAACATCACCATCTCGTCGATCGCCCGCATCATCCCCGACAAGGTCCGCATCCCCTGCTACATCGTGGTGATCGCGTCGTTCGTGACCATCGTGCAGCTGCTGCTGCAGGCGTACGTGCCCGTGCTCTATGAGGCGCTGGGCATCTTCCTGCCGCTGATCGTGGTCAACTGCGTCATCCTCGGCCGTGCCGAGGCTTTCGCCAACAAGAATACCGTCGGCGACTCCGCCCTCGACGGGGTAGGCATCGGCCTGGGCTTCACCATCGCGCTGACGGCCATCGGCCTGGTGCGCGAGATCCTGGGCAGCGGTTCGGCCTTCGGGTGGAAATTCATCCCGGGCGACGGCATGCTGGCCTTCGTCCTGGCGCCGGGCGCGTTCATCGTGCTGGCGTATCTGATGGTTGTTTTTAGAAAGATCACGAAAAAGGCGTAAACGATGGAAATCTTACTTATCTTCATTTCGGCGATATTCGTCAACAATGTCGTCCTGAGCCAGTTCCTGGGCGTCTGCCCGTTCCTGGGCGTCTCCAAGAAAGTCGGTACGGCCGTCGGCATGACCGCCGCCGTGACCTTCGTGATGGCCATCGCCACGCTGGTGACCTATCTGCTCCAGTACTATGTGCTGGTTCCGCTCCACATCGAGTTCCTGCAGACGGTTAGCTTCATCCTGGTGATCGCCTCGCTCGTGCAGATGGTCGAGATCATCATCAAGAAGATCAGTCCCTCGCTCTACCAGGCGCTGGGTATCTTCCTGCCGCTGATCACCACCAACTGCGTGGTGCTGGGCGTCGCCATCCAGGTGGTCTCGAACGAATACGATTTCGGCGCCGGCGCCCATATGCTGGGTCTCGGCCACTCGCTGCTCTTCGCCATCGCCACGGCCATCGGCTACGGCCTGGCGCTCATCCTGTTTGCGGGTATCCGCGAGCAGCTCGAACTGAGCAATGTGCCCAAGGCCTTCAAGGGGGTTCCGATCGCCCTGCTGACCGCCGGCATCATGGCGCTCGCCTTCATGGGATTCTCGGGTCTCGTGTAAGATGAACCACAAGACGCTTTCATTGACCGACATCGAGGCGCTTCTCCGGGCTGGCGGGCTCGAAGAGGCGCACGAGTCGTTGCGCGAGTTCGTGAAGCGGGAACCCGACAATCCCCAGGGATGGTATATGCTGGGTACGCTCTACCGCCGCCAGCAGCTCTGGGGCGACGCCATCAATACGCTCAACAAGGCGAAACTCCTGGATCC
Source organism: uncultured Bacteroidales bacterium (assembly GCA_947306365.1). GTDB lineage: Bacteria > Bacteroidota > Bacteroidia > Bacteroidales > UBA932 > Cacconaster. Next base: position 198,495 of record CAMZGD010000001.1, read on the forward strand.
CGACGGTCCTGCCGACGCCGCCATCGAATCGATCTACAACATCATCCGTTTCGTCAACAAGGATTTGATGAATCCGTAATCGATTCGTAGAACGAAAGAAAAAGCCCTTCAGCATTGCTGGAGGGCCTTTTTGTCGTGTACTGAAACCGTTACCAGCGGTTCAGCGGCATTCCGTTCATCATCATCTTGACCTGGCGGCGGGTCTCTTCGATAACCTGGTCGTTCTCGACGTTGCAGAGCACCTTGTCGATCAGTTCGACGATGACCGGCATATCCTTCTCGACGAGACCGCGCGAAGTGACTGCCGGCGTACCTACGCGCAGACCGGAGGTCTGGAACGCGCTGCGGCTGTCAAACGGCACCATGTTCTTGTTGACGGTGATGCCGGCGCGGACGAGGGCCTTCTCGGCCACCTTGCCGGTAAGGTCGGGGAACTTCGGACGCAGGTCAATCAGCATCAGGTGGTTGTCGGTGCCGCCCGATACGATGAAGTAGCCCTTCTTGACGAACGCCTCGGCCAGCGCCTTGGCATTCTTCTGGACCTGGACCTGATAGTCGCGGAACTCCGGCTGCAGCGCCTCGTAGAAGGCCACGGCCTTGGCGGCGATGCAGTGTTCGAGCGGACCGCCCTGGATGCCCGGGAAGACGGCGGAGTTGATCATCGCGCTCATCTTCTTGATTTCACCCTTCGGCGTGGTGATGCCCCACGGGTTGTCGAAATCCTTGCCGATGAGGATGACGCCGCCGCGCGGACCGCGGAGGGTCTTGTGCGTGGTGGACGTCACGATGTGCGCGTATTTCACCGGATTCTTGAGCAGGCCGGCGGCGATCAGGCCAGCCGGATGCGCCATGTCAACCATGAAGATGGCGCCCACCTTGTCGGCGATGGCGCGCATCCGTTCCCAATCCCATTCACGGGAATAGGCGGAGGCACCGCCGATGATGAGTTTCGGCTTGAATTCCAGCGCCTTGCGCTCCATGTCGTCGTAATCCACCAGACCCGTTTCCCGATTGAGCTGGTATCCGACGGCGTGGTACATCTTGCCCGACATGTTGACCGGGGAACCGTGCGTCAGGTGGCCGCCGTGCGCCAGGTCGAGGCCCATGAAGGTATCCCCCGGCTTGAGGCAGGTGAAGAACACGGCCATGTTGGCCTGCGCGCCCGAGTGCGGCTGCACGTTGGCATATTCGGCGTCAAAAAGCTTGCAGAGACGGTCGATGGCCAGTTGTTCGATCTGGTCGACCACCTCGCAACCGCCGTAATAGCGGGCACCGGGATAGCCTTCTGCGTACTTGTTGGTGCATACGCTGCCGAGTGCCTCAAGTACCTGCTTGCTCACGAAGTTTTCGGACGCGATGAGTTCGAGGCCTTCACTCTGGCGATCCTCTTCCTTACGGATCAGGTCGGAAATTTGAACGTCTTGTTTCATATGGTTTGACAGTTTTATATGATTTCCCAAACAGCGAATAGATTTACAAAGATAAAACATTTTCCTATATTTGTTGCCTCAATTTTGACAAATCATGTTCCGGAAACGCAAAAACGACGAGCTGGGCCGCATCAGCGTAGAACAGTACAAGACGGCTGAAAAAGCGCCTTTCGTGCTGGTGCTCGACAACGTGCGCAGCCAGCACAACATCGGCTCGGCCTTTCGCACCTGCGACGCTTTCCGCGTCGAAAAGATATGCCTCTGCGGCATCTCGGCCGTTCCGCCCACGCCGGAAATCCACAAGGCGGCCCTCGGGGCGGAATTCAGCGTGGACTGGGCGCATTTCGACACGGCGCTCGAGGCGGTGACCCGGCTCCGCGCGGAAGGCTGCACCATCCTCAGCGTGGAGCAGACCGAAGGTGCGACGTCGCTCCAGGACTTCCGGCCGGAACCCGGCCGGCGCTACGCCCTGGTTTTCGGCAACGAGGTGAAAGGCGTGGCGCAGGAAGTGGTCGACGCCTCCGACGGCTGTCTGGAAATCCCGCAATACGGCACGAAACATTCGCTGAACGTGTCGGTTTCCATCGGCATCGTCCTGTGGAGCATAATTTTGAACAATTTCCGATAGAATCTAAAAAGAATTACTATATTTGCAGTCCCAATTCGGGAACTCGGGAAGTGGCGCAGTTGGCTAGCGCGCTGCGTTCGGGACGCAGAGGTCGGGTGTTCGAGTCACCTCTTCCCGACAAAAAAACGAAAACTCACTGTCTTGCGGCAGTGAGTTTTTTGTTAGAAATCCATGTCGGGATTATTGTAGTCGCGGCCGCCGAGGACGGTGCCGTCACCAGCGTAGTGAATGGTGCGGCCGGGTTTTCCGTTTCCGTCGTAGGTGGTGCAGCTGTGATTGCCGACCTGTCCGGGCTCCAGCTGGCGGATGCGTGAGAACTCTTCCTGAAAACAATGTTCGGCGTCATAGCGGATGCCCCGCTCGGAAATGGACGGGACATCGTGGCGCCAGTCGCTGTTGCCGGTCTTCCGGTCGAGATACTCCAGGACTTCGAACTTTTGTCCGTTTGCGTATTCGGCGACGACGATCCAGCGGGGGCGGGAGGTTTCCTCTATTGCAAGGTTCTCGCCGGTATAGGAAGCCACGTGGTACCAGCGCATGATGCGGCCGAGAAAGACCGACAGGTCCGGATTGCCGCAATCGTAGTACCAGCCTTCATTCGAACCCAGCGCGCGGAAATACACGGGGCAGCGGTCTTCGCCCTTCTTGAACCAGAAGACTTCGTCACCTTCTTCGTCATGCAGTTCGTACCGGAAGGCGGTGAGGGCGACCTCTTCCGCCGGCTCCCGGTTGAGCCAGCGGGAGAAAAACCCTTCGATCTTTCTCAATCCTTCGGCACCCTTGCCGGGCGGGTACGCCTCGTACCCGCCGCAGGATGTGTTCTTGTCGGCGAAATGCAGATACAGATGCCAGCTGTCCCCGTCGAGGATATCGAATTTCGGTGTATACTGACGGTCGTATTTGTACATCTTGTACGCCAGAACGATTGCTTCCAGTGAATCCATGACGGATCCGTCTTCCTCGAACACGCGGTCACGGTCGTTGCCGACCATGACGGTGATGCGGGTCTTGCCGTCCGCCAGCCGTTCGGCCTTGTAGTCGATGTTGCTGTGGGCGTGGCATCCGTGGGTACCGCCGTATTCCAGCGACACGAGCCCGTCGGCCTTTGTGGGGCCGTCGGGCTCGGGCTTGGGTGCTGGATTGTTGTGCCCGCATCCGAAGAAGAATGACAGGGACATCAGCAGCAGGAATCTGGTCACGGGACTCGTGGCGTCGGGGTTTTAGCGGTTGCCTTCGCGGCGCGGGCCGCGGCCGCCTTCGCGACGGTTGCCGCCACCCCGGTTGCCGCCGTCCTTGCCGTCACGCCGGTTGCCGTTGCCTTCGCGGCGCGGGCCATTACCGCCTTCGCGGCGCGGACGGGGTTCCACATAACCTTCCGGCTTCTCGGTAAGGGCGCGCATCGAAAGGCGCATCTTGCCGGCCTTCGGATCGTATTCGAGCAGCTTGACGTCGACTTCGTCGCCGACGGCCAGGACGTCTTCCACCTTCTCGGTCTTGGTCCAGGCAATCTCGGAGACGTGCAGCAGGCCTTCCTTGCCCGGCATGATCTCGATGAACGCGCCGAATTCGAGGATGGAAACGACCTTGCCGTGATAGACCTGTCCGACTTCGGGGACGGCGCAGATACCCTTGATCCAGTCGAGGGCCTTCTGCATGTTCTCGGCATTGTCGGAAGCGATGTCCACGACGCCTTCGGTGAGGTTGGTGCCCGGAATCGGCTCTTCGTCGATGTTGATGACGGTGCCGGTTTCCTTCTGGATCTTCTGGATGGTCTCTCCGCCCTTGCCGATGACGGCGCCGATGAATTCGGCGGCGATGCGGATCTGGACGATGCGCGGCACGAACGGCTTGTAGTCGGCACGCGGCTCGGGGATCACCTTGAGCATTTCGCCCATGATGTGCATACGGCCCTGGCGCGCCTGCTCGAGGGCTTTCTCCAGCACGTCGTAGCTCAGGCCGTCGACCTTGATGTCCATCTGGGTGGCGGTGATGCCGTCGGCGGTGCCGGTGACCTTGAAGTCCATGTCACCGAGGTGGTCCTCATCGCCGAGGATGTCGGTCAGGATGGCGTAGCGGTCGTTCGGACGCTCAGCATCGGTGATCAGGCCCATGGCCACGCCGGCGACCGGCTTGCGGATCTTCACGCCGGCGTCCATCAGGGCGAGGCAGCCGCCGCAGACCGAAGCCATCGAAGAAGAACCGTTCGATTCGAGGATGTCGGAGACCACGCGCACGGCGTACGGGTTTTCGGGGGCGAACGGCATCACGGCCTTGAGGGCGCGCATGGCCAGGTTGCCATGACCGATTTCGCGGCGGCCCGTGGCGCGCTGCGGCTTGGCTTCGCCCGTTGCGAACGGCGGGAAGTTATAGTGGAGGACGAACTGCTGGTCATCCTGGATGAGCACTTCGTCCTGTTCCTTCATATCGAGCTTGGTGCCAAGCGTCACGCTCGCGAGCGACTGCGTCTCGCCGCGGGTGAAGATGGCGCTGCCGTGTGCGCAGGGAAGGTAATCCACTTCGCACCAGATGGGGCGCACTTCGTCGGTGGCGCGGCCGTCGAGCCGGCGGCCTTCGTCGAGGATGAGGTTGCGCATGGCTTCCTTCTCCACGTCGTGGTAGTAGCGTTCCACAAGCGGCGTCTTCTCTTCGAGTTCCTCTTCCGGAATCGTGGCGAGGAAGTCGGCTTTGATGGCTTCGAACGCATCGGCGCGCTCGTGCTTCGGCAGGGCGGCCTTTGCGGTCTCGTAGCAGCGGCTGTAGCAGGCTTCGTGGACGGCCTTGCGGAGGTCTTCGTCCTCGACGTCGTGCGGATAGTCGCGCTTGTTCACGTCGGTGCCGAGCTCGTGCATCAGCTCCTTCTGCACGCGGCAGTGCTTCTTGATTTCCTCGTGGGCGAACTTGATGGCCTCGAGCATGTCGTGCTCGGAAACCTCTTTCATCTCACCCTCGACCATCATGATGTTCTCCTCGGTGGCGGCGACCATCAGTTCGAGGTCGGCACGTTCCGTGTCCTTGAAGCCGGGGTTGATGACGAACCGGCCGTCGATGCGGGCGACACGCACTTCGGAGATGGGGCCCTGGAACGGCAGGTCGGACGAAGCGAGGGCCGCGGAAGCGGCGAGGCCGGCCAGCGCGTCGGGCTGGATATCTTTTTCTGCTGAGATCAGCATGACATTGACGAAAACTTCCAGGTGGAAGTCGTCGGGCCAGAGCGGACGGATGGGGCGGTCCACCAGACGGGAGATCAGGATCTCATAGTCGTCGGGACGGCTTTCTCTCTTGAGGAATCCGCCGGGGAAGCGGCCCGCGGCGTAATATTTCTCCCGGTAATCAACCTGGAGCGGAAGGAAATCCGTTCCTTCCTTGACTTCTGTTGCAGCGGTTACGGTCGCCAGGAGCATGGTGCCTCCCATCTTCACGACCGCCGAGCCGTCGGCCTGCTTGGCAAGCTTCCCGGTCTCGATTTCAATTGTCCGACCGTCGGACAATTCGATGATTTTCTTGATTACATTCATATTTTATCCTTAGTGTCTCTTCATACAAAAAAGGCCGCTGTTCCCGGCGGCCTTGATTCGTTCCCTGGAGATTATTTGCGGAGGCCCAGGGCCTTCACGATCTCACGGTATCTCTCAATATCCTTCTCTTTCAAGTAATCGAGGAGCTGACGGCGCTTACCTACGAGGCGGAGAAGGGCACGCTGGGTGTTGTGGTCCTTCTTGTTGGCCTTGAGGTGCTCGGTCAGATGAGCGATACGGTAGGAAAACAAAGCAACCTGACTCTCAGGCGAGCCGGTGTCAACATTAGACTTCCCGTATTTGCCGAAAATCTCTTGCTTCTTGTCTGCGTTCAAATACTCTGACATGGTGCAAAAAATTGTTTTTAAGGGCTGCAAAGGTAAGGATATTTTTTAACTCTGCAACTTTTTATCGTACAATTATTTTGCAAGGGCGCTCAGTTTCTCGCAGAGGGCGTCCAGTCCGTTGAGCAGGTCGGCGCCGACGCGGTTGTAGTACGCACGGGGCTTCACGTCCGCCGCAGGGTGGTTCACCTTGTCGAAGAGGGAGTCGGCCAGGTCGCTGGCTTCATTGATGAGGCTCTCGACTTTTGCCACGTCTTTCTCGGGATGCAGCATGGCGAACAGGAGGCAGTCTTCCACGAAATCGCCGATCAGGAATTCGATATCCTTCTTAATATCACGTAAAGAATTACAATGTTTACTCATAAGTCTTTCTTATTTAATTTCTTGTTTCCGGGTGCAAATATAGTGGTTTTTTCTTTGAATTTCCAGCCCCGCTGTTTCTATATTGATAATAGAGAGTTTATTGAGCTGGATTCTACTCTGAAGTGCAACGCTTTGAAGCTTGATAGTATAACTTTACTGTCATAACTAGAAAAGCGACAGAGGATGGGATACAAGCATTTAACAAGGGAGCAGCGATACACGATAGAGGCGTTGCTGCAGACACCGATGAGCCTCAGGGAGATAGGAGAAGTGATTGGGGTCAGCACAGGTACGGTGAGCCGTGAGATCCGTAGGAACTGCGACATGAGAGGGTACCACCGGTACCGATGGCGGCTGGCACAGAAGAAGTACGAAAGGAGGATGAAGGACAGGAGACACTACCTGAAGTTCACCGATGAGATGAAGCGGACAGTCAGACGGTTCATCATCTACGGCCAGTACAGTCCGGAGCAGATTTGCGGGCGGTTCCGTTTGAAGGGGGAAGAGATGGTATGTGCGGAGACAATCTACCGTTGGATCTGGCAAGAGAAGCGCCGGGGCACTGATGAGATGGCTCGCAACCTCAGGCATCGCGGGCGACGGAAACGAAGACGTGACAGCCTATACAGCCCCAGGGGAGTCATACAGGACCGGGTTGACATATCGCTGAGGCCGTCGGTTGTAGATGAGAAGAAGCGTTTTGGAGACTTTGAGATAGACACGATGATTGGCAGGAACCGCAAGGGTGCCATCATGACGACAAACGACAGGTGCACGCATCTGGTGCTGATCCGCAGGCTTGCGGGGAAAGAAGCCGCCCCGCTGGCAAGCACGGCAATCGAAGCGTTGCTACCCTACAAAGACAAGATACATACGATAACGGCCGACAACGGAAAGGAATTCGCCCGCCATAAGGAGATCGCGAGAGGGCTCGATGCCGAGTTCTACTTCGCACGTCCATACCACTCCTGGGAGCGGGGCGCAAACGAAAACACGAACGGGCTGATACGCCAGTACATTCCGAAAGGCACGGATTTCAGCGAGCTGACAGATGAAATGCTTGTTGAGATTGAATGGAAACTCAACCACAGGCCCCGGAAGTCATTGGGTTACAGGACACCGTTGGAATATTGTAAACAATTATTTAACTATGACTTTTGAAGTGTGTTGCACTTCTAAATTGAATTCACCTTTGGTGGTTTTACAGGATGGAGCGGAGATAGTCAATTACCCTGAACGCCTGCTCGGCGCTGGTCATCTCCAGTTTGTTCTCCCGCACGAAGGCCTTGAGCTGTCCGGCAACGGTCGGGAAAGCGCGATAAAGGTCCTTGAGCCGTTTCACGGAATAATCCGTGTCCCCTACGGTTATAATATAGGTATTGTCATTCTTCTGCTGCCAGATTTCATTGATGTATTCGCTGCTCCCGTTGAGAACGTCAACCTTCGCCTGGGTTGTCGCACCGAGGGCGCCCTTCGACCCTACGTTCACTTTCTTGAATTTCCAGTTGACAAGCACCCGCCCGGACTCCCGTTCGAACACCTCGCAGAAAAGGCCGTCCTTGAAGATGAAAGTGCGGTCTCCTACTGTAATGTCCTTGATAAGGTCGCGGTTGAGCAACTCCATCATCGTGGCTCCGTCGTAATAATAGAACCCCTGGCCCAGGGCGTCGAAATTCACCTTCACCTCGGCTGTGGTCCGGTTGATGAACCGGATTGTGCTCGGCTCGAACTCAGGAAACAGATATACGGGCTGCTGCGCAAAAGAAGCAGATAGAGACATCATAGCCGTGAGAGTGAGCAAAAGGAACCTTTTCATACTACAAATATAACAATTGCCGCGTAAATAACAAAGGGGATGCCATAGCCGGCATCCCCTTGGAATTAAAATCGGAACCGCTTACTTCGCGGAACCCCACTGGGGAGCGTTCTTGTCCTGCCAGAGACGCTCGGTGTTGAGCACCGTGGTCGTGGCGAATCCCATTCCGGACTGAGCCGAACCCGGGGTGAAGCCCTGGACCTTGAGGCTCTCCAGACGGATGTCATGCATCACGTCGGTCACGAGCGGAGTGGAGAATTCGAAACGACGGGGAATGGCGGTAAGCTCGACCTCCTTGAACTTCACGAACGGGAGGAGTTTGGAACCGATCTTCGGATAACCCGAACGGCGGGCGGTCACGAACTGCTCGTTGGGCAGCATCGAGAAGTTCATCAGTTCCTGCAGATAGACCTTCTCGATGGAACCGTCCCACTTCACGGCGGAAGTAGCCATCATTGCGGCAATCTCACCGTCCTTCAACTCGATGCTGGCCTCGTCGGGAGCATAGTTGTAGGTAGCGCCGTAGTACGGGATCTTGTTCTTGCCGGCGATGTAGTCCCACTCCTGGACGGAGAGTTCGACACCGCGGTTGTAGAAGCTTTCGGCGGAGCCTCCGACCGAAGCGCCCAGGAGGGCCATTTCAGCCAGGTAGAGGTTGGTCTCGCCGGCACCGAGGTACATACCCCACCAGGGCACGTCTTCGGTATCCTGGATAACCGGGCCGCCGGGGACGGTCGGCAGGGTGAAGTCGACGCGGCCGCGGATCATCTCCTCATTGTAGTTGGAGTACATGCCGTAGCTCTTGGAAGCCGTTCCGACCTTCACGTTGTAACGGTCGGCATAGTCGAAGTACTCACCTTCCATAGCCTTGTATTCAGGGGAATCCTTGAACACGATGGGAATGCCGTGATAACGGACCCAAGGCTCGCCGGGAGCGGCCCAGGAGGCGAAGTTGCCGTCGGCGTCGAGGTTGACGCTTTCCTTGATGATGCCCGGCAGGGCGTCATACATACCGGCGTCGATGAAGCACTGGACAACCTTCGAGTTGTAGCTGTTCTTGGTGTAGAAGAAGCGCACGCGGGGGTCCTTGGAAGCCTTCATGAAGTCGATGACGTTCTTGCTGGCGGAAGACATGTAGCCGCTGAGGCTGTTGTCGGTCTGATAGGCCAGGTCGCCGCCGGTGGTGGCGTCAGCCTTGTGGAAGATGAAGGCATCCTCGAGCTTGTTGATGTAACCCGCGGAGCTGGCGGTCACGGAACTCGCAATCTGCTTTGCCTTGTCGGCGTTGTTGTTGTAGAGGCGGACTGCCACCTTCAGCTTGAGGGAGTTGGCCAGGCGCGCCCACTTGGCGAGGTCACCGTTGTAGATGAGGTCCTGCTTGCTGGAGACGACCTGGGTCTGGTCCTGGAATACGGCGATGTAGCTGTCGAGTTCCGAAATGAGATTGTCATAGAGGTTCTCGACGCGGTCGTATGCAGGGGTCAGGCTTCCGCCGTACTTGTACATGCAGGCCTCGGAGTACTGGATGTCACCGTTGATGTCGCTGCTGAAGATGGCGCCATAGACGGCCAGCACACCGCACATCGCAGCATACGCCTCCATCTCGGGGTGCTCGTACGCCTGGATGTAGTTGTAGATGTCGTTGCGATAGTTGAGCATCGTGATGTAGGTATTCTGCCAGTGGACGGCAGTACCCATGCCGAAGGTTCCCTCAGTGTAGGAACCGGTGGCACCCAGCTGGCTCCACTTGGTGTAAAGCGCCTGGTTGTAGAACCACAACAGATAGTCATTGGTTTCGAAAAGCAACTCGGCCCGGGTCGCCAGGTAAGCGGGATTGGGCGTGGACACGTCGCTCGGATTCTGGTTGAGCTCGGCAAATTGTTCCATGCAAGAGCTAAGTCCCAAAACGCAGACGGTCAGCAGGGCAATAAAGATATGTTTTGCTTTCATGTTCGTGTCGTTTTAAGGGTTAGAATCTGAGATTGAGGGTTACGGTATAATAGGAAGTCACACCCTGCAGGTTACGGATACGGAACTCAGAGGCGCGGGTACCGCGGACGGATTCCGGATTCTCCTTGTTAGGCATCGAGTTGAGCAGATAGCCCAGGTTGTGTGCATTGGCCTGGATCGAAAGACCCTGGGCGTGCAGCATGTGGGCGAAGCGGTCGGACACGGTGTAACCGATCGACAGGTCGCGGAAGCAAATGTAGTTCAGCTTGGTAAACCAGGTGTCGTCGACGACGCCGTTGCCCCAGCTATGGTTCAGGTAAGTCCAGGAAGTGGCATGCGAAGGATCGATTACGTTCTTGGCATAAAGTTCCGCATAAGACTCACCGTTCGGAGAGGTCGGACCGGAGGTCACGACATACGGGTCACCGCTAGGCTGGGCAATCTTGGTTCCGGTCGGGAAAATACCTTCCGGAATGATACCGTCGTCGTAGGTGAGACCGTCCCAGCGGGAAGTGTAGGTTACACCACCGTGGGCGGCGTCGGCACCGCGGAGAGCCGTCTCCATATATCCGTAAGCCGTACCATAGTGCGAAGGATAGGAAGCCACATAGCCGCCGAACCGGGCGTCGAACGAAGCACGGACGAAGAAGCGTTTGTAGCGGAGCTGCGTGCTGAGGGAACCGAGGAAGTCAGGCACCGAATTGCCGATCTCCTCCACCTCGCCGCTGCGGCGGATGAACGCGGAGCCGTAGGAGGTCTGGAAGTTGCCGAGGACAGGAAGCTTGGAGCCCTGGAATTTACCGGTAGGGTTGCCGTCTTCGTCGAGAATCTCCACCCAGTCTTTCTTGGGGGCCTTGTCGGACATCAGGATACCATAGGTACCGCCGACCTTGGCCACGGAACCGATACGGTAGTTACCGTAGTCCGGGTCGCCCTGCAGCTTGATGTAACTGGCCACCAGGTCGCTCAGTTCCACGATCTTCGACCAGTTCTTGGTGAAGGTGAAGTTGACGTCCCAGGAGAAGTTCTTCGTCTCCACGGGAACCGTATTGAGGGCGAGCTCGATACCGGTGTTCTGGATGTTACCGGCGTTGATGAAGGCGTTGCTGATACCCGAGGCGCTCGGAACGCTGACGCGCATGATCTGGTCGCGGGTGTTCTCCTTGTAGAAGGTCAGGTCGACGCCGATGCGGTTGGTGAACATGCGGTAGTCCACACCGACTTCCCAGGAAGTCTTGCGCTCCGGACGGATGTTGGAGTCCTTGACTTCGTTCGGAATCGTCATATAGTAGGAATCTGTACCGTCGTGGTTGACCTGGGCCACGTTGTAAGCCGAGTTGATGCTGTACGGATCGGTATCGTTACCGACCTGGGCGATCGAGGCGCGCAGCTTGAAGAACGAAATGGTCTTCGGCAGTTCGAAGGTCTCGTGGAGCAGCCAGGAGGCGCTGAACGAAGGATAGAAGTACGAATAGTTGCCGTGCTTGTCGGCATACACGAGGGCAGAAGACCAGTCGTTACGGCCGGTGACCTCGAGGAAGAGCATGTCGCGGTAGGAAGCGGTGGCCTGTCCCACGAGGGAGAGCATCGTCTTGGTGCCGCTGATGGAGCCGGAACCCGACACCGTGTTGCGGGAGTTGTTGATGTAATACTGGTTCGGCACGATCAGACCGCCGTTGGTGTGCGTAGCCACGGCGAACACGTAGTTGTTGTAGTATTCACCCCGGAGGAAACCGCCGATGTTCCAGTCCTCATTGGCCTTGAAGTCGAAGATGAGGTTGGTGTTGAGGTTGGTCTGCTCCTGGGTGCGCTGGCTCAGGCCATAGTAGCCGTCACTGCCCTGGTTGGCATAGCCCGGGTCGGGGCGCTTGACTTCCTGACGGGTGTAGTAGTAATTGAAGCTGCCGTCGGTAACCCATTTGAGCCAGGGAGCGAGCTGCACGGTGAGTTTGAGGTTCGGGCGGACGACCGTCTCCTTCTGGAGGGTCTCGTTCTCCCAGATGCTCCACCACACGCTGCGGCCCGGGATGCTGCCCCACTCGTCACCGTAGGCGCTGTTGGCGACACCGCCGTGCGGGCCCTTGTACTTGTCGCGGAAGTACTTGGCGTTGTAGGTACGGTCCCAGGTACCGCTGATGAAGCACTCACCGATGTTCGGCTGGGCGTTGCGCGGGGTCGAGTTCGTGAAGGTCATCGAAGCCTCGATGCCGATGGCGTCGTTGAGCTGGTGCGAAGCCTTGATGAGGGTGCTGAAGCGGTTGAAGCTGTTGTTGGGCAGCGTACCGGTGGAATACTTCTCGGAAATGGAAGCATAGATGGCACTGCGCTCGTTGCCGCCGGAGATGGTCACGTTGGTGTTGGTGTTGAAGCCGAGGTTGTAGGCTTCCTTGAAGTTGTTGGCATAGGCCTGCGAAGGAATGCGCTTGCCGTCGTACCATTCGATTTCCTTGTATTCATCGAAACGGTTACCGAAGGAAAGGCCAGTGGCGCCAATGTCACGGGCGAGTTTCAGCAGGGACGGCACGTTGTCGGTACCGTCGGCCCACACGTTCATGTGGTGGACGTCCCAGTCGGAAGCGCAGTCAAAATAGCTGCCGTAGCCGGCGAAATAACCTTCCATGAACACGTTCTGGAGCGTAGGCTGGCTGGTCACCTGGTCGATACCGACCGTCTGGGTGAAGCTCACGCCGAGGCCTTTGGTGCCCCTGCCGCTCTTGGTCGTAATGATGATGGCGCCGTTCAGACCGCGGGAACCGTAGAGGGCCGTAGCGGCAGCACCCTTCAGGATGGAGACGGACTCGAAGTCATCGGGGTTGAGGTTCTTCAACGCGTTGCCGTAGTCGAGGTTGTCGGCGCTCCAGTCGGCGCTGTTGTCAACCGTCTCGTTGTCGAGGATGATGCCGTCGACGACGAAGATCGGCTGGTTGTTGTTGCTCAAGGTGGAAGCACCGCGGATCAGGATCTTGTTGTGGCCGAACATGCCACCGTCAGAAGCGTTGATCTCGACACCGGCCACCTTGCCCTGAATGGCGGAGATCGGGTTGATGAGGTTGGTGTTCAAGTCATCGCTCTTGAGCTCGGTCATCGCGTAACCCAACGCCTTGGTGGCACGCTTGATACCGAGGGCTGTGACCACAGTACCTTCGAGTGTGAGAGCGTCTTCGGCCAGGATGACATGGACGGGCTGGCCATCCCAGGTGACGACCTGGGTGATGTAGCCGATGCAGGAGATTTCGATACGGTCGCCGACCTTCACGTTGGTAAGCGTGAAGGCACCGTCGAGGTCGGCCGACGTACCGTTCTGGGTCCCCTGTACGAACACAGCTGCGCCGACGACTCCTTCGCCGGACACATCTTTGACGGTTCCGGTGACGGTTGTCTGCGCCCAGGCGGAAATACCCGAAAGCAGAAGGACTGTCAACACGGAAACTTTCAGAAACAGATTTCTCATGTTTTAGGGTTAAAGGTTAAAAATTTTGTAAAGATAGTGAATATTTCGAAACAAAAATAATTATTACGGATAATATCATTCAAACAAGCAATTGTCAAGTTCACGTTTCAGGAAGTGAATTACATTAATAATATAGTAACTTCTTTCAGAAAATTCAGACCTATTTAGGGGTAAATACAAAAAAAAGAGTCCCTACATTGTAAGGACTCTTTCGTCTGTATTATAGAAGATTACAATTCTTTATTTTGAATCTTGATGTCTCTAAGATTCATATTCTTTTAATTTATCGGGCGCAAAGATAGTGATTTTTCGTCAAAACCATGAATCAAGGGGAAAGATCATTCGTTGATTACCTGTCGCCAGGTTCTGTTCAGGATGACAGGTGGAACGTGACCTTCGCTTTCAGCCTTGTCAATCGCTCCATAGTTTGACTTTGTCGGCGGCGCAGCCGACATCTTTGCCGGATGGGCCTGGTCCCACGCTACAAACGTCTCATAGTCGAACTGCCAGTCCTCTCCCTCGGAAAGTTTCATGATGCGGGTATATATCTGCGCGCGTGACGGAGCATTGAACGTTTCATATACATGATGCTGGTTCATTACACTCCACAAGGAGGGTCTCCATACGCCGGTAGGATAGGTCAAGCCACCTTGGTATGCACCTAGCTCTTCCCCGGCATAACGACTGTCCTGGACGAACTGTTTCCAGAGGACCTGGGAGACAACTCCCGTAAAGTCAACATTCATAAACCAATGATCTTCCTGTTTCTCTTTTGCTGCGGCGACTTCCGCAGCGCTGACAGCACCGTTGTCGTTATAGTAATATTCATCCGCAAGTTTGCCCATTCCGTGTCCGCCCAGTTCGTGGACAAGGAGATTGGCCTTGGATGTCACACCGGCGGAAAGACCGAAAGGCACCCAGGCAACGGCTGCTCCGCCGGCATATTTGCTTTTGTCTTCAGGATTCATAAAATAACAGGTACCGCAATCCCTGAGGCTGTTCATAAGAACAAGGACAAGCACGTTATCCATCCTGTCCTCAGAGACGGCTTTGCGGGCATACTGGAGCACCTTTTTATTGTCTCCTCCCACTGCGGATCCTGATCCGAACGAGCCGGTGAATACAGTGTTGCAACCGTTAAAATACTCTTCATTCCTGGAAACAGCGTTGACAAGGTATACATTGAACCGGTCTGCGAGGGATTTGAACGGTTCAGCCGAAAAAAAGTCTGAAACGGCCCGCTCGGCCATATTGGAGAAAGTTCCGTCCGCGATCAGCCTGTCAGAGAAAGCGTCACCGATAATGACAAAGTCAATCCCCTGGCCAACGGAAGCCTCCCGGAGTCTGGTTACCACGCCGTCCTTGGAATAATCAGAAGATTCATAATGCGTCAAGGGCGTGCCTAATTTCTTTGACAGCCAATTGATGGTTTTTTCCATTTCCGTGGCATTCCCCTGGCCGTTTGTCAGGAACGAAGCATATTCTACACTCCTGGTCGGGCCGATGACGATGATTTCATTGTCAATTCCTGTAGGCGCTGCGGGATAATACTGCCTTCCATAGAACGGATGTCCATCCGGATAGTCATCATTGTAATAGTGAATGAATGACGGCCAGGTGGCGCCGGCATCTGAAAGGATGCCCTTGAACGCCGCATCTCTTTCCGTTCTTTCCGGACCCTCCGAGGAATTGTTCTCGAAATAGGTAACGATCCCAAGATCCCCCGGCGTGGTTTTGTCCAAAAGCGCTTTAAGCCGCCCGATAGTTTCTGCAGCCAGGCCGGACTGCGGATCAAGGCTGAACAGGACAGTGTATTTGTTTTTTTGGTATTCCTCATCAATGTCCAGCATACTGCCTGACAATGTCTTGATTAGCGGAGAAGCTGGCGCGGGAATATCCGAATTCTCAATATCCTCCTCACTGAAGAAATTGATCGCCACCATATTTCCCCATATCTTCGCGTAATTCTTGAGTAGCCGCAGACTCTGTGGCAACGGACCCGACAATCTGTTTCCCAACAGCTCACAGTATTCAATATTCATCATTCCTCCCCACTCTGAAGGGATGGAGCCGGACAGGTTGTTCCCTTGGAGGGACAAATCGATCAGATTGAACAATCGTCCAAATTCCGGTGTCAGATTCCCTGTAAGGTTCATTCCCCTCAAATAGCATCTTTCCAGCGTATGCAGTTTCCCGATAGATGGCGAAACTTGCTGTTCATCCATATTGCCGGGTCTTTCTATGATCAATTGCCGAAGATTTGGCAGGTCATATAAACTCTCCGGTAGTTTACCACACAATGTAAAACCCTGAAGGGCAAGCGTTTGAAGCTTCTTCAGCTTTCCTATTTCGGAAGGGATCGGGCCGTAGTCGGTGTTGTCGGGACGAAGCCAGTTCGTGATGGACAGCCAAGTCAGTTCTGTCAGATCGCCAATCTCCGGAGGAATCCGTCCCGTGATATTGTTGTGAAGGTCAATCCTGTTGACACGCCCTTTTTCTGTAAAGACACCATACCATTCGTCGAGCGGTTTGTCGGAACACCAGTTATCGTTCCTTTCCCAATTATCTCCGCCTGTAGCATTATAAAGGGCAACCAGCGCCGCCCGCTCGATCTCATAGATGGATGGTTTGACAGTAACGGTGCAAGACGCGCTCTTACTTCCGGCCGTGGCGGTGATGGTCGCCGTTCCTTCCGCTATGGCGGTCACGACACCTTCTTCCGATACCGTGGCGACGGCTTCATTGTCGCTCGTCCAGGTCAATGCTTTGTCCGTCGCATCATCGGGGAGTACCGTCGCCGTCAGTGCCAGCGTCTTTCTGACACTTAGCTCTGCGGTTTCGGGAGTGATCTGAACGGATGAAACCGCAATGAACGGATCCTGCTCGAAGGTCAGCGTGACCGGCTCGACTTTCCCTTCATTGTCTTTCACCGTGGCCTTGCCGGTACGTGCGTCTCCCGTATTCGCATCCACGCTGAACACCAGGGTGCCGCTCTGCAGGGCCTTGGTCTCCACGAAATGGAGCCAGGACTGGGCGGATTGCTCGACCTCAACGGTGTACGATGTGTTGTATTGGATAGGGAACTCGGCCGTTCCGCCCCGGACGGGGACCTTGGCCGTATTTCCGGTAATGACAATCTTCGCTGCCTCCGTGACGGTTACGGAGCAGGAGGCGGTCTTTCCGCCGTCGGCGGTCGTGACGGTAACGGTCGCGGATCCGGCTTTGACGGCGGTCACCTTGCCGTTGCCGTCCACAGTGGCGACATCCGTGGCGGAAGATTTCCAGCTGACCGACTTGTTGGTCGCATTTTCCGGGCTCACCGTCGCCGTCAGCGTCTCGGAAGCGCCTTCCACAAGGGAGAGGGACGTCTTGTTGAGGGAAACGCCGGTCACGGCTACTGTCGGAGTCGGCTCCGGCTCGGTCGTTCCACATCCGGCAATGATCCCTGCAAGCAGGGCAAGCGCCAGGACCGATGACTTGATGGAAGAAGCGGCAAATTTCATGGCGTAATACATTAAATCCCTATCTAAACAAAGATAGGGATTTTTCTTGAGTTTTATCCGACAAACGACGTCATTTCTTCCGCTTTCTCCCGGGCGGAAAGGAAAAGTTTCCACTGGGCCCGTGTCCGCACGAGGTTGTGCTCCGGATACCGGATCTTGTAATACGTGTCGCCGTTGATGTAGTCGGTCAGGAAACGGACGGCCTGCATATACGGGAAAAGCATTGCGGCGAACGGCAGGTTCTCCCGTTCCACCGGCGTGAGGAACACGCCCGCCGAAGCGAGGTAACCCTTGGCAAACGCTTTGAAAATTTCCATGTTGAACGACACGTTGTCGAGGTCCGGATCGTCCTCCGCTCCCGTGTTGGCGGCCGTGCGCAGGAAATCGCCGAAGTCGGAGAACACGAACGAAGGCATCACCGTATCGAGGTCGATGACGCAGAGGATGCTGCCGTCGCGGTCGAAGAGCATGTTGTTGACCTTCGTGTCGCAGTGGCAGATGCGCTTGGGCAGCACGCCCTCGCGGTACATCCGCTCCGCCTTGCACATCTCCTGCTCGAATACCTGGATGTCGGCCACCAGCGAGCGGACCTCGGGATTGGCCATCCGGCCCGCCGCGTCCGCCGCCACGGCTTCCCGCAGCTGGCGCGCCCGCAGCTCCATGTTGTGGAAATCCGGTATCGTCTCGCCCAGCTTGTCGGGCAGGTCGGCGAGCATCGCCTCGAAGCGGCCGAACGCCGTCCCGGCATAGCCGGCGTATTCGGGGGTCACGGCCTCGAAGGTCAGCGCATCGCGGATGAACACCGAGATCCGCCACCATTGTGTACCGTCGGTCCAGTAGCTCTTGCCGGTGGCGCGCTCCGGCAGGAAGCGCAGCACCTTCCGGTCGATGTCGCTTTCGCCCGCCGCCACCAGTTTCTCCCGGATATGCCGCGTCACGCAGTCGATGT
The DNA here is from genome assembly GCA_947306365.1 of uncultured Bacteroidales bacterium. Classification (GTDB taxonomy): domain Bacteria; phylum Bacteroidota; class Bacteroidia; order Bacteroidales; family UBA932; genus Cacconaster. Next base: position 216,444 of record CAMZGD010000001.1, read on the forward strand.
TGTGCTGCAGCAGGTCCACGTCCCGGAAGATGGACTGGTTGATGCGCTGGAGCACGTAGTTGTCAGGTCCGTCGGTCCCGACAAGGAAGGTATCGTTGATCAGTCCGTTGCCGAGCGGACGAATGCCGGTCACCTTGCCCTGGACGGCAAAGTGACCGACAATCTGTTGCAAAGCCTGCGGGTCCATCGCGCTACTCTTCTGCCAGTGCGTAACTGAATCCCTGAACGCGGTTCCAGGCACCGCGGGTGAAGTCGGGTACCTCGACCGGCATCGAGCCGTGCTCGAGCGACACGCGCGACAGCGGCGCCACGCAGCACCACTCGGCCAGGTCGTACACGTCCATGTCGAGCGGAAGGCCATGGTGCAGGCAGTACACGAGGCGGTAGTCCATGATGAAGTCCATGCCGCCGTGGCCACCTACCGATTTGGCGAGTTCCTCGAATTCGGGCGTCAGGATGACGTTGCGATAGCCGGCCTGCAGGGCCTCCATCTCCTCGTCCCTGTATACCTTCTCGTCGCTGATGTGCCGTGCGTCCACCTTGTCGGCCGGCTTGTCCACGCGAAGGCAGTACTCCCCGATCGGATACTTGGAGGCGTAGCCGTCGGTACCTACCACCTGATACATGCGGCTGTACGGGCGCGGCGTCATCACATCGTGCTCGATGAGCATGGTCTTGCCCTTCTCGGTGCGGATGAGCGTGGAGGTTTCGTCGCCGTTCGCAAATTCCGTCACTTCCTTTCCTGCGTGGTTGGTGGCGATCTTGGCGCCGTTGAACGATTTGGTGTCCATCGACACGAGCGTGGTCATGCGGTCGCCGCGGTGAATGTCCAGCACCTGGCAGATCGGGCCGATGCCGTGCGTCGGATAGACGTCGCCGCGGTGTTTCTGGTTGTAGTCCAGCCGCCAGTTGTTCCAGTACTCATCCCAGTAGGGATCCAGATTGTGGCAATAGGCGCCTTCCGCGTGGATGATCTCGCCGAAGAGGCCGCGCTGCGACATCTCCAGTGTCGTCATCTCGAAGAAGTCGTAGATGCAGTTCTCCAGCATCATGCAGTGCCGGCGCGTCTGCTCGGACTTGTCGATCAGGCCCCAGATCTCGTCCATGTCGAGGGCGGCCGGGACTTCGATGGCCACGTGCTTGCCACAGTCCATCGCATACATGGCGATCGGATAGTGGTTCAGCCAGTCCGTGCAGATGTACACCAGATCCACGTTTTCCTGCTCGCAGAGGCCGCGCCAGGATTCCTGGGCGCCGCTGTAGGCACCCTCGGCGGCGGGTTTCCCCCGCCCGGCCAGAATGGCCTGGCTTTGTTCGACCCGGTCGGGAAGCAGGTCGCAAAGCGCGACGATTTCCGCGCCGGGAATCTGGGCCAGACGGTTGACGGCTTCACTGCCGCGCATGCCGAGTCCGACCACGCCGATGTGGACGGTCTCGATGGGTTCGGCCGTCAGGCCGATGACATCCTGCTGTCCTGCCGGACGGGTCGGAACAGGCGTCTTGATGACGCCGGCAGGCTTGCAGCAGCCGACGGCCAGCAGGGCAGCCACTGCGCAAATAACGAAGTGTTTCGTTTGCATCAGATGCTGATGATGCCCGGTTTCTTCGTCAGGCCGAGGCCGGGTTTGTCTTCGAGCGTGATGCGCCCGTCCACGAGCTTCATGCCGTCGAAGCAGTCGTTGCCCAGCAGGTAGTTGCCGTCCAGGTCGGCCCAGATGACCTTCGGGGAGATCTGCGCCGCAGCGGAAATGGCCACCGACGTTTCGGTCATGCAGCCCACCATCAGTTTCATATGGTTCTGCTCGGCCATGGTGATCATCTGGCGGGCTTCCCAGAGGCCCGTGCACTTCATCAGCTTGATGTTGATGCCGTGGAAGGCGCCTTTCAGGCGGGGGATGTCGTAGATGCGCTGGCAGCTTTCATCGGCCATCACGGGCAGCGGGCTGCGCTCGGTGATCCAGGCGGTTTCGTCGAGCATGAGCTTGCTCATCGGCTGCTCGATCATCTCCACGCCGCGTTCGGCGAGCCAGTGGATCATGTCGAGGGCGTAGTACTTGTCTTTCCAGCCCTGGTTGGCGTCGATCACGATGGGGCGGTTGTCGCGGGCGCGGATGAGGTTGATCATCCGCTTGTCTTCGGCTTCGCTCATGCCGAGCTTCACCTTGATGATCTTGTTCCAGGAAGCTTCGGTGATCTTCGTGTTGACCATCTCGTCGCTGGCGTCGTAGCCGATGGTGTAGCAGGTGTACGGCGCGTCGGCGGGGTTGAAGCCCCAGATCTTCCACCAGGGCTGGCCGAAGATGTTGCCCACCAGGTCGTGGAGGGCGATGTCGATCGACGCCTTGGCCGCGGTGTTGTTGGTCGTGAGCTTGTCGACCGCCGCCATGATGTCTTCGATCCGGAACGGGTTGTCGAATTTCGGGAGGACGCTGTCCACCACTTTCTTGTAGAATTCGTGGCAGGAGGCCTGCGTCTCGCCCAGGTACGGCGGCATCGCGGCTTCGCCGTAACCCTCATAGCCGTCCCACGTCAGGCGGGTGATGACGATGGGCGTGGTGGTGCGGGAGCTGCCGGAAATGGTGAACGTGAATTTCATGATGCCCTGGAAATCTTCCCAGGCCAGTTCCAGCTTCTTGCTGCCCGATTTTTTCCTGGCGGTTCCGGCGTTCCGGGCAAACAGTTGCGAGGGGTGCCAGAGCGCGGCGCCGGCTGTCAGCAGGCCTGCCGTCTTGAGGAATGTTCTGCGATCGCTCATATGGAGGATTAATTAAAATAGACACCGCTGTTGGCAATGGAGACCACGTCCTTCCCGGCGTCCTGGGTGCCGATGATGCGGCAGGCGCGGAGCGGCTTGCGGGCGTAGTGGTCCGGTTCGCCTTCGACCAGGCTGTTGATCCGCACCAGCTGGGAGGAATGGATGATCTTGCCGTCGCCCAGATAGATGGCCACGTGCGTGATGCGCTCGGGCTTGTCTTCCGTGGCTTCGCGGCCGAAGAAGACCAGGTCGGCCGGCTGCAGGTTGTCGAGGCCTTCCGATACGTCGATGGGGTCACCGCTCACGGCCTGCTGCCGGGAATTCCGCATCAGCAGGTAGCCGTTCAGGAAATAGACCGTCTTGACGAAGCCGCTGCAGTCGACGCCCTTGAAGGAAGTGCCGGCCCACAGGTAGGGAACGCCCACGAAGGTTTTGGCGGTTTCGAGGATCAGGTTGCGGGCTTTCTCGACGGCGGCCTGCGGCGCGTCGGCCGGGACGACGGCGGCGCGGCTGTCCACCCAGGCGCGCAGGTCCGTCACGTCGGCCGTGGGGACGAAGGCGTGCTTGCCGGTGGGGAGCATCACTTCCGTGAATTTCCCGCGGGTGCCGACCCATTCGGCGATGTCGCCCCAGACGCCGTCGCTTACGTGGCCTGCGTCGAAACGGGGTGCGTCATAGAAGAACGTATAGAAATTGGTGACGATGACGCGTCGTGCGTCTTTCCAGGCGTCGAGCCGCTGCTGGTCGATGGGTTCGATCGCCATGTCGTTGACCCAGGCTGCGTAACCGTCGGGGGTTTCGATGTTGACCCAGTAGGTGTCGTCGTGGTAATGGACCTTGACGGGCGTACCCATCAGGGCCTGCGTGGCCAGTTCGGCCGTATAGTCGGGTTTCTCGCGCAGGTTGATGACGGAAAGGGAGGCGAAGGCGAGGCCGTTCTCGTCTTCGGGCTCGGCAGGAGCCGGTTGAGCCTGCTTGCCGCCGGGCGTGCAACCCAGAAGGGTCAAAGCGCAGAAAACAAGGGTCAGAAAACGTTTCATTGCGTACAGTTTTTTGTTTTACAACCAACAAATATACGAAAAAAACAACCGACATTCGCCACAAAACACCTTCATTCGCCCCTCAAACGGGCTATTTCGCCACAATGCGGAAGGACAGGGGAATCAGGAGGGGGAATTCGGGCTACCTTTGCGGCGGATAATTCTTAAAACCGAAAAAAATGGAAAACGCACAGATTGAAGAAAAAGTAATCGACATCATCTCCAACAAACTTGGTCTTCCGAAAGAAGAGGTCACCCCTGCCGCCAACTTTACGATGGATCTCGGCGCGGACTCGCTCGATACGGTCGAGCTGATCATGGATTTCGAGAAGGAGTTTGACCTGAAGATTTCCGACGAAGATGCAATGAACATCAAGACTGTTGCAGACGCCGTCGGTTACATCGCTTCCCGTCTCAACTGATTCAACCGTTCCGAGACCGTCTTGTTGTAACTCTTGGAAACCGGAATCTTTTTGGCTTCCGGATGGGAAAGCACCAGGACGGTTCTCGCATTTTCCCGCTTGACCTGGGAAACGTTGTCCATGTTCACGATATAGGAACGGTGGCATCGGACGAGGGAAGTACCTTCCAATTGTTTCTCCAGCCGCGTGGTGCGGCAGCGCATCAGGTAGTTGAGCAGCTTCCCTGACAGCTCGTACTGGATTTCCACGTAATTGTCCTGCGACGCGATATAATAGATGGATCGCGCGGGAATGGAGATGCGAAGTACACCGCTGTAGTCATAGAAATGAATGGTCTGGTCCGGGCGCCCGGGGTCGGGCGACGGTGTGGCTAGCTGGAGCTTCAAGGCATCCAGTTCCTCAGACTTGGCCTTATACGCAGCCAGCAGCGTGAAGATGGTGTAGGGAATCACCAGGATCATTCCGACGCAGAGCGACGTGCGGAGCACGAGCCGGAACGTAAAGGGGATGTCCGCTTCAAACCACTGGCGGGTGAAAAGCAGGTAGGTCAGGCCGATCAGGAGAAACTCGCCCAGGAACCAGAACAGGTAGGCGCGGACGGAGATGGTATGACGGAGCTGATAGAGCATCAATACCACTTTGCTGAGCAGCAGGACGCCGACAGCTGACAGATAGAAGAGGACGGACGGCAGGACCACGTCGGGTTTGAGACCCAGCCAGCTCGTCGAGGAGAAAGGATGGTACGTCAGCAGAAACAGCAGGGAAAAAGCCACGACAAAGGCGACTGATTCAAAAAGGAATCGTCTCTGCAATAAATATTTAGGTGCTTCCAATGTAATCAGGTTTTGCCTCAAATTTACGAATTTTTACGAATATATGAAGATCATAGGAACCGGGAGCGCACTTCCCGAAAAAGTCATAACCAATGATATGCTTGCCGGATTTCTGGATACAAGCGATGAATGGATCGTCACCCGTACGGGTATCCATACGCGCCGGCTGCTGAGCGGAGAGACGCTCCGCGAGCTCGCTTTGAAGGCGGCCCGTGCCGCGATGGACGCATCGGGACTCCGTCCGCAGGATATCGATTACCTGATCTGCTCGAACGTGGCGAACAGTTATGTGTCGCCTTCGCTGGGCAGCATCATTCTCGGCCCGCTGGGCTGCTGCTGCCCTACGTTTGACATGAACGGGGCCTGTGCGGGCCTGGTTTACGCGCTCGATGTGGCCGATGCCTTCCTCAAGTCGAAGGACGTGAAGAACATCCTGGTCGTAGCGGCCGAGCAGCCGTCCCGTTTCTGCAACTGGCACGACCGGGCCACGTCGGTGCTTTTCGGCGACGGCGCTTCCGCGCTGGTCGTTACCCGCGGCGAGGGCTTCTTCGATTTCCGCCTGACGGGCAACACCCATACGGACGTGATGTATTACAAGCGGGCGATGGAACCGACACCCTATGACTGTGTGAAAGAGCCGACGACGCCGCTCGTGATGGAAGGCCGCGAGGTGTTCCGCCTGGCCGTGGAGGCCAGCATCCAGGACGTCGACACCCTGCTGGAACGCAACGGAATGAAAGGTTCGGACATCGACCTGTTCCTGCTCCATCAGGCGAACATGCGCATCATCGAGTGCATTCGCGAGCATCTGGAGCAGCCGCGGGAGAAATTCCCCACCAACATCCAGAAATACGGCAACACCTCTTCGGCCAGCATCGGCATCCTGATCGACGAACTGTCGCGGGCCGGTGAACTGAAAGACGGTGCGACCTTGATGCTCAGCGCCTTCGGCGGCGGTTTCGTGACCGGAGCCGCGCTGCTGAAATGGTCATCGATCACGTATTGAAACCGGGAATGCGATGAAACGGGTTGTCATTACCGGACTTGGATGCATCTCTCCGCTGGGGAACAGCGTGGATGCGATGTGGACGGGACTGTTGGAAGGCCGTTGTGCGATCGACCGGATCCGGTCGATCGATCCGGCGACCCTGCCCGTCACGGTTGCGGCCGAAGTGAAGGACTTCCGGCCGGAAGATTATGAAATCGACCGGGCGACGATGCGCCACAACGACCGTTATGCGCTGTACGCCATCGCCGCCGCCTGGCAGGCGATGCGTGACAGCGGCCTCGAAGTGGGCCGCGACGTGGACTCCGCGCGTTTCGGCTGTGCCATCGGCTCGGGTGTCGGCGGTATCCAGACGTTCTGCCGGGAGCACAGTTCGCTCCTGGCCAACGGCGCCCGCGGCGTTTCGCCGCTCTTCATCCCCGAGATGATCGCCAACATCGCTTCGGGCAATACGGCCATCGTCTTTCACGCCGAAGGTCCCAACCTGCCCGTCGTGACCGCCTGCGCGACCGGTACGCACGCCATCGGCGAAGCCTACCGGATGATCCGCGAGGGCCGTGCCGACGCGATGATTTCCGGCGGTGCCGAAGCGGCGGTCTGCGAGATCGCCATTGCCGGTTTCGCCAACAGCAAGGCGCTGACGACGAGCGACGACCCGATGGCGGCCTCGCTGCCGTTCGACGCCCGCCGCAAGGGTTTCGTCATCGGCGAAGGGGCCGGCGTGATGATCCTGGAAGATTATGAACGGGCCCGTCGCCGGGGTGCCCATATCTATGCAGAGGTTTGCGGCTACGGCAACACGTGCGACGCCTACCATTATACGGCGCCGCGGGCGGACGGGAAATGTGCCGCCAACTGCATCCGGCTGGCGCTGGAAGAAGCCGGATACGCCGAAGGCGAGAATATCTACATCAATGCGCACGGAACCGGAACGCCGCTCAACGACAGGTCCGAGACGCTGGCCATCAAGCTCGCAATGGGCGAGGAGGCTGCGCGCCGTGCCGTCATCAGCAGCACCAAGTCGATGATGGGCCATATGCTGGGCGCTACCGGCGCCGTGGAGCTGGTGATCTGCGCCAAGACGCTCCAGGACCGGAAGGTGGCTCCGACCATCCATCTCGACGAGCCGGATCCCGAATGCGACCTCGATTACACGCCGCACGCGGCGCGCGACTTTGCCGCCGACCTGACCCTCAGCAATTCGTTCGGTTTCGGCGGGCAGAACGCCTGTGTCGCGCTTCGAAGGATATAAGAAACAGTATTAACATTGCAAATATGACAAGAGAAGAAATCAAGAACTATCTGCCCCATCGCGAGCCGATGCTGCTTGTCGACGACGTGTCCCTGGACGGCGAGACCTGCACGGGGCACTACAAAGTGCGGGGCGATGAATTCTTTCTGCAGGGACACTTTCCCGGTTATCCGGTGGTGCCCGGCGTGGTCCTGTGCGAGATCATGGGGCAGTGCACCTGTGCGCTGCTGCTTGACGAGCTGCCCGGACGCCTGACATTCTATGCCGGACTGGACAATGTCCGTTTCAAGAGCCAGGTGCGCCCCGGAGATACGGTCACCGTGACATCGCGGATCGCCAACCGCCGCGGCCTGACGTTCTTCATTGATGCGGAAGCCCGGGTGGACGGGAAACTGTGCGCCAAAGGCAGCCTGATCTTCATGCTTGTGGACAAACCTGAATCAGAACAGTCATGAAACTGCTGGAAAACAAGACGGCCCTGATCACCGGCGCATCGCGCGGCATCGGGCGCAGCCACGCCCTGCTTTTTGCAGAGGCGGGTGCCAACATCATATTTACGGACCTTGCGGCGAACGAAAACAGTGAATCGCTGCTGGCTGAAATCCGCGCCAAGGGCGTACGGGCCGATTTCCTGGCCTCGAACGCTTCCGACTTCGCGCAGGCGGCGGACGTGGCCGCCCGGGTGGCCGAAAACTACGGCCGCCTCGACGTCCTGGTCAACAATGCGGGCATCACCCGCGACCAGCTCATCCTCCGTATGAGCGTCGAAGACTGGAACCTGGTGATGGACGTCAACCTCCGCTCGGTGTTCAACTACACGAAGGCCTTCGCGCCGCTGATGATGAAGCAGCGGGCCGGTTCGATCATCAACATCAGTTCCATCGTGGGCATCAACGGAAACGCGGGCCAGTGCAACTATGCCGCGTCGAAAGCCGGCATCATCGGCTTTACGCGTTCGATCGCCAAAGAACTCGGTTCCCGCGGCATCCGTTGCAACGCCGTGGCGCCAGGCTTCATCGAGACGCCGATGACGCAGCAACTGCCGGAAGACGTCCGCAAGGACTGGATGACGAAGATTCCGCTGCGTCGCGGCGGCCTCGATACCGACGTGGCGCACGTGTCGCTTTTCCTGGCCAGCGACCTGGCCGCCTATGTGACCGGACAGGTGGTCTGCTGCGACGGCGGCCTGGCCCTCAATTAATGTAAATCAGCAAGCTATGTCATTCAGAATAGTAGTTTTGGCGAAACAGGTGCCCGACACGCATAATGTCGGTGCCGATGCCATGAATGCGGACGGAACCGTAAACCGTTCCGCGCTGCCTGTCGTGTTCAACCCCGAAGACCTCAAGGCCCTGGAAATGGCGCTTCAGGTCAAGGACCGGATGCCCGGAGCGACGGTCACCGTGATTACGATGGGACCGCCCCGCGCGGGTGAAATCATCAAGGACGCCCTGAACCGCGGCGCCGATGACGGTTTCGTGCTGAGCGATGCACGCTTCGCCGGAGCCGACACGCTGGCTACCTCGTATGCGCTTTCGCAGGCCATCCGTCAGATGGGCAGGGTGGACCTCATCTTCGGCGGCCGCCAGGCCATCGACGGCGATACGGCGCAGGTGGGTCCGCAGGTGGCGGAGAAACTGGATATGCCCCAGATTACTTATGCGGAAGAACTGCTGGATGTGGACGCCGGCGGAATCAGTGTCCGTCGCCGGCTGGAGCGGGGCATCGAGTGCGTGAAGGCGAAACTTCCCGTGCTGGTGACCGTGACTTCAGCTGCGGCCGACTGCCGCTATCCCAATGCCCACCGTATGCTCCGCCGGGCGAAGGACGAAGTCCGGATGGTCAATGCCGACGGCATTGGCGCCGATATGGACCGTCTGGGCCTCAAGGGCTCGCCGACCAAAGTCAAGCAGATCGTGAACGTGGTGCTTTCCCACAAGGAGTCGGTGGTCATCGAACCCACCGAAGCGGCACTGGGCGAACTTTCCGCTACGCTGATCAAAGCGCACATTTTGTAGTACCCGAAAGACTGAAATCAATGAATAACGTATTAGTATATTGCGAATTGTCAGAAAAGAACACCATTGCCGACATCAGTCTGGAGCTCTGCACGAAAGGCCGCCAGCTGGCTACGCGTCTGGGTTGCCGTCTGCAGGCGGCAGTCCTGGGCAGCCAGGTCGGGGAAGCGGCAGCGTCGCTTTATCCCTATGGGGTGGATGACGTGTTTCTCGCCGACGACAAGCGCTTGTCTCCCTATCGCAATCTGCCTCATTTTGCGGTGCTTTCCAAACTCATCCAGGCACAGCAGCCCCAGATCGTGCTCTTCGGCGCGTCAAGCGTCGGCCGCGACCTGGCGCCGCGCATCGCCTCTTTCCTGCGCTGCGGCCTGACGGCCGACTGCACCGCCCTTGAGATCGGGTCGCACGAAGACGCCAAGACCGGGAAGACCTACGACGACATCCTCTATCAGATCCGTCCCGCCTTCGGCGGCAACATCATCGCCACCATCGTCTGTCCCGAAACCCGTCCGCAGATGGCAACCGTCCGCGAAGGCGTAATGAAAAAAGAGGTGTACGACCCTGCTTACAAGGGAACGGTCATTCCGGTCAGGCTCGACGCTTCGCTCGACAGCGCCGACAAGGCGGTGGAAATCCTCAGTCGTGAGATTGAGGAACAGAAGATTGATATCAAGGGTGCTCAGATCATCGTGGCCGGCGGCTACGGGATGGGCAGCAGGGAGAACTTCCAGTTGCTTCACCGGTTCGCGCACCTGATCGGCGCCAGCGTAGGCGCCACGCGCGCGGCGGTGGATGCCGGTTTCTGCGAAAGCGAACGCCAGATCGGTCAGACCGGCGTGACGGTGCGCCCCAAGCTCTACATCGCCTGCGGCATCAGCGGTGCCGTGCAGCATCGGGCAGGCATGGACCAGAGTGCCAAGATCATCAGTATCAACACCGATCCCGACGCCCCCATCAACGCCATCGCCGACTATACGATTGTCGGCGACGCGATGACCGTCATCCCGCAGTTTATGGCTTGTTACAAAAAGAACCTGAAGTAGTTATGAATTTCTATTCCGATAACGAGAGTCTGTCTTTCTATCTCCGTCATCCCGAGATGGAAAAGGTCGTTGCCGTAAAGGAAAAAGACTTTTCCGAGGCCGGCCGGCATCCCGAAGCGCCCGCTTCCGCCGAAGAAGCCGTGAAGCAGTATGACCTGATCATGAACCTGCTCGGTGAAATCGCAGGAGACGTCATCGCGCCCAACGCCGAAGCGGTGGACCACGAGGGTCCGACGCTCGAAGGCGGCCGTGTCCGCTATGCGCCCGGCACCCGCCGGAACCTCGACGTGCTGATCCAGTCGGGCCTCTACGGCGTGTCGCTGGACCGCAGGTACAACGGACTCAACCTGCCGCGTGCCGTCGTGGTCATGATGGCCGAGATGATTGCCCGCGCCGACGTGGGTTTCGCCACCATCTGGGGCCTGACCGACTGTGCCGACACCATCCAGGAATTCGGCAGCGATGCACTGAAAGACAAGTATCTGCCCCGTATCTGCCAGGGTGCGACCTGTTCGATGGACCTTACCGAACCGGACGCCGGCAGCGACCTGCAGTCTGTCCGTCTCAAGGCTACGTACGACGAGGCGGCCGGATGCTGGCGCCTGAACGGGGTGAAGCGCTTCATCACCAACGGCGATGCGGACCTGCACCTGGTGCTTGCCCGCAGCGAGGAGGGATCGAACGACGGCCGCGGCCTTTCGTATTTCGTGTTCGACCGCGCGGACGGCGGCATGGTGGTGCGCCGTATCGAGAACAAGATGGGCATCAAGGGTTCGCCGACCGCCGAGCTGCAGTTCACCAATGCGCCCTGCCAGATCGTGGGTGAGCGTCGTCTGGGCCTGATCAAATACGTGATGTCGCTGATGAACGGCGCCCGCCTGGGTGTCGGCGCCCAGTCCATCGGACTGTGCGAAGCCGCCTGCCGCGAGGCCGAGGCCTATGCCGCCGCACGCGAGCAGTTCGGCCATCCTATCAACCAGTTCGTCGCCGTGCGCGACATCCTCGACCGGATGCGCGCCCGCACCGACGGGGCCCGCAGCCTGCTGTACGAGACGGCCCGCTACGTCGACCTGGCCGCATCGTCGCGTCCCGCTTCCCGCGTGGCTGACATCCTGACCCCGCTCGTGAAGCTGAACGCCAGTGAGTTCGCCAACCGCAACGCCTACGACTGCATCCAGGTGCACGGCGGCAGCGGCTTCATGAAGGAATACGCCTGCGAACGCCTGTACCGCGACGCCCGCATCCTCTCCATCTACGAGGGTACGAGCCAGCTCCAGGTCGTTGCCGCAATGAAAGGTATCGCCAGCGGCGCCTATCTCAAGCAGATTGAAAGCTATGAGGCACGTGTGGCAGAAGCGCTGGCTGCCGATTTCGGAATCGTTTCCGGTGCGCCTGTTTCCGAACTGAAGCACTGCCTGGACGTGCTCCGCAAGGCAACCGCCGCGTACGGCCGTTTCTACGAGACAGCCGCTGTCGAAGGCACTTCGAGCGAACGCTTCGAGCACAGCACCCGTGCGTTGACCGACGTCCTGGGCAACATCATCATGGGTTACCTCCTGCTGCTCGACAGCCTGCGCGATGCACGCTTCCTGAAGTCCTGCAAGTACTTCGTCAAGGAAAGCATCGGCCAGGTCAGCCGCCACATCGCCGCGCTGGAAAATTGCTGATCGCCATCCCGGGCTTACGTTGTCAAGCATCGCGCTGTAACGGAAACGCATAAATGACAATTACTTACGAAAACACGCCCCCTTCTTTCCGAGGGGGTGTGTTTGCATAATCGATTGAGTATCAGCTGTGTCCGTTTCAGCGCACGTGTGGCGAAAAAAAAGTATATTTGCAACTTAATCGCAGAGCCCTATGAGCATAGACCGTCTTGAGCTGGTGCGGGCGTCGTTCGGAAAGAAGGCGCCGGCCGTTGAGATCCCCGGGAAGAAAACCTCCGAATATTTCGGTGAACGCGTGTTTGACCGCGCCAAGATGCGCAAGTATCTGGATGCGGATACGCTCCAGGCCTTGCTGGAATGCATCGACAAGGGACATCCGCTCGACCGGGCTACGGCCGACGGCGTGGCCTGCGGCATGAAGGAGTGGGCCCTTGAAAACCACGTGACGCACGTCACCCACTGGTTCCAGCCGCTGACCGAGGGGACGGCGGAGAAGCACGATTCGCTCATCGACCTGGACGGTCACGGGGGTGTCATCGAGACCTTCGACGGAAAGGCGCTCGCCCAGCAGGAACCGGACGCTTCGTCGTTCCCCAACGGCGGCATCCGCGCCACGTTCGAAGCTCGCGGTTACACGGCCTGGGATCCGACCTCTCCCGTCTTCATCCAGGAAGACACGCTCTGCATCCCTACGGTCTTCTTTGCCTATACGGGGGAAGCCCTCGACTACAAGACACCGCTCAAGCGCTCCATCCAGGCCGTTTCCGATGCGGCCCTGCCCATCTGCCGCCTGTTCGATCCCGCGGTAAACAAGGTGAACTGCTATCTGGGCTGGGAGCAGGAGTATTTCCTGGTGGACGAGGACCTCTATGCCGCCCGGCCCGACCTGATGATCACCGGCCGGACGCTGATGGGCCACATGTCTTCGAAGAACCAGCAGCTGGGCGACCATTATTTCGGCGCCATTCCTGCCCGGGTGGCGGCTTTCATGCGGGAATTGGAAGTGGAGTCGCTGCGGCTGGGCATCCCGCTCAAGACCCGGCACAACGAGGTGGCGCCCAATCAGTTCGAGATGGCGCCGATCTACGGTGACGCCAATCTGTCGAACGACCAGAACCAGCTGGTGATGAACCTGATGCACGGCATTGCCCGCAAGCACGGCTTCGTGGTGCTGCTGCACGAGAAACCCTTCGCAGGCGTGAACGGTTCGGGCAAGCACTGCAACTGGTCGCTGGGTACCGATACGGGCCGCCCGCTGATGGCTCCGGGAAAGGACGCCCAGGGCAATCTCCTGTTCCTGACGTTCTTCGTCAATGTGCTGATGGCTGTCCAGCGGCACAATGACGTGCTGAAGGCTTCGATCGCCAGCGCGACCAACGCGCACCGTCTGGGCGGCCACGAGGCGCCGCCGGCCATCATCTCCGCCTTCCTGGGCCGGACCATGACGGCCGTGCTGCGCAAGATCCTCGAAGTGCCTTCCGACACGCCCATCGAGATCGCCGGCCGCCGGGAACGCAGCGTGGGACTGATCGAAATCCCCGAAATCTTCGTGGACAACACCGACCGCAACCGCACCTCTCCCTTCGCGTTTACCGGCAACCGCTTCGAATTCCGCGCCGTCGGCGCCAGCGCCAATTGCGCCGGGGCGCTTGCCACCCTCAACGCTGCCGTAGCCGAACAGCTGCTCGACTTCAAGCGGTCGCTCGACGGCGCGCTTGACGCCGGGAAACCGCTGCAGGTGGCCGTGATGGACACGCTCAAACCCATCATCGCCCGGATCATCGACGTGGTCTGCTTCGACGGGAACGGCTATTCCCTGGCGTGGCAGCAGGAGGCCGTCCGACGCGGACTCGACATGGAAACCTGCGTCCCCGTGATGTTCAAGGCCTTTACCACGCCCGAATCCGTGGCCATGTTTACCCGCACGGGCGTCTATACCGAGAAGGAACTGGGGGCCCGCAACGAAGTGAAATGGGATATCTACACCAAGAAGGTGCAGATCGAGAGCCGCGTGATGGTCCGGATGGCCGTCAACCACATCATCCCGGTCGCCGTGCAGTACAAGACGCGGTTGCTCAAGGAACTGTCCTTGCATCAGCAGGTACTGGGCACGCTGGATGCCTGTCGCACGGAGCTGGAACTGGTGGAACGCATCGGCAGTCTTGTCCAGGAGATCAGCGACCGGGCCGAGGCGATGCGCCTGGCGCGCAAGCGGGCCAACACCATCGAGGATGAATACGCCCGCGCCGTCGCTTACCACGCCATCGCCCAGGACATCGAAGTGCTCCGCCACCCCATCGACAAGCTCGAGGAACTTGTGGACAATCAGCTCTGGCCGTTGCCGAAATATCGGGAACTGCTGTTCATCAGCTGATTTTTTTCTTATCTTTGTAAATTTAGAACAAGCAAAGTCGAGTGATTTGAAAAAGGGCGAGACGGGAAGAAGGGGAGAGGAGATTGCGCTGGCCTGGCTTTCGGACCGCGGCTTCCGGCTGCTTGACCGGAACTGGCGGTCCGGGCACAAGGAACTGGACCTGGTGATGGAGCGTGCGGACCGTGTGCACGTGGTGGAAGTCAAGACCCTGACGCCGCCGCTGCAGATCCGGCCTTCGGAGAAGGTGGATGCCGCCAAGCAGGCACGGATGGTATCGGCCGCCCGACATTACATCGCCGCGCAACACGTGGAGAAGGAGGTGCAGTTCGATGTGGTTTCCGTCGTGCTCGACGGCGCCCGGAGCGAGGTGGAATACATTCCCGAGGCCTTTTTCCCGATTTGGAAGCGAAACTGACAGACACACGAGCATATGAACCATAACCATTATTGCATCATCATGGCGGGCGGCATCGGCAGCCGGTTCTGGCCGGTCAGCCGCCAGTCGCTGCCGAAGCAGTTCATCGACATCCTGGGTGTCGGCCGGACTTTCCTGCAGATGACATTCGACCGGTATGCGCAGATCGTTCCCGTGGAGAACATCCTGGTCGTGACCGCGGAACGCTATGCCGGGCTTGTCCGGGAGCAGATCCCGCAGATTCCGCAGGAGAACATCCTGCCGGAACCCTACAAGCGCAACACGGCGCCCTGCGTGGCCTATGCCACCTACAAGCTGTACAAGAAGAATCCCGACGCCACGGTGGTCGTGGCGCCGTCCGACCACCTGATCATCGGGGAAGAATCGTTCCGCGACACCATCCGCACCGCGCTCAGGCATGCGGAGCACAGCGACAACCTCTTCACCATCGGCATCGACCCCACGCGCCCGGAGACCAACTATGGTTACATCCAGGTCAACAAGGCGGTAAGCCTGCGTGTGGGCAAGCACGATTCCTTCCAGGTCAAGACCTTCACCGAGAAACCCAACGCCGACCTGGCCCGGGTTTTCCTCGAGACGGGCGAATTCTTCTGGAACTCCGGCATGTTCATCTGGAACCTGAAGGCCATCAAGGCGGAGATGGAACGCTGCCTCCCCGAGGTGACCACCCTGTTCCGGGGCGGCGAGGACGTTTATTACACGCCGGCGGAGAAAGATTTCGTGCGGCGCGTGTACGAGGACTGCCCAGCCATCTCGATCGATTACGGCGTGATGGAGAAGACGCAGAAAGCGTGGGTGTTCCTGTCCGACTTCGGCTGGAGCGACCTCGGGACCTGGGATTCCGTCTATGAACGCGCGGGCAAGGACGCGGCCGGGAACGTGGTCCGCGGCGGCGTGCCGATGGTCGACGACGTGAAGAATTCGGTGGTCCTGTGCCGGGATCCCCAGAAACTGGTGGTCGCGCGCGGCGTGGAGAACCTGCTGGTGATCGACATGGCCGACGTGCTGCTGGTGTGCCATCGCGACGACAAGACCGTCAAGGACATCGTCACGGACTTGACGATGAAGGACAAAATCGACAGATATCTGTAACCATGCGAAATACGACAAAGAATGCCCGGTTGAAGATCGATGTCCGGTCTGAAATCGGAACCCTGAATGCGGTGCTGCTCCACACACCGGGTCCGGAAGTGGAGAACATGACCCCGCGGATGGCGCAGCGGGCGCTCTACAGCGATATCCTGAACCTGGCCATCGCCCGGAAAGAATACGAACAGATCGAAGGCGTCCTGTCGAAGGTCGCCCGTACCTACCAGGTCCGCGACCTGCTGGCGCGGGTGCTCGACAATCCGGCGGCCCGGCAGGAACTCGTCACGAAAGTCTGCATCGCCGAACAGGCGGGCGGCTGTTACGACACGTTGATGGCGATGACCACGCCGCAGCTGGTCAAGGCCCTGATCGAGGGGCTTCCGGCCCGGATCGACACGCTCACGGCCTTTCTGAACGAAGACTACTATTCGCTCTTCCCGCTCTACAATTTCTACTTCACCCGCGATTCCTCGGTGACGATCGGCGGCAATGCCCTGATCTGCCGGATGGCCAACCAGGTCCGTGCCCGCGAGGCGATGATCATGGACGCCGTCTACCGAAACAGCGGGGCGTTCGAGTGCGGCACGATCGACCTGCAGAACGACGTGCCGGCCCGCGGCCAGCTCTTCATCGAAGGCGGCGACGTGCTCGTGGCACGCGACGACATCCTGGTCATCGGCAACGGAATGCGCACCAGTCCGGCAGGCATCGACGCCCTGGCCCGGCATCTGTGCGAACTCTGTCCGGAAGGGAAGAAGCACATCCTCGTGCAGCAGCTTCCCGCTTCGCCGGAATCGTTCATCCACCTCGATATGGTCTTCACGCTGCTCGACCGCGACACGTGCATGGTCTTCGAGCCGCTGATCCTGCGCGACCGTTCCTACCGGACGGTCCACATCACGCTGGAGAATGGTCGTGTGAGCCGTATACGCGGCGTGGCCGGCCTCCTGCCTGCGCTGCGCAGCCTGGGCATGGACCTGGAACCCGTGAGCTGCGGCGGATCGTCCGACAGCTGGGTGCAGGAGCGCGAGCAGTGGCACAGCGGTTCCAATATGTTCGCCTTCGCGCCGGGCAAGGTGCTCTGCTATGCCCGCAACGAGACCACCCTGCACGAGATGGACAAGCACGGCTTTGCGGTGCTGGCTGCCCGCGACGTGATCGCCGGCAAGAAGCGTCTGGACGACTACGCCAAGTGCTGCGTCACGATTCAGGGTTCGGAACTGCCGCGTGGTGGCGGCGGCGCCCGCTGCATGACGATGCCGCTTTCGCGAAAAGCCGTCGATTGGTAAGAACGGTAACGGAGATTTATTATTTTTGCGCACGAAACAAACGAAGCGTTATGGCGATAACCCACGAGAAGATTGAACAAATGCTGGCCTCCATCCAGGAACTGAAGGCGGCCAAGGAGCAGGAAATCGAGGAGCTGCGTGTGAAGTGGCTCGGCAAGAAGGGAGAGATCACCCAGTTGTTTGACGAATTCCGCACGATCGACAAGGAACAGAAGAAAGAGTTCGGGCAGCGGCTCAATGCCTTGAAGAATGCGGCCACGGCCAAGATCGAGGAGATGCGTTCCCTGCTGGCGGAGATGGCCGGTCCGACCGCCGCTTCGTTCGACCTAACCAAGCCGGGTGACCGGATGGACCTGGGCGCCCGCCATCCGATTTCCATCACCCGGGAGGAGATCATCTCGATTTTCAGCAAGTTCGGCTATTCCGTGGCCGAGGGCCCTGAGATCGAGGACGACTGGCACGTGTTCGGTGCGCTCAACTTCCCGCCGGAGCATCCCGCCCGCGACATGCAGGACACGTTCTTCATCCATCCCGAAGGAGACAATCCGATTTTGCTGCGCACCCATACGTCTTCCGTCCAGGTGCGTACGATGGAGCGGATGACGCCGCCCATCCGCGTCATCTGCCCGGGCCGCGTGTTCCGCAACGAGGCCATCTCGGCCCGCGCACACTGCATCTTCCATCAGGTGGAAGGGCTTTACATCGACAAGAACGTCTCGTTCGCCGACATGAAGCAGGCCATCCTGCTGTTTGCCCAGGAGATGTTCGGGGCCGACACCCAGATCCGGATGCGTCCTTCCTATTTCCCGTTCACCGAGCCGAGCGCCGAGGTCGACGTGAGCTGCAACATCTGCAAGGGAAAAGGCTGCAACATCTGCAAGGGGACGGGCTGGCTCGAGATCCTGGGCTGCGGCATGGTCGACCCCAACGTGCTCCGCGCTTCGGGCATCGACCCGGAAGTTTACAGCGGCTTCGCCTTCGGCATGGGCATCGAGCGGATCGCCATGCTCAAGTGGCAGGTGAAAGACCTGCGCAACTATTTCGAGAACGACGTGCGGTTCCTCCGTCAGTTCGAAACGGTGATTTAAGCCGGGACATCTTTTTGTTAAAAAAATTTGGGAGAACAAAAAAAGTTCTTACCTTTGCAGTCCCAAGGCGGAAATAGCTCAGTTGGTAGAGCACGACCTTGCCAAGGTCGGGGTCGCGAGTTCGAGTCTCGTTTTCCGCTCAAAACAAAGCAGCAGCCCTTGTGGTTGCTGTTTTTGTTTTGAATAGACGCAGTCCTCGAACTTGCGACCCGCCCCCCGAGGGGGCAGCCGCTGCAGGCGGCGGGGGGTAACGCAAAGATCGCGAGTCTGCCCGTGCGAGCGCGGGCTCAAGTCTCGTTTTCCGCTCAAAACAAAGCAGCAGCCCTTGTGGCTGCCGTTTTGCTTTGAAGAGGCCCCGTCCGAGCGACCCCGAAAGCTTTCCGTCCAGAAAATGCCGGTTGTTTTTGGATAGATTGGTCAAATTGATGCTTCTGTTCAGAAGATACCGGTAGTTTCTGGATGGCAGGTGTAATTCGTATGGTTCGTGACGCCATCTGCGGTTGCTGCTGCTCCCGCATTGTTGCGACACAGCCATGAGCGCCGTCTTGGCTGTGTCGCCGCTTGTTTTCAGCCGAAAAGAAGCAAGAAGCAGTCGCGACACAGCTGAGATGGATGAAACAGCTGTGTCGCGACAACGAAATGAAATCAAGCCTGTCTTCGGGATGGGCTTATTCGGCTACATCCTTGACAAGGCGGATGGAGAGGCCGCAGTTGCGCGGGGAATAATAATTCGGGTAATGATAAATCATGCCGGCAGAGAAGCACAGCATGAATGCGCCATCTTTATCGAGGGGATTACCGCTCCAATAGAAACCTTCATTACCCGCTTTTCGTTCAATGCTCGCTCCTTTACGGAGACCATCCGGCGCCAGGCAGACGAGTCCGGCCGCCTCGGCGGTTGCCCACGAAGTCTCATCATAGGAAATATCGATCGAGCCGGAATAATTGTCCGGGGCGATGATCAGACAATCCCCGACCCCTTTGATTTCGACAGGAAACCTGAAGAGGTTCTGTGCGTTTGTCCGCTGATAGAGCAGGTATTCGATTTCCCCGTTCTCGGTGTCGGAAAGTACCCTGAGGCCGGAAACGCCTTCTACTGTAAGACAGTGGGCATCGTCGCTGCCGTCACAGAAGAACCGGTCGTTTACGGTATTTCCAGGGCTGACATAGGTTTTTGCATAGGCGGAAGCCGCGGTGGCTGTCCAGTAGAAATGACTCACGTGGTTCGGGTCCCAGTCGACAGGGTAATTCATCTGGTTGGCCTCAAATCGCCATTCCTTTCCGTTCCAATAGAGATTGCTTTTGGTAAACTGAACTTTTTGGGTTGGACTGACGGAGAATAGGCCGGGGAGCAGATTGGGCGTAGAAGGATAGGTGTATTGGTCGTGTTTTCCGTTGTAAATTACAGGTTCGTACGCATTTACCGCCTTGATGATTTCGGGCATGAAATC
Source organism: uncultured Bacteroidales bacterium (assembly GCA_947306365.1). GTDB lineage: Bacteria > Bacteroidota > Bacteroidia > Bacteroidales > UBA932 > Cacconaster. Next base: position 236,204 of record CAMZGD010000001.1, read on the forward strand.
GTCCAGGGTCGCATACTGCGCCTGTTGCTGCTCGAATATTTCCAATACATCTACCAGCGTACGTACCATCATGAATCCTTTGTTTTCTTCGGACTGAATATACATATTCTTATTTCTTGCCTTTTCTTGTTCGGTTAAGGAGAGATGCGACATCAGATAGCGGATTGTGCAGGAACGGACCAGTGTCTCATGCATCATGGTGTTCGGATCGGGATATGCCATGGCTTTCATCTGGTCAGCCACACGGGTGAATACCTTGCTCGCCTTGTCTTCCATAGAACTCCAGTATTTATCGACGAGCGGATTACAGAAGGGATGACAGAACTCATGAATCAAGACAGACGGGGTCGAGGTAGAGGAATATCCGTTCACGTTAGTACTGCTCATTTGATAAATATTAATAACCGGGCTGAGCAATTTTTTCCCGTTTTCCATTATGGCAGAACAGCCAAAATTATGACCGGCCAACAAGAAACTCAATACGATCTGGGTGGGCATATCATCGAAAGCGCTGCCGAAGAAACGGCTGAACCATCCGTAATCGACATTGTTTACTTTATTAAACAAGGAGATGGCTTGTTGCTGCATGGGCTCCAGGGACAGGTACCATTCGTGGAAGTTGGATTGTTGGTAGAAATCGTTCACGGCAGCCAGCATGCGCATTTTTTCTTTTTCCGGCCAACAATTGAAATGGGAATCGCCGCCTTCGGTAAAAGCCGGATTGAAAGAGATTTCCCCTTTTTTTGAAAAAGTCAGATGCAAGCCAAACGCCGCAACGGCATCATAACCGACACCGTACTCATTAGCTATTGATTTAGCCAATGAAACCGCTAGATGACCCTTCATATCGGCAAAATAGGCATCGGCACTTTCATTAATGGAACGAATACAGTAATGATTGAAGTCATAATAGCTGAGATCTGCCAGTTTCCAGATCAGCCACATCAGTTCTACGCCTTCATCGAAATGGGGGTCGGCGGAATTGAAGGAATAGTTGTTCTGCGGGTCATCCTCTTTTTCTGTGCAGGAGACCAGCACAAGGCCCAGCAGGGCGACGACGACAAGGGGGAAGCACTTTTTCATAAGGCGTGCGCGGGTGAAACGATGGTATAAAGGTAGTAAAAAAGCAAAATATTCAATAACTTTGCTTTGACAATTCCCCGGGCCATTCGATGAACAAGCTGTTCTATATACTTTCCGGTCTCGCCGTTGCTTTTGCGGTGGTGGGTTGCCGGTCGGCGAAGGAAGCGGAGACAAAGTCAAAAGTCATGGCCAACAGGGAAGAATTCATCCAGTTGCTGCGCTCCACGGGACGTCCGGGGATAGAGGAGGTCATCAGCCACCTGGATTCGACGGATTTCTTCACGATGCCAGGAGGCGGCCACCATACGGAGGAAGGGGGGCTTGTGCAGCATTCCCTCGAGGTGTTCCGGATTATGCGATGCATCGCCTGGTTCCAGTCTTCCGACAGCATCATCCTGACGGCCCTCCTTCACGACATGGGCAAGATCGATCATGGCGGCTGGCATCCGTGGCGGTCTGTCAAGCATCTCGGCGAGTGGGGTTTCCAGCTGACCGAACAAGAGGGCTACGCCATCTTTTATCACCATAAGCCCGGGTGGCGGTACTTCCGCTCTTCGCTCCGCCGCGATCTTTCCATCGCGGATGCAATCAGCACGGGATGGTGGAAACTGTGGCACAAAACGCCTCGTGACAAATAATAATCAATAGGATATGAAAAGAATCATTAAAATTGTCCTGGCACTGGCGGTCCTTTTCCTGCTGGTGAAACTGTGTTCTGACAAACTCGGGAACGTCATCACCCTTCCCGGCGGATTGGGTAAAGAGAGTACCGAAGAATCAGATGGCGGCTGGTTCGGCCAGAAAGACAAGACCGAGGAGAAGACACTGGATAAGACTATTTCGCACGATGAAATCAAGGATCTGGAAAGAGAGCTGGGTATCGGTACTGACAACGGTCGGACGAAATCCATCAATAAATCTTCCACCGGCAGCGTTGCTACCAATGGCTCCTCCACGACCGCATCGGCAACATCGCCCCTCTCCTTCAAGGGAATTCCCATGACCGGGACGCTTTCGGCTTTCGGGTCGGAACTGGTCAAGGCCGGATTCAGGAATGCCGGGAACGGCACCTATACCGGGGATTTCGCCGGATACAGCGGGTGCAAGGTGACGCCTTCCGGAAGCAATCCGGTGCAGGAAGTCCGTGTCGATTTCCCGGTCATCTCGGACTGGGACGCCCTCGAAAAGGCCTATGATGACCTCAAGGCTTCCCTGACGCAGAAATACGGCGTCGAGCCGAGGACCTCGACCGACAACAATCTCGCTGTCTATGACTTGCCCAACGGTACCATCACCCTTGACGCCGATGTGCGGGACCGTTCTTCCTGGCACGTGATCCTGAAATACGCGAATGCCGTTTCGACGGCTACGACCGGCACCCTCAGTCGGAATCCCGTCGACGACCTGTAGGAACTGATTGCCGGGAGGCCGGGTGACCATGGCGATGAGAAAAGCATTCCATTTCATTTCCGCCCTTCTGCTGACGGGCGTCGTGCTGCTCCAGGGCTGCGGGGAGGATCCTGAGGAAAATCAGGATCCCGCCCGGGTCAGGACCTTAACGATGACCGTTGTGGCCAGCCGGGGCGAGACCCTCAGCGCCGCCTGGAAAGCGGGCGAGAGCGTCACTGTCTATAACAAGACCCGGGGCGCCGGACTGGAAGGCTGCCTGGTGGCGCAGGGAGACGGCGCCAGCACCACGCTGAAAGGCACGCTCACCGGGGTCGTTGCGGCGAATGAAACGCTTACGCTCAAATTCCTGGATTCCGACTATTCGGAGCAGGAAGGCACCCTGGCATATATCGCCGCCCATTGCGATTACGCCACGGCGGATGTCACGGTGATGAGCACGGATGACGGCATCATCACCACCGCGGCTGCGGCCAGTTTCACTTCCCATCAGGCCATTGTGGCGTTAACGCTCAGGGAAAGCGACGGTTCTGTCATTGCCGGGGGCATAGGCCATCTTTCCGTCGATGCCGGAGGGACAGCCATCAGCGTGACGCCGGACGCTGCGACAGATGTGCTCTATGTGGCCGTCCCCGCATTCCGTGACGGGATCCTGCGCCTGAGCGCGGTTGACCCTAACGGCACTCGTCGAACCGGGGAGCTGGCAGGTGCGACTTTTGAAAATGGGAAGTTCTACGAGGTCGGCGTGAAGATGGACTGCTTCGTGATGGATGACGGTGAACTGTTTGCCGCCAATGCATCCAAGGTGCCGCGGATCGTCCTGGGCGCCGACATCCGGATTACGGGCCAGCGGCATGTCATCGTCAGCGGCACTATGGCCATCGACCTGAACGGCCATTCCATCAGCGGCTGCGGGGAGGACAATGCCCCCAGCGACCGCATCTTCTCCGTGGACGAAGGAATGTCGCTTACTCTGACCGGTCCGGGTACGCTCAAGGATGGTCATGCGGACGAAGGCGGCGCCATTTACAACCGGGGTTTGCTCATCCTCAAGGATGTCTCCTTCACGGGCTGCAGTGCCGGGTTGGGCGGCGCCGTCTATAATGGAGGCGCATTGGAAATGAGCGGTGCCATTGTGGCGATTGACAACACCGGCGCGGACAACGCCCCCGACAACATATATTTGGCGAGCGGCAAGGTCATCACCGTGACAGGGCCCTTTGCCGAGGGATCCCTTGTCGGCGTAAGGCTGGCCGACGGTGCCGGAATCATCACCGCCGGCTATGCCGCCCACAACGGCGCTGTCGATCCGGCCACCGTGTTCGTTGCCGATGATGCGGCCTGCCATCTCTCCCTGAACGGCGGCGAGGTCGAAATGGCGCGAGGCCGCTATTACAAGATTACTGCAGAGAAGACGTATGCCACGCTGCAGCGGTTGCTCGACGAGACGGGGCGTGACCTGTCGGGTGTCGAATCGTATCTGACCAAGGTTTTCCCCGACGTCAACTGTCCTGCCAGCGCCATCAGCTATACGTACCGTTCCGCCGACCCGCAAGGTTATCCGGTAGAACTGTCGGCCGTCCTCTATATTCCCGATGCGGTATTGGCGGGTGCTGGAAACCTGACCGGCATCTGCCTGACCAACCACGGCACCATCGCCTCCAATGCCGAGTGCCCTACGATGATCGCCCAGCTGGAGGGAGCCCTGGCCTGGAAGGGCTATGCCGTCGTGATGCCCGACTACTATGGCTTCGGCGCCAGCGCCGACCGTCCGCAGGCCTATCTGGATGCGGAAACCACGGCGCGGGGCAACATCGACGCCTACCTGGCCGCCGTCCAGTTGTTGCAAGACCGCGAAGTCGGGATTCCGGAGCGGCTGTACAGTTTCGGCTACTCGCAGGGAGGATTCAATTCGATGGCCAATCTCATGTACGTCTCGAAGCATCCGGAACTCCATGTCCATTTTGAGAAAGTGCTGTGTGGCGGCAGTCCCTTCGATGTCGAGATGACCTGGGATGCCTATACCCGGATGACTTTCCACAACGCCATCGCCTTCGTCCCTATGACCGTGGTCAGCATCAACGAATCGCAGCAACTGGGGCTCAGGTACGAAGACCTTTTCAAGGGAAACCTGCTTGCCAACTGGCGGGATTGGATCCTTTCCAAGAATTACAGCACCGATTCGATCAACGCCAAACTCGGCACTGACGACCTGTCCCTGGTCATGAATGATGAATTCATGACCAGGACCGGAAATGCGTATGACGCCATCATGAATGTCTGCCGGCGCTATTCCCTGACGTCCGGATGGGTTCCGCCCGCGGGGACGAAGATCATCCTGTACCATTCCATTCAGGACGATACCGTCCCCTATGAGAACCTCACGGCCATGAAAGCCTACCTCGACCAGGTGGCTCCCGGCTGCTACACCGCGTATGACGGCCATTTCGGCGGACACCTCAAGGCAGTCACCCGCTTTATCGTCATTACCATGTCCGTGTGGTAAGACCGGCAAGAAAGAAATCAGTTCGAAAACCCTCCGAAGGCTTTCTGATAGTACGGACGGAAGGGATTGTCGATGACTACGCTGGCAGAGGAAGAAGAGCAGGCTACGAAGTAACCGACGGCATCGCCGCCGGTTACGTTGGTGGGACAGTTGGCTGGCTGGGACTGAAGCATCGGCACCGCTGCACCGACACTGCTTGAGATGAATCCCGTGTAGAACGTAAAATAATCTTCGGGGACCGAGTATACGTTCAGGGTGAAGACGTCGCCAGTTTCCAAATATTTACCGCAGTCCCCGTATTGATTGCGGGTTGCTGCGGTCTGGTAAAGCGTAGTGATCGGGAAACAGACGACTTTCTGCCCGTTGAAATATTTGTCGTCCATGACCAGGGAGAGTCCGAGGGGAAAGACGGCGTCGTTCAGTTGGGCACTGACATAATAATAACTTGTCATCGGTTTGTCCTGCCCCCATACCGCCACATTCCAAAGGCTGTCCGCCTGTGGAAGTGTTTTGCCTAAATACATATAGTCCACTGCCTGGACTTCGAATCCCGGCTCCTCCATCTTGGAGACGGCTTCATAATGGTTCCTGCTTCCGCCGACAACCGCATCGATCGATAGCGTGTAGGTGTTACCCGGCGTGCCATGGAATCCTTCCGGGCCGACATAGCAACCGCTTCCCGAAGGAACCTCCGCATAGTGGTAAACTGCTTTCCCGTCGCTGACCGACACCATGGCTCCCGAAACCACAGGCGGCTTTTCCTCTTCGAAATAGTCGATGGATTCTGTCAGCAGGACGGTTTGCGGCCGGTCGGCGCAATCGGTGAGCATTGCTTCAACCACCAGATAACACCTGTCCATACTCCGCGTGTGGACATCCACTTCTTCGCTGCAGCCCGTAAACAGGACGAAGCACAGGCATGCCAGCGCCGGCAAGAAACGGTTGTTAGAAATAGACATTGTAGGAGATTGACGGAATAATGGTGAACAGATAAACTTTCATCGCCATGGGCCGTTCCTCCTTTTTATTGTAGACGAAGGCCATCGACCAGGCGTTGTGTCGCGAATATGCATTATAGAACGAGACGTCCCACTCGCTGCCCCAGGGCTTTCCCTCCGCCCGCCGCTTGCTTTTCAGCGTCAGGGACAGGTCCATTCTATGGTAGTCGGGCAAGGAATCTTCGTTTCTTGACGAATAGATGGATGCGTACGATCCTCCATAGACGAAGCGGCCGTTCGGGAAGGTGGTGGGGGTGCCGCTGTAGAATACCCAGTCGGCAGAGGCGGAAATCCTGCGGCTGAAATCGTATGACAGGACGAAATTGACCGAATGGTCGTGGTTCAGGGGCGACCGGTAAGGCTTTCCGCCATTCAGTTCAGGAAAATCGTAAATGGCCCGCGACCAAGTATAGGACACCCATCCGCCAAAACGGTCGAAATCGTAGCGGAGCATCAGCTCCGTGCCGAAAGAATAGGATGAGCCGAAACGAAGCAGTTTCTCCCGTTCGGCATCGTCGAATACAAAACCGGGATTATCCTTGAAATCCAACGTGTTTTTGTTGTTCTTGTAGAATACCTCCGCCGACAGTTCCAGCGCCTGGCTGGCAAAGAGCGCATTGAGACCGGCTGAGAACTGGTCGGAACGCTGCGGCTCAATATTCGGGGAAGCCATGAACCAGGCATCGACGGGACTGCCGGAAATGCTGATGGGTACCTGTTGGATGTACTGGTAGGAACGGGAGTACGCCGCTTTCAGCGAGAAATCGGGACTGACAGAGAAAGATCCCGAAATGCGTGGTTCGATTCCGATGTCCGTTTTAATCGGCTTTCCTTTGTCAAAATGGACCGTTTTGGTCGGTTCGTGCGTTTGGGGATCGTAGTAATGCTGATCGGCTTCTCCAAGCGTGGAGAAAGAAGATAGCCGGAAGCCGTAGCGAAGGGTCAACTTGCCGATCTTCTGCTCATTCTGGGCATACACCGAAGGCATGACCCCGAAACTCTGCGGCATATGCAGTGCCTGGACGATGGATTCTTCGTCTGAAGGGGTGACATCGCCCGGATCCATCCGGTAATAAGCGGCATTGATTCCTGCTTTCACGGTATTGTTCGGATTGATGTACCAGGTGATGCCGGCTTTCAGCCCGGATTCCCGGATGGCCGTCAGGTAATCGAAACTCGTGCTGGTCATGTCGCAGTCCAGTCCGGCATTGTAGCGGGAATTGTACAGCGTGGCGTTGAAAAACACCTTGGGAGAGAATTCGTGGCTCCAATGCAGTGTCTGGGTATTGTTCGCAAAACTGAACTTCATCAGGTCGAGGTCATAGTCTTCCATCGACATGCCGAAGACATCCTTCCCGCTGAAAGCACTCAGGTAAACCCGGTCTCTTGGTCCTGCCACCCAGCTGATCTTGCCGTTGAGGTCATAAAAGAACATTTGGGTGTTCTTGGGAATCTTTTCTCCGAAAAGGGGGAAGAAGATGTCCATATAAGTTCTTCTGCCGGCCAGGATGAACGACAGTTTATCCTTGACGATGGGTCCTTCGACAGCCAGCTTGGAGGTGATCAGGCCGATGGAGAAATCGCCTTTGAACTGGCTGTTGTTTCCGTCACGCGTACTGACGTCAAGCACGGAGGAAAGCCGACCGCCGAAGTTGGCGGGAAAATCGCCCTTGTAGAGCTGGGCGTTCTTGACCACATCGCCGTTGAACATCGACATGAAGCCGAGGAAGTGGCCGGAATTGTAGAGCGGCGCACCGTCCATCAGCACGAGATTCTGATCGATGCCGCCGCCACGCACGCTGAATCCGGTGGAGCCTTCGCTTGGTGTCTGCACGCCGGGCATCATTTGAATCACCCGGATAACGTCGGCTTCACCCATCAGTGCCGGCAACTTGCGGATGATATCGCCGGAGACGGTTTCCTTTCCGAGTTGCGGCAGGGTCAATTGCTCCCGCTTGCTCTTGGAAAAGACCTTGGCCGCTTCCAGCATCACATAGTCCTCTTCGAGCGCGAAATCGTATTTGAGCGAAGTCTTGGGGTTGATTTTGACTTCCGCCGTAACAAATCCGGCATAGGAACATTTGATTACCTGCTCTTTGCTGTCGATTTGCAGCGAATAAAAGCCGTATTGGTTGGTCGATACGCCAGCCGACAGGTCTTCCTTAAATACTACCGCGCCAATGAGCGGTTCCCCGCTGGAAGCCTCCTTCACATACCCTGACAAAACAACCTTCTGCCCTGCCGCCGGCATGACAAATGACAGTGCAGAAAGTATAATGAAGGCTATTTTCAGAATATTATTCATCTGTGCCTGATTGCAACAAGAATAAAGCCAATCGTTCCTCTTTCCTGGATTATCAAGGACGTCAAGCTCGTTACTTACACGGATGAGGCTGCAGAATAGAAAATCATTTACGGAAACGTAAGTGCTTGATTTAGAGGAGCTCCCACGACAGAGGGGATAGAGAAGAGTGGCTAAAAGCCCAGGCTAGTCTACCCCGTCACAAGTACCACTAATACTTGCGGTAGTGTGTCCTAACCTTTTCTCCCTTGCCACGGCGAATGCGTTTGTACGCCTTCACCTTGACAGCACGTTTCACCTCCACTCTAATGGAGACGAGAACAGCTTTGCAATGCGTCCTTGGTTTCATCAATATTAATAGTAAAGGGTGTAAGGACGATGCTCCCGTGTTACTACACCTCCCCTCGGTTAGGGTTCTTGGAAAATAAAGCAGGCATCCATTTAGTGGATAGATGCCCGCCATAGTTCCTTTACTATTGTCATAATATTGATGACAAGTGCAAAGGTAAACAAAAACACTACACTTGCAACAGCAAAAAAGCAAAATAAACAAAGATAAACAAAAAAAGCATCCGACTAATAGACGGATGCTTTGAAGGGGAGCTCCCCAAAACAGTGAAATATTGAACCTGTGGAAAGGGTTCGTTGAGCTGGTCCATTACATTGACGAAAACAAGGAATGGCTGGACCAGGAATTGGAGTTTTGCCAGAACTGGAAGCTATGAGAATGTGTATCCTGGAAAATCTGACCGGTCCGTTATTCTTAATTGACAGGCGTAAACGTGAAACTCTTAAGGACGACCGGCTTTTTTTCCGCCTCACCCATGGCATTTCCGGGTTGGAAAACCACAGAAATGACTATCTTCTTGTTAGCCTGGTCCTTATACTGGGCGGCTACCCCTTCGGCAGCGGAGACAGCCGCATTGTCACCTGCGGAAGAACGAATGTCATACTGTCTGGTGGCCTTCAGTACAGCATCTCTCATAGCGCCGAAAATGATGCCGGATCCTTCGCTGGAAGACACATTGATATCCGGAATGCAGGTATAGATTCCCACTACAGGGTCGGAGTTGTCGATCTGGTTACAGGAGGTGATACAAAATACCATGCAAGCCGCAATGGCAATGAGAATGGACTTGGTTGCTTTCATTCTGTTAGTATAATAATGTTAACGGATAAATTCTTTCAACAGTTTATGAAGGAGTTCACTGACATACCCGCTCTCCGTCGGATGGGAGCCGAAGGTCGGTACTTCTTTGACGAAATGCACTACCCGGTCTTTCTCCCCGTCGATTACGGCGCAGAACATGATGTTGCCATAAGGATCACTCACATTGTAGTTCCCGGAAGGAGTAGTAATGCCCCGAATACCGGTAATGGATTCAACGGCTTTGTCAATGATTCTTCCTGCAGCCTTCTCCACCTTCTCCCGCTGGTATCCCACCTTGGTCTGGGTGTAACCGTAAGAATAGATTACAATGCCGTAACGGAGCCCGCTGTCATCAAGGAGTTTCCGAAGGGACTTGGGAACACGGAGGCGGTCGCTCTTCTTCGGATCGACGTCTACAAACGAACTGATCCATTTTTTCATATCCGCATTAACGCCCGCATAATCCGCCGGAATCATATCGGAAAAAGGGAAGCGCTCTGAATTGATGATGTTTGAAATAAGGGTGGTGGCCATTTGGGAATCGCCTTCATCATAATAGCCCTTCCCGTCGTCACCATAACATACGATGTAAGAATAGGGCTGGATAAAAGCGTACTCGGGGATTGCGGAAAGGTTTACATCCGCAGCGGTGTGCCGGGATGCACCGCAGGCGGTAAGCGTCAGGAGTGTCAATAAAGCAATGGTGATCTTAATTGTTTTCATCATGTTATCTGATATTCAAAACGATATTATACTCGAGTGAGATCTGTTTCGGGGAGTATTGTTGTAGATAATACTGTTGTTTTCCGCCGTTTTGTATTTGAAAAAGGGACCACTTTGAGGTGGTATACGCAAAGGTAAACAAGTCCGGTTATAATTACAATCTTTTCAACATATTTTGCGTCTCCCGTACCCGGTATGACTGTCCGGTCATGTTGACCAGGTAGGCCTTGTGACAGAGCCGGTCGACGAGCGCAGAGCAAAGGACTTTGTCCTTCATGATCTCCTCCCAGCGCGTAAACGGGAGGTTTGTCGTTATTATGGTGGCCTTGGTCCCGCTCCGGAGGGAGAGGTGGTTGAACAGCATCTCCGCCCCTTCCTTGTCGAAGCCGACATATCCCATCTCGTCACAGATGACCAGATCGTAGCGCTTAAAGCGGAACTCCAGGCTTTGTAGAGTCTTGTTCGTCCGGGCCTCACGTATAAGCGTAAGTAGGTGAGGGGCCGTGGCCAGGAACTCGGTCATCCCCAGGTCCGGGTACTTCTCGATGGCTGCTTCGAAGTCATGGACGAGGCGGCTGACGGTCTTACGGTCTGTCTTGGTGAGCCGGGCGATCTCCCTCAGGCTCTTCTCTTCTACTCGGTAGCAGTGCAGAATATGTTGCTTTAGGTCCATACTGATCATTATTTGTGGAATCGTTTACCACAAGATAACAACTCCTCAGTACTGGCCCCATTTTCAAGTACAACAGTGGGGGAATTTTATAGTATTATTTACAGTTGGTCAATTGCCCCAAAAAGAAAAGCACCTACGTTTCCGTAAGTGCTTGATTATCAGTTGCTCCTCAAGTAGGACTTGAACCTACGACCCCCTGATTAACAGTCAGGTGCTCTAACCAACTGAGCTATTGAGGAAGGTTGTTCCCTTGTTGGGACTGCAAATGTAGGACAAAATCTCCGGAGTGCAAAATTTTTCTGCAAAAAGTTTCGGCGGGCGGGGCGGACGCAAGCCGGCGATCGGGGCGGGCACAAATTTTTTTATGAAGTTTGGATTTATTTACTACCTTTGCAGTCCCAATCGGAACGCCCGGATGGCGGAATCGGTAGACGCGCTAGTTTCAGGGACTAGTAAACGCAAGTTTGTGCAGGTTCGAGTCCTGTTCCGGGCACATAAAGAGGGTGACTAAAAAGTGGTCACCCTCTTTTTTGTGTCCGATTGTGGCCTGAG
>CAMZGD010000002.1 GCA_947306365.1 uncultured Bacteroidales bacterium
GCTACACCAAGTGGGAGAGTAGGTTGCCGCCACCTTTGAGCCCCGGGCTAAAAAAGCCTGGGGCTTTTTTTATGCCCGAGATGGGGCTCAAAGGCGGCGGCAAGTGCCGCCTCTTTCCACCGTGGGCTCTGCCCCCGAACCCCCGCGTTGCTTCGCAACGGCCCGCTGATGCGGGCTTTTTTTTGCTTTGTGACGCAATATTTTGGCAATGGTTACATCTTATTGTTAGAATGCTTATTTTTGTACAAGGTTTACTGCCATGAAAAAGACATATCTCTCCCGGATGCTGCTGCTCGTGCCGTTCTTCTTCCTGCTGGCCGGATGCCAGGAAATGCCTGAAGGTGACGACGGCGTGACGGCAAAACCCATCGTGCTGACGAAGAGCCAGCAGACCGTACTGAACAAGGGTAATGACTTTTCCTTCAATCTGTTGAAAGAAACGTACCGCGAGAATCTGGGCGGCAACCTGTTTCTTTCCCCGATGGGGGTGACCATCGTGTCGAGCATGCTCGCCAATGGCGCCAACGGCCCGACGTACGACGAGATCGTCGCGGCCATCGGCATGAAGGGCAGTTCGCTGGACCAGATCAACGAATGCTACGCAACGATGGTGGACGCCCTCGTCAAGGTGGATTCGAGCGTGGGCCTGTCGCTGGCCAATTCCATCTGGCTGGGCAATGGCCTGAGCCTGCGCAAGAAGTTCAGCAACAATATGGCAAAAGTCTTCGACGCCGAATCGTTCACCGTCGATTTCGGTGCATCCGGAACGCTCGACCAGGTCAACGCCTGGTGCAGCAAGAAGACGTCCGGCCTGATACCCAAAATGTTCGAACAGCTTAGTGCCCAGGTGCGGATGCTCCTGATCAACGCGCTGTATTTCAAGGGAGACTGGGTTTACACCTTCCCCGAAGCCGATACGAAGGAAGATGTGTTCGTGACTTCGACCGGTTCCGTCCGGATGCCGTTCATGCACCTGACCGCCGAACTGGAGGGCTACCAGGACGAGACGGTTTCTGTCGTGAAAATGCCCTACGGCAACGGCGCGTTCATGATGGAGGCAGTTGCCCCGTCCGGCGATTTCGACGCATTCCTGTCGGGCCTTTCGCTCGAGAAACTGCAGCAGTGGGACCGTGCGGCCAAGAAGACGACCGTCATCCTTTCTTTCCCGAAATTCACGGCGGAATTCGATACTGAAGAAATGCTGGTGCCCGTCCTGAACCGGCTGGGCATGGTGCGTGCGTTCGGCAGTATGGCCGATTTCTCCAATATGACGGATGAGTCGCTCTATGTGGACAAGTTCCGGCAGAAGACCTATGTATCTGTCGATGAGAAGGGTACCAAGGCTGCCGCCGTTACCGTCGCGGAAATGCGGAAGAATGTCGGAGGTCCTTCGCAGGATGTCCTGACCTTGAACTTCAACAGGCCGTTCGTCTACCTCATCCGGGAAACCAGTACCGGAGCCATCCTCTTTATCGGAACGAAAGTAAAGTAGCGCCCGGTTTTTTTCGTACCTTTATCGGTTGAAAAACACTTGAATCATGTTCAAAGGTCAACCGAAAGGTCTTTATGCGCTGGCGCTCGCCAATACGGGCGAGCGTTTCGGCTATTATACGATGCTGGCCATCTTCATGCTGTTCCTCCAGGCCAAGTTCGGCTGGGAGCAGGCTGCGGCCAGCCAGCTGTACGCCATTTTCCTGGCGGTCGTCTATTTCATGCCGGTGGTCGGCGGCTGGGTCGCCGACAAGATCGGTTACGGCAAATGCGTGGTAACGGGCGTCTGTGTGATGTTCCTGGGCTATGTGCTGCTGACGATACCGACGGCCCCGAACGCACTGGGCATCGCGCTGATGATCGGCGCGCTGCTGCTCATTGCCCTGGGCACGGGCCTGTTCAAGGGAAACCTGCAGGTGATGATCGGCAACCTCTATGACGAGCCCAAATACGCGTCCCGCCGCGACGCCGCCTTCAGCTTGTTCTATATGGCCATCAACATCGGTGCGATGTTCGCCCCCTTTGCCGCGACGGCCATCACCAACCGCTTCCTCGCCAAATCCGGCCTGATCTACAAGGCGGACATTCCGGCGCTATCGCACCAGCTGCTGGGCGGAACCATCACGCCCGACAACGCGGCGCACCTGGTCGAACTGCAGGGACAGATGCCCGATGCGACCGTTGCCGCCATGGATCCGGCCGCTTTCAGCAGTTACTATATCGAGCATCTTTCTTCCTCGTATAACATGGGCTTCGCCGTTGCGTGCGTGTCGCTGATCCTGTCGATGGCCATCTATTTCGCCTGCCGTCCGTGGTTCAGGCACGCCGACGTGAATGCGAAGCAGGCGGCCGCCGCCAACGCGCCCGTGGCTGAACTTACGCCCAAACAGACGAAGGAGCGCATCGTCGCCCTCTGCATGGTCTTCGCCGTGGTGATCTTCTTCTGGATGGCTTTCCACCAGAACGGGCAGTCGCTCACCTGGTTTGCCCGCGACTATACGCAGGATACCGTGAGCGGTTGGCCCAAGGCCGGATTCAACATCTGGATCCTGGCGCTGCTGGCCGCCTCCATCTATACGCTGTTCGGCGTCTTCCAGTCTGAGAAGAATACGGCCCGGATCCTCTGCGGCATCGTAACGGCCGCGTTCTGGGCCGGAGCCTGGTACATCTACAAGGGAATGCCGTCGGTGCTCGACATCCAGCCGCAGCTCTTCCAGCAGTTCAACCCGTTCTTCGTGGTGTTCCTGACCCCGGTCATCATGGCGATTTTCAGCGCATTGGCTGGTAAGAAAGATGCGGCGCACCCCGAAGGGCGCGAACCGTCCGCCCCGATGAAGATCGGTATCGGCATGTTCGTGGCCGCGCTGGGCTACCTGATCATGATCTTCGGATCGGTGGGACAGGCTTCGCCCGCGGCGTTGGCGGGAACGGTCTCGCCCGATCCGGTGGTCCCGATGTACCTGATGAGCACGTATCTTGTGCTGACGTTCGCCGAACTGCTGCTCAGCCCGATGGGCATCTCGTTCGTGTCGAAGGTGGCGCCGCCCAAGATGAAGGGCCTGATGATGGGGTTGTGGTTCGCCGCATCGGCCATCGGCAACTACCTGAGTTCGATTCCGGGCCTGCTCTGGATGCGCGTGCCGCTCTGGGCCAACTGGGCCATCCTTTCCGTCCTCTGCGCCGTGGCGGGCATCATCATGTTCGCGATGCTCCGCCGCATCGAGGCAGCGACGAAATAGGTTACAGGGCAGCCAGGATAAGGATCTGGGCGGAAACCACCCGGAGAAACATCGTAAGGGGATAGACGGTGGAATAACTCACCGCGGGAATGTCGTTGGGCGAGGTGCTCGTGACGAACGACAGGGCGATGGGATTGGTCATGCTGCCGGCCAGGGTGCCCATCAGGGCGAAGTAGTCGAGCTTGAAGACCAGCCGCCCCAGGATGCCCATCACCAGGATCGGAATGACGGTGATCAGGAAGCCGTAGCCTACCCAGACGTAGCCGCCGCCCTGGAGCGTGCTGACGAATTCCGGACCGGCCGACAGGCCGACGGCCGCCAGGAAGAGCGAGATGCCGATTTCGCGCAGCATCAGGCTGGCGCTGATGGTCGTATAGGTGACCAGGTGGAACCGGGCGCCGAAACGGCTCAGCAGGATGGCCACGATGAGCGGGCCGCCCGCCAGGCCGAGTTTCACCGGCAGGGGGATGCCGCTGATGTGGAACGGGATCATGCCGACCAGCACGCCGAGCAGGATGCCGATGAACATCGGGATCAGATTGGGTTCGCGCAGCTGTTTCTGCGAGTTGCCCAGCAGGCCGGCCACTTCCTGGAGGGCGCTCTCTGCGCCGACGACCGTGACGCGGTCGCCGAGCAGCAGTTCCAGGGAGGGCGACGCGATAAGGTCGACGCCGGAACGGTTCACGCGGGTGACGTTTACCTTGAAGTGATTGCGGAGCTGCAGCGAGCCGAGTTGTTTGCCATTGATGCTGCTGCGCGTGACCAGGATGCGCCGCGAAGTGAGTTCCGTACTTTTGCTTTTCTCGTCCCAGACTTCCTGCGGCATCTCGATCTGCCGTCCCAGAAAGGCTACCACGGCTTCGGTGTCGTGCGGGTCGGAGACGAAGAACACCTTGTCATTGAGAGAAATGACGGTCTGGGCATCGGCCAGGACCGGCTCAGCGCCCTCCTTGAGCACGCGTGAGATGACGAACGGCCGGTTGAGCAGGCGTGCCAGTTCATACACTTTCTTCCCGTCCACCTGCGGATTGGTGATGACGACCGTAATCCGGTCCGGCTCGTGCGTCTCGATGACGTGTTCCCGGTGCAGCCGTTCGTCTTCCCGGACCGGATCGACGCGGAACAGTTTGCGAAGCAGCAGCAGGGCCAGGATCAGGCCGATGACGCCGAGGGGATAGGCGACGGCGTAGCCCAGGGCGATGGAGGGTTCGTTGACACCCATCGTGTCAAGATACGTCTGTTGGGCGGAACCCAGCGCCGGCGTGTTGGTCACGGCGCCCGACATCACGCCGGTCAGGGTGACCAGGCCGGTGCCGCTCGCCGCGGCGATCACGCAGGTGACAAGGATGCCGATAAGGATGACGCCCAGCGATACCAGGTTGAGTTTCAGGCCATTCTTCTTGAGCGAGGAGAAAAAGCCCGGTCCCACCTGCATACCCACCGAATAGATGAAGAGGATCAGGCCGAATTCCTTGACGAAGCCGAGCACCTTCGGGTCGATGCCCATCTTGAAATGGCCGAAGGCGATACCTACGAACAGGATCCAGGTGATGCCCAGCGAAATGCCGCCGATCTTCACCTTGCCCAGCAGGGTGCCCAGCGCGATGGTGGCCGCCAGGATGAAGATGATATGGGCGGTGCCGCTTCCGAAAAGGAGTTCCGTAAACATGGCCGGCGGGTATCAGTCGATGATCAGGACGAAGCCTCCGCCGGGTGCCATACGCACGAGGAACGGTTTCTTGGACTGGATTTCGACGGATTCCAGACGGTAGTCCGTGGCGTTGCGCGTGGCATTGACGCCGTCGCGGAACAGGACGGCGTCGTGCTGGCCCTTGACGAGGCTGCTCAGGTCGAGCGACAGGTCGCGTGCATCCCAGTTGGTGAGGCCGCCGACGTACCAGCGCTCCCCGCTGCGGCGGGCCGTGACGATGAACTTTCCGATCGATCCCTGCAGGATGCGGGTCTCGTCCCAGACGGTGGGAAGGGCCGTGATGAAATCGGTGGTCTCCTGTTCCTTCCGGTAGGCCTCGGGGTTGTCGCAAAGCATCACGAAGGGCGAGTCGAAGACAATGTATTCCGCGACCTGGCGGGCGCGGGTTCCCTGGCTCATCGGGTTGCTGTTGTTGGGGACGTATTCGTTCCGGAGCGCGTTCCGCATGGCGCCCTGCGTATAGTCGACCGGGCCGGAGAGCATCCGGATGAAGGGGAAGGTAACGTCGTATTCCACGATGTCCTCGGTCGTCCATTTCAGCTGCTCAAGACCCCAGACGCCTTCGAAGTTGAGCACATTGGGCCAGGTCCGGTTCATTCCGGCCGGCTTGTACATCCCGTGGTAGTCGATGATCATCTGGTAGCGGGCCGCGGTCGACGCGATGCGGTAGAGCTGCTCGGTGACTTCCTGGTCGTCGCGGTTCATGAAATCGACCTTGAACCCTTTGATGCCCATCTTGGCGTAGGTCTGGCAGGCCTTTTCCAGGTCTTTGTCGAGCACGTAGCTGACGGCCCAGAGCACGAGGCCCACGTTCTTTTCCTCCGCATACCGGGCAAGTTCCTTCAGGTCGATGTCTGAATTGACCTTCAGGATGTCGAGCGGGGCGGACCAGCCCTCGTCGAGTATCACGTATTCAATGCCGTTTTCCGACGCAAAGTCGATATAGTGCTTGTAGGTCTGCGTATTGATGCCCGACTTGAAGTCCACGCCGGTTATGTTCCAGTCGTTCCACCAGTCCCAGGCCACCTTGCCCGGCCTGATCCAGGAGGTGTCGCCGATGCGGTTCGGCGAGGCGAGCAGCCAGACAAGGTTGTTGGTCGGCAGGTTCGTCTCGCTCTCTGCGATGGCCAGCACGCGCCAGGGGAAATTGCGCGGGGCCTTCTTGGTGGCGTTTTCCTTGATGACGGCCAGGTTGTCGGTGTAAGTGTCGACGACCACCTGTCCGCGGCGCGGCGTTTCGTGAACCATGCCGGGTACCGGCGCGAAGTCGCCCACCAGCGAGAAGCCCTCGCCCTTCTTGAGGAACATGCCCGGGTAGGATTCGATGTCCGAATCGGTGATGGCGACGCGCATGCCGTTGTCGAGGCAGACGAGCAGCGGCGAGAAGGCGACGGCGTCGTTCCGGAAGCGGCTCAGCGGTGCGACGGTGTATTTGCTTTCAAACGAAGTGGCGTAGGGATGCTGCGTATCGTTGTTGTAGGGCACGTAGGCGAGGAAGTCCCGGTCGAAATTGAATTCAACCCGTTCGGCGGTCACGCAATCACCCTTCAGGACCTCGTTGGCGGAGAAGCGGTAGGCGACGCCCTGGCCGTCGTACGCGCGGAAGATCAGGCTCCAGCCGTCGGCGAGGTTCAGCGTGAGCTGGTTGTAGCGTTCCTCTATGAAGTCCTGCCGCCAGAACGGGGCGGGGATGATGGTCCGGATTTTCTTGATGTCGTCCGACTTGACCTTGGCGTTATAGCCGATCACCTGGCCGGACACGGTCATCGAAATGACCGAAGGCGCAAGGACGCGCTGGCCGTTGTGCGTGACGGACCAGGTAATCTGCCGCTGGACGTCGATATCGACGGTCGTACGGCCGTCGGGAGATGTGACCCGGTATGGTTTGGCCTGCAATCCTGCCGCGGCGAGCGCGCACAGGAGGAGGAAAGTGAAAATCCTTTTCATAATCTGCACCATTAGAGTGACAAAAATACGAAGAATCTTGTTAACTTTGTAGTCATTCAAACCATTTTCGACTATGAAACTCGAAGGAAGACGCGAAAGCACGAATGTAGACGACCGCAGGGGCAGAGGCGCCTCGGTCGGAACGATCGGCGGCCTGGGCATCGGCGGCCTCATCATTGTTGGACTTCTCACCTGGCTGCTGGGCGGCGATCCCACTACGGTCATCCAGGAGGCGGGCCAGGCCATGGGCACGGGCGGCCAGACGACGGGCTCCTATACGCCGACCGCGGAAGAAGAGGAACTGGCTGTTTTCTCCAAGCAGATCCTGGCGGGTACGGAAGATGTCTGGACCAAGATCTTCAAGGCGAACGGCCTGACCTACACCCCGCCGAAGCTTGTGCTCTTCTCCGGTTCCGTGCAGTCCGGCTGCGGCGGTGCCACCGCGCAGTCCGGTCCGTTCTATTGCAGCGCCGACCAGTGCGTCTACCTGGATCTCTCGTTCTTCACTTCGATGAAGAAACAGATCGGGGCCGACGGCGACTTCGCCTATGCGTATGTGATCGCCCACGAGGTGGGACACCACGTCCAGAACCTGCTGGGTACGCTGGGAAAGGCCCATCAGCAGATGTCGCGCTACAAGGCCAACAGCAAGGAATACAACCAGATCAGTGTCCGTCTCGAACTGCAGGCCGACTTCTATGCCGGCGTGTGGGCGCACCACGACAACGCGATGTTCGGCTCCCTCGAGGAAGGTGACATCGAAGAAGGCCTTGCGGTGGCCGCGAAGATCGGCGACGACTACCTGCAGAAGCAGGCCTATGGCTACACGGTTCCCGACTCCTTCAACCACGGCACTTCCGCCCAGCGGGCGAGGTGGCTCAAGAAAGGCATCGCTACCGGCGACCCGTCCCAGGGCGACACGTTCTCCATCGCATACAACGCCCTGTAGTCCGATCCCGGTATGAACAGCGAGATCCGTAATCTTGACCTGTGGCCGGACGGCGCACTCAAGATCGAATGGGTGCGTCACCATATGCCGCTGCTCAGCGGCCTGGAGGCGGAATTCCGCACGGAAAAGCCGTTTTCCGGCTGCCGCATCGCCCTGTCCGTCCATCTGGAAGCCAAGACAGCCTATCTGTGCAAGGTGCTCGCCGCCGGCGGTGCCGAGATGTATGTCACGGGCAGCAATCCGCTTTCCACGCAGGACGACGTGGCGGCTGCGCTCGTGCACGACGGACTCAACGTCTTTGCCTGGCACGGCGCTACGCCGGAAGAATATGAGGCGCACATCCGCCGGGTGCTCGAGATCGGGCCGAACGTCATCATCGACGACGGCGGCGACCTCGTGGCGCTGATGCACGCGGAATACCGCGACCTGCTGCCCGGCGTGATCGGCGGATGCGAGGAAACGACGACGGGCATCCTGCGGCTGCTGGCGATGAACCGGGCGAAAAAGCTGGAATTCCCGATGATGCTGGTCAACAACGCCGACTGCAAGCACCTGTTCGACAACCGGTACGGTACGGGCCAGTCGGTCTGGGACGGCATCAACCGGACCACCAACCTGATCGTGGCGGGCAAGACCGTTGTCGTGGCGGGATATGGCTGGTGCGGCAAAGGCGTGGCGATGCGGGCAAAGGGCCTGGGCGCCAAGGTGGTGGTCACGGAAGTCGATCCGGTCAAGGCCATGGAGGCGGTGATGGACGGCTTCTCGGTGATGCCGATGGCGCAGGCCGCCCGCGAAGGTGACCTGTTCGTCACGGTCACCGGCTGTTCGGGCGTGATCACGCGTGAACATTTCCTGGCGATGAAAGACGGCGCCATCTGCTGCAATGCGGGCCATTTCGACGTGGAGGTGGATGTCGCAGGCCTGCGGGAAATGGCTGTCGAAGCGGCGCCCGCCCGTCACAACATCATGGGATACCGGCTCGAGAATGGCCACAAGATCTATGTCATCGCCGAGGGCCGTCTGGTCAATCTGGCGGCCGGCGACGGCCATCCGGCCGAGATCATGGACATGTCGTTCGCCATCCAGGCACTCAGCGCCCGGTATCTGGTGCAGCATCGTACGCTGCCGCGCAAGGCCGGGGAGATGGTCCACGACGTTCCCCGCGAGATTGACGAGGAAGTCGCCCGCCGCAAGCTTGCCTACTGGGGCTGTGCCATCGACACGCTCACCCCGGAGCAGCACCGTTACCTGTTCGGATAAGTCAGCGTGGCGAGAAGACGGGTCAGATAAGTTTCATCCACGGCGTCGAAAGCATCGGTCTCGGCGCTGTCGATGTCCAGTTCGGCGAATACGGCGCCTTTTCGGAGAAGCGGGATGACGATCTCGCTCTTTGAAAAGGCGCTGCAGGCTATGTGCCCCGGGAACTGTTCCACGTCGGGAACGATCAGGGTACGGCCTTCCTTCCAGGCTGTTCCGCAGACACCGCGTCCCCGGCGGATGCGCGTGCAGGCGACCGGTCCCTGGAACGGCCCCAGTACAAGTTCATCGCCGGCCACGCGGTAGAAGCCGGTCCAGTGGAAGCCCATTTTGGCGTGAATGGCCGCGGCGATGTTCGCCATATTGGCGATTTCATCGGTTTCCGCAGCGGTCAGGGCCTCCACTTCCTGCAGAAGCTCCCGGTATTTCTCTTCTTTTGTCATCGCGCATTTTTTCGTATATTTGTAAAAATACAGATTATTCTTGAAAATGAAACGTTTCTTCGGTTTATTCATGTTGATTGTCATGGCAGCTGCCTGTAATTCCGGCCGGCCTTCCGGTACCAAGGCCCTGGCTGTCAAGCCTGTAAAAGTAGAATCGGCGGATTGCCAGCGCGGCATCGACCAATGCGCGGCCCTCTGGCGGGCGGAAGACGGCACGCAGGCCGACTTCGAAGCTTTTGTCAAGGAATGGCTTGCACCGACGCCGGAGGCGCGGTATGTGCTTTTCGAGAAGATTTCCCGTGCGTTGGAAATCTTCAGCACGCAGGCCAACCAGCTCACCATCGAGCTGGGTCGGCCGACGGTGCTCGCCGAAGGGGAGCCGGGCGAAATCGACTATCTGCTGAGCAGTTACGACGCCACCGCGCACCTGTCTGACGACCTGTTCGCCAACAAGCTGGCGTTCATCACGGTGTTGAATTTCCCCCATTATACGCTGGAAGAGAAGAATCAGCTGGGGCCCGGATGGGACCGGCTCCAGTGGGCCTATGCGCGGCTCGGCGACCAGTTTACCGAACGGGTGCCCGCTTCGGTGAGCCAGGCGATGACGGCGGCGCGCAGCGCGGCGGAGGCGTATGTGGATACCTACAACATCAAGATGGGACACCTGCTGACCGAGGAAGGGGAGCGTCTCTTCCCGGAGGATATGTCACTGCTCTCGCACTGGAACTTGCGCGACGAACTCAAGTCGAATTATGCCGACGTGCCGCACGCCAATGAGAAGCAGGAGATGATCTACCGGGTGATGGAACGCATCGTCACCCAGGAGATTCCCGCAGCGGTGGTGAACAATCCCGAATACGACTGGGCCCCGTATTCCAACCGGACCTGGAAGGATGGCAAGGAAGTCTCGCTGCCGGCGGAGGGCGACGTGCGATACAGCCATATCCTCAATCAGTATCACACGTATCAGGAACTGGACCGCTGGTGCCCGTCGATGCCGACGGCCATCGTCCGCAATTTCGAAGGAAGCATCGAGATGGGCGACCGGGAGGTGGAGGAACTCTTCATCCGTTTCATTACGTCCGATCAGGTGCGCCGCGTCGGGGCGCTGATCGCGGAGCGGCTCGGCCGCGGCCTGCGGCCGTACGACATCTGGTACGACGGTTTCAAGAGCCGTTCCGCCATCTCCGAAGACAAGCTGACCGCCGAGACGCGCCGCCGCTATCCCGATGCCGAAGCGTTCCATCGCGACATGCCGCGGATGTTGCGCAACCTGGGCTTCGATCCGGCGGAGGCACAGTTCCTCGCCGACCACATCGTGGTCGAGTCGGCCCGCGGCTCCGGCCACGCCTGGGAGTGCGTGGGCCGCACCGAGTCGGCCCGCCTGCGCACCCGCATCGGCGCCGAAGGAATGGACTACAAGGGCTACAACATCGCCGTCCACGAATTCGGCCACAATGTGGAGCAGGTCACCGACCTCTACCACATCGACTACTATCCGCTCGCCGGCGTTCCCAATACGGCCATCACCGAGTCGATGGCCTTCCTGTTCCAGGTGCGCGACCTGCAGCTGCTCGGCTACGGCCGGCAGGAGATCGACGCCAACGCCACGCTCGACATCTTCTGGGGCATGTACGAGATCATGGGCGTCAGCCTGGTGGATATGTATACCTGGCGCTGGCTCTATGGTCATCCCCAAGCGACGGCGTCCGAACTGCGCGATGCCGTGCTGTCCGTTGCACGGGATGTCTGGAACAAGTATTACGAGCCGGTGCTCGGGACCCACGATTCCCCGCTGCTTGCCATCTACTCCCATATGCTCGATTATCCGATGTATCTGCCGAACTATCCGATCGGGCACATCGTGCACTACCAGCTGGAAGAACACCTGGCGAAGAGCGCCGACGACGCGGCCTTCGCCACGGAATTGCAGCGCATCTATCGGCAGGGCCGCCTGACGCCGCAATGCTGGATGCAGGGTGCGGTCGGTGCGCCCATCAGCGTCGACCCGATCCTGGCGGCCGTCAGCCGGATCCTTTCCGGCGAGTAATGCGTTATAGCCGGGCGGTGGCGTCCTTGCTGCGGGTCAGCAGGAGGGTGAGCGCTATGATGCCGCCGGCGACGGGGATGAGCAGATAGTTTTTCCAGGTATTGAGGAAGACGCGGATGCTGTCCAGTTTGCCGTCGCCCACGGTCGACAGGTCGATGGGATAGAGGTATGCGAGGACGGTGACGGAGATGCCGGCCACCAGGCCGATGGCCAGCGTGAGGATGAGCGCCAGGTGACCGTGACGGCGCTGGCGGTCCACTTCGTTTTTGATGCCTTCCACCTCGCGCATCCGCCGCTGGGTCTCCAGCAGGAAAGTGGGATCGTCTTTGACCTCCGGGCGGTTGTTGCGGAGGAATTCTTCGATGGGCTGGTCGTTCATAGGCGGATAAGCTGTTTGAGGTGGGTTCTCCCCGAAGAGAGATGATACTTGACCGTGCCGGACGGGATTTGCAGGATGGAAGCGATCTCCTTGATGCTGCGGTCTTCGAAATAGAACAGGATGATGGCGGTTTTCTCTTTTTCGGGCAGTTTGTCCAGACCGCCGTACAGCTGCTGGTAGCGGAACGCGGCGTCGGGAGCGTTGTCCGATGCGATGCTCAGGACTACGCGTCCTTCGAGGGATACCTGTTC
Organism: uncultured Bacteroidales bacterium; assembly: GCA_947306365.1. GTDB lineage: Bacteria > Bacteroidota > Bacteroidia > Bacteroidales > UBA932 > Cacconaster. The sequence continues at coordinate 12,218 of CAMZGD010000002.1, forward strand.
CGGATGCGGTTTCCGGCAATGGTCGATGAAGCAGTTGTAGGCGATCCGGAACAGCCAGGTTCGGAATTTCGCGAGGCCGAGGAAGGAACCGGAAGCCACATAGGCCCGCACCAGGGCGTCCTGGGCGATGTCATCGGCCAAGGCGGCGTTGCCGCTGCACAGCGCAAGCAGGAACCTTCTCAAAGGCTCCTGCTCCTCTCGCACGAGGCCGATGAACCGCTCCTGCGTCATTTATTCCCTGGGGTTTTCCAAGGCTTTTTCTTCGGCCTCGATTTCCTTGGCCAGCAATTTCTTACCGACGAAGTAGGTGATGAAGAGGGCGATGCCGACAGCCAGGAGAGTGGCGCCCACCATCAATACGTAGGGAATCACAAGGTTGAAGAGATCATTGTTGTTCAGGAGGCCCAGCACGATGAAGGCAGCGCCCATCAGACTGGTCACGCAAGCACCGCTCATCTTTTTCAGGAGCCTCTCCTTAGTACCCTTCGTGGTCTTTTCCGGCATCTTGAAATACTCGATGTCGTTGACGTTGGTACCACTTTCAATAGCCTTGAGCAGGGCTTCGGTTTTCTTGTCGGTTTCATTCTGCCGGGCGCGCATCGCCATCCAGACGATGGTAACGGGAAGGACGACGACGATGCATAAAGGGAGTAAAAAATGTGTAAAAAAAACTGGCAAATCAACTTCCATAGCCTATAACTATTTAGGTGTTTATAAAATTCCAACCTTTTAATGCGGTTTCACAAGTTAGACGGAAGAACCGGTCAAAAGGTTGGAATTTTAAACGCGGAGCCGGAAGTTATTTCAGTCCGCGGGCGCGCAGCAGGGCGTCGGGATCGGGTTCGGCGCCGCGGAACTGCTTGTAGAGCGTCATCGGTTCTTCGCTGCCGCCTTTTTCAAGGATGTTGTGGCGGAAGCTCATCGCCGTCTCGGGATCGAAGATGCCTTTCTGCTTGAACAGCTCGAAAGCGTCCTTGTCGAGGACCTCGGCCCACAGGTAGCTGTAGTAGCCGGCGCTGTAGCCGCTGTTGAAGATGTGGTTGAAGTAGGTCGTCCGGTAACGCGGGATGATCTCGTCGATCAGGCCCATCTCCCGGCAGGCTTTCTGCTCGAATTCCGCGATGTCGATGCCTTCCACGGACGCGAGTTCATGCCATTTCATGTCGAGGATCGAGGCGGCGCAGAGTTCGGTGGTCATGAAGCCCTGGTTGAAGTTGCCGGCGGCGATGATCTTCTCGACCAGTTCGTCGGGAATGACCTCGCCGGTCTGGTAATGCTTCGCATAACCGGCGAGCACCTCTTTCTGGAAGGCCCAGTTCTCGTTGATCTGCGAGGGCAGTTCCACGAAGTCGCGGGCGACGGAAGTGCCGCTGACCGTGGTGTAATGGCACTGGCTGAGCAGGCCGTGCAGCGCATGGCCGAATTCGTGGAACATCGTCTCGACGTTGTCAAGGCTCAGCAGCGAAGGCGCGTCGGCCGTCGGTTTGTTGAAGTTGCCCACATTGACGATGATGGGGCGCACCATCTGGCCGTCGGCGGTCACGTACTGGTCGCGGATGTTGTTCATCCAGGCGCCGCCCCGCTTGCTCTCACGCGGGAAATAGTCGGTAGTCAGCACGCCGATCAGCGAGCCGTCCGCATCGGTCACCTTGAAGGCTTCCACGTCGGGATTGTATTTCGGGGCGTTCTCAATCTTCTCGAATTGCAGCCCGTACAGTTTCGAAGCGGTGTTGAAGACCCCCTCGCGGACGTTCTCCATCTGGAAGTACGGTTTGGTGATCTCCTCGTCGAGGTCGTACTTGGCCTTGCGGACCCGTTCCGCATAGTAGAACCAGTCCCACGGCTGGATCGTGGCGCCCGTCTCGACCTTGCCGGCTTTGATGTCCTCGTCCATCACCTGCTGCATGTCTTTCACCTCCTCCTTTGCACGGGCGACGGCATACTTGAAGATATTGGCCAGGAAGGCATCCACGGTCTCGGGTGTCTTGGCCATCTTGTCGCTCAGGATGTGCGCGGCCGGATTCTCGTAACCCAGGAGCCTGGCTTTTTCTTCTTTGAGCTTGAGGATGTTGAGGATGATTTCCTTGGTGTCGGTCTCATTGCCGTTGTTGCCCCGGTTCGAGTAGGCGCGGAACATCTCTTCACGTTTGGCACGGTCTTCTTCCGTCGTCATGGCCTCGGTGTACTCCGAGACGGCGACGCCGAACTTCGCCTTGAAGGCGTTGTTTTCCTTGAGCAGGTAGTTGCCGAAGCGGTTGCTCAGGGCGGAGAGTTCGGTATTGATCTCCTTCATCCGGGCCTGTCCGGCCTCGTCGAGGGCGATGCCTTCGTCCGCGAAGGAGCGGTAGATCTTGTCGAGCACCATCTCCTGCTCGCGGGTCAGGTCGAGCGAGGCTTTCTGGTTGTTGACGGCTTCGACCTTGGCGAAGAGATCCTTGTTGAAAGTGATGTCGTTGGCGTGCCGGGAAATCAGGTCGGTGGCCTCTTCGACAATCTTCTCGAGGGTCGGGGTGTTGTCGGTCTCGGCGAGGTTGAAGAGCACGCCGACAATCTTGTTGAGCAGGCCGCCGGACAGGTCATAGGCGGTGATCACATTGTCGAAGGTCGGAGCTTCGGGATTGTTGACGATGGCTTCGATCTCGGCATCGTGTTGCCGGATGCCTTCCTGGATGGCGGGGATGTAGTCGGCTTCCCGGATCTGTTCGAACGGGGGAATGCCGAACGGCGTATCCCATTCAGCGAAGAACGGGTTCGTGCGGTTGCTGGTGCAAGCTGTCATAGCGAAAAGTGCCAATGCGATTGCGAATACTTTTTTCATAAGAAGCGGTGCTGTGTTATTAGTCGTTTTATGGGATTAATCTTACAAATTTACTATTTTTGCACATTCAACCGACAAAAATCATAATTATGGTCAAAGATATTACCACTTCCGTTAAATTCATCGGTGTCGACGACCTCGAAATCGATCTCTTCGAGAGCCAGTATGCCGTCCCCGAGGGGATGTCCTACAATTCCTATGTGATCCTCGACGAGCGGATCGCCGTGCTCGACACGGCCGATGCGCGCAAGGGCGACGACTGGAAGGCCAACCTGGCCGAAGCGCTTGGCGACCGCGTACCCGACTACCTGGTCGTCCATCACATGGAGCCTGACCATTCGGCCCTCATCGCCTGGATGCTGGAAACCTATCCGTCCGTCACGCTCGTGGCTACGGCGGCTGCCCTGAAGATGCTGCCGCAGTTCTTCGAAGGCATCGCCCTCGAGGGGCGCACCCTTGCCGTCAAGGAAGGCGACGCCCTGTCCCTGGGCGCGCACACGCTGCGTTTCAGCCTGGCGCCGATGGTCCACTGGCCGGAAGTGATGGTGTCGTACGAGTCTTCCGAAAGGCTCCTTTTTTCGGCCGACGCCTTCGGCCGGTTCGGCGCGATGGCCCACACGGGATTCCTCGTTTCGGAAGATGACGACTGGGCCTGCGAAGCCCGCCGCTACTACTTCAACATTTGCGGCAAATACGGCGTCCAGGTGCAGAACCTGCTCAAGAAGCTGGACGGTGTGGACATCGCGATGATCTGTCCGCTCCACGGCCCGATTCTCAACGAGAACCTCGGCTATCACCTCGGGCTCTACCAGACCTGGAGCCGGTATGAAGTGGAGACGGAAGGTGTCTTCGTGGCCTATGCCTCCATTCACGGCGGTACGGCCGCCGCGGCCGAACGCCTGGCGGACCTGCTCCGCGAAAAGGGCTGCCCGAAAGTCGCCGTGGCCGACATCACCCGTTCGGACCTGGCCGAGTGTGTGGAAGACGCGTTCCGCTACGGCCGGATGGTCCTGGCCGCATCGTCGTACGACGCCGGCGTCTTCACGCCGATGCACGACTTCCTCTACCGCCTGCAGGCCAAGGGCTATCAGCAGCGGAAGGTGGGCCTGGTCGAGAACGGAAGCTGGGCGCCCAGTGCCGGTCGCGTGATGAAGGAGATGCTCGGCGCGATGAAAGGCATCACGGTCGTCGAGCCGCTGGTCACGATCCGCAGCCGGATGCACGCCGAAGACGTTCCCCGGCTGGCTGCGCTGGCCGAAGCGATGCTGGCTTAAAGCAGTTCCCGCAAATCGTCGATGATGCGGGTGGGAGAAGCGCCGGACAACTGTCCGGCGTTTTGGTTTCCATAGGTTACGCCGCAGGTGAGGCAGCCTGCGTTGCGCCCCATTTCGAGATCGAAGGTGGTGTCGCCCACGACCATCGTTTCGTCGGGACGGAGCCCAAGTTCCTTGAGGATGAACAGCACCAGGTCGGGCGCGGGCTTGGGCCGGGCCACCTTTCCTTCGCCGTAGACGCGGGAGAGGGGGATGTACCGTTCAAGCTGCAGGTGTCGCATCAACCCTTCGAGCGAACGTTGGCCGCGGGAAGAGGCGACGGCCATCGGCACCCCGCGTGCAGCCAGCGCGGAGAGCGCTTCCGATACGCCCGGGAAGCACGTGATGGTCGGGACGGCAATCACTTCGAAGACTTCGCGGTAGAGGGTCACTGCCCGGTCGGCGTCCGCGTCGGGAAGCCCGGCCCCGCGCGTGAAGTTCTCGCGCAGCGGAAGCCCGATGGTGGCGGCGAGGGCCCGTTCGTCGGCCGCCGGCCGGCCCATCCGCCGCAGCACTTCCTGTGCCGTGGCGAGGATGCCGCGCTGCGTATCGGCAAGCGTACCGTCGAAATCGAAGATGAGGGCGTGCATTACAGCGGCGAGGTGTCCCGCAGGAGGTTTTCCGTGTAGGCTTCGATGCGCCGCATCTGGCCGGGAATGCGGATCCGTTGCGGGCAGGCGTCCAGGCACTGGCCGCAGCCGATGCAATGGTCCGCCTGGCGCAGCTTGTCGAGATTCCGGCCGAGCGAGACCAGGTAGGCGCGCCGGGCCTTGCGGTAGCCCGGATCCTGCCGGTCTTCTTCGATCAGGGCCTCGTTGACGCACTTGTTGTAGTGTGCGAAGACGCCCGGGATGTCGACCCCGTAGGGGCAGGGCATGCAGTACTTGCAGTCGGTGCAGGGCACGACGGGATGGTTGACGTAGTCTTCCGCGATCTTTTCGAGCAGCGCGATGTCTTCCTCCGTCAGCGGGTCCAGCGGACAGAATGTCTTCAGGTTGTCTTCCAGGTGCTCCTTGTAGGTCATCCCGCTGAGGACGCACAGGACGCCCGGGAACGTGCCGCAGAAACGGAACGCCCACGAGGCGAGCGAAGATCCCGGATCGCGCTGCAGCAGCTGGTCGGCGGCGTGTTGCGGCAGGTTGGCCAGGCGGCCGCCGAGCAGCGGTTCCATGATGACGACGCCGATGCCCCGGCGCTCGAGTTCGTGATAGAGATATTCGGCATTGACTTCGCGCTGCGAGCGGACCTGGGCCATCTTCCAGTCCACATAGTTCATCTGGATCTGCACGAAGTCCCAGAGCGGCCGCTGTCCGGCGGCGACGGCCTCGTCGTGGCGCTGCAGCAGGTAGTCGAACACCTGCTGGTCGCCGTGGAACGAGAAGCCCAGGTGCCGGATGCGGCCGGCTTCGCGTTCCTTGAGCAGGAAATCGAGCACCCCGTTGTCGAAGAAGCGCTTCTGCAGCACTTCCATGCTGCCTGTCTCGCCGCTGCTTCCGCCGACGGAATGAAGGAGGTAATAGTCGAGGTAGTCGACCTGCAGCTGCTCGAAGGAATTCCGGTACATCTTGAGCGCGGCTTCCTTCGACCAGTCTCCGCGCTGGTTCGACAGTTTGGTGGCGATCGTGAAGGCAGACCGGGGGTGCCGTTTCAGGGCGATGCCGGTGACGCGCTCCGAGGCCCCCTGTCCATAGACGGGCGCCGTGTCGAAATAGGTGATGCCGTGTTCGATGGCGTAGTCCACGAGTTCATTGACCTGTTCCTGGTCGATGACGGTCTGTCCCTGGTCGTCGGTGGTGGTGGGCCAGCGCATGCAGCCATAGCCGAGCAGCGACACGTCGTCGCCGAGCGCGCTCTTGCGGAGGGTCATGCTTCCGGGTTCCTTTTTCCGGCCGGCGGCCTCGGGTTTTTTCCCCGTGCACGCGGCGACGGCAGCCGTAGCCGCGCCCGCGCCGAACAACTTGAAGAAATCTCGTCTTTCCATAGGGCTTATCTTTCTTTGTGGACATCGTGTCCTTCGACATAGATGGCGCTGACCGGCCGGGCCGGGCAGTGGTATTCACAGGCACCGCAGCCGATGCACTGTTCCGGGTTGACGGCGGGCACCCGCAGCGTGTCGTTGTCGGGAGCGGGCACCATCGTGATGGCGCCGACCGGACAGTGGCGCGCGCAGTTGCCACAGCTGACGCCGTCGCGGCTGGCGACGCAGTTCTCTGGAATCACCACGGCGTGTCCGATCTGGATGGCACTCTTGTCGGCGGCGCTTTCCACCAGGCGGATGGCGCCGGTAGGGCAGACTTCCGAGCAGCGGGTGCATTCGACGCGGCAGAATCCCTTGTCGAAGTGCATCTCGGGCTGCATCAGCGTGGCAAGGCGGGCGGAGGGCCGCAGCACGTCGTTCGGGCATTCACTGACACAAAGCTGGCAGGCGGTGCAGTGCTGGTAAAAATGCTTGCGGCTGACGGCACCGGCCGGAACCGGTGTCACCTCGCGGGGCGGAAGCGTCTTTTCCTGTAGTGCTGCCACCCCTTCGGCGAGCTTCTTCTTTTTGGCTTCGACAGTTGCGGCGCCGGCCAGGAGGGCGGTGCCGGCCAGGAAGGCCCGCCGCTGTGCATCGTGACTGCGTTCCGTTTCCTTTCCGGTCGGGGCGGAGCCCTTCTTTCCGCGGACAAGCCGGTAGCTGATCGCGTGGCTGCTGCAGTTTTCGATGCAGTCGAAGCAGGCCACGCAGCGGCTGTAGTCGATGGCGTGGTTCTTCGTGTCGATGCAGGATGCCTTGCAGCGTTTCCCGCAGAGGGAGCAGTTCACGCATTTGTCCGTGTCGATCACGGGACGGAAGAGCGCGAAGCGCGACAGCAGGCCGAGCGTCGTGCCGACCGGGCAGACCGTGTTGCACCAGGTCCGTCCGCCGCGCCAGGCCAGGACGACGATGACGATGAGCGTGGCAAGGGCGACCAGGAGGACCGGCAGGCTCTTGAGCCAGACTTCCGTAGGGTAAAAGGCATAGCTGCCGAAATGGGCCGCGATGGCGGCCAGCAGGTTGTTGCACCAGCCGTAGACAGGGGCGAACAGGCTGGTCACGATCCGGCCGTAGGCGCTGTACGGGGCGATGAGGGTGGCGATGGCGTTCAGCCCGGCAACCAGCAGCAGGATGAACAGGACCAGCATCCCGTAGCGGAGCCATTTCATTTCTTTTTTATAGGTGAAATGGTTCTTTTTCCCCTTGCGGCGGCCGCTGAGCCACGAAACGATGTCCTGGAAGACGCCCAGCGGGCAGATGACCGAGCAGTACACCCTTCCGAAGAGCAGGGTGAGTACGGCCAGGCCGGCGATGACGGCGACGTTCAGGGCCAGCACGGCCGGCAGCAGCTGGATCTTGGCCATCCAGCCGAACCAGGTATGGACCGCTCCCGTGAAGTCGAGGAACAGCAGTGTGATCAGCGTGAAGAACAGCACGGCTGCTACGATTCGGATAGTTCGAAGCATGTTGTTGATTTTTTTACAAAGATAGCCGAAAAAGTGAAGTACACGCAAAAAGTTGACTTTCCATATTTGAATTCCCAAAAAAGATTCCTAACTTTGGGGTTGCTAAGTATGTTAGGATGATACCGTACTGGGCAAATTTGTGTAAATAATTAATAATTAACTAAATAAACAAAAAACATGAAAAAATTGAGTACCTTGTTCGCAGCGGTGGCTTTGCTGCTCGTTGCAACATTCTCTGCTTCTGCAGTGGAAAACGCTTACAAGGTCGGCAACGGTAAAGTTACGGTAACGATCTCCGATCTTGCTCCGAACGCTGACGGTACGGCGCTCATCGCCTGCTACAACATCGACGTGGCGGCCGATGCCATCGACGAATGCTCTTCGCTGGTTCTCACCCCGCTGGTGCGTGACAACAACAATAACAAGAAGCTGATCGAGATGATCGTGGTCAACGGCGAGTCCCGGAGAATCAATACCGAGTGGCTGCAGCGCGTATGCTACGGCGTGTGCGATCCCAACAGCGTCCGTTTCTTCACCGTGAAGGAAGGCGAGGCGCTGCACGTGAAGACCTGCACGCAGGTTCCGTATGAGGAATGGATGGACGACGGCGCCGCCTTCTATGTGACGACCCAGAAGGCCACCTACAAGCCGAACTGCATCCACAACTATCCGGGCGAGGAATACATCTGCGACATCCCGTATCTCTCCGAGCCGCTCGTGGTCGATCCGGTTCTCGCTCCTGTTCCGATGGAAGCCAATCTGGAAGGTACCCGCGTCCTCCGCACGAAACTCTTCTATCCGGTCAACGTGACCAAGAAGGTGGACAACTATCTCGAGAACGCCGAAGCGCTCGCGCTCCTCAAGACGCTCGACCAGGGTAACTTCGAAGTCACCTCCGTCTCGATCGAGGGCTGGGCTTCTCCGGAAGCGACGGTTCCTTACAACCAGAACCTCTCCAACAACCGTGCGAAGACGGTCAAGAACATCATCTCCGAGCAGTACAGCTTCCCGCAGGATGTCTATTCCGTGAAGGGCAACGGTGAGTACTGGGATTCCGTGATCGACTATGTCGACAACACCGAAGAGCCGATCGTGGCCGAGAACCGTGCCGCCATCCAGGAAGCCATCGCAGCCAACGGCGACCTCGACAAGCGTGAGGCAGCCATCAAGAAGATCGCCGGCGGCAAGCCGTACAAGGCCATCTTCGACGCCGTCTATCCGCGCAGCCGTTTCGCCGAGGCTGTCGTGACCTTCCGCAACAAGGGCTACAACAAGGCCGATGCAATGGCGCTCTACAATGCCGACCCGGCTCACATCTCCGCCGATGAATACGTGCTGATGATTCAGGACAATGCACCGCAGAATGTGATCGACAGCGCCGTCGAACTCTATCCGAACGATCCGCGCGTGGCCGCCGTGGCCGCTGAGCGTGCGTTTGCCGACGGCAACATCGACAAGGCCATCGAGCTCTACAAGAAGGCCGGCAACTCCGAGGAAGTGATGAACAACCTCGCTTGCTGCTACCTCAAGAAGGGTGACTTCGACAACGCGAAGGCCTGCCTGGAGAAAGCCGAGAACCTCAAGATTGCGGAAACCAACGCCAACGAGCTCCGCAAGGTGTATCTCAACAACAAGTTCTTCGGCAAATAATTGCTGAAGCCTTGTCAGGCTGAACCGAAGGGGGAGGGTCGCCCGACCTTCCCCCTTTTTTCAAACCGGGGACCCGTCCCCGACGCCTTGGTGGTGGAATGGTAGACACGAGGGACTTAAAATCCCTTGGCCCGAAACGGCCGTGCGGGTTCGAGTCCCGCCCGGGGCACAAAAATAGACCGGCTCGCGAGCCGGTCTATTTTTGTGCCCCGGGCACCGTTTCTACGGGTGGCACAGCCCCCCGAAGCCCCTCGGCCTTCGGCCGTCCACGCTGGAGGCCGTTTTTGTGGACGGAGTTTTGTTTTTCGGCCGTCCGTCCACGTTTGAGGCTGTTTTTGTGGACGGGAGACGGTTTAATGGGCAGCAATCTGGTGGAGATAGCCGGAGAACTCCTCAGAACGCGATTCCAGGAGGCCGTGCGTGGCATTTTTCATCACGAACAGCTGCTTTTTGGGAGCGTTCACCTGCTTGAAATACTCGCAGGCAATCTCGAAGTTGGTCTGATAATCCATGTCGCCATTTATGTTATAATAGGGCATGGCATAATCGTATCTTCCCAGCAAAGACATCTCTTTTAATCCTTTGGCTGCCGCAAGAGGCATGTACTGTTCGAATACATCCTCCTGGGAATTGAGAAAAGTCCGGATACCCCCCAGCGAGTAGCAGGAATTGAACAGAACCGTAGTAAGCAGGTTATAATCGGTGCCGTCCTTCATCATCCCATAGCCGTATCTCTTCATTATGGCGTTTCTCAAATCGAATACCTCCGAGTCTCCCGCGTTCCTGTTCGGCGCCCATTTTTCCACCATCTCGCGCCCTTCCGGATCGTTTTCCGACCAGGTCAAGGCGGCTTCGTACAGCCGGTTTTCATTCTCTTCCCAGTCGATGAACTGCCCCGTGCCGATGAAGGCGTCGTAGTAATCCGGGTGGGCGAGGGCCAGGTTGGCACCGAAATACGAACCCCAGGAGTGCCCCAGGAGCGTAATCTTTTCCACCTGCAGATAGTCGCGCAGGAACTCGGTCATGGCTTTTCCGTCCTGCATCAAAATGCCGGCCGTGATGGTTTGCGGATGCTCCTTGTCGTAGCTCTTTCCGCATCCGCGCTGATCCCATGTGACGACGGTATAGACATCTGCCCACTTACGCGTAAAAGCATAATCATAAAGACTCGAGGCGCTCCCGGGCCCGCCGTGCAGATAGAGCAGGACAGGATTATCCATGTCTTTTCCGTAGATGCTTATCCACTGCTTCGACCCGTTGATATCGACGTACATCGACTTGTTGATGCCACCCTTGGGCGTAATCTTATTTACACCCTGGCCGATCCACCGGGTGGCGAAGAATAGCACGACGAGCGAGAGAAGGACAATTCCCACCCATTTCAGAATCTTTAACGAAACTTTAGCAATACGGTTCATATCAGCTTAGTCTTATAGGTGTCTTTGATAGTCCATCTTCTCATGGAGAATACGATCTACACAGATGGAACCATCTTGGTATTTCTTGTAGAAAACGATGTGATGCCCGATTTTGTAACCAGATAGCCCAGGCTTTATGACATCATATCCCTTTTCAAGGAAAACGGGCAAACTGTTCAACCCTTGAATAGTGGTGTAAATCTGCCGATAATAAATGACAGCCTGTTCTTCTGACCAGGTTTCAACGGTATAGTCCCAAATGCTGTCCAGATCGGCAATGGCCTTTCTGGATAATCTGATCTTAGCCATTCTTCTTCCGTTTTGCCTTCAACTCCTCCAAGTGGGACTCGAAGTCAAAGTCTTCGACATACCCGCTTGCTTCGCCTTCCTCTATGGCAGCACGGAGAGCCGCTATTTTTTGCTCATCCTCCTCCAGCCTCCTGAGCCCGGCACGAATCACCTCGCTGGCGTTTGTATAGCGACCGCCCTGGACGCTGGCTTGGATAAATGCGTCGAAATGAGATCCTAATGCAACAGTAGTTGTTTTCATTTCAATCTATATTTGCCACAAATATAAGAAATATTCTTATACCTAACAACTGTTTTCACTCCACATCATTGTGGACCACAAAAAAGTGGACCAACTCGCATTGATAGATTATTCGGTCGCATTTGGTCGCATTTTCCGCTCATTATTTGAATACACTGGTGGTTTGATTCAACCACTTGATAGACAAAACCTTCAGTAGCCACCAAGAATACACGATAGCCACCAGTCTTCTAGCTCCTGCTCGAGGCACGAAAAATAGACCGGCTCGCGAGCCGGTCTATTTTTGTGCCTGAGGCACCTTTTCTACGTGTGGCACAGCCCCCCGAACCCCCTCGGCCTTTGGCCGTCCACGCTGGAGGCCTTTTTTGTGGACGGGAAACTGATTAATAGGCGGCAATCCGATGGAGATAGCTTGAGAACTCCTCTGAGCGAGATGCCAGAAGGCCATGCGTGTCGTCTTTCATGACGAACATATGTTTCACGGATGCCTGATCTTTTTCAAAATACTCGCAGGCAAGCGAATAATTAGCTTGATAGTCGAGATTGCCGTTGATGTTGTAAAATGGCATCGTGTAGTCGTATCTTCCCAGGAGAGACATCTCCTTGAATCCAACCGACGCCATAAAGACCGAAAAGGGTGCGAAAGCGTCCATCCCATCTTTCGTATTTTTTGTTAAAAATGACGCCCTGGCGGAGACTCAGAATTCGATCTTGTAGGCTAGGTTGGGGAGGGAGAGCGTGAATGCGCCCGGTTCAACCATGCCGGTGCGCTCATTGTATTCGTGTCCGTAGTAGCTGGGCGTGCCGGTGGCGTTGATGTGCTTGATGGAAAACTCGTGCGTACAATGGCGGGTGTTCAGGCGGTAAGCGATCGTATAGTGCAGGATGAACATGGGCGGATACTGCTCTTCAAAGGCACGGGTGTCATCGTACCGGACCGTATGGGACGTGTCGGCCCTTGTCGCTTCCAGGTCAACGGGAGAGGTGCGGTCTCCACCTTGAAAGGTTGCTTTCAGGTTCACGGAAAACACCCGGCGTCCACTCTGGAATTCCCATTCCTTTCCAGCAAGTCCGTTCAGGATATATCCCCGGTCATACCGCGTGCTGTGCCAGATCCCATCGCCTCCTGCATATGTTGACGATAACAGGGAGGCACTGGCCATCCCGTACCATCCGCCGGCCAAATAGCGTTCCAGCGTAATGTCCAGCCCGTAGTTCCGCCCTAGTCCGTCATTCTCAAGTGCCTTGTCCAGGAAGAAATCGACCCGGTTGAGAACGCTGTAGGAAGTGCCCGCCTCCACGGGCACATCGAACAGGTACTGGTAGTACGGTTCCACCTTCAGGTTCCAGTTTTCGGCTGGCTTCCATCCCCAGGAAAGCATCAGGTGATGGGCTTTGGTAAACCCCAGGTTCCGGTTCACGTAGGCATCGTCAATTTTGACAAAATAGACGTCCGTCTTTTCGGCACGGCTGTGAAGGCCGTATCCGGCACTGACAGTCATTGCATCCGTCGGCTGCCAGACGATTCCCAACCGGGGCTCCAGCACCTGCGATCCGTTAAGGCCCAGATACTGGTAATTCAAGCCGAAATGCAACGTCCATGCTAAGGACGGGCGCCAGGAATGGGAGGTGTACGCTTTCAGGAGGCCGCTGTGTCCGTTTCCGTCATAGACCTGCAGCAGGGGTGTCATCCCCAGTCCGGGCGCCATGTCCATATTCATGGCATAGAACATCTGTGTGTACTGGATGCCGGCCTGTGCGGTAAGGCGCGCCGAACATTTGTGTGTATAAGCACTCTTGGCGATCAGGTTCGTGTAGTCGTGAAGAATGTTCATGTAAGGGGAAAGTGTCCTGGCTTCGTTCCACCACTCCTCGCCGGAGTCTTCTTTGAAATAGTTTGTGGCCAGCGTCGATTTCAACGTCCCTTTCCCCAGGAACAGCGTATGGGTGAGACCCCCCGCAAACATCCACTGTCGGGCATACGACTGCATATAGTCTTTCCGGTACTGCCGCTTTTCCTCCGGCGTAAAGGATTCATAGCGGTCAATCAGCCCCGTTCCCCACAAAGCGAAGGTGCCGGCTTTCCCGGCAGGCAGGTTTACCTTGAAATTCAGATCCTGGTAATGAAGTGACTGTCCGTCCATATCGATCAGCCCGAGCTGGTCCACCAGACCCGTCAAGGAATACCGGTAATTAACGATATAGGAACCCCCTTTTCGGTTGACAGGCCCTTCGGATGCGAGGTCGATGCCTGCCACGCCCACTTGTGCCGTATGCTCGTGGGTGCAGGCATTGCCGGTCTTGAGCTTTATATCAAAGACACCGGAAACGGCGTTGCTGTACTCCGCAGGGAAGGCGCTCGTCAGAAAGTCGGAATTGCCGATGACCTGGGCGCTCAGCGAGGAAAAGATACCGCCACCCAGCGCGGAGATATCGGCAAAATGGTTGGGATTGGGGATTTCCACGCCCTCCAGACACCATAGAAGCAGGTGCGGCGCGTTACCGTGAATGGAGATCCCATTTGTCGTGCCTCCGGAGGAAACGCCGGCGAATGCCGTTGCCAGCCGTGCCGGATCGTCGAAGCCGCCGGCATAGCGGGCTGCTTCCTCTACAGAGAACATCCTGCCGCCAACCGAAACCATTCTGTTCAGCGGTTGCATCTTGTTGATCTGTGGACGTACTACGGCCGCTTCCAACTGTTCCGGGGATTCGGTAAGCCGGACGTCCAGCACGGTTTCCTTTGCGGCCGTCACAGAGATTTCCTTAAAGATGGCGCTTTCATATCCGAAGCAGGAGACTTCAATGGTATGGCGTCCAAGCGAGACTCCGGACAGAAGGAAGATTCCGTCCTCGTCTGTCTGAACGCCAGCCTGTTCGCCAATCAGTCGGACAAAGGCAAAGGGGATTGTTTCGCCGGAGGCCGCATCGCGGATGCTGCCGCGTATGACTTGGGCAGGGAGGCTTGCACAGGCAAGCAGCAGAAATAAGGTAAGCGTAACTGTTTTCATTCGTTTTTTTCTGCAAAGAAGATGCTTTCCGGCCCAAATGTCAAGAAAGCGCTGTTTACATAGCGTTTGATTTCCGCTATTTTGCGTAGCATCCGAAAAACGCGTATCTTTGCTACGGAAAGTAGCATAATAATCGGGCGATGGAAAGAAGGGATGCTTGTGGCTTGTCGTCCGATGCGCTAGTTTTGCATCAGAAATAAAAAAAGATACTCGTATGAAGCTTTCCGATAAAATACGGACGCTCCGGAAAAATGCCGGTCTTACCCAGGAGCAGCTGGGAGACAAACTGAATGTATCACGCCAGGCTATTACCAAATGGGAGCGCGGCGACGGTATCCCGGACATCTATAACCTGGTTGCGCTGTCGAACTTGTTCGGCTTGTCGCTGGACGAACTCATGGCCAAAGAAAAGGCGGTGGCCGAGAAGCGATTCCTTTATGAAAGCCACACGGAACACGACATTGACGCACCGTGCTGCTTCGACCTTCACTTGCACGCCGCATCGAGTCTGGTTGTCCGTTCCGGCGACAGTGAGAAACTGAAGGTCTATGCCGGCTCGTCCGACATTCCCGAACTGGAGAAAGCGGTCAAGGTAAAGGTTGATACGGATGGGGGCCGCTGTGATGTGCAGGTTCGAACAAAACTCTCCGAAGCCCGGTGCCGGCAATCACTGGTTCTGGAAATCGTCCTTCCCGAGAAATATGTCCGGCATATTGAGGTTGCAGCCAAGGTCGGAAAGGCCCAGCTGAAAAACATCCGGTGCGAAACCATTGAAGTGGATGCCCGTTGCGGCGAATTGACGCTTGAAGACATCCATGCCACCGTGGACGTTACCAGTTCTTCTGATATGTCGATCCGATTCGTTACCCTGGACGGAAATCTTTCCGTAAACCAGCACGGCGCCGTATCCCGCGTCCTGTTGCCGGAAGGAGCCGCTGTGCGTACGAGGTGCCGCGGCATTCATACCCGGCTGTTGACCGCTTTGCCCGACCTGGTCTCTCCGGATGCCGCTTACGAGGTGGAACTCAACGGCGTCAATGCCGAATTGACGGTCAGCCGCCAATAAGGATGCTGCCGAAGCACAAAAAGAGCAGCGGGTCCCGCTGCTCTTTTTGCGTCTGAATGCTTGATGCATTAGGGGAGAACCGGGCTCAGATCCTGGGCTTTTGGATAACGCGGATTACCAGGGAGACGAAGTAAACGATGAGGCCGTAAAGGACGGTGACAAGATTCACTTTGACGCCAGCCCAGATAATACTGGGAGAGAGATCAGTGTGTACCTCGATATAGTCGGCCGCCTGCATGAAGCCCAGGAGTGTCCAGAAGACACCTACGACCAGGGCGCCGATGCCGATTTCCTTGACCCAGCGGGGAGCCTTCCAGGCAGCGAAGAAGAGGCCGATGAAAAGAAGGGTGATGGTGATCATTCCGACAGGACCGCCGGCGATGAAAAGCGTGAAAAGATCTGTTAAAGGTAACATGGTAAACAGAGTTTTTAGTTCAACTTTCAGTTACGGAATTCCTTGATGCAAAGGTACGAACGAAGCGGGAAGAAAAGCAAAGTAGAATCCCTGCGACCTTCTGTCAAATCCCCATAACCTGCCTTATGAACAGGTTTTGGTGCTTGTTTTCCATGCAGAATGCGTAATTTTGTACCTGGAATGAAGAAAGGAATCATCATCGTCTCCTACTGGCTGGCCGCCATCTTTTTGACGGCCCAACTGCTCACAAGTCTGGACTATGACTTGTGGCAGGCCGTCCTGATGAGCCTGTCGTTCCTGCCGGCCGCCATGGCGCTGTCCTTCTTCCTCCCTAAAGTGGAAAGGGATTCCCAAGGGAAAAGGCGCATCCTGGATACCATTTACATTATACTGGGTGTGATGATGCTGACCTTTTTCCTTATTTTCTTGTGGCAGTGGCTGTTTATTTCCGTAAATGGACGTGAAGGCTGGAGCGTCCGCTCAATACCCGCCATGCTGGGCAACCCCGTTTTCGTGGCCGCCATCCTGGCTATCCTGGCCTATGGATACTATCTGCTGGCCAAATGGCTGGAGAAGAAGTATCCTTCGGAACGTCCCATCACCTTCACATCGGACTACAAGAAAGTCTCCCTTAAAAAGGAAGACATTCTTTACGTGGACTCGCGCGATTCGGAAGTATGGATCATCACCCGCGGCGGAGAGCAGTACCGAAACCGGACCGGAATCAGCCAGTGGGAAAACCTTCTGGGCCCCGGATTCCTCCGCATCCACCGGTCTTTCCTGGTCAATCTGGCTGATGCCACGCTTGCCTCACCGGAATCCGTCCGCGTCGGGGGCAAGGAGCTTCCCGTTTCACGCAAGTACAAAGACAGCGTAAGGGCTGTGCTGACGGATTCCCAGACGGCTACGGGAGGATGAGTTCCTGGAGGACTTGGGAGGAGGTCAGTTTGCCTTTCTTGTCGAAGGTGTCTGTGCGGACGACGCCGATGCCGCGGGCGTACCAGGCTTTCGTGCTGGCGGTCGTCTTTATGCCCAAAACCTTGGCCGTATAGCGGCGCTCCACCACGTAGCATTCAAAGGTACCGGCGGGGACGGTCAGGTCCTCTTTGGCCACCACCTCGTGGAAAGTGATGTCCTGCTTGTTCTTGATGCCCAGTATCTCTACGGTCACTTCCCCTTTCGGGAGTTGCAGGCCAACGTCCATGTGCTTGGGAAGAACGAATCCGACGCCTTCGGCCGCGACGGTGAGGCCGCCGCCGAAATCAACGAAAACGTCTCCGTCTTTCACGGTGGCGACGGTCTCGACCGGCTCGGTCAAAGCGGTGCCGCCGATATACATACTGGTCAACTGGGTAATGGAGTAGTTGTCCCCCGAGGATGTCACATGGATGATTTCCATCTCGGTCCGGCCGCTTTCGTTGCCCTTGGCATCCGTGGTCACGTAAACGAGTTTTGCGCCATCGGTCGTACAGATGAAAGGGCGCTGGGCCAGGACCGTCAACGAAAGGCCGAGGCAGGCGAAAAGTAAAAGTGCTTTTTTCATAAGGGCAGCATTACGCCTTTGCGTTCTTCTTCTCCTTGAATTCCTCGATCTTGTCTTTGGCTTTGTCGGCCAGGTTCACGGCTTCCGCGCGGGCCTTGCCGGCCAGTTCGGTGGCGTTTTCCTTCATCTCGGAATAAATTTCCTTGGCTTTCGGAGCGGCCTTGGCATAGAGGTCCTTGGCGTTTTCCTTCATTTCATCGGCTACTTCGCTGAGTTTCTCGCCTGCCTTGCCGGCGGCGTACTTGATTTTCTCTTCCAGCGTGACCTTGCCGTCACCGTTGAGGTCGCGGGGATCTTTGATTTCTTCGCTCATGGTAGTATGGATTAAGGTTTGTTAGGATTATTCTTTGTACAGGCCCTGTCGTGAGAGCAGGTGGTCGAGGTTGGCGATGCCGTAAAGGACGACGGCCGTGACCACGGCGGAGTGCTCCATGTATTCCGGAATCAGCTTGTTGAAGATATCGCGCTCGGTGTGCCAGATTTCGCGGTAGTCGAAATCATAGCCCTTCGGGTCCGTCTCACGGAAGGAAATCGTGGGCACGCCGTTCATGGCAAAATAGGCATGGTCGCTGCCGCCGGCCCGGGTCGGACGCGGCTGAGGCGGCCCTTCGCGCCGGCTGACGGTAAACGGAATGTCGGGGTTGAGGCCGGCGAGCGGCTTGCAGACTTCCACGAAATCGTCGTACATCGCATCCGGGACGCTGACGCCGGTAGCCATCAGCGGCCCGCCGTCGCGGTTGAAATAGTTGGAAATCCTGTCAAGCGGAACGGTCTTGTTCTCCACGAAGAATTTCGAGCCGAGCAGGCCGAATTCCTCGCCGGTCCAGATGCAGAAGAGGATCGTGCGTTTGGGCTTGGCGCCGGACGTGGCCAGCAGACGCGCCGCTTCCATCGTGACGGAGGTTCCGTTTCCGTCGTCCACGGCGCCGCATCCGATGTCGTAGGCATCGAGATGGCCGCCGGCCATCACGTATTCTTTGGGATACTTGCTGCCGCGCAGGATGCCGATCACGTTGTGGTACTTGACCGGGCCGCGGTAGAAGTGGTTGCGGATATCGAATTCAAGCTGGAAGATGTCCTTGCGCAGGACCTTTTCGCGGATTACCTTGAATTGCGCCTCGTCCAGCAGGATGTCGCAGGTCTTCGGCAGCCGGTCCATCGTGATGTCGAAGCAGTTCGGCCGGTCGTACAGCACCTGGAGGGGCACTTTCGCGGAACGGATGAACCCGGCCACGCCCGCATCCACCATTTCCTGATAGAACAGGGCCGTGGCGGTTTCGTACTTCAGCATTTCCCTGGGGGCCTCGTCTCGGTGTTCGAAGTTCCAGCGGCGGATCTCGTTGTTCTGCCGGTCGATTTCCTCGTTCTTGGCGATGACCTCGGCCCTGGCTTCGTTGGCCTTGTCGGAACCGTCGATCGCCATGCCGTTGGACTCAGCGTCGAGCAGCACCCAGGCGCCCTTGAGTACGCCCTTCATCCGGTCCAGGTCCCGCCGGGTCTTCGGCTCGATCAGCACGCGCCCGGCCTGCTTTCCGCGCGTTCCGGCGGTGTAGGCAGGCGTTCCGAAATGGAGCATCATCCCGTCTTCGCTGAGCATCCGTCCGAACCACGGGCCGCGGTTGAAGCCTACGTTGATCTCGCCGGCTTCCTGCACCATCACCTCGAGTCCCCACGATTCGAACTGTTCCTTCACCCAGGCTTCGGCCTCGGTGAGGGCGGCGGAACCGATCAGGCGTCCGCCGATGACGTTGGCCAGGAAATCAGCGTGCTCCATGGTCCGGTTGTCGGTCGTGCCGGTTTCAATGATTTTCTTGACGACTTTGTCTTGCGCCAGGGAGCCGGACGGGCAGCCGATGGCAAGCAGGATCACGAATGCGAAGGAAAGATAACGCTTCATGGGCTGATTTTTTAAGGATAACCCTACAAAGTTAGAAAAAAACCGGGACGCTGGCAAAAGATTCCGACAGGGATTGCATGGCGTAATTTTTGTGGTATATTTGCGCTTTCATCCCGGAAATATCATTACGCAAAATGAGGGAATTCATATTCAATATCAGCCTTTTCGTGCTTTCCGTCCTGCTTTGTCTTCCGGCGTCCGCACAGGGGCGGCCCGACCGGATGGCGCTTTCGCTCGAAGAGGCGCAGCAATACGCCGTCGAGCACAATCGTACGCTGGCCAATGCCTCGATCGACATCCAGAAGGCCCAGGCAAGTCGCTGGCAGGCCATTGCGGGCATGCTGCCGCAGGTAACCGCGAGCGGATCCTATTCCAATATGATGGGCTACAAGATGGACCTGGGCGCGATGCAGCTGTCGATGCCGCCGTATGCCACTTTCAACGTTTCCACCTCCCTGGCCCTGAGCGGCGCGCAGGTCGTTTCCGTCGGCATCGCCGACGTATCCCGGAAGATGGCCGACCTGACGCTCGAGAAGAGTGAACGTGAAATCGCGGACCAGGTGGAAACCCTCTACTTCACCGCCCTGGTGACGGAGGCCACCGTCCTCCTGCTGGAAGGGAATCTGGAGCGCATGCGCAGGCTGCACGAGATCACGCAGGCTTCCGTGGATGCGGGCGTCGCAGAACAGACCGATGCCGACCAGCTCCAGGTGCAGGCGGCGATGATGGAGAACACCCTCAGCAGCACCCGCCGCTCGCTGGAGATGGTCTACAACTCCCTGCGGCTCCAGCTCTGTCTCGACGAGGACGTGGATCTCGTGCTGACCGACGGGATTGACGACCTGCTGAACCTGGGCACGACCGCTTCCCTGCTGGCGTCCGAGTTCGACGTCGAAGACAACTACGACTACCGGCTCCTGAAGGAATCGACCGAGCTGAGCCGCCGCCAGATCGCCCTTACGGGCTGGTCGAACGGTCCGACGTTCAGTATCTATCACCAGTACAGCGGCCGCCACAACTTCAGCGACGAGCCGACGATGAACATGACCCCGCCGAACATGCTCGGCGCGCAGCTCAACATTCCGCTCTTCACTTCGGGCAAGGCCCGCGCCGCGGTCAAGGACGCCCGTCTGGCCTACAAGAAGCAGCTCAACACCTTGCAGGATACCGAGCTGGCCCTCAATGTCCAGCACCGGCAGCTGGTCTATAACCTGCGCACGGCCATCGACAAGTACACCGTCCAGAAGCAGAACATGGAGGTGGCCGGCCGCGTGTTCGCCAACATCGCCCGCAAATACGAGCTCGGCGTCGCGTCGAGCCTCGACGTGACCAACGCGGGCACCAGCCTGATCTCAGCCCAGAGCAGCTACGTGCAGTCACTGCTCGACATCATCAGCGCACAGGTATCCCTCGAACAACTCCTGAACAAATAGCAGATACGATATGAAAAGCAGAATCCTCTCCCTTTTGCTCCTTGCGGCTTTCGTGACGGCCGCCTGTGGCGGAAAGCAGATGCAGCAGCAGGCTGAACAGCGCGTGGAACTGGTCGAGACGACCGCTTTGGCCACTTCCGACATCTCCCGGGAACTTGAGTTCTCCACCACGCTGGAAGGCTGGCAGACGCTCAACGTGGCGCCGTCCCTGACCGGCAAGATTGAACATATCTATGTGGAGGTGGGAACGTCCGTGGACGCGGGTTCGATGCTGGTGCGGATGGACCAGAACCAGTATACCACCACGAAGCTCACCTATGCCAACCTCGGTGTCGAACTGCAGCGGATGGAATCGCTGCGCGAGAGCGGCGCGGTGTCCCAACAGGCTTACGACCAGACGAAACTCAACTATGAGCAGACGAAGGAGTCGCTCGCTTTCCTGGAGAAGAACACCTACGTGCGGGCGCCTTTCGCCGGCGTGATTTCGGCGAAGAACTATGAGGACGGCGAGCTCTACAGCGGCCAGCCGATCCTCGTGCTGACGCAGATCTACACGCTCAAGGCCCTGATCGCCATCCCTGAGAACTACTATCCGCTCGTGAAGAAAGGGATGCAGGTCAATCTCTCTTCGGAGATCTATCCGGGCGAGACGTTCCCCGCGACCGTCGAAGTGGTCTATCCGACCGTCGATCCGGCCTCCCATACGTTCCAGGCGAAGCTGCGGATTCCCAACAGCGGGCTGAAGCTCCGGCCGGGCATGTATGTCAAGACGCGGATGTCGCTGGGCATGGCCCGCGCGATGGTGGTGCCCTACCAGGCCGTCCTGAAACTCACCGGCTCCAATGACCGCTACGTCTTCGTGGATGACGGCGGCGTGGCCCGGCGCGTGTTCGTGAAGCTCGGCCAGCGGTTCGACGAGAACATCGAGATCATCAGCGACGAGCTGCAGGAAGGCGACCGGCTGGTCACCGTCGGCCAGGCTAAGCTGGTGGACGGGTCGAAGTTGAACGTAACCAAGGAGAACTGACCCGATGAGCATCTACAAGTCAGCGATCCAGAAGCCGGTCACGACGGCGCTGATCTTTGTGGCGGTCATCGTCATCGGCCTGTTCTCGCTCTCGCGGCTGCCGATCGACCAGTTCCCGGAGATGGAACCGCCGTACATCACGGTGATGACCACCTATGCGGGTGCTTCCGCCAGCGAGATCGAGACCAATGTGACCAAGATCATCGAGAACAGCCTCACGTCGGTCGACGGCCTGAAGGAACTGACGTCTTCTTCGCGCGACAACATGTCGGTCGTTTCCCTGGAGCTCGAGTGGGGATCGGACCGTGACGAGGCGGCCAACGACATCCGGTCGTACATCGACATGATCAAGAGCAACCTGCCGGACGGCTGCTCCAGCCCCGTGATGTTCAAGCTCAATTCGAGCCTGATGCCGATCATCCAGTATTCCGTGATGGCCCGCGAAAGCTATCCGGGCCTGGAGAAGATCCTCAACGACGAGGTGGTGCCGCAGCTCAACCGCATCGACGGCATCGGTTCCGTGTCTGTCTCCGGCGCGCCCGACCGGTACGTGTACATCGACATCGACCAGGCGAAGCTCGACGCCTACAACCTGACGGTCGAGCAGGTGGCCAATGCGATCAGCGTCAACAACCTGAACCTGTCGAGCGGTACGGTGAAGATGGACAGGGAGCAGTACCAGATGCAGGTGCGCGGCGAATACGCGCAGAGCGCCGACATCGCCGACATCGTGGTTTCGACCACGCTGCTCGGGCAGAAGGTGTTCGTGCGCGACCTGGCTGCCGTGCGCGATACGATCAAGGACCTTTCGCTCGACGAGAAAGTGGACAGCAAGGATGCCGTCCGCCTGATCGTCGCCAAGAAATCCGGTTCCAATACCGTGCAGGTGTGCAAGGACGTGCGCAAGGAACTCGCGAAGATCCAGCACTCGCTGCCTTCCGACGTGGAGATCAAGCTCATCTACGACTCTTCCGAGGAAATCGAGAATGCCATCGGCTCGCTGGAGGAATCCATCCTCTATGCCCTGCTGTTCGTGGTGCTGGTGGTCTTCTTCTTCCTGGGCAAGTGGCGCGCGACGCTGATCATCGGCCTGACCATCCCGATTGCCCTGATCGTGGCGTTCGTCTATCTGCTGATGACCGGCAGTTCGCTGAACATCATTTCCCTGTCGGCGCTGACCGTGGCCATCGGCATGGTGGTGGACGATGCCATCGTGGTGTTGGAAAACATCTCCAAGCACATCGACCGCGGCAGTTCGCCGCACGAGGCGGCCATCTACGCGACGAACGAGGTGTGGACCTCGGTCATCGCGACGACGCTCGTCATCGCGGCCGTGTTCATTCCGCTGACGATGCTTTCCGGCATGGCCGGTATCCTCTTCAAGGAGCTGGGCTGGATCGTGACCATCGTGGTGTCGACGTCGACGGTAGTGGCCATTTCCCTGATTCCGATGCTCTGTTCCAAGCTGCTCAAGGCCAACAGCGTTGAAATCGACGAAGATGGCCAGCTCGTGGAAGTCAGGGACAGGAAGGGCTGGTACGACCGCATCGTGGTGGGCTTCCTCGACAAGGTGGACAAGGTCTATGCGAAGCTGCTTCGCTGGTGTCTCGGCCACAAGCTGGTGACCATCCTCATCGCCCTGGCTTTCTTCGTCCTCTCGATGTTGCCGATGATCATGGGCAAGATCGGTACCGACTTCATGCAGACCAGCGACAACGGCCGGCTCAGCGTGACGGTCGAACTGCAGCCGGGTACGCGTGTAGAAAGGTCGGTTGCGCTCGCCCGCGTGCTGGAGGACCGTATCCGAACCCTGGTGCCGGAGGTTCAGCGCATCTCCACGTCTACCGGCTCCAACGACGAGAATTCGATCGGCGTGCTCTTCTCTTCGACCACCAACTACAAGATTTCGATGACGGTGGTCTGCAACAAGAAATACGATCGTACCCGCAGTATCGACGAGATCGCCGAAGTCATCCGTCAGGAACTTGCGCAGTATCCCGAGATCATCGAGTATCAGTGCATGGCTTCCGGCGGAATGGGCATGGGCGGCGGTTCCACGGTCGACGTGGAAATCTATGGATACGACTTCGACGAGACCAGCCTCTATGCGGAGGAAATCCGCCAGGCCATCGTCGACAGCATTCCGGGTGCCCGCAACGTGCGCGTCACCCGCGACAAGGACCGGCCCGAACTGAAGCTCGTGGTCGACAAGGAAAAGGCCGCCGAGCACGGCTTGAACACGGCGACGGTGTCGCAGTACGTGCGCAACCGCGTGGCGGGCTACACGGCCGGTTATCTGAAGGAGGACGGCGATGAGTACAACATCGTGGTCCGGCTCAAGGAAGAGGACCGCAACTCCCTGAGCGACATTCAGGACCTCTCGATTCCGACTGCGACGGGCGCCCGCATCAAGCTGGGCGAGATCGCCGCCATCGAAGAATACTGGGCGCCGCAGACCATCGACCGCAAGAGCCGCCAGCGCTACGTCCGCGTGACGGCGCTTCCGTACAAGACTTCGCTCGGTGAGCTGGCCCAGCAGATCCAGGTGCAGATTGACCGGAATACACCGCCCTCGGGCATCTCGGTCGTCCTTGCGGGTGACTACGAAGACCAGCAGAAGACCTTCAAGGACATCATCATGCTGGCGTTGCTGATCATCCTGCTTGTCTATATCGTGATGGCCTCGCAGTTCGAGAGTCTCGGCAAGCCGGCGGTGATCCTGCTCGCCATTCCGTTCGCCCTTTCAGGCGTGGTGCTGGCACTCTGGATCACGGGCACGTCGCTCGACATGATCGGCGCGCTGGGCGTGGTGATGCTCATCGGCATCGTGGTCAAGAACGGCATCGTGCTGGTGGATTACACCAACCTGATGCGTGACCGCGGCTACCGGCTCAACGACGCCATCGCCCTGTCGGGCGCCTCGCGTCTGCGCCCGGTGCTGATGACCGCCTTCACGACGCTGCTCGGCATGCTGCCGATGGCGCTCAGCCAGGGTGAGGGTTCCGAGATGTGGCATCCGTTGGGTATCGTGGTGATCGGCGGCCTGCTGGTCTCGACCTTCATCACGCTGATCATCGTGCCGGTGGTCTATGGCCTGATCTCCCGCAGCGGCGAGCGTGACAAGGAAGAAAAGCGCCGCAAGGAATTCATCTTTATGAAACTGAACCCCGACCAGAAGAAGAAATCGTGATGAAAAGTGTATTTATCGTATTCAACCAGGCTTTCACCTCGCGGGTGGAATATATGCTGGAGGAGTTGGGCATCAGGGGATTCACCTTCTTTGAACAAGTGCAGGGACAGGGTTCCGTCACGGGCGAGCCGCACCGGGGCACCCACACCTGGCCGGAGATGAACTCGGCCGTGATGACCGTCGTCCCCGACGAAAAAGTGGATGAACTGCTCCTGACAGTCCGCAAGCTGGATGCGCGCAACCAGTCGGTCGGCGTACGCGCCTTCGTCTGGAATATCGAGCAATGCGTCTGACATATCATTATTTTGTGTATCTTTATCGCAGAAATCAACAAACAGAACGAACAATATGGCACAAGCATTAACCGATTCCAATTTTGACGAGATCGTCAACCGGAACGAACGTCCCGTCGTCGTCGACTTCTGGGCAACCTGGTGCGGCCCCTGCCGCATGATTTCCCCGATCATCGATAAACTGGCCGAGAAGTACGAAGGCCGGGTTTCCGTCGTCAAGTGCAACGTCGACGAAAGCTCGGACATCCCGATGAAGTTCGGAATCCGAAACATCCCGACCATCCTCTTTTTCAAGGGTGGGGAACTGGTCGACAAGACGGTCGGCGCCGTTCCGCAGGCTGAAATCGAGAAGAAAATCGAAGCATTACTGTAAAACATTGCAATATGAAGAAAGTCGCTTTATTCCTGGCCGGCCTGCTCCTTCTGGGAGGCCTGACAGCCAATGCACAGAGTGTTATCGTAAAGGCTGGTTACAACTATTCCAACCTGACGGTCGACAAGAGCACCACGGTCTCCGACCTCAAGACGGGCCGCTCCGGCTGGCAGGTCGGCGTCGGTTATCAGTCCGAATCGGTCATGGGCTTCTCCTTCCAGCCCGAACTGATCTATAAGGTCAAGGGCCTCAAGCTTGAGGATGCGAAGAATCTGAATCTAGGCTATGTCGAAGTCCCGTTCAACGTGCAGTGGGGACCGGACTTGCTGATTGCCCGGCCCTTCATCTTCGCGGGCCCGTACGTGGGTGTGAAGGTAAGCAACCAGTTCCGGGGAAGCAGTTGGACCGATACCGACCGGGAAACGGTCATCAACGGCCTTAAGAAGGCGGAGTGGGGTCTGGGCATTGGCCTGGGCGTCAATTTCCTGAGGCTGCAGGTCACCGGCAAGTACAACTGGAATTTCGGTCCTGTCGCCGATGCGAAGGAGGTCCCGGCACTGGGCAATTCGCCGCGTACCTTCGAGCTTTCCCTCGGTCTCAAGTTCTGACGACGGTTGTACAAGTCGCCGTACCAGGAGGTCCAGCAGTATCTGGGACAGGACTGGGATGATTTCCAGCACCTGTTCGGCGGCAGCACCGCCTCGGACATCCCGTTGCTTGACAAGGCGAACCGCTTCATTCACGCACACGGCGGCAAGAAACTTCGTCCGCTTTTTACGCTGCTCATTGCAAGGGCCCTTCGGGGGACTTGCAATGAGCGCGTTGTTCGTTGTGCCGCGGCGTCCGAGCTGCTGCATACGGCGACCCTGCTGCACGACGACGTGGCCGACAATGCCCCGACCCGCCGGGGCGCGCCGACCGTGATGGCGCTCTATTCGCCCACCACGGCCGTCCTGTTGGGGGACTTCTGGCTGTCCCGGGCGATGAACCTGATCATCGACCATCCCGACAAGCGGGTGCTCCACATTTTCGCAAAATGCCTCGGCGACCTGGCCGAAGGCGAGATGATCCAGCTGGAAAAGGCCCGGAAGGCCGATACCACCGAGGCGGACTACCGCCGGATCATCTATTGCAAGACGACATCGCTCTTTGAGGCCGCCATGGTCAGCGCGGCGTATTCGGTCGATGCCGGCGAGGCGGAAGTCGCGTGCTGCCGACAGTACGCCTTCCATATCGGACAGGCGTTCCAGATGATGGACGACCTGCTCGATTATTCCCCGGAGCTGTCTACCGGCAAGCCGGCGGGGCAGGACCTGTTGGAGAAAAAGATTACGCTGCCGCTGTTCGGGGTGTTTTCGCGTGCGCCCGGCAAGGTCGTCCGTGAAATCCGGCGGCGGCTGCAGGACCCCGATCCGGAACTGGTTCCGGATGTCTTTGCCCTGGTGCGGCAGTACGACGCCCTGGGCTATGCCCGCGCACAACTGGCGGAGGAGGTCCGCCAGGCCGTGGAGGCACTCGCGCCGGTTCCGGCGTCCGAGGCGAAAGACTATCTGACAGAATTGGCCGGGCTGATGGCCGTCAGGACCGCGTAAGCGTCTTGTAGGTCTGCTCGTAGGGCTGCTGGTCCCACTCCGGTTCGGCGAGCGGGCCGTCCTTGTCGAGCCGGAAGGCCAGGTAGGTGATCGGTATGCCCTGGGCGCGGAAATTCTTCTCGTAGAAAGTCTGGATCGACAGGAGCTCGTCGGCCATGCCGCTTCCATAGATGTCTTCGCCATGCCGGAGCACGGTCAGGCCGTTCTGGCGGGCCGTCTCCAGGGTGAAATGGTGGAGCAGCCGGCTGTCGGTCTTCAGGTGGATGATGCCGCCCGGCACCAGGATGTTGCGGTAGCGTTCGAGGAAGCGGGGATGGGTGAGCCGCTTGCGGGGCTTGCGCTCCTGCGGGTCGGCGAACGTGATCCAGATCTCGTCGATCTCGTCCTGGGCGAACAGCGATTCGATGAATTCGACACGGGCCCGGATGAAGGCCACGTTGCCCAGCGCCTGCTGCGTGGCGTATTTGGCGCCTTTCCAGAGGCGTGCGCCCTTGATGTCGATGCCGATGTAATTCTTTTCCGGGAATCTTTCCGCCAGCGCGACGGTGTATTCCCCCTTGCCGCAGCCCAGTTCCAGCACGATCGGGTTGCCGTTGCGGAACACCTGTTCCTTCCAGTGCCCCTTCAGCGGGTGGTCAAGGCCCAGCAGGTCTTCCGTGGCCGGCTGGATGAGGCACGAAAAAGTCTTGTTTTCCTGGAATTTCTTCAGTTTCCCTTTTCCCATGGCATCACTTCGTAAGAAAAGCCCAGACCGTAGAGGGCGTCCAGCAGGTCCGGGTCGGTGGGTGTAACAGAGATTCGCCAGCGGCCCGTTTCGGCGCCGCTTACCTGGAATCCGGTCCGCCAGGGCCAGGCGAAATCGACGAGCGATCCGCTGCCCGCCCGGGCCCGTACGCCGTCGGCGGGGTACAGGGGAAACGTGCCGCGCTCGATGGTGGTCTCCCCGATGGGCGATGTGACATGGATGTCGAAGGCGAGGGCGTTGCCGGGGACCCGGCTGGTGACCACGCGGGCGGCCAGGGTGGTGGAGTAGCGGCAGGTGGTGTCGTCGAGGTCCATCGTGAAGTCGAAGCTGCCTTCGTGCAGCCGGGCCGTCTCCGTGGAGACGAGGAAATAGTCGCCGGAAGGCTTGGCGCACCCGGTCAGGAGCAGGCCTCCCAGCACCCCCAGCAGGAGTATCAGACTATTTCTGGCCTTCATTCCCCCTTTCCTTTCCGTTTCTGCGTTTTCCGTTGTTGTTCTTGCGGGCGTTGTTCCCGTTTCTCCGCCGTCCGTTGTTCCTCCGTTTCTTCTGTTCATCGAAGCGGGTGATGCTGTCGTCGCCCACGGCGCTGATGAAATCGGACTGGCGTACGCCTGCGCCGTTCTCCTGGAGCGACGCCGGCTTGATTCCGTTCCGGTTGTCGGCCAGGATCTCGCGGACGCGGGAGGCGGGCAGGGGATAGAGGTTCGACAGGCTGCCCTGCTCATAGGAGAAGTACATGATCCCCTTGAGGATGTCGGTCTTCATCAGCCAGGCGGGGCCGTCTTCCAGTTCGATCGGGCCGCGGAGTTCGGGCAGCTGGCGCTGGGCGTCCACGTAGGTGGAGGCTTCGTAGTTGATGCAGCATTTGAGTTTGCTGCACTGGCCGGCGAGTTTCTGCGGATTCAGCGAAAGGTCCTGGCAGCGGGCCGCCTGCGTGGTGATCGACTGGAAGTCGGACATGTACTTCGAGCAGCAGAGCGCCCGTCCGCACACGCCGATGCCGCCGATCAGGCCGGCCTCCTGCCGCGCCCCGATCTGCTTCATTTCCACGCGGATGTGGAATTCCTCGGCGAAGTCCTTGATCAGCTGCCGGAAGTCCACGCGTTCGTCGGCGATGTAGTAGAAGATGGCCTTGGTGCCGTCGCCCTGGAATTCCACGTCGCCGATCTTCATGTCGAGACCGAGGCGGGCCGCCAGCTGGCGGGCGCGGATCATGGTCTTGTGCTCGCGGGCGATGGCTTCCTGCCAGCGCTCGATGTCGAGGATCTTGGCCTTGCGGTAGATCCGGCGGAATTCGTAAGTGTCGGGGTCGATGCGGTGGCGGGCCAGCTGCTCGAGCACGACCGGTCCTTCGAGCGTCACGATGCCCAGGTCGTGCCCGTTCTGGGCTTCCACGACCACGAGGTCTCCCTTCTTGATGATCTGTCCGGAAGTGTTCCGGAAGAAGATCTTGCGGGTATTCTTGAACCGGACTTCGAAGAGGTCGCTGTAGCGGTTCTGGCTGATGCCTTCCATCCAGTTGTAGCTGCTGAGCTTGCAGCAGCGGGGATTGTACTGGACTTTCAGTTCGCCGATGGGCGTCCGCTCCACTTCGCAACCGCGGGAGCAGTCATATTGCCGGGTTCCTTTTTCCTTGATTTGAATGTCTTCCATATGCTACATGGCCAAAAGCATCCGGTTGCACAGGTCGCAGAACGTCAGTTTCGGGTTGACGTTGCTGCCGATGGCCGAAAGCGTCTCCTCCAGGGCCGTGAAGGCCCGTTCGTAGAACGTCGGCCGGATCTTCGCGGCGAAATCCCGGACCGAGGCCTCTTCCTGTTGTGACAGGTCGGCCAGCCGGTCGAGTCCGCGGGCAACCAGCAGGGTTTTTCTCAAATAGTTCTCCGTATACAGGCACCAGTCCCGTTGTTTTTCCCGCCCCAGTTCGGCGAGCATCTCCCATTGTGGGAAGAGGTCGATGATGCGCTTGTCCAGTCCGGCCTGCAGGATGGAACGGGTGATCTCGCGGAATTCCGCATCGTCCGGGCGCTCGCCTTCGACCAGACGGCGCTCCGCGCGGGTGAGCGGTTGCAGGCCGATGGGCTGGCAGCGGGACCGGATAGTCGGCAGCAGCCGTTCCGGGTTGTGCGAGACCAGCAGGAACAGCGTCCCCTGCGGCGGCTCTTCCAGCAGTTTGAGGAGCTTGTTGGCCGCTTCCAGGTTCATCTTTTCCGGCAGGAAGACGATCATCGTCTTCCACAGCCCTTCCGCCGCCCGCAGCGAAAGCTTCTCGTAGATGCGACGGGCTTCGTGCACGTTGATCAGGCCGCTCTTGTTCTCGATGCCGATGGCCTCGTAGAGCTGCTGTTCCGTGAAATAGGGATTGGACAGGGCAAGTTCCTTGAATGCGGGCAGGAAGTAATCGGAGATCGGCGCTTTCTTCTCACTTTCGGAAAGGGCGTTGCCGCTGCTCACCGGAAAGACGAAGTGCAGGTCGGGATGGATCAGTTTCCGGTACTTGTGGCAGGAGGAGCAAACACCGCACGCGTCTTCTTCCCCGGGTTCCCGGCAGTTGACATACTGGGCCAGGGCGAGGGCGAAGGCAAAGGCACCGCCGCCATTCTCCTCCGTGAAGAGAATGGCGTGCCCAAGCCGGTTCCCCCGGACCATCCGGACCAGCGACGCCTTGAGCGCATCATTGCCGATGATTTCCGAAAAGCGCATAGCCGCACGGCGCATCCGGGCGGGATTCCGCCCCGTCGCCTAAACCGTCATCATTTCTTTCTCCTTGGCGGAGAGAATCTCGTCGACTTTCTTGATGAAGGAGTCGGTCAGTTTCTGGACCTCATCTTCGAAATCCTTCTCGGAATCTTCGGGGAGGCCTTCCTTCTGGAGCTTCTTCAGCGCCTCGATGGCGTCGCGGCGGGCGTTTCGGACACCGACCTTGGCGTTTTCACCGGCCGTGCGGGCCTTCTTGACCAGTTCCTTCCGGCGCTCTTCGGTAAGCGCGGGCACGTTGATGCGGATCATCTCGCCGTTGTTCTGCGGCGTGAAGCCGAGATTGGCGTCCATGATGGCCTTCTCCACCGTGTGGAGCAGGTTGCGGTCCCACGGCTGGATGAGCATCGTCTTGGCATCGGGCGTGCTGATGCTGGCTACCTGCGGGATGGGGGTCATCGTGCCGTAGTAGTTCACCACGACGTTGTTGAAGACGGCCGGATTGGCCTTGCCCGCCCGGTAGGTCTTCAGGTCTTCGTCCAGGTAGGTGACGGCGCCCTGCATCTTTTCCTTGATGGCGGCAATCACTTCTTTTGCTTTATCGAACATAGCGGTATCGGTTTTTATTCATTGCACAATACGGTGCACCGGCCGGTTCCGGCAACCACTTTTTCGAGCGTGCCTTCGTCGTTCATGTTGAAGACGATGATCGGCATGCCGTTTTCCTTGCAGAGCGTGAACGCCGTCTGGTCCATAACCTTGAGGTTGTCGGCGATCGCCTTGTCGAAGGTCAGGGTGTCGTAGCGCTTCGCTCCGGGGTGCTTCACCGGATCGGCGTCGTACACGCCGTCAACTTTCGTGCCTTTCAGCAATGCATCGCAGCGAAGTTCGCAGGCGCGGAGCGCCGCGGCGGAGTCGGTGGTGAAAAACGGGTTGCCCGTTCCGCCGGCGATCACGGCCACGCCGCCCTCTTTCAGGAAGGCGTCGACCTCGTCGCGCATATAGTATTTCGCCATCGGGCGCATCGGCGTGGAGGTGAACACCTCGGCGTCGAGGCCGGCGTTGCGGAGCGAAAGGGAGAGGCCGATGCTGTTGATCACCGTGGCCAGCATGCCCATCTGGTCGCCGCGGACACGGTCGAAGCCGCGCTGCGTGCCGCTCAGGCCGCGGAAGATGTTGCCGCCGCCGATGACGATCGCCACCTGGGCGCCCTGGTTCACCACGGCAGCGATCTGCCGGGCATAGGCGGCCATCACGTTCTCGTCGAGGCCGACGCCGTCCGGACCGCCGATCGCCTCGCCGCTCAGTTTGAGGAGGATTCTGTTGTATTTCATAAAACAAAAGTAGCCATTTATTATGATTTTATCAAGTTTCGGATTATCTTTGCATAATCAATCCGATACAAACAAACTGCAGATTATGGCAAGCATATTCAAGTCTTCCATCGGCAAGAAGCTGATCATGAGCGTCAGCGGCATCTGCCTCATCCTCTTCCTCACCTTCCATATGGTGATGAACCTGACGTATGTGTTCGATCAGGAGAGCGTGGTGTACGGCACCATCTGCGAGATCCTCTCGATGGGCTGGGTCAATGTGGTCGTGCCCGTCCTGGCCGCCCTCTTCGTGGTCCACATTGTGTATGCCTTCATCCTGACCATCGGAAACCTCCGCGCCCGCGGAGAACAGCGCTATGCGGTTCCGAACAAGGCGAAGACCGACTCCTGGTCCGCCCGCAATATGTTTGTCCTGGGCCTGATCGTGCTGCTGGGCATCGGCCTCCATCTGGTCAACTTCTGGTCGAAGATGCAGTTGCAGAACTGGCTCGGCGGCGCCGAAGCCGATCCCTATGTGCTGATGGAGAACATCCTCGGCAAGTGGTGGTACCTGTGCCTGTACATCATCTGGTTTGCCGCGCTGTGGTTCCACCTCACCCACGGCTTCTGGAGTGCGCTCCAGACGCTGGGCTGGAACAATCAGATCTGGTTCAAGCGCTGGAAATGGATCGGCTTCATCTATGTGACCCTGCTGATCCTCGGTTTCATCGTCGTGGCCATCTACGCCTACTGCAAGGCGAACGGCTGCTTCGCTTAGGCGGGGAACAGCCGGCCGACGATCCAGTCCGAAACGAAGAGCGATTCCTTCGGGATCCGGATCCGGTCCGCTTCCACAATCAGTTTACCGGCCCTGGAGAGTTCCTCCAGGGTCGTTTGTTTCAGCGCCGCCCGTTCCGCTGGCGAGAGCGTCGCCAGCGGGAGCCCCTGTACGGTCCGGAGCCCGAGCATCAGCTTCTCCTCGAGGATCTCCCGGTCGGAAAGCGTTTCGGCGGCGCCGGGGCGGGAAGCGAGGTAGGCGTCGACGTCGGGCGTGTTCCAGCTGCGTCGCCGGTCTCCGTCGAACGAGTGGGCGCCGGCGCCGAAGCCGAGATAGGGCGCCCGCGACCAGTAGCCGCGGTTGTGGCGCGATTCGAATCCCGGCAGGGCGAAGTTCGCGATTTCATACTGGCCGTAGCCGGCAGCGGCAAGCCGTTCCTGCAGCAGGCCGTACTGCCGCCGGCACCGCTCCTCGTCGCCGTCGGCCCACCGGCCGGTCATCTGGTAGCAGGAGATGTGTTCCGGCCGCAGCGCGGTCGCGGCCGCGAGGTTCCGTTCCCACTGGGCGTCGTCCAGTCCGGCAAAGCCGAAAATCAGGTCGATCGACAGGTTGCCGAATCCGGCGTGCCGCAGTGTCGCAAAGGCTTCCGCGGCCTGGGTGGCGGTGTGCCGGCGGCGCATCCAGCGAAGGTGGTCGTCGCAGAACGACTGCACGCCCATGCTGATGCGGCCGGCTCCCGTTTCGCGGAGCGCCGCGGCCTTCTCCTCCGTGATGTCGTCGGGATTGGCTTCGACGGTGAATTCGGAAAAAGCGTCGACGCCGAACGCCGTCCGGGCCGCCTCCGCCACGCGGGCCAGCAGCGGCACGGGCAGAAGGGAAGGCGTCCCCCCGCCGAAGTAAAGCGTCGTCGGGAGAACGCCCTTGAGATCAGACCGCCTGTCGGCGATTTCCTGCAGCAATGCCTCCACGTAGGGTTTCCAGTCCCGTCTCACGCGCGCGTAGAAGTCGCAGTAGATGCATTTCGCGGCGCAGAAGGGAAAGTGGACGTAGAGGCCCGCCATAGACCTACTTCAAGATCATCTCGGCGGTGCCGAGCCTGGTCTCGTCGGTGTAGATGTCCACGGTGTACTTGCCTTTCTCGAAGCCTTGCGTGGTGGCGAAGTAGAGGCAGATTTCCACTTCCTCGCCCTGGTAGTCCACCTCGCGCGAGGCGGAATAGATCAGCTGTTCGCCGCCGCAGGTGAAGACTTTTCCGCTGTCATCGGTCATCAGGATGTCGTCCGGACCCTTGATCCGGATGTAGACCGTCCGCCATCCGCGTTCCGCGATCGAATTCTCGATCAGGCTGAGGCATGCCCTGAGCTTGCGGGCGCGGCTGCTTCGGTCGGTCACCTTGTTCGATTCGTTGATGGCCACCAGGTTGAATCCGCGTCCCTTGACCACTGCGCCGGCCGAAGCCTTCTTGGAAAGCTGGTCGGTCGTGGTCCGCAGGTTCTCATACTGCCGCTTGCTTTCCTGGGCTTCGCGACGGGCTTCCGTCGCCTCGTTCCTGAGGGAGATGTTCAGTGTATTGAGGGAGTCGATCTGCCGGATGTATCCCTTCATGATGGAGCGGAGCGTTCCGAGTTCCTGCTCATATTCGCGGATCTTCGCGCGGTTGGTCGCCTCGGTCTTCTGCAACCGTTCGATCAGCTGCCCGACCTTCTCCTTTTCGACGTTGAGCGAGTCGTTGATGGCAGCGTTGGTGGTGTTCAGGGCCTCGTAGTCGCCCTGCAGCGCGATCAGTTCATTGGTGAGGTTCTGCTTGTCGATGTTCAGATCGTTCACCAGGGCTCTTTTCTTGACCGCCATCACGAGGAGGGTGGCCAGCAAAGCTACGGCGACGGCCGCGAGGGCGATGGCCAGGATGCGCAGGTTTCCGCCATTGCCGCTGCCTCCGCCGCTGCTTTTCTTGCTCGGGTGATCCTTTTCAAACTGGATCATTTCTTCATCGAGTTCTTCCATAACTTTACTCTTTTTTAGCCGTTAGTTCTGCAAAATTAGTTAAATTTGTGAAGATTAACAACGGGAATGCCATGAGATACCTGATCCGCGCACTCAAATACCTGGTCTACTTCGCCATCATTTTCTTCCTGATCGTCGGCATCGTCTACCTGTTCTCGGCCCAGAAGATGGCCGGCATTTCGTTCGCCGGTCTGTTCAAGGAGGGTTCGCTGCCGAAGATCGCGCTCTTCTTCGTGGCCGTCTCGGCCATCTATCCGAAACTGAGCTTTTACAAGAAGGAGTTGTACCTCAACGGAGACTTCACAAAATATGCCGGAATGATCGGCGACGTGATGAAAAGCCTCGGCTATGTGCCAGAATCCTCGGAACCTGGCCTCGTCACCTACCGGAAGGAAGGTACGTATGCGCGGCTGACCCGTATGTTCGAGGACCGCATCACGTTTGAAACCGCAGGAAATCCGGTCCGGGTGGAAGGCTACCGCAAGGACCTGATGCGCATCCTGAGCGCCATCAGTTACCGCGTCCGCCAGGAGGACCGGGAACAGGAAACCAATTAAAACGGGAGGAACCCAGCCATGATGAAAGTTGTCGCAGAATTCATTTACGAGTACGAGGCTGAAATCGCGAAGGGCCGCCTCGAAAGCGAGGGCATCGAAGCCGTGATCTCCAATGTAAACAGTCCGTATCCCGGCTTGCAGCTGGGCAGGCACGGCGTCCAGCTGCTGGTCCACGATTACGACCTGGAATCCGCGCAGATGCTGCTCGACGAGGAAGCGACGCCGGAGAGCTCCGAATAGAAGGCTTCTCCGTATGCGTCGATAAGCGGCTGCCGCAGGAATTCGTAAACGCGGATTCCTTCGCGGCGGCCTTTTTCAAACGCGCACTTGCAGATCTCCCAGCGGTGGAGGTTGAGGGCGGTCAGCCCGTTGCGGAGCACGCTGGCGCGGATGGGGTAGAGGCGGCAGGAGATGGGCTTGACGAAGCGGCAGCGTCCGGCGCAATGGGCGCGTTCGATGGCGCAGAAGCACCCCGTATCCTCGAAGCAGGTGTAGGCGCACTCCTCGCCCCCGTGCAGCAGCGGCGTCACCAGGTCCCCGTCGCGGTCCACTTCAAAAAAACCGGTCTCCGCCACTTTCTCGCGTCCGGCGGGACTCATCCACCCTTCGTATTCCGGGTAATGCCGATCCAGCAGTTCCGTCTCGTGTTCCTGCAGCGGCGCACCGCTGTCGCCGATGATGCAGCAGGCCCCGCGGCACGCATTGTAATCGCAGCAGAAGTACTCCGTGAGCACTTCCGAAGACACCAGAATGTCCCCGATTTGGAGGATGGAAGGCACGTTCATGACGAAAATCTTTGCAAATTTAGTCAAATGTTGATAAATTTGGCAGCTTTTATGCATAGCCCCTTATCTGAATCAAAAACAAAAACGCATAAACGATGAAAAAGGTTTTCTTAACGGTAATGGTCGCCCTCTTCACGATGGGCGCCGTTGCAGCGCAAGATCTGGAAAAAGCAACGGAAATCTACAACAACGCCGCTGCGGCAATCGAGAGCAACAAGGCGGAAGCCATCAACCTGTTTGAACAGGCACTCGAGATGGCCGGTACGCTGGGGGAGGAAGGAGCTGAAATCGCGGCTCAGTGCAAGGGTATTCTTCCGAAGCTCTATATCTCCCTGGGCAAGGAACTCTATCAGGAAAAGAATATCGAGGAGGCCGTCGCCAAGTTCAGGAAGGCCGCCGAGGTCGGTGCCGCTTTCGGTGACGCCGACGTGGTGGAAGAGGCCAACGGCCTGATCCCGCAGCTGCTGATGGCCGATGCCAACGGTCTGCTCAAGGACAAGAATTTCGAAGCCGCAGCCGCCGCCTACCAGAAGGTGATCGACGCCGATCCGACGAACGGCAACGCGCATCTGCGCAAGGGCCAGGCGCTTTCTCAGCTCGGCAAGGTGGACGATGCCATCAAGGCGTTCGAGCTCGCTTCTGAGAACGGCCAGGAGGAGCAGGCTGCCAAGCAGCTCTCCAACCTTTATGTAAAGAAGGCCGTCGAATGCCAGAAAGCGAAGGATATGAAGGGCGCGCTTGAAAACGCCCAGAAGTCGACCCAGTACGTCGACAACGCCAACGCCCAGAAGATCATCGGCATGAGCGCCATGCAGCTCAAGCAGAACAAGGTGGCGGCCGATGCCTTCGAGGCCTATCTGGCGATGAATCCCAACGCCATCACGAAGGATGCGGGCGTGGTCTACAACCTGGGTACGGCCCTGGTCGCCCTCGGCGAGAACGACAAGGCCTGCGGCTATTTCCAGAAGATTGCGCAGGACGCCAAGTTTGGCGAGGGTGCCCGTTACCAGATCACCCAGCTCAAATGCAAATAGCCCTCGAGCTTCTCGCACCTGCGAGAAATGCGGATATCGGCATCGCAGCGATCGACTGTGGTGCCGATGCCGTTTATATCGCGGGGCCTGCGTTCGGCGCCCGTGCGGCGGCGGGCAATCCGGTCGCGGATATCGCCCGTCTCTGCCGCTACGCACACCTGTACGGTGCGAAGGTCCACGCGACCGTCAACACGCTGTTGCAGGACGGGGAGCTCGAACAGGCAAGAACGTTGATGTGGGACCTCTATGAGGCCGGCATCGATGTCTTCATCATCCAGGACCTGCAGCTGCTTGCGCTGGACCTGCCGCCCGTGGAGCTGCACGCTTCGACACAGACGGCCATCCGGACGCCGCAGCGGGCAAGGGAACTTGCCGCGCTCGGCTTCTCGCGGCTGGTGCTGGAACGCCAGCTCACGCTCGAAGAGATTCGCGCCATCCGTGCGGCCGTGGACTGCGACCTGGAGTTTTTCATCCACGGCGCCCTTTGCGTGGGTTACAGCGGGGAGTGCTACCTGAGCCAGCACCTGACGGGCCGCAGCGCCAACCGCGGTGTCTGCGCCCAGGCCTGCCGGTCGCGCTACGACCTGACGGATGCCGACGGCCGCGTGCTGGTGCGCGACCGGACGCTGCTTTCGCCCAGGGACCTGCGCTTCGACCGGTACTTGCCGCAACTGGTGGAGGCCGGCATCACGTCGTTCAAGATAGAAGGACGGCTCAAGAACGCCTCCTATGTGAAGAATGTCGTGCGGCATTACCGGCAGGTGATCGACGCTTTCATCGCCTCGTCCGTCACGACCGACGCATCCGGGCCGCATTACTGTCGCGCTTCGGCCGGACACCTGGAGGGTGGCTTCACGCCCGATCCCGACAAGACGTTCCAGCGCGGCTATTCCGGCGGTTTCCTCGACGGACATCCGGCCACGATGCAGTCGGTCGATGCGGCCAAGGCGCTCGGCGAGTATCTCGGCGATGTCGTCTCGGTCCGCGGCCGGATCGTGGAAATCCGTACGGACAAGCCGATGGCCAATGGCGACGGCCTGTCTTTCGTCAACCGAGAGGGTGAGGTCACGGGCGGCCGTGCGGAGGTGGTGCAAGGCAATCGCGTGACGCTGCGCGACCCTGCAGGACTGGCATCCGGAATGCGGGTATACCGCAATCTTGACATCCGTTTCGAACGGGAGCTGGAAAAGAATATGCCGCAACGGGTGCTGGACGTAAAGCTCGAATGGCGTTCGGAGGGTGAAAAGACGTGCGTGACGGCTTCTTCGCAGGGTCTCGTCGTAGAACGTCGCTTCGCTGATGATGCGCCCGTAGCCGAAAAGCCCGTGGCTGCGCTCGATAATCTGCGCCGACAGCTGGGTAAGCACAGCGGGCCTTTCGCCTTTATGGTCGATGCAGTGGAAGCCGATCCTGTCCGTTTCTACTCCCCGGCCTTCCTCAACCAGATCCGGCGCGACCTGGCCGCGGATCTTCAAGAGAAACTGGAGCTTCGCCCACGAAAGGAAACGCCTCACACGCCGCGGCCCGATGCCGCCTCGTTGAACCGTTCGACGCTCGCCGTTCCCGAAGAACTGCTCCGCAGCCGCTGCTGTATCCGCTGGGAGCTGGGCCTCTGCCCGAAGCAGCATCCGGCCAAGCCCGGGATGACGACGGCTCTCCCCCGCGAACCGCTCTACCTCGTCAACCAGTCCAACCGCCTCCGCCTCGCCTTCGACTGCAAGAACTGCGAGATGGTCGTCCTGTCGTAGCTGGTGGCGCTTAATTAGCTGATTGTCTGCCATTTATGATAAATCGCTTGCGTAAAAATGCGCAAGCGATTATGCGTAAAGCTCAGACAATCAGGGATTTATCTGCCACGATTTATTTTTGTCTGAGATGGCGCAGGAACTCCTCGGACATCCGCAGGAAGCCCAGGTCGGTCTGGTGGCAGCCGTCGACGGCGCCTTCGCCGTCGGGACCGGTCAGCCGGTCGGCCGGGATGTAGCGGAAATTGTCGTAGCCTTCTTTCCGGAGCTTCGAATAGATTTCGTGCCAATAGGCGTTCTTCTCGGCAATCTGGTCGTGGACGTCCTTATTGACGGCCGAATGGGAGAACCAGATGTGCTCGACCAGATAGATCGGGGCGTCAGGCCGCCGTTTCGCCAGGTACGTCAGAAAATACCAGGCGCTGTCCTGCATCACTTTCAGCGTGCAGTTCTCCAAGCAGTCGATCACGTACTGCTCCGCGTCGATCCGCGCCACGGCTTCCGCCATCGACTTGTCCATCCGGGCATTCCCGCTGAAGCCCAGGTTGACGCATTCCTTTTGCAAGGCCCGGCTGATGATGGAGGTATAGACCATGCCCGGACGTGAGGCGCAGCCGCCCTGGGTGATGCTCGTTCCGTAGAAGACCAGGGGCTTTTCCCGGCCCTTGACCAGCACGTCGCGGTGCGGCTTCCCGACCGAGGCGTCCTTTGTCACCCCGACCTCGACTTTCGTAACGCCGTCGTAGAGGGGAAGATAAGCCATATAGTCGTGGTCGCGGCCGTCCATCCCGCTGACAGCGATCTGCACCTTGGTGGAATCTTTCCCGTTGGGGATGGCCGTTCCGATGAACTGCCAGTGGTCATTCTCGTCGAGTCGGTAGAGGTCGATGCCGCGGATGCCCGTTCCGGCCATATGGTGCATGATGAAGTTGTTGAGCAAAGTCCAGCGGAATCCGATAACCCGGCTGTTGCTCGAGAAACGGACGGCCAGGCCTGCCGAATTCAGGCCGAGGTCCCATACGCCCTGGCGGATGACGGGTTTCAGGTCTTCCGGCAGGCGGGAATAGTACAGCGCGGTGTTGTCGTAGCCCTGGTTGATGAGCATCAGGTTGCGGGCGTCGACATACTTGAGTTCCGAGGCTTTTTGCGCGGAACCGGTGGCCGGCAGCAACAGCAGTGCAAGGGCCGGCAGCAGCAGGAACATTCTTTTCATGCGGGGGATATCCATTCGATTTTGATTCCTTTGCGCTCCATTCCGCGGAACCAGGTCATCTGCCGCTTGGCAAACTGGTGGATGGCGGTCTGCAGCCGGTCGACCATTTCGTCGTAGGCGAGGGCGCCGGTGAGGTAGAGCGTCACGTATTTGTATTCTAGGCCGTAGTACAGCAGGTCTTCGGGGCGGAGACCGCTTTCGAGCAGGCCGCGCACTTCTTCCACGAGCCCTTCGTCGAGCCGGGTGCGCAGCCGCCGGTCGATCCGTGCGTTGCGTTCCTCGCGCGAGACGGCGATGCCGATGTAGCGGGTGTTCCGCGGCAGGAAAGCCGTGCGGGTCACAGGGTGCGTCGTTTCATAGACGGCGATTTCCAGCGCGCGGATCAGGCGCTGGCGGGTGTCGTAGTCCGTGGTGTTGTGGGGCGTGCGGAGCGCTTCGTACCGGGCGATCAGTGTTTCCGTCGGCAGCGTCTCCAGTTCGGCGCGCAGCGCCGGGTCGGGCGGGACGTCGGGCAGGTGGTAGCCGCAGGTGGCGGCCTCGATGTAGAGGCCGCTGCCGCCGCAGAGGATCGGCGTGCGGCCGCGTTCCACGATGTCGCGGTACGCGCGTTCAAAGTCGTGCTGGTACTGGAAGATGTTGTATTTCGTTCCGGCGTCCACGATGTCGATCAGGTGGTAGGGAACCTCGCCGTATTCGGCCAGGTCCTTGCCCGTACCGATGTCCATGCCGCGGTACACCTGGCGCGAGTCGCCGGAGAGGATCTCCCCGTCGAGCGTCCGGGCCAGCTGCACGGCATAGCGGGTCTTGCCGGAGGCGGTGGGGCCGAGGACACAGATCAGATCGTAGCCCCCGTCCATCATTCGGCGTCGGTATCGGGAAGCTGGATTTCCTTGAAACGCTTGGCGCGCTGTTTCCAGCGTTCGCGGGCATACTGCTGCATGTCGCTCACCTCGTCGTTCTCGTCGATGATTTCCAGGCCGAGGATCGTCTCGATGATGTCTTCGAGCGTCAGGATGCCCTGGAAGCAGCCGTATTCGTCGATGATCAGGCCGATCTGCTCCTTCTTGGCCAGCAGCGTGTCCCAGATGTCGGCCACGGACTGCTCCTCGTTGAAGAAGGTGATGTCGCGCTTGATCTCGCTCAGGCGCATGTCGAACTTGTCTTCGGCCAGGCATTCGAGCGCTTCGCTGCGGAGGATGTAGCCCGTGATGTATTCGGGCGATTCGGAATAGACCGGAATGCGGGAATAGTGCTCGAAGTCCTTGTCCTTGTAGAAATTCTTCAGGGTCATGTTCTCCGAGGCGGTCTGCGCGACCACGCGGGGCGTCATCACGTCGTAGGCTTTCACGCCGTCGAGCTTGATGACGTTCTGGATGATGCGGTTCTCGTCTTCGTCGATCACGCCTTCCTCTTCGCCCACGTTGGCCATCGCCGACACTTCCTCGCGGCTCACGGACGCTTCGTCGTCGTCTTTCTGGAAGATCCGGGAGATGAGTTCGATGAGGATGACGATCGGGTACATCAGCACGATCAGCGCCCGCAGTACGCGCGTGGTGAAGCCCATCAGGCTGCGATAGTACGATGTGCCGATGGTCTTCGGGATGATCTCGGCGAAGACCAGGATGAGCAGGGTGGTGATGGCCGATACCCAGCCGAACAGCTCGGATCCCCAGAGCAGGGTGGCCTGCCGGCCCACGCCGGCCGCACCGATGGTGTTGGCGATGGTGTTGAGGGCCAGGATCGCGGCCAGCGGGCGGGCGCTCTCCTCCTTATATTGCATGAACCGGGTGGCGGGCTTGTAGCCTTCGTCCTCCCGCATCGTGATATAGGAGATGGGCGTGGACAGCAGCACCGACTCGAGGATCGAGCACAGGAAGGAGATGCCCATCGCACCCAGAAGGAAAAGCAGCAGAAGTGACAGAGGTGACATTATTGCGTTTTTCTAGTCAAAGTTCCGTCGTCGGAGATATCCAGTCCGTACTGGCCGCGGAAATCGGCCTCCGAGAGGCTGCGCATATGCTGCGCCACGCGGTCGGTCGGATCGAGGCGCGGGCCGGTGCCCTGGGTCTGGATGAAGGAGTGGATGCGGCCGTCCACGAAGCGGCCGTCGCGGGTGATCCGGGCGACCAGCACCGGGGCGTAACCGTTTACGCCGGCCAGGTTTACGCCGAAGGTGGTGCAGAAGTTGCCGAGGCTGTAGGCGATGAGCCGGTCGCGGTAGCATTCCACGGCCCGCGTGACGTGGGGGCCGTGGCCGAACACCAGGTCGGCGCCCAGGTCGACGCACCGGTGGGCGAAGGCCCGGAGGTCGCCGCGGTTCTCGCCGAGATAGGTCTCGGGACCGTCGGGCAGGTGGGAGAATTTTGCGCCTTCCGCGCCGCCGTGGAAGGTGACGACCAGGATGTCGCATTGCGGCCGCAGGTCGGTGAGGATCCGCGTCACGGACGCCGTGTCGGTGTGTTTCAAGGTATAGGCGTTGTGTCCGAACGAGCAGACGCCGTAGCGGATGCCGTCCTTTTCGATGACCGCGGATTCGCAGTCGGGCAGGCCGCTGTAGCGGATTCCCTGGCTGTCGAGCACTTCCTGCGTGCGGAGCAGGCCGTAGGTTCCGAAGTCATTGGTGTGGTTGTTGGCCAGGTTGAGATAGTCGAATCCGGCCTCCTTGAGCAGGTGCGCATAGCTCTCGGGCATCCGGAAGGCGTAGTTGTTGGCCTTGCCGGTGTCCTTGGTGCACGCCCCGCCTTCGCAGATCACGCCTTCCAGGTTTCCGGCCGAGAGGTCTGCGTCGAGAAAGAGCTGCTTCACGTCGGCGAAGATGTCGGCGCCGTCGTTTGCGGGAAGCCGGACGGTGGGATAGGTGGTGCCCATCATGATGTCGCCGCACATCGCGACGGTGAGCAGCGAATCGGTTTCCTGCGCCGGGGCGGCGGCGCAGCAGAGCGTCAGGAGGCAGACGGTCAGCAGGCGTTTCATTGCCGGTTCTTCTTAGGTGCGCAGTAGTGGGTTTTCGCCGGTTCCGTCCGTCGGGCGGGTATTTTCCGGATATGGGCGACGACGATCAGCGCAATGCCGGCCAGGATGAACGGGATGCTGAGCAGCTGGCCCATATTGAGGAGCATATTCTCTTCGAAGCCCACCTGCGGCTCCTTGATGAACTCGATGAGGAAGCGCATGCCGAAGCAGATCAGGAAGAACATGCCGAAGAACCAGCCGCGGTAGCGCTTGTCCAGCCGGTGATTGTAGTTCCACAGCAGGAGCAGGCCCAGCAGCAGGTAGGTGAGCGCCTCATAGATCTGCGTGGGATGCTTGGGCAGCGTCTCGCCGCGCCGTTCGAAGATGAAGCCCCACGGCAGGTTGGTGACGTCGCCGTAGATTTCCGAATTGAAGAGGTTGCCCAGGCGGATGAAGCAGCCGGCGAAGGCCACCGCGATTACGAGCCGGTCGAACACCCACAGCAGGTCGAAGCCGTTCTGCTTGCCGTAACGGTGGACATACCACCAGACGGCCAGCATCACGCCGATGGCGCCGCCGTGCGAAGCCAGCCCGCCCTTCCAGGGCTTGAAGATCTCCACCCAGTGCTCGCTGGTGAGATAGTAAGATGGCTCATAGAAGAGGCAATGGCCGAGCCGTGCGCCCACGATCGTGCCGATGAGCAGCGCATAGAGCAGCGGCTCGAGCAGTTTCGTGTCGACGCCCTCGCGCTTGTAGAAGCGGTCGAAGAGCCAGTATCCCAGCGGGAAGCCGGCCACGAACAGGAGCGAATACCATCGCAGGGTCAGCGGTCCGAGCTTGAAGATGATCGGATCGACGTTCCAGGTAACCGAAAGGAAATCTATCATAGTGTGTTTCTTTTTGATGATTTGTTACCGTTTCAAGACTACGGCCCCTTTGGGGCCTATCCCTCCCATCGTTCCGATGGGCCCCTCCCACTCACGGCTGCGTGGGCGCAGACGGTCTTGAAACGGTAACAAATCATCATAATTATCTGATTAATCGTGAAAAAACACTCAGGGGCAATGCCTTGCCGGCGCGGTCGCGCAGCACGAGCTCGCCGTAGTCAAGGCTTTCGAACTTCGTGCCGAACGCACTGCGGACCAGCGTGTCGGCCAGGACGGCCGAGTAGCCGTTGGAATAGAGGTTCAGCACCAGGAAGCTGTTTTCCGGCGCCAGGATGGCAGCACACTGCTGCATCAGTTCGAAGAGGCACTCGTCGAGTTTCCAGCGCTCGCCGTCGGGACCGTGCCCGTAGGCGGGCGGGTCGAGGATCAGGCCCTGGTAGCGATTTCCGCGGCGGGCTTCCCGCCGGGCGAACTTGAGGGCGTCTTCGATGACCCACCGTATGCCGTCCAGGCCGCTGAGTTCCATGTTGCCCCGGGCCCAGGTCACCACCTGGCGGACGGCGTCGAGATGCGTCACCTCGGCACCGGCCTTTCGCGCCGCGAGCGAGGCGGCGCCGGTATAGGCGAAGAGATTGAGCACTTTCGGCGGCGTGGCCTGACGGGCGGCGATGTCGCGGACCGTACGGTAGATGAAATCCCAGTTCGGCGCCTGTTCGGGGAACACGCCCACGTGCTTGAAGGCTGTCAGGCCGAGCCGCAGGTTGAAGCCCACGGCCGGATAGGCGATCGTCCATTGTTCCTGCATCTTGCGGAGCATGTTCCAGGTTCCGCTGTCTTCCTTTCCCGCCTTGCCGAAGCCGGCGCCCGGCTTGAATTCGGTATGCGCCGTCCGCCGCCACTCCTCGTCGGAGAGCGTCCGGGTCCAGAGGGCTTTCGGTTCGGGCCGGATGGTCACATACGGGCCGAACCGCTCGAGCTTCAGGAAGTCGCCCGAGTCGATCAGCTCGTAGTCTTTCCACGCAGCAGATGGCTGTTCAATCGTCATAACTTACAAAGATAAGCAAATTCCGTGATTTCCCTTCTGTGGCTGTCGTT
Organism: uncultured Bacteroidales bacterium; assembly: GCA_947306365.1. Lineage (GTDB taxonomy): Bacteria > Bacteroidota > Bacteroidia > Bacteroidales > UBA932 > Cacconaster. The sequence goes on from CAMZGD010000002.1 coordinate 57,092, forward strand.
TTTGCCCATAACGCAAGAGATGACGCTTACGGTGTCAGGCTCGCCTCGTGGCGCTTACTGCGCTGATTTATAGGAGCTTGCGAGAATTACCTATACACGATTGTGTATAGGTAATTCTTATAAGGCGTTGTATATTAGGACGATAGCCACCACGGGCGGCACCTTTCATCTGCGCTGTTCCTGTGGCTGTTCCTGTTGCTGTACTTGATGTTGTGACACGGCTGGGGGTCCCGGTTGGGATGTGTCACAGCCTGATTTTGGCCGAAAAGGTCCGATTTGTCCCTGTGAAACAGCCTGGACAGACGAATCAGCCGTGTCGCGGATGTTGCGCGGCTATAAGTGACCGCACAATAATCAGAAAGAAAGCCACCTGCTTCATTTTAGGCAGGTGGCATTCGTGTAAAAGGATTAGCGTTATTTGCATTCACGCACAGGGCGGACGGTTTCCGCCGGTTACAGCGTGGAGTCGCGGACACCGCGAATAGCATTGGCTACATATATACCATCAAAGTACCAGGCAAAGGAGAGAAACAAATCAAAAGAGGTGTTGGTGTTAATTCCAATACTGGTTGCAACAGTCCCATCCCGGTTGGAGGAAGACCAATAACGCGCAAAATAATAATCCAATGGTTCCTCTGGCGCAATCCCTGAAATACCACGTTGACCTACTCCGGGCAGGAATAACCCATTTGAATGTGTTCTTCCTCCCGGACAAGTTTCCGTTGCCGCTGTCGGCAGAAAGCTATTCTTATTTATAGCCTTCCAAACCACAGCGAGAGGCACTTGGAATCCGACGGGATTCGGATCATAGATTGTCTTTTTTGAAACCATCATGGGGTTCGAAAGATTGGTGTCGTCTATTTCCCGGTCATCCGTGCTCGTGTTCCATAAATTATAATAATCCGTCGCCATCCATGTTGCCTCATACTGCTGAGGACAATAGAGTGTGCATGGTTGCTGAATGGTAGTACCGACCGCCACTTTCAAATTATCGACTACTAGCAGCACATCGGAAGGATAATAGACTTTATCGTTCCCTTTCCCGTTGCTGGCTTGCAGCGGGTCTTTGCGTCCCCACTGGAATAGCGTCGAATTCCCAAGGGTTTCGATGGTTTTCTCCTCCTGGACGATCGTTGCCGTTTCGGAAACCAGCCCTGAACCGTCCTGAACGGCCCGGACTTGGCAGGAACGGCCGGGATAAACCTCGGTTTTTCCATCGCACCAGCCGATGTTGACCGGGGCGAAGAGGAAGTCCCCGTCTGCCCTTTGCGTGACGGTCAAATCGTCATCGGTTACCCATATATGCCAACTCCAGACGATCACATTGTCGGCCAGGAGCGCCACAAGCGCATTCCCCTGGCAGATCCGGTCACGGGGAACGGAGAAAGACAGGTATGCGTTTTGCCCGGTACCGGAAACGCTCACATCCTTCACGAGTCCGATGGCATCGGTCCAGAGAAGCCGTGCCGTCAATGTCTTCCCGCTGACGGAAGGCTGGAGAGCGATGTAGGGTTGTTGGATAGGGGCATCAGTATGGTCGAAAAGGTACTCGGGGAATCGCTCGTCAGTGACGGTCTCTTGCTGCCGGTGATAAGCCGCGTCGTTGGTCTCACCCAGATTGAGCGCATTTCCATAGACCAGCGGGAACCTATAGGTACCCGGAGCCTGGACGACGTAGCAGTTGGCGGTAGTCGTGGCAATTCCCGACGCACCCGTTGCCGGGTTGACAGTAGACAGGTCCAGGTTGTCCTTGTCAACTGGAATCAGCAGGTTCGCCCGGTGTGGATCATCGCCAGCGTTGTACTGAGGTTCCATTTCAAGCGTGAGCACTTCACCCCCGACGCTGCCGGCAGATGTGGTCGGGGCCTCCGGAAGCCAGTCGGGGGCTTCGGTGCTCCAGGTCTCTCCATCGAGGGAATACTCGACCACATAGGGGACTTTCTCCTGCGTCTCACCGCGATAGCGGTAGCTCTGGAATCCTGAGGCCAGGGTGACGTCGCCGCCCGAATAGGGGACGGTGCCGTCGGTGAGTGTTCCGAACACATAGACCCAACCGAAGTCGTCGTCGGTGAGCTTCTTGCCGCGTGCGCGGGCGCAGTTCCAACTGAACGTGGGAGAATCCGAGCCAAGAACATTGTTGTCGCCGTCGTACGCCGTGACGGTGACGCTTTCATAGGATCCGGTAGGGACGGGGAGGTTCAGGACCATGTTGTCGGGGACAGGGGAGGGCACGAGGAATTTCGTGACGTTCGAGCCGCCGGTAATCTCGTCGGTGTTGCTGATGTAGCTGCCGTCGCTTTCGAGATGGACGGGGAAGATGCCGTTGATGGGCTTGCCGAGGTCGACGGTCACGTAGCTGGTACCTGCAGGCAGGTCGCCGAGGGTGATGCGGAGCAGTCCGCCTAGGTGCATGAATGCAAGGTCCTGTCCCTCGTTGTTGATGGCAATCATCGGCAGGGGGGAATAGTCCGCGCCGACTGCAGTGAAGTCGTATTCGGCGGGGAGTTTCACCTTGAGCGAGCCAGCGGTCGCGGCCTCGGCAACTCCGATGATGGCGGGATATACCGCATAGTTGCTGCGGGTCCCGGAGAGCGAGATCTGGTAGGTGTTGCCGCCGGCATAGGCATCGGACTCATAGTATTGTCCGCTTCCTTCGCTGCCGGCCCAGACGGCGATCTTGTCGCCGGCGGTCCAGCTGAATACCAGTTCATCGCTGATTTCGGCCTTGGTGCCGGCCCCTTCGGCCGAGACGCCGACGGTCACGGTGCGCAGGCCCTCGTCAGGGGTGAGCTGCGCGCCCAGGTCTTCCGGCTCGCAGCCCAGGAGGAATGCGGTCGACAAAACTGCAAGTCCAAGACTCATCCGCAAGAAAGGAAAATACAATTTCATTCGCTGAGTGATTAAATCCATTTTATTTATAGCAGTCTTTCCAGTTTGTAGCCCAGCAGGAAAAGTTCCATTGAGGCTCCGATGCGGAAAAAGACCCGGACCGTCCGGGTGAAGACGTGGTAGGCACGGGGACTTTGGGGCTCGATATGCTCGTGGCGGATTATCGTGAGGGCCGCCACGGCGCAGCTTGAGAACACATCCGCGAGGCGCCGGGCCGGCTCACCATCAAGTTCGTAGCCCAGAACCTGTGCGGTGATGCGCTCGTCCATATCGTCGAAACCGCGCGATCCCAGCAGATCCGCATAGCTTACCTGCTGGAAGGCCTGCCAGTCGGCGTCCCATAACTTGGCGACGGCCATGCCGAGATAGCCGGCCCAGGCTACGGCAGCCTCGGGGTATTGCTGGTACTCGCGTACGGCGTCGGCAAGATAGGGCTGTGCCAGGGTTTCGGCGAACTTGCCCGCAAGGTCGTCATTTCCCAGCAGCATGCCGCCCATCAGCCCGTGGCCCGTACAAAGGTTGACCAAGGCGTCCTGAAGCCGGTGCTCGTATTGATCGAGGTACGCTTGCTCGTCCATCCGGAACCTTCGGGCACTAGTCTTCGCGGATTGCGGCGATGCCGGGCAGGACTTTGCCTTCGATGGCCTCAAGCATGGCGCCGCCGCCGGTGGAGACGTAGCTCACCTTGTCGGCGTAGCCCATCTGGCTGACCGCTGCGACCGAGTCGCCGCCGCCCACCAGCGTGTATGCGCCCGCAGCCGTCGCTTCGGCCAGCGCATCGGCGATCTGGAGCGTTCCCTTGGCAAAATTCGGCATCTCGAATACGCCCACCGGCCCGTTCCAGAGGACGGTCTTGGAGTTGAGGATGATGCTCTTCCAGTTTTCGATCGATGCAGGACCGGCATCCATTCCCTGCCAGCCGTCGGGAATCTCGTGCGAAGGCACGGTCCGGACATTGGCATCGTTGCTGAAGTCGTCGGCCACGCGGGTCTGGACGGAAAGGGAGAGATTGACGCCGCGCTCCTTGGCCAGGCGGATGATCTCCAGTGCGTCGGGAATCAGGTCGTCCTCGTGCAGCGAGTTGCCGATCCGGCCGCCTTCGGCCTTGATGAAGGTGTAGCCCATGCCGCCGCCGATGATCAGGTTGTCCACCTTGGTCACCAGGTTCTTGAGCACCTCAAGTTTCGAAGAGACTTTCGAACCGCCGATGATGGCCGTGAAAGGATGCTGCGCGTTCTTGAGCACATTGTCGATGGCGCGGATTTCTCCCTCCATCAGGTAACCGAACATCTTGTCTTCCGGGAAATACTTGGCGATGAGGGCTGTGGAGGCGTGGGCGCGATGCGCGGTGCCGAATGCGTCGTTGATGTAGCAGTCGGCATAGGAGGCGAGCTTCTTCGTGAAGGCTTTCTGGCTCTCCTTGACGGCGGCCTTCGCGGCCTTCTTCTCCTCGTCGGTGGCATCGTCGGCCAGGCCGCGGGGTTTTCCCTCCTCTTCGGCGTAGAAGCGCAGGTTCTCGAGCACGAGCACTTCGCCCGGCTTGAGGGCGGCTGCTTCGGCGTCGGCCTTCTGGCAGTCGGGTGCGAATTTCACCGGTACGCCCAGGTACTGTTCCACGCGGGCGAGGATGTGCTTGAGGGAGTATTTCTCCGAAGGTCCCTTCGGGCGGCCGAGGTGCGACATGATGATCAGCGCACCGCCGCCGGCGAGCACTTTCTTCAGGGTGGGGATGGCAGCCCGGATGCGGGTGTCGTCGGTAATCTCGAACTGTTCGTTCAGGGGAACGTTGAAATCGACGCGGACGATGGCTTTCTTGCCGCGGAAATCGTAGGAATCAATCTGTTTCATAGCGTATTTGATTATCTTGTCTCTTGCCGTGCAAAACACAAAGATAATCATTTTTTCTTTCGGCCCGCGCGCGCGAGGGCCTCGTCGATGATCCACTGCAGCTGCCCGTTGGTGCTGCGGAATTCATCGGAGGCCCATCGTTCGAGCGCTTCGAAAGTGTTCGCGTCGATCCGCAGGACGAAATTCTTGGTTCCTTCCTTCGCCATCGGAGCGTCAGTTGTACAGGGATCCGGTATTGACGATCGGCTGGGCGTTGTCCTCGGCGCAGAGCACGACGAGCAGGTTGCTGACCATCGCGGCCTTGCGTTCCTCGTCGAGTTCCACGACGCCTTCTTCCTTGAGATGGTCGAGGGCAAGCTTCACCATCGAGACGGCGCCTTCCACGATCTTTTCGCGGGCAGCGATGATGGCATCGGCCTGCTGGCGGCGGAGCATCACGGCAGCGATCTCAGGGGCGTAGGCCAGGTAATTGATCCGGGCCTCCACGGCCTCGATGCCGGCGATGGAAAGCCGTTCGTTGAGGGTGTTGGTCAGCACGTCGTTGATTTCCTCGGCGCCGGAACGGAGCGTAATATCGCCTTCCTTCGTCGGACCGCCGTTTTCATCGTAATTATAGTTGCCGGCCACCTGACGAAGCGCCGCGTCGGCCTGCACCTTGACGAAGCTTTCGAAAGCCTTCATCGTGGAACTCAGGCTGCCCTGCGTGCTCATCGTCTGCGAGTCGATCTCGAAGAGGCTCTTGTACACGTCCTTCACGCGCCAGACCAGCACCAGGCCGATGAGGATCGGGTTGCCGCTCTTGTCGTTGACCTTGATGGCTTCAGCGTCAAAGTTGCGGGCGCGCAGCGAAACCTTCTTCTTGGAATAGAAAGGATTGACCCACCAGAATCCGTTTTCTCGGAACGTGCCGCTGTACCGTCCGAAGAACACCAGCGCGCGGGCTTCATTGGGTTCGAGCTTTACCATGCCGATGGCCAGCAGGATGATCAGCAGCATGGAAATGGGGAAGGTGAGCCCCAGAATGAGGTCTGCGCGGGGCGCGTCGCTGGCATTGACGGCGATGATGATGTCGGCCGCGATAATGGCGAGAATGAGGAACAGCGCGATGAATCCGCTGGTTTTGAATCCTTTGAATTCGAATTCTTTGGTTTCCATAAATGTAATTATTAAAATGATATCCTTTTGATATTACAAAGATATTATAAAAAAATGAATATCCAAAAATATTGTCTGCTTCTATTTCAAAACCGTCTGCGCCCACGCAGCCGTGAGTGGAAACAGAAGCAGACAATCATAAATTTTATACCTTTGCACGACGTATGGCAAAGGAAAAGAAAAAAAGCACCGTCGAGATCCGTAACAAGAAAGCCGGGTTCGAGTATGAGTTTCTCGAACGCTTCACGGCCGGTATCGTGCTCAACGGAACGGAGATCAAGTCGATCCGTGCGGGCAAGGCCTCGCTCGTGGACAGCTGGTGCTATTTCGCAGGCGGCGAGCTGTATGTCAAGAATATGAACGTGGCGGAATACTGGTGGGGGTCGGCGTTCAGCCGCCAGGATCCCCGGCGTGACCGCAAACTGCTTCTCACGAAAAAGGAGCTCCGGAAACTGGACCGCGCCGTCAAGGAGAAAGGCCTCACCATCGTGGCCACGCGGCTGTTCATCGCCGAGAACGGCTATGCGAAACTGGATATCGCGCTGGCCCGCGGCAAGCGGGAATTCGACAAGCGGGAATCCATCAAGGAAAAAGACCTTCGCCGTGACAGCGAACGGTCTTAGCCCCCTTTCACTTATCCGCGCTTCCGCAGGTGGCGCAGCCGCTGCTTCAGCTCTTCCAGGTTGGGGAAGGTAAGGTGACGGCGCGTCTTCTCAGGATGCATCTCGTCGAACTTGATGAGGATGCCCGCCTCGATCACGTCGCCGAACTCGTCATTGATGCCGGCGCCGAACGACCGCATCGTCGGCGACAGGTTCATATAGGTATTGACCAGCGGCGGGATGTTGACGCCCATCTGCTGGATCTCGCGCTTGAGGATTTTGTAGTCTTCCCGGAAATCGTTGCCCGTGAAAACCTTGCCGAGTTCGCGCGACAGTTTGATCTTGACCGGTTTCTTGGGAATCACCATCCGGTCGATCCGGCCGCGCAGGTCGCTCTCCCACCTGCCGAAGTGCTTACGGAGGAAGAAGAGAAGCATCTGGAGCCCTTTTTCCGGGAAGGAGGGATATATGGTGGCCTTGCCGAAGAAGTACTCCATCCTTCCCTTGTAGAGCAGGATCAGCCCGCCCAGGCCGTCGAAAAGGTTGTCGAGCGCATAGAGGCTCTTCATTCCCTGTTCGGAGCTCTGGTATTCGGGACGGATGAACGACCGGCTCAGTTCGATGGTCTTCAGGAATGCGCCGCGCAGGTAGCGGCGGGTGAACCGGAACAGGTGCGAGGACGGCATGATGGGCTGGCCGTACCGGTCGTACATCACGTTGTTGCACAACACGTAGCGGTAGCCGCCGATGATGCATTCGGCTTCCGGGTCCCAGAGCACCAGCTGCTTGTACTGGAACGCGGCGTCCAGGTCGAAGCCGTCGAGGTCGAGGGCCTTGCCGGTACCGCCGCCGCCGGCCCGGAAGGCGATTTCCCGGAGGCGTCCGATTTCGCGCAAAACGTTGGGCGCGCACTGGTTGTCCACGATGAACAGCTTGTTGCCGGCGTGGTTGGTGTCGCGCAGGAAATGTTGTTCCGTCAGTTCGGCCTTGAGCAGCTCCTTGTCAACCGGAGCGATGATATCTTCCATTTTCATCGAATCAGTCCTCTTTCTTTAATCCATATACTTTTTCGCGCACCCAGGCGGCCCATTCGGCGTCCCGCTTCTCCGGAGTGAACGTCTGCCAAGGGATGGGTTTCCCGAACACCAGCCGGTACGACTTGTGCTGGCTCCTGTAGAGTTCGTCGGGAAGCGTGAGCATGGCAATGTTGAGCTTCAGCTTCAGGAGGTTGCGCAATCTGTCGAGCCGGTAGAACCGCTTGGAGTTCTGTCCGCTGAACCACACGGGGACCACGTCCCGGTGCGACATCCGGCTCTTGGTGATGAAGGTCTTCTTCCAGGGGAGGTCCTGCACGACGCCGTCGATCTTGCGCGAGCAGAGACCGGCCGGGAAGATGATGACCTGCCGGTCGGAGTTGAAGGCGTCGTTGATCAGGCCCACCAGGTCGGCGCTCTGGCCGCCCATCTTGTTGACGGGGATGGTGTATTCGGCGATCGGCTTGATGGCCATCAGGAAGTCGTTGGCGGGAATCACGATGTTGCCGTCGTACTTGCGGCCCACGCTGGCGATGACGCTCAGGGCGTCGATGCCACCGAGCGGATGGTTGCCGGCGAAGGTGAAACGGCCTTCCGCCGGGATATCGTCGAGGCCTTCCACCGTGACGTGGGCGTCATAGTAGACCAGCGACTGTTCGGCGAACTCGACGCCGAGATATCCTTTGCTGAGGAAACCGTTGAGGTGGTCCTGATGGATGAATTTCTTGAGCCAGTTCAGGATGAACCGGGGTACTTTGTTTTTGCCGAAACGGCTGGTTACGATTTGGTCAAGGTCCAGGGTTACGGTTTCGTTGACGGGCATGGGGTGGTTCAGGTTTAGGTTCAGGTTTATGTAGAAGCTCAGGGTGTGCGGCTGGATGCGAGTGTCCCCTTGATGGTTCCGAAAGGCATGGTGATGGAGAACTTGAGCGGCGTCTGCCGCGCGTCGTCGGTGAGGGTCATCCGCATTGCCTCCTTGCCGTCTTGGGAAAGGACGATTTCGATGACCGGCGTCTGCCTGCCGTTGAACTTGACGGTCTTCCGGTTGCAGGCCTCGACCACCAGGGGGAGCGCATCGTGGTCGAGCAGCAGGGCGTTGCCCTTGCAGGTGACCGTCTTGCTGTAGTCACGCGTGCGGAACCACCAGATCATGCCGAGGAGGTCGCGCACCGTGCCGGGCCATCGGAGGGTTTCATCCCGGTGGGGCCGGGTGCTTTTGGTGATGTCGAGATGAACCTGGCCCGGGGCGGTCCAGTCGTAACGGCTTTTGACCGAGTATTTCTTCTCGACGTGGTGCCGGGAAGCGGTCACCGGTGTCAACTCCTTGTCTTTCAGGAAGGTCGTCTTATAATTGCAGTCCAGGGTATAAAGGCTTCCGACAGCGGCTTTCAGGGTAGCGTCCACGCGATAGCGGTCGGCTCCGTCCGTTCCCTGGAAAGTCATGGTTCCGATGTTGCCCGGGAAGAGATTGTGGCGGATGGAATATACCAGATTCTCGTCGCTGAAGGGGAAGGATTGTGCCTGAAGGCCGCAGGAAAACCCTGTCAGCACGACGAACAGGAGGAGGAAGCGGTGTTTCATTCTTTAGCGGAATAATTTTTGAAAGCAACCTCTGCAAAAATAGTGAAACAATCGTTATTTTTGATAAAAAAATGACATCAGCCGACAAGAAGACGATCCGCAGCCTGACCGTTCCGTGCTACGCGACCGACATCGCACACTACCTGAAACCCTCTGCTTTCATGGATCTCGCGCAGGAACTCGCGAACCTTTCAGCCGATTCGCTGGGGTTCGGTTATGACGACATGCAGCGTTACGGAACGGCCTGGGTGCTTTCGCGTTTCGAAGCCCGTTTCCTGCAGATGCCGCGCTGGAAGGATGCAGTGGAACTGCAGACCTGGCACAAGGGTTTTTCGGGCCCGTTCTATGTGCGTGATTTCCGGATGACCGGAGCTGACGGACAACCGGCCGTCCTGGCCACTTCGTCGTGGCTGATCCTGGACGTGGCTACGCGCCGGCTGCTGCGCAGGGAGAACCTGGAAGGACGGTTGCCGCTTGACACGGTCTGTCCCGAGGATGCCATCGAAGAAGCGTGCGGGAAAGTCACGATGCCCGTCGCGGAACTGGAAGAGAGGGCTGAGCACCGGGTGTCGTATTCCGACGTGGACATGGTCGGGCACGCCAACAATGCGAAGTATGTGGCCTGGGCAATGGACTGCCTTGATTTCGCGGAGGTCGCGGCGCGGCGCGTACGGCGTCTCCGCATCAGTTTCAACCGGGAAACCCTTCCCGGCGAAGTGGTCACGCTCTTCCGGGCACCGGTTGCCGGGGGCTGGGCCGTGGAGGGCCGTGTCGGGGACAAGTCCTGCTTCTGCGCCGAGCTGCTGTTTGAATAAAAGTGTTATCTTTGCCCCGTTTATTTTGCTGAAATGAAAAAGATCTTTCTGTTGGCAGCGCTGCTTTGCTGCTCCCTCACTGTTTTCGCGCAGCAGTATGACTGCTCGTTCACGCAGGCGAAGACGCTCCGGGCGTCCGGAAAGGTGATCCGGTCCGAAGGCGTGATCTCCTTCAAGAGTCCCGACCAGCTTACGATGACCTACACCGATCCCGCCGGCGACTATCTTGTCATTTCAGGTCCGATGCTGCGGTCGAACAGCCAGGGCCAGCAGCTGTCGGTCGACACGGAGAAGAACGCCCGCTTCAGGCTGCTGCGCAACACGCTGCTCAACTGCATCACGGGAGAATACGAGCAGGCCGCAAAGGACAACGACGCCGAACTGTCCGTCTCGGACAAGAACGGCATCAGGACGGTCTCGATGAAAGCGCGCAAGGCGGCGGCCCGCGGCTATTCCAGGATCCTGCTGGAATACGTAAAGGGACTCCCCGTGCGGATGGTGCTCGAGGAGTTCGGCGGCATCTCTACGGAATACCTGTTCAAATATTGAGCGACTGCTCCTGCCGTTCCAGGTAGGCGACCACGTCGCCCACCGTATCGAACGTGGCCAGGGCCTGGTCGGGGATGACGAGGCCGTACTGGTCTTCGATCTTCATCAGGAGCTGGAGGATGTCGATGGAGTCGGCGCCCAGGTCTTTCTTGATGCGTGATTCCAGGGTGATGACGGAGGGGTCTTTCCGGAGCTGCTTGGCCAGGATGGCCTGTACTTTGTCAAACATAGTCTTCGTAGTGTTCGTATTTTGCGATTTCCGCCTCGATCTTGGCCGACAGGCGGCTGGTTTCCATCCGGTAGGCCTGCCCGATGCACTTCTCCACCGCTACGGCCTTGCTGCTTCCGTGGCCCTTGACCACGACCTTCGACGTGCCGAGCAGCACGCTGCCCCCGTAATTCTGGTAATTCATGAACTCCTTCTCTTCCCGGAACATCCGTTTCATAAGCAGCGCGCCGAGCTTGTAGCGGGTGCGTGAATAGATGTCCTTCCGGAGCTTCTTCAGCAGTTCGATGGCCGTTCCTTCCGTGGTCTTGACGAGGACGTTGCCGGAGAAGCCGTCGGCCACCACCAGGTCGTAGGCACCCGAGAGCAGGTCGCGGCTCTCCATATTGCCCAGGAAGTTGACCGAAGGCGTTTCCTGCAGCAGCCGGTAGGCCTCGCGTCGGAGGTCGTCGCCTTTTTCCGCCTCCTTTCCTACGTTGAGCAGGGCGGTCCGGGGCCGTTCAACGCCGTAGACGTTTTCCAGATAGAGGCTGGCCATGATGGCGAACTGCCGCAGGTGTGCCGGCGTGACTTCCACGTTGGCGCCGCTGTCGCAGATGCCGACGATGCCGCCGTCCATCGTAGGGAGCAGCGGGCAGAAGGCCGGGCGGATGACCCCCGGGATGCGGCCGAGCCGCACGAGGGCGCCGGTCACGAGGGCGCCGGTCGAACCGGTCGAGACCAGGGCGGCGATGTCGTCTTCGTCGCGGAGCAGGATGATGGCCTTCATCATCGAGCTGTTCCGCTTGAGCCGGATCACGTCGGTCGGTTTTTCTTCGCAGCCGATGACTTCCGGTGCGTGGACGATGTCGAGCCGGGCGGCGTCGTATGCCTTCCCGGCGAGTTCGGCCTTGATCCGGGCTTCGTCGCCCGTGAGGATGAGGTGCAGGTCCGCATTGGCGGCCAGGGCGGCCAGGGCGCCGGCGACCGGAGCCTGCGGCGAATGGTCGCCGCCGAAGCAGTCGACGAGGATCTTGATCATGCCAGTTTCTTTACATAGGAACGGCGGCGCTTGGCCTGTACGGCGTTGAAGCGTCGCCATTGGTTCTGGATGGCGTAGTTGTCCTCGAGGTTGAGGTTGGTTTCGGCATATTCGACGTCGGTCTCGCGGAGCATATGGAGGATGGCCGAAGAGAAAGCCACGGAAACGCCGCGGTTCAGCCAGGCAGGTTCCACGCCGATCAGGCAGAGGTCGATGATCCGGGGATGGCGGATGCACCGCAGCAGCCGCAGGAGCACCCGGGGCGTGAAGTGTCCGCGCGTCCCGGCAAGGGCCGGGGCGAGCGCGGGGATGGCGAAGCCGAAGCAGACCATCCGGTCGTTCTCGTCGAGGATCACCGCCGTGTATTTCGGGTTGATGACGAGCCGGAAATTGTCGATCATCAGCTTCTTCATCCGGTCGGTGAACGGGACGGTTCCGTAGAGACCCTCATACGACTTGTCGAGGAGCACGAAAAGGTCGTCTGCGTAGCGGCGGATGAAGTCGCGCGCATTCTTGGACGGGCCGAAATGCAGCTTGTAGCGCCGGAAGATGAAGTCCGTGAGCTTGTCGAGGTTTTCTTCGTCGTGCTCGGGCGCGTAGAGGCGCGATTCGGTCCAGTCCACTTCCTTCACGAAGCCGAGCCGTTCGATGTGGTGCTGGTAATAGGGGGCGTTGTATTGCTCCTCGAAGGTCTGGGGCTGGTCGAAGCCCTCGATCAGCAGGCCTTCGCGTTCCAGGTCGGAAAAGCTCAGCGGTCCGCAGAGCGTATCCATTCCCTTGTCGCGGGCCCAGGCCTCGACGGCGGCGAACAGGGCTTCCGAGACGGCCGGGTCGTCGACGGCGTCGAAGCGGTTGAAGCGGGCGCGCCGCTCACCGTTCTTCTCGTTGGCGGCCCGCTGGATGATGCCCTGGATGCGGCCGGCGATGCGGCCGTCGCGGTAGGCGTTGAAGCAGATCCAGTCACAGCAGTCGCTGTAGACGTAATCGGGTCGGAACATCTTCTTCTCGTCGGCGTAAAGCGGCGGGACGAAATACGGATTTCCGGCATACAGGTCGAGCGGGAAATCCAGGAATTCCCGCTGCTGCCGGCGCGTCTTGACTTCCTGTATCGTGACCATCGCTACCGGTGGATTGCGTGGAAGCAGACGCCGACACCGTTGGGGCCGGCGTGGCTGCCGGCGGTCGGGTTGCAGACCACATATTCGATGTCGAGGTCCTGTCCGAACCGCTCCTTGAGCGAGCGGCCGAGTTCCTGCGCCAGTTCGGGGGCGTCGGTGTGGCCCACGTAGAAGCGGTGCCGCTTGATGTCGTCGCCCAGGTCGGCCACGCGGCCGATGAGGTGTTCCATCGCCTTGACGCGGCCCTTCTCCTTGCCGCAGGAGACCATCTTGCCCTCGGCGGACATATAGATGATCGGCCGGATGCCGATGAGCGTGCCCATCGTGGCGGCCAGGCCGCTGACGCGGCCGCTGCGGCGGAAGAACTTCAGGTCGTCGGCGAAGAAGTACATCGCATAGCGGTCCACTTCGGTCCGTGACCATTCCAGCACTTCGTCGAGCGTCTTGCCGGCCTTGAACAGGTCGCCGACGGCACGGACCACCGCATAGCTGACGGTGGTGATGCCCTTGGTGTCGATCTCTTCGAACCGGCGCTGCGGATACTTCGCGCGGAGTTCGGCCACGGCCTGGTCCATCGCGTCGAAGGTGATGGTCATCGCCCGGGAGAAGTGGACGTAGAGAATGTCGTTGCCGGCGGCGAATTCGGGTTCGAAATACGCGATGTACCGCTCTTTGGAGATGGCGCTGGTGGTAGGGAGCACGCCGCTGCGCAGCAGGTCATAGAAGGAGCGGGCGTCGAATTCCCGGAAGTCCACGTAGGGGTAGATGGTCTTGGCGTCCACGCTGTAGGGCATGCTGATCAGCTTGTAGCCGTATTCCGCCGCGACGGCGGGCGTGATGTCGGTGTCAGTGTCTGTATAAAATGTCAACATAGGAGTAGGATATAGTCATAGACGGGCTGGCCGCCGTCGATCCGGGTGAATTCGGTGCGCGGCCAGGCCTGGGTGAGGGCGGTTTCGGCGGCGGCCGCTTCTTCGGGCGGCGTATCGGCCCCGGTGAAAAGGACGGCGATGTCGTGGCTGCCCGCATCCAGTTTCCGGGCCAGTTCAAGCAGGGTCGTCAGCCGGTCGGGAGAACCGCAGAGGATGTCTTTCCCGCTGATGCCCAGGAAATCGCCGTTGTGTCCTGCGGCGCTGTCGCGGATGGCGCGCGAGACCAGGCCCGTTACGGTGCCTTCCAGTGCTTCTTCCAGTTCCGGTACGATCTGGTCGAGCGTCTCGGAGACGTCGAGGCTGGCGAGGGCGTAGTAGCCCTCGCCGGGGCTCCGGGTCGGAATCACTTCCACGCGGGCCTTGTCGTACATCGATGCGGCCTGGCGGGCCGTGAGCAGGATGTTGCCGTTATTCGGGAATACCAGATAGCTCTCGGCGCCGATGCGGTCGAATGCCTCGAGGAAGGCCTGGACGGGCGGGTTCATCGTCTGGCCGCCTTCGATCACGGCGTCGGCGCCCAGTTCGCGGAAGCACTGCTGCAGTTTCGCGCCGGCGGCGACGGCCACCACGCCGAGCGCTTTGCCCTTGCGGCGGAACCGTTCGTCCATATGGTTTTCGTGGTGCTGAAGCGTCATGTTCTCGATCTTCAGGGTCAGGAACTCCCCGTACTGCTGGCAGTGGTTGAGGATGTCGCCGGGTGTGCGCGTATGGACGTGTACCTTGATGACCGTGCCGTCGCGGAAGAATACCAGCGAGTCGCCGTGGCCGGCGAGCCAGTCGGCGAGCACGCGCTCGTCGAAGGTATCCAGGTCCACCTTGCTGCGCTGCAGCCGGAGCAGGAACTCGGTGCAGTAGCCGAATTCCAGCGTGCTGTCTTCGGTAAAGGCGTCCAGGTCTACGGCCTGTGCGGGCGCCGCGGCGGATTCGGGTCGTTCCGCGGTTTCCCCGTGAAGTCCGGCGCGCATTCCTTCCGCAATGCAGAGGAGTCCGGCGCCGCCGCTGTCCACCACGCCGGCCTGCCTGAGCACGTCGAGCAGGTCGGGGGTATGCTGGAGTGAAAGGTCCATCGCCGAGATGAGCAGGTCGAAATACTCGTTGAGGTCCTTGCTGCCGGCCGCTGCCTGCACGCCTTCCCGCAATACGGTCAGGATCGTGCCTTCGACCGGTGTGGCGACGGCCTTATAGGCGGCTTCGACGCCGAGGGACATGGCTTTCTCAAAAATCCGGACATCGGCTTCGCGGACGTCTTTCAGTCCCTGGGCCATTCCGGCGAAGATGCGGGAGAGAATGACGCCCGAATTGCCCCGGGCGCCCGTCAGCATGCCCTGTGAAACGGCAGCCGCCGTCTTGCCGAGACTGTCCGCAGCTGCGCGGCAGCCCGCCTCCAGGGTCATATACATGTTGTCTCCCGTGTCGCCGTCCGGAATCGGGAACACGTTCAGGTCGTTGATGGTCTTCCGGCTGGAATTCAGCCGGTCTGCACCGCAGCAGACCATCGAGAGGTATCGTTTTCCGTCAATCTTGTCCATCAGTTTCCGTTAAGTTTGAGCTGCCGCCGGAACCATCGGGTTTTCAGCAGCTGCCGGAACACGAAAGGTTCCAGCGAGTAGGTCATCAGGATGGTGGAGAGCATACCGATCAGGGTGATCCGGCCGGTGGAACTGATGGCGGGATGGCTGGCAAAGACCAGCGAACCCACCACGATGACCAGGATCAGTGCGGAGAAGAAGATGGCGACTTTGTGGTATTCAAGCCGCGCGGTCTCGCCCGTGCGCGCTTCCTCCAACAGCCCTTCCATCACGAATATGCTGTAATCCACGCCGATGCCGAATACGAAGGTCGAGATGACGATGTTGATCATGTTGAATTCCAGGCCGAACAGCGTCATCAGCCCCTGCAGGACATACCAGGAGAGGAACATCGGGAGAAAGGCGATCAGGGCGACCAGGGGCTTCCGGAAGGCGACCAGCAGGACAACCAGCACGAAGAGCGAGGAAATCCACAGCGTGGTGCGGAAGTCGTCGTGGATGATTTCCACCAGGTCGCGGCAATAGTAGAACGGCTCGAGCACGAGGGTCTGCGGGCCGTCGATCAGTCCGGCGGTCACGGCATCCGTATCCTTGGGATCGAAAGACACCGAAGTGAAGACCATCTTCCGGCCGCCCGGCTGCGCTTCGATGAAATTGGAAAGCATCTCCGGCGGAATGACGCCCGCTTCGAACAGGGAACCGGGCTGGTATTCGGCCTCCACCAGGGCGAAGAATGGGGCGAAGATGCCGGGATCCAGCTGGTGGCGGCGGGCAGCGGCTTCCAGCGTCCTGCGGGCCGCAGCTGTCCGTTGCGGCGACCAGAACTGCTTCCAGGCAGCGATGCGCAGCGCCTGGTCGCGGGTGGTCTGGAAGAGGAGCGGGGCAAGCGCGTTGTATCCCTTGACCAATCCCTGGTCGGACAACGTCTTCAACCGTTCCTGCAACAGTTTGTCGTATTCCAGCGCCTGGTCGAGGTCTTCGTCGTAAGTGGCGAAGTACAGGTCCATGTAGCCGTCCTGGTTCTTGTCGAAATAGAGTTGCTGGCTTTCCGTCAGTTCGGGGTTGTCGTAGTCGAGGTTGCGGAGGTCGCTGTCGAAACGCACGCGGGGTGCCAGGACGATGCCGGCCGCGATGACGACCGCCATGGCGCCGAGAATCCATCCGTTCCGGTCCCAGGGGAGCGCGTTGAAACGGTCGATGAACGGGAATCCGTGTGCTTTCCCGTCCCGCACGTGTTCCTGCTTGAGGAAATGCGGCAGGAATACCAGGACATACAGCGTACTGCCGGCCAGCAGGAAGGCGGCGAACAGGCCGAAGTCACGCAGCAGGTCGCTCTCCGTGAAGAGCAGCGCCAGGAAGGCGCCGATCGTGGTCAAGCAGCCCAGGAACACCGGTGTCGATTCCTCCTGTAAGGTCTGTTCGGCGTCGCCGACATAGTAGAAGTGGACCAGTACGTGCAGGCAGTAGCTGAGCGCTACGCCCAGCACGATGGCCCCGACACCCAGGGCCATGAGCGACATAGAACCCTTGATCCAGTAGAGGCAGGCCAGCGCGAAGAAAGTTCCGTAGACAACCGGGGCGATCATGTGGAAGATGAAGGTTCCGCGGCGGAAGCACGCCAGCAGGATGGCCAGGATGACCAGCAGCGAGATGCCGATCGTCATGGCCAGGTCGCGTTTGATCGTACCGGAATTGGATACGGCGCCCAGCGGTGCTCCGTGGAACAGGATCCGGGCGTCGGGATGGGCGGTTTCGAAGGTCTTGCGCTCCTGGTTCAGGATCCGCGAGAAACGGAGGGAATTGTAGGAGTCGGTCTGGGAGAAGGCGGGGGTGATGAAGGCGAGGGCGACCGTCTGGTCGGGACAGAAGAAGTGGCCGTCCACCATCGTGAACCCGCCGATGCCGCCTCCCGTTTCGGGCAGGATGTCGGCCAGGAAGAAATCGCGGAGACCGAACGGATCGGTGCAGACCAGCTGTGTGGCGTCGCCGGTCATGTCGGCTTCGAGCAGTTCGACGTTCCGGCGCATCCGGGCTTCGACCGCATCCGGTTCAAGTGCGGCGGCGAAAGCGCCGTAGAACGACGTGTCGATGAAGGCGGGGAGGTGTTCGAATCCGTAGTCCATCGCGCCGAGGGCCGTCTCCACGTCCAGGGCGCTCAGGATGCCGACGATGTACTGTCCGGCCGTGTCGCGTCCCCGGACCGCGTCGGTGAATTCGTCGACATAGCGCCCGAGGGTCCCGGCGTCGGCCGGCTCTTCGGGGTTGCGGGACGTGATCTGGATGAAAATCTTGTCTTTCAGTCCGATGTCGCTGAACGCCAGTTCCGTGTCGAGACTGGAGCGCGGCATCAGCTTGAGGATGTCCTCTTCGTACCGCAGCCGTGTGCCGAAGAAGATGAAAACCAGCAGGCTGGCCGCCAGCAGGCCATACAGCAGGCCCTTATGCTTCTGGAAATACCGATAGATCGGAACGAAAATCCGGTGCATCCTGATACATTAATCGATGATTACGCGGGTGACGCGCCGGGGGACGGACGTGAAGATCTCATAGGGGATCGTGTCCAGGATCCTGGCCAGGTCCGTGGCGGTGGGCCGCTCGCCGAAGAGGGTCACCGTGTCGCCTTCCTTGCAGTCGATGCCCGTGACGTCGAGCATGCACATATCCATGCAGATGTTGCCGATGGTGGGTGCGAGCTGCCCGTTTACCTCGAACCGGGCGTTGCCGCAGCCCAGGTGGCGGTTGATGCCGTCGGCATAGCCTACGCAGAGGGTGGCGGTGCGGGTACCGCCGGGCCGGAGCTTGCCGTGGCGGCCGTAGCCCACGGTTCCGTCTTCGGGAAGGAGTTCCTTGACCTGCAGGATCGGGCAGCGGTAAAAGGCGGCCGGCCGGAGGTCCTTGGAACCTACGGCGCTGATGCCGTAGATGCCGATGCCCAGGCGCACCATATCGTACTGGTACTGGCTGAAACGTTCGATGCCGGCGGAATTGAGCACGTGGCGGAGCGGCTTGTAGTGCAGCGTCGCCATCACCTGGGAACTCAGCGTGTCGAAGAGCCGGATCTGGCCGAGCGTGAATTCGTCGTGCTGGGCTTCGTCGGAAGCGGCCAGGTGGGTGTAGAGGCCTTCCAGATGGATTTCGGGGCTTTCACGGACAAAATCGATGAGGTCGGGAATCTCCCGGGCCATGAAGCCGAGCCGGTGCATGCCGGTATCGATGTTGATATGGACGGGAAAGTCCCTTTGTCCGATCTTCCGGAGTTCCTCGCGCAGGCGCTTCAGCGCGTAAAGGTCGGGAATACCCGGTTCCAGTCCGTACCGGATGATTTCTGGATAGTCTTCCGTGCCGGTCGTCAGGACAAGGATGGGCAGGTTGATGCCCGCTTTCCGAAGTTCGACACCCTCGCCGGGGAGGGCGACGCCGAGGTAGTCGGCGCCGGCCGCTACCAGTTCGTGAGCGAAGGGAATGGCCCCGTGGCCGTATCCGTTGGCTTTGACGAGAACCAGCATCTTGGTTTCCGGTTTCAGCAGCGACCGGAAATGGCGGAAATTGCTGTTGATGCCGCTCCGGCTGAGTTCAAGTCGCGCAAGCGGGGAGTTCTGTATCATAGAATCGATAATTAGCGCACAAAAATACGGAAACGATGATAATGTTATTCCGGTAAGGTCAAAAAAAGTCCGGAAAGCAAAGGCCGGCGACGAAGCAGGCGGCCAGCAGGCAGGCGGCTGCGATGCAGGCGCCCCTGCGGATACGGGCCGGCCAGCGGCGCGTCCCGTCGTCGGCCGCCTGGAGAATCGAGAAGGCGGCATAATTGACGAAGCCGAAGGCCGGCAGGAGATAGATCTGGAGCTTCGCGCTGAAACACGACATCAGCACGAAGAAAGCCGCGGAAACGAGGAGGAAGAAGCGGACGTCCGGCGTGGTCCCCACGTTCCTGACAACGCCCCATACCGCGACGGGAATCGTGAGCAGCGCCCAAGGCCCCATCGCGTACCATACCGTGTAGAGATACCAGTACCACGGCCGCCGGTGGTGGAATGCGTTGACGGCCCGGTCCATGGTCTGGTGCACGAGCAGGTTCTCGAGATAAGGCCGGCCACCTTCCAGCCAGACGCCGACCCACCAGATGCCGCACAGGACGGCGAGGACCAGCCAGGTGCGCCAGCCCCAGGCCTTGCCGAAATCGCGCAGCCGCCGTTCGCGCAGCAGCCAGCAGAAGGTGCCGATGAGCGGGAAAAGAATGCCGACGGGCCCTTTCGAGAAGATGGCCCCGAACACTGCCAGCGGGAAGGCCCATCGCAGGACGGTCAGGGAATCTCCCCGGTCGATTCGCCAGAAGAGCCACATCGCCAGCGTGATGAAAAAGACCATCAGCATATCCATCCGAAGCACGACGGCCCCGCCCAGGAAGTAGGCGGTGGTCATCAGCGCCGCTTCGGCCGGAATCCGCCAGCGCAGCCGCAGTCCGGCGCACCAGCGGTTGAAAAGGGCCAGGACGCCGAAGGCCGGCAACAGGGAAAACAGCGTCAGCAGCGGGATGCAGTGGAAGCCCAGGAGCCGGCGGCAGGCCATGATGATCCAGAAATAGAGCGGCGGCTTGTCGGCATAGGCGTTTCCGTCGAGGGCCATGCACCAGAAGTGGCTGTCCCGCAGCGCCTCGTCGGCGATCCGGAGATACTTCAGCTCGTTGTCCGGCGTCACCGTCCGCTGCAGCAGGAACGGCAGCAGGAGCAGCAGGTAGCAGAGAAACCGCACCCGCTGGTCGGCCAGCAGGCGGACTATGCGTGTTGACTGTGCCGCCATAGCATCAGGTTGCGGATGTAGGTGACCAGGCCGAACGACTGTGCGAGGATCACGACAGGGTCGCGGCGCAGGATGCCGTAGGTGAGGATAAGGACCGCCCCGGCAAGGCTGATGGCCCAGAAACCGGCCGGCAGGAGCGATTCGCCCCGGCGGGCGGAATAGACGGCCTGGTAGAGGAAGCGCAGCGAAAAGAGGATCTGGCCGGCGGACCCGAAGACGACCAGCCAGCGCGGAATCGCGTCGTTGCGGAACAGGGTGTCGGTGACGGCGGCCCAGTTCGCCGCCATCCCGCTCAGCGCGACCACCGGTACCAGGCTGAGCAGCGTCAGCACGGCCGTCCGCTGGAAACGGGTGGCGTCCTTCCACATCCCCATTTTCCCCAGGTTCCAGATATAGACATAGTAGCCGATCACCTGGCCGAGCATCAGTGCGAAGTCGTCGTGCAGCCAGCCGTACAGGAAGAACAGCAGCGACGCAACGAGGCTCAGCACCCAGTAGAGGGTGGGGTTCACCACCCTGTGCGCCTTTTCGGACCGGATCCATTGCACGAGCATCCGTGCGGAGAAAAGCCCTTGCGCCAGCAGGCCGAGTGCGTAGATCCAGAGCGCGTCCATCAATCGAGGTCGGTTCGTTCCACCCTGTATTCCTTGTAGCGCCGCTGGTACCAGCGGTAGCCGAATGCATCGCGGAGCGGTCCCCAGAAGCGGTTGGAAAGATTGAATTTGCTGTTGCCGGCCGTGCGGGGCGAATGGCGTACCGGCACTTGTCTGTAGGTGCCGCCCATCAGGGAAATCAGGGCCGGCAGGAAGCGGTGCATGCCGTCGAGGGCGGGCAGCCGTCGGGCGTAGGCCGTCTGCAGGACTTTCAGCGGGCATCCGGTGTCGGTCGCCGTGTCGTGGACAAGGCAGCGCCGGCCGCTGTTGGCGATTTTGGAAATGAGCCGCTTGCCGAAACTGTCCTTCCGCTGTGTGCGTACCCCGGTGACCATCGCGTACGCCGCGGCATAGGGCAGCAGCCGGTCGAAATCTTCGGGATCGGTCTGCAGGTCGGCGTCGATGTAGCCGGCGTAGGGAGACTCGCAGCGGTCGAAACCGGCTTTCAGGGCGGTGCTCAGCCCGCAGTTGCGGGTCAAGCGCAGGAAATGGAAGTCCGGATGCCGGCTGCACGCCGCTTCGATCAGCGCGCTGCCGCCGTCTGTAGAACCATCGTCCACGAACAGGACGCAGGCGGGTTTCATCGGGGTTTTCGCCAGGTAGGCAGCCAGCCGTGCCTCCAGTTGCGGCAGGTTGTCCCGTTCGTTGAAGACCGGGACGATGATGGTGAACTGGTAAGCTGCCGTGGCGTTCATGGACGCAAAGTTACAAAACTGTTTTTGGTGAATTGAATTAATTTTTGTAATTATGTAGTTTGAAACGTTTATAAACGGGTAAAAATGCGCGGAAACGGCATGAAACGGTTTGTCACATCCCTGGTCGCCCTGCTGGCCTTCTCTCAGGCAATCTATGCCGTGAAGGCCTATCCGTATCCGGTGACGGTCACCCAGCCCGACGGCTCGGTGCTGACCATCCGGATCCACGGCGACGAGAACCGCTCCTGGGCCACGACGCTCGACGGGCGTCCGGTTTCCCAGGATGCCGGGGGATACTGGCGTGTGACCGATTCGCTCCCGCCCGCCCGCACGCTCCCTTCCAAGGCGCTCAATCCGGAGGGCGGATCGCTGTCCCTCTTCTTCGCGACCAAGGCGCCCGTCCAGATGCGGACTCTCGTCATCCCCGTGCAGTTCCGCGACCGGAAATTCACGATTCCCCTGCCCAGGGCGTCGATCTATAACCTGTTCAACCAGCAGTACTATTCCGACAACGGTGCGACGGGCAGTGTCCTTGACTGGTTCCAGGACAACCTGGGAAGCCAGCCCGCTTTTTCCTTTGAAGTCTGCGACCTGGTGACCGTGCCCAACGATGTGGCCTGGTACGGTGCCAACGAAAACGGTGTGACGGACCGCAATCTCCGGCAGCTGGTTGTGCACGCCTGCGAGGCGGCCGATGCGGCCGGCGTGGACTTTACCCGGTACGATTTCGACCAGGACGGTATCGTGGACAATGTCTTCCTCCTGTTCGCCGGGCACAACGAAGCCGAAGGCGGCGGCGAAAGCACCCTCTGGCCGCAGTCCTGGAACATCGCCGACCTGGGATTCACGGTCGACGGCATGAAGATTTCCAATTTTTCGCTGTATTCCGAATATGCGGGTCCCTCCGGCTACCGCCCGGCCGGGATCGGGACGATCTGCCACGAGTATTGCCACTTCCTGGGCCTCCAGGACCTCTATGACGTCAACGGAGACAAGGAGGGAGAGGGGAACGGTCTCTTCGGCCCGCTTTCCGTGATGGACCAGGGCAATTACAACAACGAGGGGCGCACGCCGCCCTACCTGACGATTTTCGAGCGTCAGATGATCGGACTGGTGAAGACGCAGACCCTGCGGCAGGAGCAGAATCTGCTGGTCGGCCCCGTGCAGGCGGCGTCCACGGCGCTGCTGCTGCCAACCGGCGTAACGGGCGAAAACTTCTGGCTGGAATATCGCGACGGCTCGAAGTGGGATGCCTATGCCGGCGGTGCAGGCCTGGTAGTCTATCACGTCGACAAGAGTCTGGAACAGGCCGGTTCGATGACCGCGAAGATGCGCTGGTCCGTCAATGCCGTCAATGCCTGTGCGGCGCATCCGTGCGCGACGTTCGTGTCGTCCACGGGCAACGGGGCGACCGCCGTCGGAGACGCATTTTTCCCCGGCCGGAAAAACGTGAAGTCCATCCATTCCGCCTATAATTTTCCGCTCGTCGACTGGAGCGGGAAGGGAATCGGCCTCGGCCTGGTCGACATCGTGCGCGAGGCGGAGGGCGTCAGCTGCCGCCTGGTCTTCGACCAGAGCTGGGATATGCCCGTGGTGACCGACTGGTCGATCGAACCGGCCCAGACCTCCGCCCTGCTGGAGTGGCAGTGCGACAAGACCGGTACGGGGCAGTGGAATATCCGCTGGGGCGCGATCAACAGCGTGGACTATGCGTCGGTGACGGTCGGCGGCCGGACGAACTATCTTTTCGAGGGACTGCAGCCGGGAGAATCCTATTATTGCGAACTTTTCTATACGCGCTGGAACGTGACGGGAAAGGTGTACCGGATGGAATTCCGGGCGTTGAACCGGCTGAGCGACTATCCGCTGATCGGCGGAGTGGACCGCACTTGGAAAACCGGCGAACGGCTCCGGCTCTTCCTGCTCAACCAGGCGGACGACATGGTTTCCGTCGTCTGGTCAGTCAACAGCGAGCGCTGTACGGACGCGCATTATATGTTTGAACAAGCGGGTTCCTACAAGATCGCGGCGACGATTACCTATTCCGACGGTACGAAGGAGACCTTGACCAAAATCCTGGAGGTAAAAGATGCACAGTAGGAAAAAGACCGGTTTTGCACTGCGCTTCGCCCTGGCGCTTTTCATCGTGGCTACCACGATGGCGGTTTCCTGTCCCCAGCCCGTTACGCCTGTTCCGCCCGATCCGCCGGTTGAAACCAAGTCGGAAGAGCGCAAGCAGCTGGAGTCCGCGTATGTGGAGGGCCTCTACCTGAAAGGGGTGTGCGTCCTGTCGTACGACCTGGACTTGTTCCAGCGCGCGGCCAACCCGCTCCGGCGGAACTACCGGATCCAGACGGACGACCAGTCCCGTTACCTGAATGTCTTTTACAGCGAGGCTATTCCGCAGCAGGCCGGCGACGAAGTCGAGTGCGAAATCCACTACAAGCTGGCTGCGGAAGAGTCGACCACGCTGATCGTCAAGCTGGTCGTGCTCAAGGCGACGGATGAATACCTGTGGCTTTGGAACGAATTCCAGAAAGTGGGAATGATCGTCCAGCGCCTATGAGCGAGCTGTTCGATCCCCTGCGGCGGAAATGGGTGGCCCGTACGCCTGAAGAGGAGGTGCGTCAGGCCGTCATCGTCTGGTTGCGCGATGTGCAGGGATTTCCTGCGGGCCTGATGGAAAGCGAATACGGTTTTCTCTACAACCGGCGCCGCTACCGGGCCGACATCCTGGTGTTCGACCGCCGGCTGCAGCCGTTCCTGCTGGTGGAATGCAAGGCGCCCGGCGTGCGGCTCGATGCGAAGGTCGTCGAACAGGTCGTCCGCTATACCCGGGTGCTGGCCGTCCGGTATGTGCTCGTGACCAACGGGACCGACACCCGCCTGCTGCAGCGCCGGGCCGACGGCAGCGGCTATGACTGTCTGGAAAAAATGCCGGAGAAGCTAAGCCAGGATCTTGGCGGTTAGTTCCTTGAGGAGGTCTCCGTCGGAGGCTTCCCCGCGTGCGTTCGATTTGGAACGCTGGTCGTAGTCTCTCAGGATGCCGATCACGCGCATCGTCTTCCGGGCGGGATAGTTGCGCACGGCCCTGTCATACTCGCCGGCAAAGTAGGGATTGATGCCCAGCTGGGAGAGGATCTCGCTGCGTTCTTTCCCCGCCTGCAGCAGGGCGTGGTAACGCAGCAGCCGGATGAAATGGCTCGAGAGGGCCGCGAGGGTCATCTGGATGGGGAACCGTTTCGGCGCTTCGCCGAAGAAATGGACGATGCGGAAGGCCTTGGCCGCATCTTTCAGCGACAGGGCCTTGGACAGTTCGAAGACGGAATAGTCCCGGCTCATTCCCACGTTCTCTTCGATGTCCTGTGCCGTGATCTGCCTGCGGTCTTCCGGCAGGAGCTTGCAGAGCTTGTCGATGGCCAGCGTGATTTTCTGGAGATCGGTACCGGTCGATTCGGCCAGCAGGGCCGAGGCGTCGGGGGCGATGCGTTTGCCGCGTTCCGCGAGGTACGCGTCGATCCACCGGGAGATCCGGTAGTCGGGAATCGGTTCCGACTCGAAGACGACGCCGGCCTTTTTGGCCTGCTTGTAGAAGGTGGAACGCTTGTCGATGTTCTTGCCGCTCTTCGCCGGGTCGTTGTTGGTCTTGTAGCAGATCACCAGCACCGTGGTCGGCATGATTCCTTCGAAATAGATGCCGATGTCCTCGACCTTCTTCATCATCTGGGCTTCCTTGACCACCACCAGCTGCCGCGATACCATCATCGGGAACTGGCGGGCGGTGCTCACCACCTGGTTGGCCGTCACGTCGGCGCCGTAATAGACGATCTGGCCGAAATCGCGTTCTTCCGGCGGCACGACCTGTTCCATCAGCAGCCGGCACAGTTCGTCGATGTAATAGTGCTCCTTGCCGAAAAGCAGGTAGAACGGCTGGATGTCGCCGCCGAGAATCGCATCCCGCAGCGCCTTGAATTCCTGAACCGTATCGGTCGTCGTCTTTGCCATAGCGATACAAAGATAGGAAATTTGTATCTTTGCGGTATGTTTGCGCAGGCATTGAACGGAAAAATTTTCGACGTCGTCTCCCAGACGGCGCAGCAGCTGGGTGTACGGGCGTTCGTCATCGGCGGTTATGTGCGTGACTTCTTCCTGCAAAGGGAGAACAACGACATCGACATCGTGGTCGAGGGCAGCGGCATCGCGCTGGCCGAGGCGGTGGCCGCCCGGCTGCACACGAAGGTGTCTGTCTTCAAGAGCTTCGGCACGGCGATGCTCCGTTGCGGACAGGTCGAAGTGGAGTTCGTTGGGGCGCGCCGTGAATCGTACCGGGCGGACTCCCGCAAGCCGATCGTCGAAGACGGTACGCTCGAGGAAGACCAGGAGCGGCGCGATTTCACCATCAATGCGATGGCGTTCAGCCTGCAGAAGCAGGACTACGGCAGTCTGGTCGATCCGTTCGGCGGCATCCGCGACCTCAACGCCGGCCTGATCCGTACGCCGCTCGATCCCGACACCACCTACAGCGACGATCCGCTCCGCATGCTGCGCGCCGTCCGTTTCGCCACGCAGCTGGGGTTCACCATCGTGCCGGAATCCATCGCGTCGATCCGCCGCAACAGGGAGCGCCTGGAGATCCTTTCCGCCGAGCGCATCGCCGACGAGCTGAACAAGATCATCATGGCGCCGAAACCTTCCGTCGGTTTCTATCTCCTCGACGAATGTGAACTGTTGCCCCTCATCCTGCCCGCCCTGTCGAACCTCAAGGGCGTGGAGACGGTGGACGGCCGCGGCCACAAGGACAATTTCCGGCATTCGCTCCAGGTCCTCGACAACGTGGCCGAAGTCAGCGACAACCGCTGGCTCCGCTGGGCGGCCCTGCTCCACGATGTGGGGAAGGCGTCCACCAAGCGCTGGGAACCCGGCATCGGCTGGACGTTCCACGGGCACGAATACGTCGGATCCAAGATGGTCAAGGGCATCTTCGCCCGGCTCAAGATGTCGCAGACCGATGATATGAAGTACGTCCAGAAGCTCGTGGCGCTTCACCTGCGTCCCATCGCCCTGGTCACCGACGAAGCCACCGATTCGGCCGTCCGCCGCCTGCTCTTCGACGCCGGCGACGACATCGACGACCTGATGCTCCTGTGCAAGGCCGACATCACTTCTGCCAACGAGCAGAAGGTGGAGCGTTTCCGCCGGCAGTACGAGCACGTGAAGGAAAAACTGGTGGAGGTGGAGGCCAAGGACGCCGTCCGCAATTTCAAGAATCCGATCACCGGGGAGCTCGTGATGGAGAAATACCACATTCCGCCGTGCCGGGAGATCGGCATCATCAAGGAGGCCGTCAAGGAAGCCATCCTCGACGGCGTCATCCCCAACGATTTCGACGCCGCCTATGCCCTGATGGAGCAGAAGGCCGCCGAACTCGGTCTTTAACCCGCGCCGGGCCGTCATTGCATATTCAATATTATTTTAGTAGATTTGCATAGTTTATGTATAAGCTGGCAAATCAAAGTTTTACCGATATGAAAAGAATCGTTTTACTGATGACGCTCCTCCTGCTGGTATGCGACGGGGCATCTGCGCAGAACAATGTGCTCAACCGGCTGAAGCAGCGCGCCAAGAACGCCGCCGAGCAAAACATCGGCAACAAAGTCGAAAAGGGTGTCAACGACCTCCTGGACGGCAAGCTGGGTAAGAACAAAGACAAAGATAAAGTCCAGAATAAAAAGAATGAGGCGGAGTATGACGATGAGAACGATTCGACGCAGGACAATGCCCGAAATACCGGCAAGCAAAACAAGCAAAGGAAAGCGTCGCCCGAGATGGCATATGCCAAGAGCGACTTCGTGCCCGGCGACGTGATCATTTTCGACGACCCGATGGACGGCGAAAAGCTCGGGGAGTTTCCGTCGAAATGGGATCTGTGGGAAGGTGAGTCTGAAGTCGTTTCCGTCAATGGAAAGAAAGCATTTATCCTCAGCAAGCGCTGGACGAAAATGTTTCCGCTGATGCAGAAGTCGAAAGACTTCCTGGGCGACGTGTTCACCGTGGAGTTCGACTATTTCTGGCCGGAAGAGACACCTGACAATAACGTCTGGCTGGAAATGAAGTTCTGTCTCGCCAATGATAAGTTTTCCCCTTGTTTTACCATTGGAAAGTGTATTGGCGACGGGCGCCTGGACTGGCGCTGGAATGCGGCGGCATCGGATGGGGATGTATCGAATCACGGCAGTCGGGACGACCTGGTCCTTTCACCGAATGAATGGCATCACGTGGCGCTTTCGTTCAACAAGCGGGCGCTTAAGGTCTATTTCGACGGAGTCCGCTATATCAACATCCCTAATGTAACCAAGGCTCCCGGATGGTTCTGGGTGGAAATGGGCAATGGCGATGAGCCGCTGTATCTCACCAACTTCCGCATCTGCGAAGGCGCCGTCCCCCTCTACGACCGGCTCGCGAGTGACGGCCGCATCGTGACCTATGCCATCACCTTCGACACGGGCAAAGCTACGCTGCGTCCGGAAGCCGAGGTGGAAATCAACCGTATCAAGTCGTTGATGGACGAAGACCCCTCGCTCAACTTCGAGGTCCAGGGCCACTGCGACAATACCGGTTCCGCCGCGACGAATGACAAACTGTCGCAGCAGCGTGCCGAAGCCATCGTCGCACGGCTCGTCCAGCTGGGTATTGACGAAAGCCGTCTGACGGCCGTCGGCAAGGGCTCGAAGGAGCCGATCGCCGACAATTCCACCGACGAGGGCCGTGCGCAGAACCGTCGTGTCGAATTCGTGAAGATCGACGCCGGCGGCCAGTCGGCTGCCCGTACCGGAGGCGGCACGGCAGGTGTCGGCAACAAGGCCCCTGCAACCCAGATTAAATGGAACGCTTACGACTTTGTCGCCGGGGATCAAATCATCTTTGAGGATACGATGGAAGGTGAACAGTTGGGTGAGTTCCCTTCAAAATGGGATATTTTCAACGGCAGTGCGGAAATCCAGGAATTAAACGGAGAAAAATGCATCTGTCTGACCCAGTGTGCGAGCATTACACCGCTGTTCAACGACAACAAGCCTTATCTCACGGACGAGTGTACCATCGAATATGATGTGTTTATCCGTGACAGCAAGACTTGGACCGATCAGTTTAAAGGCGACGGGCCTAATGCCTGGGATGTGCACTGCCATATGGAAACCATTCTGCCGACCGCCAATAAGGTATGTGAAGACCGTTCCGGCATGAATTTCTACTATGGTGTAATCAGCCGGGGTGACGAGAAAGGACTTAACACGGATTTTAACTACAGCTGGCACACTCCTTCCGATGATTCCCGCAGCGGATCGTTTGCGTTGAAGAACGTCAAGACGGAAGCTTGGCATCACGTTGCCGTTTCTTTCAACAAACGCGCCTTCAAAGTATACTTCGACGAACAGCGGGTGGCGAACATCCCCAACGCCGCGAAGCCCAGTTTCGTGTGGTTCTCTGCCGATCAGAATGAGTATTACACCTTCTTCATCAAGAACGTCCGCATCGCCAAGGGTGCCGTACCGTTGTATGACCGGCTGGCTTCAGACGGCAAGATCGTGACCTACGCCATCACCTTCGATACCGGCAAGGCGACCATCAAGCCGGAGTCCACGGGTGAGATCAACCGTATCACGAAGATCATGCAGGAAGATCCGTCCATCAAGTTCGAGATCCAGGGCCACTGCGACAACACCGGTTCCGCCGCAACGAATGACAAGCTGTCGCAGCAGCGTGCAGAAGCCATCAAGGCCGCCCTCGTGGCAGGCGGCATCGACGCTTCGCGCCTGACGGCCGTCGGCAAGGGTGCGCACGTGCCGATTGCCGACAACGCCACCGACGAAGGCCGCGCCAGGAACCGCCGCGTCGAGTTCATCAAGAAATAACCGATTGTTGAGCTTAGCCGGAAGGGCTTTGGTTAATAACCCATGGCCGCCCGTGGCCATGTGAACGGGAGGGGCCCAACGCTTGCGTTGGGAGGGATGAAGCGAAGCGGAAGGTTTTTTAGCTAAAGCCCTTTCGGCTAAGCTTCCGGTTCGGGTCCTTCGTACACGTCGTCCTTCGGGGGTTCAGGAAGATGGACCTGAAGGACGTGTGCGCTGTCGGAAGTGGGGACGAGCAGCACCTCGTCGAGCGATGCCGGGATGAGCATCGTTTCGCCGGCCGAGAGTGTGTAGCTGTCTCGGGCTTCCGAGGCGTCCGGGCTGTCGCTTCCGAACGTCACCTTAAGCGAACCCGCTGTGCACTGGAAAACGATGCAGCTCTTGAACGAATCCGGCCGGATGCGGGCGGGTGCCGTCAGCGGAAGGCTGGTGATGACAAACTGCGGTGCGTCCACAAGCACGCGGACGCCGTCGCCGGCCGGGCTGCCCAGATGGCAGCAGCAGGCCGTCTCATCGTATTTCCGGTAGTCGATGCAGTCGAGCGCTTCGTCGAGGTGCATCTCCCGGCGGGTGGCGGGATTGAACTCGCGTCCCCAGTCGTAGAGCCGGAACGTGATGTCGGAAGCTTCCTGGATTTCCGCAATCTTCAGGCCGCCGCCCGCCGCGTGGACAGTTCCCGCCGGAATGAAAAAGCAATCGCCCGGCCGGGGCGTGAACGCGTTGAGCAAGGTGGGCGCCGTTCCGTCCTGGCAAGCCTTGTAGAGCGTACCGGCATCGGTATCCTCCTTGAATCCCATATAGATCCGGGCATCCGGCCCGGCCTCCAGGACATACCAGAACTCGGATTTTCCGTAGGCGTCGAAGCGTTCCCCGGCGACCGTGTCGTCGGGGTGAACCTGCACCGAAAGCCTGTCCTGAATGTCAAGCCGCTTGACCAGCAGCGGGAAGTGCAGGTTGTACCAGTCGAAGATCCCGTCGCCGACCAGGTCGCCCAGATAGGTTTCCAGAATGTCGGCCAGGTCGTTTTCGGCCAGGTAGCCTTCCGAAACGACGGAGGCGTCGTCTTCGAATCCGCACAGGTCCCAGGATTCACTGCCCCAGGCTTTTTCCTTGCGGTTCGGTACGAATTTCAGCGGATACAGTTTTTTCATGGAGAATATAGATGAGGATGACCAGCAGGACGGCTGCGGCCGAATAACAGATCCAGTAGGTGCCCGTCGGAAGGATGTCCTTCCAGCCTGCATCGACCGGGATGTCGGACCAGATGCGGGAGATGACGGTCGAGAAAGCGTTGTTGACGAAATGCAGGAAGATGGTGGTCCACAGGCTGTGGGTCCGCCAGTACACCCAGCCCAGGAACAGGCCGATCAGGAAGGCCGGAATCGACTGCCAGGGATTCAGGTGCAGCAGGGCGAAGAGGAAAGCCGACCAGAAGATGGCCTTCCAGGGCCGCATGCGCAGCAGCATCCCGCGCAGCATCATGCCGCGGCAGAGCCATTCCTCCAGCAGGGGCGCAAGGATGCAGGTGGAAACGACCATGTCCCAGAGCGCGGAATTCATAAAGGCTTTTTCAAAGATGGCCTTGACGGAGTCCGGCATCGGGATGTACGCGGTTGCGGGTTCGATCACCAGGGAAAGCGCAATCAGGGCGACGGCCGCCAGCACCAGGAAGACGCCGGCAGGCAGCTTGCCGAAATGGGGAGCATTGAGCTTCAGGGGTGCGACACCGAAACCGGCGGCCTGCCGGCCCATCGAGCCGCACCAGACAAGCGGCGGCAGCATCGCCAGGGCATACGTCAGCGACTGGGGGGCTCCCGGCCAGAACCAGTTGACGGCCCCGCCGACCAGGCTGCCTCCGAACAGCAGGCCGGCGAGCAGCCACGAATGGCCGAGCCCGGGCTTGTAATAGTCGAAATAATGAATCATCCGTCAAAAATAATCATTATTTTTGTAAAAACATACGCCGCCATGTCCGTCTTTACCAGAATCAGGGACCAGTTCCGGGAATGGAAGCAGCACCCCGTGGGGAAAGTGCTGCTCAACAAGTATTTTGTGGTCGGTTTTATCTTTCTGGTATGGATCTGCTTCTTCGACACCAACAACGTGGGGCAGATGATCCGTTCGCGGGTCACGCTCCGTCGCCAGCAGCGGCAGATCGAGTTCTACAAGCAGGAAATCCACAAGATGGACCGCAAGCTCGAACAGCTCAAGTCCGAGCGCGATTCCCTGGAGAAATTCGCCCGGGAGGAATACTATTACCACCAGGACGGCGAGGATGTCTACGTCATAGAGTAGGAACGTCTTCGCCGCTTTCTTCGTCGAGCCGGCCTTCCCACAGGTATTTTCGGGTTTCGCGGACAATCACGCCGCTGAGCAGCAGCACGGCCACCAGGTTGGGCAAGGCCATCAACGCGTTGGCAATGTCCGCCAGATTCCACACCACCGAGAGGCTCAGCACCGAGCCGATGAAGACGGCCGCGATGAAGAGGACCCGGTAGATGCCGGTCAGGATCCTGCCCGTCTTCCGGTTGTGCCCGGCCAGGTATTCGACGGCGCGTTCCCCGTAGTACGACCAGCCCAGGATGGTTGAGAAGGCGAAGGTGACGATGCCGACCGAAAGGATCAGCGGGCCGACATAGGGAAGCTTGTCGAAAGCCGCCTTGGTGAGGGCGGCGCCCTGCGAACAGTCGATGTCGGGATGCGCGACGACGCTGCTCACCAGGACGAGACCGGTCAGTGCGCACACCACCACGGTGTCCCAGAACGTGCCCGTGGAGGAGACCAGGGCCTGCCGCACGGGGTTGCGGGTCTGGGCGGCAGCGGCGACGATGGGGGCGGACCCGAGGCCGGATTCGTTGGAAAACAGGCCGCGGGCGATGCCGAAGCGGCAGGCCATCAGGACGGTGGTGCCGATGAAGCCGCCGCCGGCGGCGCGGGCGGTGAAGGCGGACTTGCCGATCAGACGGAGACTCTCCCCCAGATACGGTGCATTGAGGCCGAGGATTACCAGGCAGCCCAGCACATAGAAGACGGCCATGAACGGGACAAGTGTCGAGCAGACCTTGGCGATGCCCTTCACGCCGAACACGACCACCAGCAGGACCAGCAGGGCCAGGACGGCGCCCACCCAGTATTGGGACAGCCCGTACGTCTCGTTGAGCAGCAGCGCGATGGAATTGGCCTGTACCGTGTTGCCGATGCCGAAGGCGGCCAGGGCGGTGAACAGCGCGAAGATGACGGCTAGCCATTTGGCGTGCAGGCCGCGTTCCAGGGCGAACATCGGTCCGCCGAGCATCCGCCCGTCTTTCGTCTGGACGCGGTATTTGACCGCCAGCAGTCCTTCCGAATATTTGGTGGCCATTCCGAACACGCCCGTGATCCAGCACCAGAGCACGGCGCCCGGTCCGCCGAGGGCCACGGCCGTGGCCACGCCGACGATGTTGCCCGTGCCGATGGTGGCCGCCAGGGCGGTGGCCAGCGCGCCGAACTGGCTTACGTCGCCGTGTGCGTCCTTGTCGCGGGTAACGGAAAGCCGAAAGGCTTTTCCCACCTTAAGCTGCGGAAAACGCAGCCGGACGGTCATGAAAATGTGGGTCCCGAGCAGGAGAATGATCATCGGCCAGCCCCATACGGCTGCGGATATCTTTTCGATGAGGGTCGCGATTGAATTCATTAAAAAAACGTTATCTTTGCAAAGATACGAAAAGGACTGCGAAAATGAAAGTCAATTGCAAAGCCCGGATGGCCCTGTTGCTGTTGTCGCTTCCCCTGCTGCTGATGCTGCAGGGATGTCCGGATGATGAGGAAAAGAAAGAGAAGGAACTTGAGCAGGAAAAGATCAAGGCGGATGCCGATTATGACGCGAAAGCTTTCCTGCGCACCCAGTATATGGACGTCTATTATTGGTGGCGCGACGACGTCATCGACCGGAACGCGGCGTTGAAACCCTATGACTACGACATCTACGGCTTCTTCGACGCGATGCTCTACAAGGACGACCGCTGGAGCTGGATGTGCGACAAGGAGTATTACATTTCCGACGAGACGGGCGTCTACACCGGGACGTGGGGCGTCAGCCTCGGCCAGGCCGTCGAGTATTATGGCGATTATGGCATCCGGGTCCGCTTCATCTATCCCGGGTCGCCGTTCGAACGCTTCGGCGTCACGCGCGGCGCCGTGATGACAGGGATTGCCGGGAAGAACATCGCCGACGACGAGACCGGATTTTCCAGCGACAAGCTGAAGATTTTCCAGGACAATTACGACAAGTCGCCCCAGACCTTCACCTTCCGGCTGGCCGACGGCCGCGACACGACCTTTACGGCATCGAAGGCAACGACGCTGTCGACCCATACGAACCTGATAACCCGGATCATCCGCCCGGAGGATTTCCCGGGGCTCACGGCGCCGGTGGGATATTTCAACTACCTGGCGTTCAAGGCCAATTTTCTGGGCGACATCGACGAATCGATGAGCATGTTCCGCAGCAACGGGGTCCGCAGCCTGATCGTGGACCTGCGTTACAACGGCGGCGGCGACTCGCGGGCCAGCGATACGCTGATGACCTATCTGGCGCCCCGGTCGGCGGTGGGGAAACCGTATGTCGTCCGCAAGCACAACAGCTATCTCGCCTCGCTCGACAAGTCGTTCCAGGATGAGAACAACACGGAGCTGGTCGGCAGCAATGCCGCCGCCCTGGACCTCGACCGGATCTACTTCATCACCGGCGCGGGTACCGCATCCGCCAGCGAGATGGTGATGAACGGCCTCAAGCCCTATGTGGGCGACAAGCTGCAGATGGTGGGCGACACCACGTACGGAAAACCCAACGGGATGTACGTGCTGATGTACCCCGGCTCGAACAGCGACTATGAAGCCTATCTCAAGGAGGATTTCAGCAAGCTGAAATGGGTGTTCCTTCCCATCGCCTTCTTCAACCAGAATTCGCGGGGCGAATCGATTCCGGTGGACGGTTTCATCCCCGACTGCTACCGGCCCGACGACCTGTTCCACGACTTCGGCGTGGAAGAAGAAAGCATCAAGGCCTGCCTCACGCATCTGGTTACCGGAGCTTATCCGGCCTTCACGGCTACGCCGCGCCGGGGCAATGGGACAAAAGTCGCGGTAAGGCCCGGATTACGGATGGAAGTGGCTGAGGACGACCCGCATTACGGACGCTATACCGTAAAAAAAAGGGATTTTTGAGGAAAAATTCAACTTTTTTCCATTTTTTCCGATGGAGAATTTGGAGAATTAGCTGAAACTGCCTAACTTCGTAATCAGATTGTAAGACAATTTTTTACATACAACAATAACAATAATTACAAAACCAAAACTACCATGAAAGAACTCGTAGAGAAAATCAATGCTGAGATCGCTCAGTTCCAGCTGAACGCCAATCTGCAGGCCCTCAAAGGCAACAAGGCTGCTGGTACCCGTGCCCGCAAGCATGCGCTCAACATCAGCAAGCTGATGAAGGATTTCAGAAAAGCTTCGGTCGAGGCTGCCAAATAAGCTTCCCGGTTTCTGAGAAAAAAACGGGATCACCGAAAGGCGGTCCCGTTTTTGCATCCCAGGGGGCATACCCCTTACGATCATGGATTCTGTCAGAATAGACAAATTTCTCTGGGCCATCCGCGTCTACAAGACCCGGACGGACGCCACCGACGCCTGCAAAGGCAACAAGGTGACTGTCGGCGGGGCCGACGTCAAGCCGGCCCGCGAAGTGAAAGCCGGCGATATGATCAACGTCCGCAAGGGACCGGTCCTCTATACGTTCAAAGTATTGGCGCCCCTCGAGAAGCGGGTCGGCGCCAAAGACGTGCCGTCCTACGCCGAAAACCTGACGCCGCAAAGCGAACTCGACAAACTGCACGCACCGGTGGAGACCTTTTTCATCCGGCGCGACCGGGGGACGGGACGCCCCACGAAGAAGGAGCGCCGCGAGATGGATTCGCTCTACGGCTCTTTCTTTGTCGACAATGCGGAAGAAGACGGTGCGGACTGACCGTCCCGGGCCGGCGCCTGCCGGTTGAACTGCGTCATGGCGCGGTCGATGCCTTCGGTGCCATAGCACTGGATGCACGCGACGGCGCGTTCCAGCAGTTCCGGCAGCATCCTTTTTTCTTCAAGCAGCAGGTCTCCCAGCACGAAATCCACTTGATGGCCCTGGGCGAAACCGCCGTTGCCCGTACCGACGCGCAGGCGCGCGTAGCCGTCGCTGGCGAGGGCGCAGTCGATGCTCTTGAGGCCGTTGTGCCCGCCGTCCGAACCCCGCTTGCGCAGGCGCAGTGTTCCGAAGGGGATGGCGAAATCGTCGACCACCACCAGCAGGTTCTCCTGCGGGATCCGCGTCTTCTGCAGCCAGTAGCGCACGGCCCGGCCGCTCAGGTTCATATAGGTGGAGGGCTTCAGCAGGATGAATTTCCGGCCCCTGTACGGGATTTCCGCCGTGGCGCCGTAGCGGCCGACGGTAAAAACAGCATTGGATGCCTGAGCCCAGGCATCCAATACCATAAATCCCATATTGTGTCGGGTGGAAGCGTATTCTTCACCGATGTTTCCCAGGCCGACGACAAGATAGTTCATAAGAAGGAATTATTCGGCCGTCTCGGTCGCAGCTGCGGCGGAGTTGCGGGTGGCGCGGACGGCGCACACCAGCGTACCCTTCGGCGAGACGATCTGGAAACCGTCAAACTTGAGGTCGCCTGCATTGATCTGCCGGCCAAGGCCCAGTTCGGTGATGTCGATCGGAAGTTCGTCGGGGAGGTTCTCAATCGTACCGCAGACCTTGAGCTTGCGGGTGGGAACGTTCAGCTTGCCGCCCTGGCGGACACCGATGGAGTTGCCGGTGATCTTGATCGGAACGTCTATGGTCACGGGCTTGGCAGGATCGAGGGCGAGGAAGTCCACGTGCATGGCGCGGTCGGTGACCGGGTGGTACTGGATCGCCTTGAGGATGGCCTGATGCTTCTCCCCTTCGATGTCGAGGTCCACGATGTGGGAATACGGGGTGTGGGTGAGACCCTTCAGCTCCTTCTCGTCGACGGAGAAAGAAACGTTCTCAACGCCTGCGCCGTAGATGACGCAAGGGACTCTGTCTTCTCTGCGGACGCTCTTGACGTCTGCCTTCTTGCCGGTAATTCTCTTCTTACCTTGCAGTTCGAAATGCTTCATTGCTTCTGTTTTAAATGTGTTACTCAAGCCGGAAAACGGGTCCGGCTCCCATTGCACCAAAAGGTTACCCTTTTCAGCAGGCCGCAAAGATAAGAAAATTTTGTGAAAGCGCAATTATTATTTATCTTTGTAAGACACATAACTAATTAAATCAACAACACTTAAATCATAGAAATCATGGCGAAAAAATGGATCTGCACCGTGTGCGGTTATGTACACGAAGGACCCGAGGCGCCTGAGCGTTGCCCGCAGTGCAAGGCGCCCAAGGCGAAATTCAATGAACTGGTTCAGAGCGAAGGCGGACTGACGTTCGTCGACGAACACAAGCTCGGCGTGGCCAAGGGATGTGATCCCGAGGTTTGGCAGGGGCTGCAGGATCATTTCCGCGGCGAATGCTCGGAAGTGGGCATGTATCTGGCGATGAGCCGCCAGGCCGACCGAGAGGGTTATCCCGAGGTGGCCGACGCCTTCAAGCGCTACGCGTGGGAAGAGGCGGAACACGCCGCGAAGATCTGCGAACTGATCGGCGAGATGGTCTGGGACACCGAGACCAACCTCAAGAAACGGATGGAGGCGGAAGCCGGCGCCTGCGAAGGCAAGAAGGCCATCGCCACCCGTGCCAAGCAGCTGAACTACGACGCCATCCACGATTCCATCCACGAGATGGCCAAGGACGAGGCGCGTCACGGCAAAGGCTTCGAAGGCCTGTACAACCGCTATTTCAAGAATAAGAAATAGACGCGGGGGCCTGGTGGAGCGGCAGGTTCTTTCGGGCCGAAGCGCCCTCGCCTGGCCCGAAAATGTTCTGCCGCGCGTGGGGCTTTGAAATAGTCAATTGAATCGAAGTGCCCAGTCCGCATCAGCGGACCGCCGGAGGCCGGTACTTTTGCAGCTGCCGCTCTAACCCGCAGTCTGCTTGCATAGCAAAAGTACTAAGGCCGGGAGGCGCGGGGTTAGGGGCAGAGCCCCGGTTAATTGACCAGCCCCGTCGCCCGGTTCCACTCCAGGGTCTTGTAGTAATTGTTCAACACCGTATATTCGGGTCTCGGTATGTAACTGCTGAGGCCCGAATAATGTGTTATGTCGATTGACAGGAAGGCGTCGGTGGCGTCTTTGAAGATTACGGTCCGCTCCAGTGCGTTGTGGAAAGCCTGATACTCGCTGTCGGTCGCCACCCGGCCCACGAAGTCGTCCAGGTCGTAGAACCAGTGCTTGTTGTAGCGGAAATAGGGCTGGATGCCGGAACGGTCGATCGTCAGGATCTGTTCCTGATGGTTCTGGAAGACCGGCTTGCACGCGGCCGCCAGCGCCGGCAGGTCGGCGGTCCGGACCAGCGAGATGGTGGCGGAACAATAGACGCCCGTCTGGGCCCGGTAGAGGGCCATATAACTGCGGCAGACATTTTTCATCGCCTCCTCGGGCTGAAGCGAGAACAGCGGCTGGATCATCGATTCATAGGGGAAACCGTCCGAGAGGATCTCGGTGGGGGAAAAGACCAGGTAGTCGCCGCAGTTGCGGAGTTCGTAGGCCACTTCCACGTTGGCCATCAGGCAGCAGTCGAATACGATGTAGTCGAAATGGGTTCCCGACAGGGCCTTCCGGAGATCGCCCAGTTCCATTTCGTCGCCGTGGTCTTCCCCGAAACTCTTGACGTCCCCGGACTTGACCATATGGGCATAGGGATCCGTTTCAGGCAGGCCGGCGCTTTCCTCCGTGCGTACCTTTGCCTGCTCCTTCGGGTTGATGTAGTAGCCGGGCGGGAGGAAGCCGCTGGCGTGCGACCACAGGATCAGTCCGTTGTGGGCGGCGGGCCAGGCCTCCTTGGCATCGGCCAGCACGGTCGACAGCGTTTCAGCCGAAGCGGAATTGGTGGAATACGGATATTCCATGATGATTTCTTCCACGATGTTTCCCTTGCGGTCCTGGCAGAGCCGCAGCAGGACGGGCGTCTGGTCCAGGAAGTGATGGTAGACCAGGATGATCTTTTCCTTTTCCTTCGCGCGCGGAAGCCAGGCGTTTTTCAGCAGCTCGTAATCGTCTTCCCCCTCCGGGGCAAGCGAATTGTTTCCGGCAAAATAGACCAGCACGACCTGCCGCTCCCGGATCTCGCGTTCGAGACAGTGGCAGCCGGTCAGGCAGAGGGCGGAAAGCACGAGCAGAAGGAGTCGTTTCATGGGCGGTTCCGGATTGAACGGCAATAATATAAAAAATACTTATCTTTGCCAAGTAAAAAACGTGCCAATCAACATTATCGATATGCGTTCAATCAAAGCTATGATCATCATTACTGGACTGGGTTTGGTATTGACATCCTGCGGATCCAAGACGGGAGATCCGGTATTCAAATACTCCGTGGACGAATTCGCCGACATCGAGGTGCTCCGCTACCAGGTGCCGGGCTGGGAAGACCTTTCCCTGCAGCAGAAAGCGTACATCTATCACCTGTGCGAGGCCGCGAAGTCGGGCCGCGACATCACGTGGGACCAGAATTTCAAGTATAATCTGGATATCCGCCATGCGCTTGAGGCGATTTTCGAGAATCCGTCGGTCAGCCGCAGCGGCCAGGAATGGAACGACTTCCTGGTCTATGCCAAGCGGGTGTTCTTCAGCAACGGCATCCATCACCACTATGCCAACGACAAGTTCCTGCCGGCGTGCAGCCGGACCTATTTCGCGTCGCTGATGGACGCCGCCGGCATCGAGCCGGCGCGCGCCGAGTTCCTGCTCCAGGTGATCTTCGATCCGGAACTCTATCCGACCTTGCAGTACCAGGGCACGGAAAAGGACCTGGTCGAGGCCTCGGCCGTGAACTTCTATGACGGCGTGACGGCGCAGGAGGTCAACGACTTCTATGCCCGGATGGAAGATCCTTCCGACCCGCACCCCATCAGCTACGGCCTCAACAGCAAGGTGGTCAAGGAAGACGGGAAGGTCGTGGAAAAGCCCTGGAAAGTGGGCGGCATCTACGGGCCGGCGCTCGAAGTCATCATCGGCCATCTCGAGGCGGCCCGCGAAGTGGCGGAGAACGATGTCCAGAAGCAGTACATCGATGAACTGGTGGAATACTACCGTACCGGCGACCTTCGGATGTGGGACCGCTACAACATCACCTGGGTTGGCGACACGCAGAGCGACGTCGATTTCGTGAACGGGTTCGTGGAGGACTATGACGATCCGCTCGGCCGCAAGGCGTCCTGGGAAGGCATCGTCAATTTCCGCGACCGTGAGGCCTCGCGCCGCACCGAGATCATCAGCGGCAACGCCCAGTGGTTCGAAGACCACTCGCCGATCGATCCCCGCTTCCGCAAGGAGGAGGTGAAGGGCGTCTCGGCCAAGGTCATCAACGTGGCAGTGATCGCCGGCGACAACTATCCGGCTACGGCCATCGGCATCAACCTGCCCAACGCCGACTGGATCCGCAAGGAGCACGGTTCGAAGTCGGTCACCATCGCCAACATTACCGACGCCTATGAAAAGGCTTCGGAACAGCGCCCCAAGAGCGTCCTGACGGAATTCGCCTGGGACCAGGCGGAGATCGACCTGTGCAGGAAATACGGCAGCGTCACCGACAACCTCCATACCGACCTGCACGAATGCCTCGGCCACGGCAGCGGCCAGCTGCTGCCCGGAACGCCGGCCAACGCCCTCAAGGAGTTCACCTCCACGCTCGAGGAAGCGCGCGCCGACCTGTTCGCGCTCTATTACCTGGCCGATCCGAAGCTGGTCGAACTGGGCCTGCTCGACGATCCCGACGCCTACAAGGCGGAGTATATGAGCTACATCCGCAACGGCATCTTCACGCAGTTCAGCCGCGTGGAACTCGGCAAGCCCAACACCGAGGCCCATATGCAGAACCGCAAGCTGATCGCCGACTGGTGCTACGAGAAGGGCCGCGCCGACAACGTCATCGAAAAGAAGGTGCGCGCCGGCAAGACCTATTTCGTGATCAACGACTTCGGGAAACTCCGCGGCCTGTTCGGCGACCTGCTCGCCGAAATCCAGCGGATCAAGTCGGAAGGCGACTACGAGGCCGGCAAGGCGCTCGTACAGGCCTATGCGGTGGACATCGACCCGGCGCTGCACAAGGAAGTGCTCGAACGCTACGCCAGCCTGGAACTCAAGCCCTACCGCGGCTTCATCAATCCCGAGATCGTCCCGGTGGTCAAGGACGGCGACGTGGTGGACTACCAGGTCGTCTACGGCGACGACTTCCTCGAGCAGCAGCTCTACTACGGCAAGAAATACCGCACGCTGTAACTGATTGCTGGAGGATACTCCGCTGATTATCAGTGCTTTCTGAAAAATCACCCTCCCCTGTCAGGGGGAGGGTGATTTTGTGTTATCGACAGACAATCTGGCGTTTGGCCTCCAGCGGGATTGGTCAGAATAATATCTATAATTCCTGCTCGATGTCGCTCCAGACCAGTTTCTTCCGAGACAGGAAGAAGCGGAGGACGATGCTCCGGGGATAATAGCCGATGTTGTTCCGTTCCTCCGCGAAGGGCGAAGGATCTTCGTCGCGCCGCATACGGCGATAGTCGCGGTGCGCCTTCCAGACGGCCTTGCAATACGACCAGCGGCCCGTGAGCAGATAGACGGCGGCCGAAGCGCCGTCCAGGCACATCCGCACGAAGATGCGCTGCCAGCGGATGCTGTCGGGCAGGTTCTTGTAGAGCATCAGCAGATTGTTGCGGTAATTGAAATACAGCTTGCGCGGCGAGTTGTTCGGGAGCGTGCCGCCGCCCACGTGAAAGACGGTCGAAGCCGGCACGCACCAAACCTGATAGCCGAGCAGCTTGGCCCGCCAGCAGAAGTCGATCTCCTCCATATGGGCGAAGAAATCCTCGTCCAGACCGCCGAGATGATGGTAGAGCGCACTGCGGACCACCATGCACGCGCCGGTCGCCCAGAAACACTCCTCCGCACTGTCGTACTGGCCCGTATCCTTTTCCAGGTTCGAGAGGATGCGGCCGCGGCAGAACGGATAGCCGTACCGGTCGATGAAGCCGCCGGCCGCCCCGGCATATTCAAAAGCGTCGCGATCGGCTACGGAACGGACCTTGGGCTGGCACACGCCGACTTCGGGATGGTCTTCCATAAAGCCGATGAGCGGCGTCAGCCATCCGTCCGTCACCTCCACGTCGGAGTTGATCAGCACATAATAGTCGGCGTCGATCTCGCGGAGGGCGCGGTTGTAGCCGCCGGTGAACCCGTAGTTCCGGTCGAAGCGGAGGGTCCGTACAGATGGCCAGTTCTCCTGCAGCCACGCGACCGAGCCGTCGGTCGACCCGTTGTCGGCCACCACGATGAACGCACCGAAGCCGGTGGTCCGTTCGACCAGCGGCGGCAGGTAGGTCCGAAGCATCTCCAGTCCGTTCCAATTCAGTATGACGACGGCTGTATCCATGGTCAACGTTTCTTTATCAAGAGTTTGCAAAGGATGCGCAGCAGCACCAGCAGCACCAGCGTCCCGAATACCAGGATGCTGACATACAACTGCTCACGGATCCGGTGACGCAGGACCAGCACGTCGGGATCTTCGTCCAGCACCGTTCCCGGGTCCACTTCGTCCAGTTCCAGGTTCGACCATTTGGCCACGACCATCCCGTCGTGGAAATATACAGCGCCGCCATTGCTGCGGTTGAGCGTCAGGAGCGACTTCCAGTCGGCCGTCTCGTAGTCTTCCGTCGGCCCGTAGACCACGGGCTCCTGGCCCTGCTGCCGGACGGCCTCGCAGAAACGGTCGATCCGGGCACGGTTCTCCGGCCGCAGTCCGTCGGGATTATAGATGGACACGGCCACGACGGGCCCTTCCATCCGGTCGAGGCTGAAATCGATCTGGGCCATCCGTGTCGAACCGCCCACCTGCACGGTCCGGCTGTCCAGGTACGTCCAGCTTTCATCGGGCAGGTTGTCGAGGGTGAACGACTCGGTATGGCCGTCTTTCGTATAGAGGAAGGTCGTTTCGTAGCGCGCCTGGTTCTCCTGCTGCAGCTCGTCGAGGCGGGTTCCCACGCGGTAGGCCGTGAAATCGACTTGCGGGATCGTCGCCAGCGCCCGGACGGCCACCGAGAGCCCGACAAGGGCGAACACGGCGACGAACGTCCATTCGAGCCAGGCGGGCGCCACCCGCGTCGCCCGTTTCCGCCAGAGGAAAACCAGGATGGCCAGTACCAGCAGCACCACGTTCTTGACGAATGTCTGGGTATTGGTCAAGTGGATCGCTTCCCCGAAGCAGCCGCAGTCGCTGATCGGGTTGTACAGCAGCAGGTATAAAGTCAGCAGCGTGAAAACGGCGGTCAGGACCAGGGCGGCCCAGGCCATGATCCGGATGCGCAGGCCGCTGAGCACGCAGATGCCGACGGTGAATTCCAGCGTGGACAGGCCGATGCCCAGCGCAACGGCGGCGGGCTCCAGGAAGCCGAGGTGCATGAAATCCAGGTACTCCTTGACGATCAGGCCGGTTCCGACCGGATCGATCAGTTTGAGCACGCCCGAGAGGATGAACGTCAGGGCAAGCAGCACCCGGCAGAGTCCGCGCAGGAATCTCATAGAAGCTTGTCGATTTCGCTCCGGATGCGCCGGAAGATGTCGGCGGCCGGAAGCATGTTGCCTGCGGAATCGCCGCAGTCGATGCGGAGGAAGCTGTCGTCCAGCCCGCACTGTTCACGATAGAGGTCGCGCACGCGGACCTGGAAGGCGATGTCTGCCTCGTGGATGTCGGCCTTGCCGGCCAGGTAGCTGCGGTCGCCGCCCTTGCGGCTGTTCTTCAGCTTGGCGTCGACGAACGTGATCGGGACGTCGAGGAACAGGTTGAGCGTAGGGCGCGGA
Source organism: uncultured Bacteroidales bacterium (assembly GCA_947306365.1). GTDB lineage: Bacteria > Bacteroidota > Bacteroidia > Bacteroidales > UBA932 > Cacconaster. The sequence continues at coordinate 100,453 of CAMZGD010000002.1, forward strand.
ATGCCATAGCGGCCGAACTCGAGGTCGAGGATCCAGTCGCGCAGCGCCGCGGCTTCCTCCGGTGCGGCGAGCTTGGCGCACTGGAAGGCGATGTTGGAATAGACGTAGCGGTCGAGCACGACCACGTGGCCCTGGTTGGTCCAGCTGCGGATCAGGCTGGCGGCGTCCCGGCGGTCTTCAGCGAACAGCAGGGCCACCAGTTGCGGATGGACCTGGTCGATGGCGCCGAAGTCACCCCGCAGGAACTTGGCGATGAGTTCACCGTAGATCGGGGCGGTGTAGCGGGGAAAGTGGAGATAGTCCACCTTCCGGCCCAACGAGGAGAAATACGAAGTCACCATCTTGAGCTGCGTCGACTTGCCGGCGCCGTCCAAACCTTCGAGAACGATCAGCATAAAGTGTTATCTTTGCATTCAACTTGTAAAGTTACGAAAATATGGAAACCGGCGCAACCAAATTGATGGGAATCATCAACCTCAACGAAGACTCTTTCTACGCACCTTCACGTGCCGCCTCGGTCGACGCTTTCCGGCGGCGGGCCGACGACCTGCTCGGCCGCGGCGCCGACATCCTCGACATCGGCGCCTGCTCTTCCCGGCCGGGTGCGAAGGAGATCGACGCGGAGGAAGAGTGGGCCCGGCTTTCGCCCGTCGTCGAGACAATCGCCCGCGACTTTGCCGGCGTCCCGTTCTCCATCGACACCTACCGGGCGTCGGTCGTCCTGCTGGCCTACCAGGCGATGGGGCCGTTCATCGTCAACGACATCTCGGCCGGTGAATGGGACGAGGCCCTGCTGCCCGTCACCGGCCGCCTTGGCCTGCGTTACGTCGCGATGCACCACCAGGGGACGTTCGCCACGATGCACGCGCCGTATGCCTACGACGACGTGGTGGCGTCGGTGAAGGCCTGGTTCCGGGACTTCGCGGTCCGGGCCCGGGACGCCGGGGTGGCCGACTGGATCCTGGATCCCGGCTTCGGTTTCTCGAAGAGCAACGAAGACAACCAGCTGCTCTTCGACCGGCTCGACGAATTGAAATCCTTCCGCCGGCCCATCCTCGTGGGCGTATCCCGGAAACGGTTCATCTGGCAGCCGCGCGGCCTGACGCCCGACACCTGCGGCGACGCCGTGCGGGAATACGAAGAACGCGCCCGTTCCCTGGGCGCGTCCATCATCCGTACACATCTCTAGCGGGCTTTCGCTCCCGCCAGGCCCGTCCGGCGGCCGCTCCTGATTAATCGATGGAGGATAACCGTCTGATCAATAGTGTTTTACGAAGAATCGCCCTCCCTTGTCAGGGAGGGGCGATTCTTCGTTAACGACTGTGAATCAATGATTTAAGATCCATCTGCCTGGCGGGGGGGGCGACAAAGGTGCCCATAGAGATCCGTCGGCATGCATATTAAATTTGGAAAACGGCGGTTTCCGATAGTATCTTTGTAAGAAACAAATGTAGTGAGGTATGAAGGGACGATTGTTTTTTTTCGACGGTGCCATTCAGCACATCTATCAAAAAAACGTAAATGGTTCCCTGATCTTTTACTCAGCCCGGGACTGCGTGGTCTTCTTTACTTTCATTGCTACGGCCGCCCGGCGTTACAACATCCGGATTCTTGGCATCTGCCTGATGGTCGACCATATTCACGTACTGATCGAGGTCGGGAGTAAACAGGAAATGGATCAGTTCGTAAGTCTCTATAGTAGTTGGTTTTCAAATACTTACAACAAATGGTATGGCTTGCGCGGACCCCTATTTAAAGCGAAATACGGCGTGGCGTCGAAAGTCGACGCCAAAAAGCAGCGCAGTGCCATCGCCTATCTCTACAACAATCCAGTCGAACGTTTCATCTGCAAGCGGGCAGAACTGTATCCCTGGAATTTCCTGGCGTATGCCGACAGCCGTTTCCCTTACTCATCGCCGGTCAGGCTTGATAAGGCCCGGGCGTCGATGCGCCGGGCTGTCGAAGATGTCAAGAGTTCCAGGAAGGAGGATCTTCCGCTCAACTATGCGCAACTTAAACGGATAACCGCTCCATTGACCCCGCAGGAAAGAAAGCAGCTGTATGATTTGATCATCAGCATCTACAACTGCGTAGACTATCAGGACTTGTTCTACCGTTTCGGGAATTATGCCGATCTGGTGACTGCCATCAATACCACGACGGGAAGCGAATATGCGATTCGGGAAGAGTTCGTCGGCCGTTCCGACCTCATCTATAGCCAGATGACGATGTTCCTGCTGCAATCCCATCGGATTCTAAGCACCGACGACCTTATCCGTATGTCGGAAGCCGATCGTCGGGCCTTGCTGGAGCCCCTGGGCCTCCGCACCGGCGCCAGCCTCCGCCCGCTGGAGAAATATCTCCGTCTCCAGCCTTCCCGCTAATCCTTCCCGCCACATTTCATTCCGGACCGCTGGAGGCTAAACGCCAGATTGTCAGTCGATAATGTAAAATCACCCTCCCCTGTCAGGGGAGGGTGATTTTACGGAAAGCGTGTCTAATCAGTGGTTTACGCTTCTTCGCCGACCACCTGGAACTTGACGGTGGCCTTGATGTCCTTGTAGCACTTGACCACGGCTTCGTAGTCGCCCACCTGCTTGATGAGCGGTTCGCCTACGAGCGTGATGTTCTTGCGGTCCACGTCGTAACCGGCGGCCACGAGGGCGTCGGCGACCTGGATGTTGTTCACGGAACCGAACACCTTGCCGGTTTCGCTGACTTTGGCGGGCACCTTGACGGTCACTTCCGCGAGCCGTGCCGCGAGTTTCTCGGCAGCGTCGCGGAGCGCCTGCTCCTTGTGGGCGCGCTGGCGCATGTTCTCGGCGTGAATCTTCTTGGCCGTCGGGGTAGCCATGATGGCCAGCCCCTGCGGAATCAGCCAGTTTGCACCGTAGCCGTTGCGCACGGTCACGATGTCGTCCTTGTTGCCAAGGTTCTGAATGTCTTGTTTGAGAATGACTTCCATGGTGTTTCCTCCTTATTTCATCAGGTCGGTTACATACGGGAGAAGCGCCAGGTGGCGTGCCCGCTTGATGGCTTGCGATACCTTCTTCTGGAATTTCAGGGAAGTGCCGGTGATGCGGCGGGGAAGGATCTTGCCTTGTTCGTTGAGGAATTTCTTCAGGAATTCGGCGTCCTTGTAGTCGACATATTTGATGCCTGCCTTCTTGAAGCGGCAGTACTTCTTCTTCTTGACCTCGACGTTGACGGGGTTCAGATAGCGGATGTCTTCGTTCTGTGCCATAGTCGTCTCTCCTTATTCGTTAACGGGAGCCTCGGCCGGCGCCTCGGCGGCAGGTGCTTCGCCATTACGCTTTGCACGGCGGCGTTCGGCGTAGGCGATGGCGTGTTTGTCCATCGATACAGTCTGGAAGCGGAGAATGCGCTCGTCACGCTTGAACTGCGTTTCAAATCTGGCAATGAACTCCGGTTCAGCCTGAAATTCGATCAGGGTGTAGAAGCCGGTAGTTTTCTTCTGGATGGGGTAGGCCAGTTTCTTCAGACCCCAGTCCTCCTGGCACACGATCCTGCCACCACCGTCGGTGATCAGGCCGGTGTACTTGGCAACCGCTTCCTTCATCTGGACATCAGACAAAACGGGAGTTGCAATGAAAACGGTTTCGTACTGTTTTAACATTTCAGTGGATAAATGAATTAATAAAGCCCTTCGGGATTTTCCCAAAGGGCTGCAAATGTATGGATAATTTTTTAATCCACAAAATTTTCCGAATTACTTCTTCGGTGCGTCTTCAATGACGGCCTGGATGAATGTCCACCACTTGGCAACCGACGGAATGAAGGCCCGCTCGTCCGGGGAATGGGGCGACTTGAGGGTCGGGCCGCAGGAAATCATGTCCCACTGCGGATAGGCGCCGGCCAGGATGCCGCATTCAAGTCCGGCGTGGATGGCCATCACGGCGGGTTCCTTGCCGAAGAGTTTCTTGTACTGCTGCTTCATGGTCTTGAGGATGGGCGACTTCATGTTCGGGCTCCAGCCGGAGTAGTTGCCGTCGAAGAAGACCTTGGCGCCGGCCAGTTCGAACGTGCAGCGGACGGCCTCGGCGAGGTCTTCCTTGAGGGAGTCGGTGGAGCCGCGCAGCAGCGTGTTGACGGTGATCGTGCCTTTCTCGGTCTTGACGATGGCCAGGTTGTTGGAAGTCTCCACGAGGTCCTTGATCTCAAGGCTCATGCGGTCGACGCCGTTGGGGCAGGCGTACAGGGCGCGCAGGAGTTTCAGGCCGGTGGTGCCGGCGATGACTTTGGTCGCCTTCGTCGGGGCGATGGTAATCGAGACGTTCGGGTCGATGGCGGCGAGTTCAGCCTTGACGGTGGCCAGGGTGGCGCCGACGAGTTTGGTGGCGGAGTTTTCGTATTCGGCCGGAAGGGCGATGACGGCTTCGGCTTCGCGCGGGATGGCGTTGCGCATGTTACCGCCGTTGAAGCTCACGAGCTTGCCCTTGAAATGGCGGACCATCGGGATCAGCACGCGGGCCATCACCTTGTTGGCGTTGCCGCGGCCCTCGTTGATCTCCATGCCGGAGTGGCCGCCGCGAAGGCCGGTGACGATGACCTGGAAGGCCTTGTACCCCTTCGGCATCGGCGCTTCCTTGTATTTGAAGGTGACGTTGGCGTCGAGGCCGCCGGCGCAGCCCACGTAGAGCTCGCCTTCCGTCTCGGAGTCGAGGTTGAGCAGGATATCGCCCTTGAGCACGCCCGGCTTGAGGGCTTTCGCACCCACCATCCGGGTCTCTTCGTCCACGGTGAAGAGCGCCTCGATGGGGCCGTGCTTCAGCGTCTTCGATTCGAGGACCGACATGGCGGCGGCTACGCCAAGGCCGTCGTCGGCACCGAGGGTGGTGCCGCTGGCATACACCCAGTCCCCGTCTTCCTGATGGACGATGCGGGTCTCGATCGGATCTTTGGTGAAGTCGTGCTTCTTGTCGTTGTTCTTCTGCGGGACCATGTCCATATGGGCCTGGAGCACGATGCCCTTGCGGTCTTCCATGCCCGGCGTGGCGGGTTTGCGGATAATGACGTTCCCGCATTCATCCTGGAAGGACTCGAGGCCGAGGTTCTTGCCGAACTGGACCAGGAACTTGGCGACTTTCTGGGTATGTCCGGAGGGACGCGGAATCTGGGTGAGCGAATAGAAGTTGTTCCACACGCTCTTGGGTTCTAATTTACGGATAGGCATGATAGGTTGGATTATGTATTTGAGATTATTTCGTAAGGAGTACGTTGACGGGAACCGTGCTTTCCTCGCCCAGCTGGTAGACCGGCAGGCGGGATTCGAGCAGCAGGCGGCCGTCCAGCGACAGGCGGCAGCGGGCGATGGCGGGAATGCGGTAGTGGACCACGGCGGTTTCCTTGCCGCGTTCGTTGACGGTCTCGGGTGCGGAGAGCGGCTCGGTCCGCAGTTCCAGGGTCACGGCCTTCCCCTCGCCGGCGGAAGCGGGCAGCAGGCCGTCCTTGTCGGAAATCCGGAAGGCGGTGTACGACTGGTTCTTGTTGTCGGCGGTCGGCGTGACGTCGAACGTCTTTTCTTCGACCGATATCTCGCTGATGCCGTAGAAGAGGCTCAGGTAGCTGGTTTCCAGCCGGGTGATCTCGTCGATGGCGGCCTGGAGCGCTTCGCCGCCGAAGGTGGCGTCAGTGTCGCCGGTGGCGATCTGCTGCCGTTGCTCGCGGAGACGGAAGATGAGTCCGGCCAGGTCGGCGGCCTTGCGGTCGGGCGATTTTTCAACGACGTTTTCCTGCGTCACGGGGACGCGCTCATAGCCTTCGTCGGTCCGGACGGCCTTGTAGAGCGTCGTGGTCTCCCGGCCGAGGTTCCCCAGCGGATCGGCGCCCTCGAACCGGGCGGCGCCCGCCTGGCTGGCGAAACGCCAGGAAGCCGGCGTCCCGGTGTAGTTGTCGGCCATCACGACCAGGCCCTGTGCACAGAACTGCAGGAAATTGGCCGAGGACTTGTCGGGGATGGTGACGGTGAAGCGGACCTTCGGGTCGGCCTCCACGTAGGGGATGAGGGTGATCTGCTGAAGCGTATAGGTCGTGCCGCTTTCCGTGCGGGCGGCTACGCCGAGGTATTTCTGGGCATATTGTGCGTATGGGCCTGCAGTGAAGGCTTCACGCCGGGCTTCGACCCGGATGCCGACGGTCGTCCGGGGAAGACTGTACACCACGGCGCCGCTCTGGGCCGCGGCGTCGGTGAGGAGAAGCGGAAGCAGGAGCAGGACAATCAGGGCTCTTTTCATAAATTTGTCTGCAATTATTCGGTAAAATTAAGAAAAAAATAGCTATTTTTGCAAATTATGAAAAAGCTTCTGATTCTCTTCGTCCTGGTGACAGGCCTGCCCGGCCTGCTTTCTGCGGGGATTCTCCGCACAAAATATGCCGATATGGTCAATCCGTTCATCGGAACCGACTTTCACGGGCATACGTTCCCGGGCGCAGCCTATCCCTTCGGCATGATCCAGCTCAGTCCCGACACTCGCGAGGACAATTGGGACGGGTGTTCCGGCTACCATTACAGCGATTCACTGATCAAGGGCTTCAGCCATACGCACCTGAGCGGCACCGGCTGCGCCGACCTGTGCGACATCCGCCTGATGCCGGTCACGGGCTATGAGGGCCGCGTGGAGGAGACGCGCTACGAATCGCCGTTCTCGCATCGCAGCGAGCAGGCGTCGCCCGGCTACTACCGCGTGCACCTCGACCGCTGGGACATCACGGCTGAACTGGCGGTGGGGCGCCGCATCGGCCTTCACCGTTACACCTATCCGCGCGGGGCGCAGCAGCAGCTGATCATCGACCTGGGGCCGCGCGACCGTGTGCTCGATTCGAAGATCGAACTGGACGGGACGTTCGCCGTGAAGGGATTCCGCCGTTCCCGCTCGTGGGCGGAGGACCAGATCGTCTATTTCTACCTGGAGTTTTCGCGGCCCGTCACGGAGATCCGCATCCAGAATTCACCGACCGGCGCCACGGCCCTGCTGACGTTCGACCGGACTACCGGGCGGTCGCGCGCCTGTGAACTGGTCGTCCGGGCCGGCATCTCGTCGGTGTCCGAGGACAACGCCCGCGCCAATCTCGAATCGGAAGACAACTTCAAGAAGAACGGCATCTATTCGTTCGACCTGCTCCGCGAGACGACCCGGAAGGCCTGGAACGACTTCCTCTCGAAGATCGAGGTGGAGGGGGATGCCGAAACCCAGCGGATTTTCTATACGGCCCTGTACCATACCGCCATCGCGCCCTGCCTCTATTCCGACGCCAACGGCGAGTACCGGGGCATGGACCGGAAGGTCCACCGCGCCGAAGGTTTCGAGCGCTACCATATTTTCTCGCTCTGGGATACGTACCGGACCCTGCATCCGCTGTTCAACATCATCGAACGCGAACGGACGGTCGATTTCGTCAAGTCGATGCTCTCCATCTTCGACGAGGCGGGCAAGCTGCCCATCTGGGAGCTCAGCGGCAACGAGACTGACTGCATGATCGGCTACAGCTCGGCGCCGATGATCGCCGACGTGGTGGCCAAGGGCATCACCGGCTTCGACGTGAAGAAGGCGCTCCGCGCCCTCGTGGCAAGTTCCAACCGTCCCGAATACGGGCTCGACGTTTATCGGGAGAACGGGCTCGTCCTGGGCGACAAGGAGCACGAGTCCGTGTCGAAGACGCTGGAATACGCCCTCGACGACTGGTGCGTCGCCCAGGTGGCCCGGGCGGCGGGCGACCGGAAGACGGAGGCCGAATATCTCCGCCGTTCGCAGTACTGGCGCAACGTGTACGACCCGGCCACCGGCTTCATGCGGCCCCGCCTGAACGGCATGTGGCTCGATCCGTTCGATCCCACCGAAGTCAACGTCCATTATACGGAAGCCAATTCCTGGCAGTATTCGTTCCACGTGCAGCACGACGTGAACGGCCTGATCGATGTCAGCGGCGGAGACGGCTCGATGGAAGACTGGCTCGACGAACTGTTCACCTCGTCCAGCCAGACCGGCGGCTGGAAGTCGCTGGACATGTCCGGCATGATCGGGCAATATGCCCAGGGCAACGAGCCGAGCCACCATATCGCCTACCTGTACGCCTATGCGGGCGTTCCCTGGAAGACGCAGCGGCAGGTGCGCCAGATCATGGAAGAACTGTTCACCACGCAGCCCGACGGCCTCTGCGGCAACGAGGACTGCGGCCAGATGTCGGCCTGGTATGTGATGAGCGCCCTCGGATTCTATCCCGTGACGCCCGGCAGCGACATCTATGTCTTCGGCTCCCCGATGTTCCGCAATGCGGTGATCCACCTTGAAAACGGGAAGGATTTCACCCTCTGCGCCCCGCGGGCCAGCCGGACGAACGGCTACATCAACCACGTGATGCGCGACGGCGTTCCCTACACGAAGTCGTATTTCCGGTTTATGGACCTGGAAAAAGGCCGTACGTTCATCTTCGGGATGGACGACAAGCCCAATCCCCGGTTCGGGGCACGGCCGGAAGACCGTCCGACCGCTTCCGTTTCCCGGACGATCGTGGAGAATCCCTGGTTCAAGGTGCCTTCATCCGTCTTCAACGGCTTCACGAAGGTGGAGATCGGCGCGGCCGACCGGGACTACCGCATCTGGTATCAGGTCGTGCCGGAGGGAAGTACGCCCGGCGGCGATTTCACGCCGTATGAACGGCCGTTCACGGTCAGCCGGAGCTGTACGGTGTATGCCTATTGCGCCGACAAGGAAGGGACCCGGAGCTTTACGACGCAGACGGCGCTCCACCGTATCGAGAACAATTACAAGGTGACCCTCACGTATCCGTACAGTGGCCTCTACAACGGCGGCGGCGACCAGGCCCTCGTGGACGGTATCCGCGGAAGCAGCAATTTCCGGCTCGGGCATTGGCAGGGCTTCCCGAGTGATTTCGAGGCCGTGATCGACCTGGGGAAGGTGAAACGGCTTTCCCGCATCAGCGCGGGCTTCCTGCAGGACAGCCGTGCGTGGATCCTGATGCCGCAGTGGGTGGAATACTATACTTCCATGGACGGGAAGAACTACGTGCTGCAGGGACATCTGACCCATTCGCTCGACCCGAAAGACGAGACGCGCCGGATCCTCGAGTTTTCCCAGCCGATGAATGTGGATGCCCGTTACGTGAGGGTGGCCGCCCGGAATTTCGGCCTGCTGCCGGAGTGGCACCTCGGTGCCGGCGGCCAGTCGTATGTCTTCATCGACGAAGTGACGTTCAACTGACGCGGATCCGCAGATGGAAGCACGCAAGCCTATACGGGGAATGCTTCGGACGCTGGCTGTCGCGGCCGCGGTCCTGCTTGCGCTCCCTGCCTGCCGCTGCAAGGCGGACAGGTACGTGGATTATCTCTACGGCTGCCTGACCTTGCCCGATCAGGCAGCGCAGCCGCGTGAATACTGGGAGGCGAATGTCGCCAAGACGCTCGAGGTCCGGGAACGGATGGACTGGCGCATTCCGGAAAAGCTCTTCCGGTATTTCGTGCTTCCGGTCCGGGTCGGCAGCGAACCGCTCGACGATTTCCGGACGATGTACGCCGATTCGCTCTGTGCGCGGGTGCAGGGGCTTTCACTCGCCGAGGCGGCTCTGGAAATCAATCACTGGTGCCTTTCGTGGGCCACGTTCGATTATACGGACGGTCAGACGACTTCGCCGTTGCAGACGATGCGGCACGGCTCGGGCCAGTGCAGCGAGGAATCGGTGCTGGTTGTCGCGGCCTTGCGGGCGGCAGGCATTCCCGCCAGGCTGGCCAATGCGATGCGCTGGGGGCACGCCGACGGAAACCACGCCTGGGTGGAAGTCTGGACAGGCGACGGCTGGCATTTCATGGGTGCCTGTGAGCCTGATCCCCGGCTCGACCAGGCCTGGATCAACGAAGTGGTCGGCCAGTCGCATCAGATCGTATCGAATGTGATCGGCAGCTATCACGGGCGGGAACGCGTGGTCGCCCGGACGTCCGACAATACCAAAATCGACATTCTTGCCAACTATGCGCCGGTGCGCCGCAGTGTCGTGAAAGTCGTCGGACCCGACGGCCGTCGCGTGCGCGGGGCCAACGTGGAATGCAAGGTTTTCAATTTCGGCGAGTTCGGCACGAGCTTCCGGAAACGGAGCGACTTCCTGGGACGGGCCGTTTTCCATACAGGGTACGGTGACGTGCTCGCCTGGGCTTCGAAAGGCGACCGGTTCGGCCTTGCGCTGGTGGACGGGGAAACCGTCACCGTTACGCTGGACCATGTCGTCGGGGAAGCCTTTACGCTGGACCTGGACATCGTTCCGCCGCCATACCATCCGCTTCCGCGGCCGTATTCCAATGAGGAGAGGGATCGGAATCAGGCCAGGATGCGGGCAGACGACCGGATCCGCCTGCAGCACGAAAAGGGAAACGAGGCAGTCCTGTCCGGTTTTCTCGCCGCCCACGACGATGACAATGCACGGGCCTTGCTGGCCTCGCTCTCGACGAAGGACCGGGGCGAAGTGTCACGGGAGGTTCTGGAAGACGCATATGCCCATATCGACGGCTCGTTCAATCCCCTGCGCGACAGTCCGCGGGTGGAACAGGAATCCCTGCGCCCGTTCTTCGCCGAACTCGGCGGGGAGCTTTCACTCGACAGCCGCGAAGCCGTGAAAGCCTGGGTGAAGGAGAACATCCGGCTGGAACAATGGTACAATCCCCAGTCGCTCCGGATGCCGCCGGCCGATGTCTGGCGGATGCGGCGCGCCGACGCCCGGAGCCGGGACATTTTCGAAGTGGCCCTTTGCCGGGCGATGGGTCTTGAAGCGGCGTACGGGGCCCCGGACCCGGCGGAAGGCATCGTTCCCCGGGGAACCGTCACGGCGGAGGCCGAGGGGCCGATGACGCCGCAGTACTACCACGATTTTACCCTTTCCCGGATCGAAGGGGGAACGGCAAACCTGGTTTCCGTCGGAAAAAAGTCCGATCATACCCGGTGGACGGAAATCTTCCCCGCCGAGCTTGAAGAAGGCTATTACCTGCTGACGACGGGCCTGCGCCTGGCCGACCGCAGCGTCCTTTCGCGTCTCACATTCTTTCCGGTCGTCGCCGGAGCTGCGGCAAGCGTGCCGATCGTGCTTCGCGATCCCGGTGAACGTCCCTATCTTATCGGCGGGATGGATGCCGGACCTTTCATGGGCGCCGCGGGCCGCGGCTACTACCTCGCCGGCGTGCTGGGAGACCGCGATGAAGCGACGCGCAAGTGCCTTGCCCAGCTGGACTCGGTGGCTTCGGTCCTGGATGCCTGGGACCGTCCGGTGATGCTGGGCGGACCTGCCGCGTTCCGGCTGGCGGGCGATACCGCGTCGGCGCTGGGCCGCCTTCCGCGGTTCGAGGTGTTCGACGATGCGGAAGACGCCATCTTCGGGAATCTTGCCGCCAACAGCCGGTCCCAGTCCCTGGAACGCCCCTTGATCACGCTGTGTGACGGCTGGGGGCGCATGCTCTATGCTTCCCAGGGGTATAATCCCTCGCTCGCCGGGGACCTTGCGCGGATCGTTCCGCAGCTTATGCCGCCGCCCCGCGCAAAGGGGATGTGGCGTGACTCGGAGGAGTATCTCAACTTCCTCTATGCCTATATGCCGCAGCCGGACCTGGCGGCGCATCCGCTGGACTTCTGGCTGGACAATGTGGATAAGACACTGGAGGTCCGCGAACGGATGGAATGGAATATTCCGGAGCGGGAGTTCCGGCATTTCGTACTGCCGCTGCGCGTGAACAACGAACCGCTCGATGATTTCCGGACGCGGTATGCCGACGAGCTGTGTTCCCGCGTACAAGGCCTTTCGCTGGCGGAAGCGGCGCTGGAGATCAACCACTGGTGTCACGAGATGGCGACCTACCAGCCTTCCGACGGCCGTACGTCGTCGCCCCGGCAGACTATCCGCCGCGGCGTCGGACGCTGCGGCGAGGAGTCGGTGCTGGCGGTCGCTGCGCTGCGTGCCGCGGGCATTCCCGCACGGCAGGTCTATACGCCCCGCTGGGCACACACCGACGACAACCACGCCTGGGTGGAGGTCTGGACAGGCGACGGCTGGCATTTCATGGGCGCCTGTGAGCCGGAGCCGAAACTCGACATGGCCTGGTTCACCGGCCCGGTATCGCGGGCGATGATCCTGCATACGAAGGTGTTCGGCGACTATCACGGCGATGAGGACGTAATCCGGCGGACGCCCTGCTATACGGAGATCAACGTGATCCGCGGCTATGTGCCGGCCCGGCGCAGCGTGGTGACGGTGGTCGACGAATCCGGCAGGCCGGTGAAGGGCGCCCGCGTGGAATTCAAGATTTACAATTACGGGGAATACTATACGGTGGCCGCCTACGAGACGGACCGGAAGGGACGGGCCTCCCTCGATATGGGTTGCGGTGACATGGTGGCCTGGGCTGCGAAGGACGGCCGCTTCGGCCTGGCCGTCATCGACGGGGAAGCCGTGACGGTGCAGCTTGGACACTCGTTCGGTGAACGGTTCGGTGTCAGCCTGGACATCGTTCCGCCGCCGGAGAATCCGCTGCCGTCGGGTGCCTCCGAGGCGGAAGTGGCGTTGAATGCGGAACGCTGCCGCCGGGAGGATGCACTGCGCGAGGCGCGTCCGAAAGGCAATTCGGCCGTGATTGACGCGTTTTTTGCCGCGCACGACGACGCCAATGCCCGTGCACTGCTTGCTTCTCTCTCCGAGAAGGACCGGGGCGACGTGACGCTTGACGTGCTGGAAGACGCCTATGCTCATATCGACGGTTCGTTCAACCCGCTGCGCGACTGCCCGCGTGTGGACCTGGAACCCCTCAGGCCGTATTTTGCGGCACTGGCGGCGGAAGCCGGTCCGCTGGACACGAAGGAAGCGGTGGCGCAATGGATCGATGCGCACATCGGACTGGATACGGAACGCAACCCGCAGGGCCTGCAGATGTCGCCGGCCGACGTGCTGCGCGGCCGGAAGGCCGATGCCCATAACCGCGACATTTTCTTCGTGGCCCTCTGCCGGGCGTTGGGCCTGGAAGCGGAACTCGACCCGCTGACCGGCTCGGCTTCGGTGGCGCAGACCGGGACCCTGGCTGTCCGGTATGATGGCCCGGATGTACCGGAATACTATTATCACTTCACGTTGTCCAGGATTCTGTCGGACGGAAAGACAGAACTCTGTACCGTCGGGGAGGATTCCGACCACAATCCGTGGGACAAGGTATTCCCGCTTACCCTGGAGGCGGGCTATTACATGCTGACTTCCGGCAGGCGGATGGCCGACGGCAGTGTGCTTTCACATTGTGAATTCTTTACGGTGTCGCCGGACCGGGAGACGGCGGTCCCGCTGGTGATGCGCCAGGCCGGCGGCAGCGTCTCGGTAGTCGGGACGATGGATGCCGGCCGTTTCCTGCCACGGACGGGCCGCGGTTATTTCCTGCTGGCCGTGCTGGGAGACCGCGACGAGCCGACGATTCACTGCAGGCGGCAACTGGAAGCGCTCTCGCCGGTACTGGAAGAATGGGGGAGACCGGTACTTCTGGAGAAGGATGCCGACGGTTCCATCCTGGAGATGCTTTGCGAAGGGTGCAAGCGCTCATCGCGCCAGCGTCCGGTCGTGACGATCTGCGACAGTTTCGGCCACATCGTCTATTTCTCGCAGGGTTACAACACCTCGCTTGCCGAAGACCTCAAACGCGTCATCGCCCAGCTATGAGTTTCTCCCTCGTTCCCGGCTTCAGCCAGCGTTATCCCCGAGATCCTGACGAGGCGCCCGTTGCTGACGAGGCGCCCTTCGCGCAGTCAGAAGTGGAAAGAACCATGACTGCTCCACAAGGCCCGCGCACTTTCCTGATCGAATCCTGTTGCACCAGTCTCGAAGAATCCGTTGCGGCGCAGGCGCGCGGTGCCGGACGCATCGAACTGTGCGCCGACTTGTCGGTCGGCGGGCTTACGCCTCCCCGCGACCTTGTCCGCGACGTCATCGCCGCCCTGACCATTCCCGTCAACATCTTGATCCGTCCTTCCGCGCCGGATTTCGTCTATGGCGAAGATGCGTTGCAGCAGATGACTGAGGATATCGCGTATTGCAAATCGGTTGGTGCAGCCGGTATCGTCGTGGGCGCGCTGACGCCGGAAGGCGCCGTCGACCTGCCGGCGATGCGGCGGCTGGTCGTCGCCGCGCGCCCGCTGCCCGTCACCTTCCATCGCGCCTTCGACGTCTGCGTCGAAGACCCGTTCACGGCACTCGACAAGATCATTGCGCTGGGCTGTGTGCGCCTGCTCAGTTCTGGCCAAGCTGTAACAGCCTGGGACGGCCGCTGCCTGCTCGCGCTGCTTGTCCGCCGCGCCGGCAGCCGCCTGGTCGTGATGCCCGGCTGCGGCATCACGCCGGAGATTCTTCCCGGCCTGGCCGCCGTCACCCGTGCTTCCGAATACCACGGCACCCGCCTCCCATAGGAAGACGGGTGCGCGGAAGGGAGCGGATCGTCGTCAGAATTTCGGTACATCGAAAGTCTGCGGCAGAACCATCGCGTTTTCGATGAACTCGACGGCCTCGGCGGTAATCGTCATGCCGGAGACGGAAGTTTCGCTCTTGAGCGGAATGCCCTTGTATACCCAGGCGGTTATCTTGGCCGTCTGGCCCATGGCCGAAGCCTCGTAACGGTATTTCGTGCATTCCTTGCCGAGAATCGTTTCCGTTCCGATTTCCTCGATATGGTAGGTTTTGATTTCCTCATCGGTCGGGTTGGCAAGATTCACATCTCCCAGGGCGCTTGCGGGCAGCTCCTGCACCTGTTCCATGGCGTAGTTGACGACCCAGCCTTTGCCGTCCTTGAGGATCGTGGCCGTCTCGATTTCCCCATAGCCGGGTACCTTTACCTTGGCCTTGGTGACCTGCTGTTCGCCGTAGTTGTCGAAATACAGCGTGGTTTCGGTCGACTGCCCCATCACATCCATGACGGACTTGACCATACCGGACTTTATTTCATACCTTTTCGTGCCCTCCTGGGCCAGTGCACTGCACACCACCGAAAGCATCAGTGCCAGCGTGAGAATCTTTTTCATGATTGATTGGTTTGTATTTGTTGCTGCAAATATATAAATAATTATTGAAAAACAATAAAAATTTAAATATTTGTAAAAAAAGTCACGCTATTTACCGGTCTGTTCGACGAAGCGGACCAGCAGGCTGAAAAGCCGGTCGAAGTTGGTGTCGCGTGTGTTGGCAAAGGTATCGCGCGGGGTGTGGTAGTGGGTGAGCATCGCGCCTTCCGTGGAGAAATAGACGCAGGGTACGCCCTTTTCCCCGAAAGCGAAGTGGTCGCTGTTGTCGGAGAATTCCTGGACGGCGATGTCCAGCGGCGGATACTTTCCGTCGGCGTTGATGGCCCGGAAGCGTTCGAGACCGGCCCTGCCGTTTTCGGAAACTTCCGTCGCCAGATGGTCGCCGTCGTCGGCCACCATGTCCAGGTTGATCAGGTATTCAATCTTGTCGAGGGGCTTGCGTGGATTCTCGCAGTAGAAGAAGGCGCCCAGCAGGTTCTCCTCCTCGGCGTCGAGCAGGATGAACTGGATGCCGTGTCTCGGGCGGTGTTTGCTGAAGTACTTGGCCAGCGCAACCAGCATCGCGGCGCCGGAAGCGTTGTCGTTCGCACCCGGGAACACGAAGTCGGCGCCCATGCAGCCCAGATGGTCGTAATGGGCGATGAACGTGAAATAGGTATCCGCTTTCGGGTCGGAGCCGGGGAGCCAGGCCACGATGTTGTGCGCATCGCGGACCGGGATCATTTCGGCATCGAGGTGAAACTCGATCTCGCGGGCATCGTCGGGAAAGTCGCCGTTCACGAAGAGGACGGGCCGGGGCGTCTGGTACCATGAGCGGGCCTTGAAATAGGGGAACTGCTCCTCCTGCTGCAGGAGGATGCCCCCGACGCCGGTCAACTGCGTCAGGTACGGTGCATACTTGTCGAAGGGGTCGGGTTGGAGCGCTTCCAGGTAGCGGTTCCAGTCGATGACCACGAACTGGTCGCGGTACAGGCCGCTGTTGAGGTGTTCCACGAAACCTTCGGGACGGTAGGCCTCCTCGTCGAGGCGGGTCACCCGGAAGAAGCCGTGGCAGGCGGGCGAGAACTCCTTGACGGTGAAGTCGAGGGTCGGAGCGTAGGACACGCCGTCGACGGCCAGGGACATCGCGCCGCGCATCACGTTCATCGGGAACTGGAAGTGCTGGAGCCAGGGAAGGTACTTTTCCCTGGCTTCCACACGGTTCCAACGGCCCGCGTCGGCGGGTTCCACCACGCTCTTGAGATACGGGCGAGCCACGGCCTCTTCCGCACCGGCCGCTTCGCAGGGCACGACGCCGTCGATGGCGGAAAGCTGGTCGATGAGATACCGGGCGGCACGCAGGTCGCCGTCGGCAAGGACACTGCGGCCTTTGTAGCCTTCCTCGGAGAGTTCCTTCACGACGCTGTTGTACAGGGCTTTGTAATCCGTACAGCCGGCGAGTGCGAGGGCGGCGGCCAGGAGCATGGCGATTCGTTTCATGCGATTACGGGTTGATGAGTTCGCGGATGGTCTCCAGCATGTTCTCGCCGCGGAGTTCTTTGCCGCGCTTGCAGACCGTCCCGTCGGGGGCGAAGAGAATCAGGGTCGGAATGCCCATGATGCCGAAGGAGTCGGTCGGGGTCTTGTCGTCGCCGACGAAGATTTGCGGCCAGGTCATTCCCATCTTTTCCATCGTCTGTGCGGAGGCGGTGTTGTCGCCGTTCCGCTCCCAGACCGCCACGCCCAGCACGGTGAAGTTGTCGCCGGAAAGGGTTTCGTGTGTCTTCTTGATGTTGGGGATTTCGCGCATGCACGGGCCGCACCACGATGCCCAGAAGTCGGTGAGCACCCATTTCCCCTTGCCCACGAAGTCGGACAGCTTCACGTCGGCGCCCTCGGGGGTCTTGCCGGTGAAGTCCACGAACGGCTTGCCCTCGGCGGTTTCCAGTTCGGCTTCCTTGCATTGGATGATGCGCCTGGTCGTCTCGTCGTTCTTCACGAAGTCTCCGCATTTGGCGACGATGGATTTGAGTTCATCCAGGTCCAGGTCGTAAATGATGTTCTGGAGGGCGGCAAGGGCGATGTAGTTCTTGGCGTTCTTGCCGATGGCGTCCTTGCTGAGCGAAGCGACCTTGTCGTTGAAATCCTTATAGAGCGCTTCCACCTTTTCCTGTCCTTCCGCCTCCATCGCGGTGGCTTTCTCCTGGAAATCGGTGAAGAGGTCGCGGACCTGCTGCTGGAAATCCCGGTATGCCTTGTTGATGGAGCCGCCTTCTACGGTGCTCTCCTCAGGGGCGAGCGTCACGTTGATGGTCCCTTTCTCCGGAATGAACGCTGCGGCCCAGGAACGGTCACGGGGTGTCCTTTCGGGCCACGAGACCTTCACGTTATACATCTTCTCCGGGTTGGCGTCGCCTTTGAGGGTAAAGGTTCCGTCGGTGATGGGAGCGGTTGCGATTTCTGCGCCGGTGGCATCGGTAAGCGCGATGACGGCACCTTCGGGAAGCCGGTCGGCGTCGGTGACGGTGCCTTTGACGGTGAACGTGTCCTGTCCGCAGGCAGCTGCGAGCAGCAGGACGGCAAATGAGTAGAGTAGCTTTTTCATTTGGATGTGATTTGATATGATTTTCAAGGAATGGGATTTATGCCATCGAGCCGCCCACGATGTCGAGCAGCTCGCTGGTGATGGCCTGCTGACGGCGCTTGTTGTATTCGAGCGTGAGCTGGCCGAGCAGCTCGTCGGCATTGTCGCTGGCCAGTTGCATGGCGACGGTGCGGGCGGCGTGCTCGGCGGCGCAGCTGTCCATCAGCACGGTGTAGATCTTGAGCAGCAGCACTTTCGGAAGGAGTGCCTCGAGCACTTCCTTTTTGCCGGGTTCGACGATGAGGTCGTCTTCGGCCATGTCGGCCGCGGCTTCCGGCAGGGCAAGGGGCAGGTACGTCTCCCGGACCGGCGGCTGGGAAGCGTTGGACTTGTAGTGGTTGTAGAGGAGAATGATGCGGCCCACTTCGCCCTGTTCGAAACTGCCGGTCAGGGTACGGGCCAGTTCGGCGGCCGGTTCGTAGGACGGCCGGTCGAGCAGGTGCGATGCGTCCTGCCGGGCGGTCAGCCCGGCTTTCCGGCCGGCGTCGGCCACTTTCCGGCCGACCGGATAGAAATCGATGTCGCTCGTGGAGATTCCTTCCTGCCGCAGCGCATCCAGCTCACCAAGGAGCGATTTGACGGCGGTGGCGTTGAAGCCGCCACACAGCGAACTGTTGGAAGAAAAGGCGACAAGGGCTACGCGCCGGCTGCCGCCGGCGGTGAGCAGCGGGCTGTCGAGCGACGCCCGGACGCCCTGGCCGGCGAGCAGGTCCAGCAGGATGGCCTGCAGCTTGTCCTGGTAGGGCGCCATTCCGGCGATGGCCTGTTGGGCCCGGTGGAGTTTGGCGGCAGCGACCATCTTCATCGCAGAGGTAATCTGCAACGTGCTCCTCACCGAGGCGATCCGTGTCTTTGTCTCCTTGAGCGAAGCCATGTCAAGCGTTGTTCAGCGTCGTGACGATTTCGGCGGCGACGCGTTCGATGGTGCCGGTGATGACACTGTCGATCCTGCCCTTGCCCAGCGGATCGAGGACGTCGGCCCGATGGCCGCTGCGCATCCGTTCCAGGAACAGTTTCTGGAACTCGGGCACTTTCGAAAGCGGAATGTCTTTCATCAGGGCGTTGGTCCCGCAGTAGAGGATGGCGACCTGTTCGCCGACCGGCATCGGTGCATACTGGGGCTGGATGAGCAGTGCGTTGTTTTTGCGCCCCTTGTCGATGGTCAGGCTCGTCACCGTGTCCATGTCGCTCGAGAACTTGCTGAACGATTCCAGTTCGCGGTATTGCGCCTGGTCGATCTTCAGCGTACCGGCCACCTTCTTCATGCTCTTCACCTGGGCGCTGCCGCCGACACGGGAAACGGAGATGCCCACGTTGATGGCGGGGCGGAATCCCTGGTTGAAGAGGTCGGATTCGAGGAAGATCTGGCCGTCGGTGATGGAGATCACGTTGGTCGGGATGTAGGCGGCCACGTCGCCGGCCTGGGTCTCGATGATCGGCAGGGCGGTCAGCGACCCGCCGCCGCGGACCTTGTCTTTCAGGCTGGCGGGCAGGTCGTTCATCTGCCGGGCCACTTCCTCCTGGTCGATGATCTTGGCGGCCCGTTCCAGCAGACGGGAGTGCAGGTAGAAGATGTCGCCCGGGTAGGCCTCGCGGCCGGAGGGGCGGCGCAGGACCAGCGACACCTCGCGGTAAGCCACGGCCTGCTTGGAGAGGTCGTCGTACACGACGAGGGCGTGCCGTCCCGTGTCGCGGAAATACTCACCGATGGCGGCGCCGGCGAACGGCGCATAATACTGGAGTGCAGCCGGGTCGGCCGCTGTGGCGGCCACGATGACGGTGTAGTCCATCGCCCCTTTCTCCCGGAGGATGTTGACGATGCTGGCGACTGTCGAGCCTTTCTGGCCGATGGCCACGTAGATGCAATAGACCGGTTTCCCGGCTTCGAAGTTCGCGCGCTGGTTGATGATCGTGTCGATGGCGATGGCGGTCTTGCCGGTCTGTCGGTCGCCGATGATCAGCTCGCGCTGGCCGCGGCCGATGGGAATCATCGCGTCCACGGCTTTCAGTCCGGTCTGCAGCGGCTCGTTCACCGGTTGGCGGAAGATCACGCCGGGCGCTTTCCGCTCCAGCGGCATTTCCGTGAGGTCGCCGGCAATCTCACCGTGTCCGTCGATGGGGACGCCGAGCGGATTGACCACGCGGCCGACCATCTTCTCTCCGACCTGGATCGACGCGATGTGTCCCGTGCGGCGGGCGGTCATCCCTTCCTTCACCTTTTCGGTGGGCCCGAGCAGCACGGCGCCCACGTTGTCTTCCTCCAGGTTCATCACCACGGCCATCACGCCGCTGTCGAATTCAAGCAGTTCGCCGGCTTCGGCGTTGGTCAGGCCGTAAAGGCGCACCACGCCGTCGTGGACCTGCAGCACCTGTCCCACCTCTTCATACCGGGCGTCCACGTTGATGTCGTGGAGCTGCTTGAGCAGCAGTTCGGATATTTCACTTGCTTTTAAATTGTCAACCATGCTTACGTTTTTTTTCTGATTTTCGCTTCCAGTTCTTTCTGGAGATACTTCAGCTGCGAGGCGGTCGAAGCGTCGAGCCGCTTGTCTTCGACCTGCACGATGAATCCTCCGATGAGGTCCGGATTGACTTCCGTCTTGAAATCGACTTTCGAGAAGCCCTGCTGCTTCATCAGCAGGACCAGTTTTTCGGCCAGTTCCGGATTATCGGTGGCCGTGGTCAGCCAGGCGCGGGTGATGCCGTTCTCGCTGCGGTAGTGCGCCCGGTAGGCGCTGAGGATGGCCGGCAGGAATTCCACGCGCTTGTTGCGGATGACCAGCGTGATGAATTTCCGCATCGTGGGCGAAAGGCTTTCGATGCAGGAAGCCAGGCTGTCCGTCTGCGGGAGCGCGTCCAGCAGGGACCGCGCGTCGTCATAGACGCGTTTCGCCGTCCGCTCTTCCTTGGCGAAGAGCAGGAGAGCATTGGCGTAGCGCGATGCGATCAGTCCGGCATTCATGGCGTTGGGCTTAACTGACTTCCTGGCCGCGGCTGGCGCGGACTTCCTCGATCAATTTGTCGATCAGGGCGTTCTGCCGTTCCTTCGTGCTGAGGTGGCTTCGGACCAGCTTTTCCGCCACTTCGACGGAGAGGCTGGCGATCTCGTTGCTGAGTTCGCGCCGCGCGGTATCCTGTTCGATGCGGATTTCCTCGCGGGCCTGCTCGATCATGGCGGTGGTCTGCGCCCTGGCCTGGTCTTTGGCTTCCTGGACGATCTTGTCGCCGTTCGCGGCGGCCTCGTTCAGGATGCGGGCCTGTTCCCTGCGGGCTTCCTCAATCAGCTGCCGCTGTTCTTCTGCCATCCGTTTCAGCTGCTTTTCGGCCTGCTCGGCATCCCGGAGCGCCTGGTCGATACGGTCGGACCGTTTCTTGACCATCCCCGTGATGAGCGGGAAACCGAACTTCGCCAGGATGAAGAACACGATGGCGAAGATGACCGTCATCCAGAAAAGGAGCCCGAAGTCGGGAGTGATCAGCGACATGGACTAGCTGTTGATGCCAATCAGGCAGACGAGGATGGCGAACAGGCAGGCTCCTTCGATCAGGGCTGCGATGATGATGGCGGTGGTACGCATGCCGCTGGCAGCCTCAGGCTGGCGGGCCGAGCTCTCCAGGGCGGATTTACCGATCTTGCCGATGCCGATGGCGGCGGCGATGGCTGCGATGCCCGCTCCGATGGCGGCGCCGAATTTTCCGAAAGCCGCACCTGCGACGGCCTGTAAAATGATTGCTAACATAGGTTTGGAATTATTTAGTTGTTTTTATTTCGGTTTCATGTTCGGGTTCCATGCGCGAGAGTCCGATGAAGACGCTCGACAGCATCGTGAAGACATAGGCCTGGATGAAGGCAACCAGCAGTTCGAGGATGTCCATGAACACCCCGAAGAGTACGGAGATCACCGTCATCGAGCCGTTGAGGACCGGACCGAGTTTCGCGGTCAGGAAGACTACCGCCACTACGCCCAGCAACATGATGTGGCCGGCCAGGATGTTGGCGAAGAGTCGCACCATCAGCGAGAAAGGCTTGGTGAACATGCCGATGATTTCAATCAGGGGCATCAGCGGAAGCGGCACCTTGAGCCAAGTGGGCACTTCCGGCCAGAAAATATCCTTGTAGTAGTGCTTGTTTCCGAAAAGGTTGACGGCCAGGAACGTGCATACGGCGAGGAACAGCGTCACGGCGATGTTGCCCGTGAGGTTGGCCCCACCCGGGAAGAAGGGCACGATGCCCAGCAGGTTGTTCAGGAAGATGAAGAAGAAGGCGGTCAGCAGGTACGGAGCGTACTTTTCGTAATCCTTGCCCACGCCCTCCTTGATGATGTCGTCGGTGACCATCGTGATGAGCATCTCCATCAGGCCGGCGAATCCGCGCGGCGCTTCTTTCATCGCGTCGTGCCGCCGGTACCAGCGGGCGGTCAGGAGCACCAGCACCACCAGCAGGATCGAACTGAGGATGAGGCTGAACACATTCTTCGTGATGGAGATGTCGACCGGGCGCTTCCCCGTGGCGGCGTTGACGAGCTTTCCGTCGTCATTGAGCGTGTAGCCGTTTTCTTCCATCCGGTTCGAGAAGAACACGTGCAGCCCCCCGTCGAAGACGATGCAGGGCAGGGGGATGGAGACGGGATGGCCGTTGACGGTGGTGATGTGCCATTCGTAGGCATCACCGACGTGGCCGAAGAGATAGTGCTGCATGTCGAGTTCGCCCGGTTCGGCCGGCGCGTGCCGTTCCGCCGCGCCGGCCGGGACCGGCAGGAGCAGTGCCAGGAAGAGCAGCAGTATCGTCCTTATCCGATGCATACGGTCACGACATTGGCGCGGACTTCCACGAAGCCCGCCGGACATTCGATTTCGTGGGATTCGTTTCCCTGCACATAGCGGATGCGTCCGGGTTCAATGGTCGAGATCAGGGGCGCGTGGTCCCTGAGCACCTCGAACCGGCCCATCGTACCGGGGAGTTCGACCAGGTCGACGGATGCGGAGAGCACTTCGCACTGCGGGGATATGATTTTCAGGGTGATCATTTACCGGCCTGTGCAAGCATTTTTTCACCTTTTTCGATGGCTTCCTCGATGGTGCCCACGTTGAGGAACGCCTGTTCCGGCAGATGGTCCACTTCGCCGTCCATGATCATGTTGAAGCCCTTGACGGTGTCTTCAATCGAGACCATCACGCCCGGGACGCCCGTGAACTGTTCGGCCACGTGGAACGGCTGCGAAAGGAAGCGCTGGATGCGCCGGGCGCGGTTCACCGTAAGCTTGTCCTCGTCGGAGAGTTCGTCCATGCCCAGGATGTTGATGATGTCCTGGAGTTCCTTGTTGCGCTGGAGCACCTGCTTCACGCGCTGGGCGGTCCGGTAGTGCGCCTCGCCCACGATGTTGGGGTCGAGGATGCGGGAGGTGGAGTCTAGCGGGTCGACGGCCGGATAGATGCCCAGCTCGGCGATCTTGCGGCTGAGCACCGTCGAGGCGTCGAGGTGCGAGAACGTGGTGGCCGGTGCCGGGTCCGTAAGGTCATCGGCCGGCACATAGACCGCCTGGACCGACGTGATGGACCCGTTCTTGGTGGAGGTGATGCGCTCCTGCATCCGGCCCATCTCCGTGGCCAGGGTGGGCTGGTAGCCCACGGCCGAAGGCATGCGCCCCAGCAGGGCGGACACCTCGCTGCCGGCCTGCGTGAAACGGAAGATATTGTCGATGAACAGCAGGATGTCCTTCGGGTCGGAGGGATCGCCGCTGTCGCGGAACGATTCGGCCAGCGTCAGGCCGGAGAGCGCGACCGACGAACGGGCGCCCGGCGGTTCGTTCATCTGGCCGAAAACCATCGCCACCTGCGACTGCTTCAGGGCCTCCGCATCCACCTTGGAGAGATCCCAGTGGCCTTCCTCCATGCTCTTGTCGAAATCCTTCCCGTAGCGGATGACGCCCGACTCGATCATCTCGCGGAGCAGGTCGTTGCCCTCGCGGGTGCGTTCGCCGACGCCGGCGAAGACCGAGAAGCCGTTGTGCTTCTTGGCGATGTTGTTGATCAGCTCCTTGATGAGCACGGTCTTGCCCACGCCCGCGCCGCCGAACAGGCCGATCTTGCCGCCCTTGAGGTAGGGCTCCAGCAGGTCGATGACCTTGATGCCCGTGAAGAGCACTTCCTGAGAAGTGGTGAGTTCTTCAAACCGGGGCGGTTCGCGGTGGATGGGAAGGGAACCCGTGCGGTCCAGTTCCGACATGCCGTCGATGGTTCCGCCGACCACGTTCATCACCCGGCCGCGGATCTGGGCGCCGACCGGCATCGTGATGGTGGCGCCGGTGCAGCGGACCTCCATCCCGCGCCGCAGGCCGTCGGTGGCGTCCATCGCGACGGTGCGCACCGTGTCCTCGCCGATGTGCTGCTGCACTTCGATGGTAAGCGGCATTCCGTCTTTGCGGGTAACCTGCAGCGCTTCGTGGATGGAAGGAAGCCGTGCCTGCTGGTCTTCCGACAGGTTGAAGTGAACGTCGACCACGGGGCCGATGATCTGGGAGATACGTCCGGTAAGTGTTGCCATCGTAGGGGATTTCTCTGGTTTCAGTTTAATCTACAAATATATGTATTTTCCGGCAGTGGCGCAAATTTGAATACGTAGCACAGAATTGGATATTTTTTGCTAACTTAGTAGCCTGAATCGGCAATAATCAACCAAATAATCATAGCTTATGGCAACATCCATCCTTGACCTCATCAAATCGCAGGTCGCAGCCCAGGCGGGCAACGTGGAAATTCCCGCAAACGCAAAAGACAAAGTCCTTGACGGCCTTACCGATTCGATTTTCGGCAGCCTCACCCAGACGGTGACCAAGCCCGGCGGCATCGACGCCATCAAGTCGCTGCTCACCGGCAAGACCGCCGCGGCCTCCAGCCCGATTACGGCCCTGGCCGGCAATCTCTTCAGTGCCAACATCCTGAAGAACCTCAATCTGGGCAGCGTGCTCAACGGCAAGCTCACCGGCCTGATCCCGACCATCATGGGCAAGCTCTCCGGCATCCTGAAAGACCAGGACGGCGACGGCGACGTCGATTTCCAGGACATCCTCATCACCCTCAAGGGCGGCAACAAGACCCAGGCCCAGAAGACGGGCGGCGGCCTGCTCGGCGGAATCCTCGGCAAGATTCTGGGTGGAACCCGTTAATCCCGGCAGTCTTATGGCAAATACGACCGCAAAACAGCAGAACTTCACGGCGCCGATCATCGTGATGTTCGCGCTCTTCTTCATGATCGCCTTCGTCACCAACCTCGCAGGTTCGATGGGCGTGGTGGTGACCAACCAGTTCGGTGCCAGCAAGGCGCTCAGCCAGCTCGGCACCCTGGCCAACTTCATCGCCTATGCCTGCATGGGCATTCCCGCCGGCATCATCCTGCGCCGCAAGGGCTATAAGTTCACCGCGCTGCTCGCCGTCGTCATCGGCTTCATCGGGGTGGGCATCCAGTTCCTTTCCGGCTATGCCGAGAGCTTCTTCGTCTATGTGCTCGGCGCTTTCGTCGCCGGCTTCTCGATGTGTATGCTCAACATCGTCGTCAACCCGATGCTCAACACGCTGGGCGGCGGCGGCAACAAAGGCAACCAGCTCATCCAGTGGGGTGGTTCCTGCAACTCCATCGGCGGCACCATCGCCCCGATCCTCGTCGGCTGGCTCGTCGGCGGTTCCATCCAGGACGCCACGGTCGCCAAGGCGGCGCCGGTGATGGTCATCGCCATGGTGATCTTCGCCATCGCCTTCCTGGTGATCCTGTTCACGAAGATTCCCGAGCCGCATATGGAAACGGCCGAGGAGAAGGCGGCCCGTCTGGCCGGCGGTGCGCAGAAAGACAAGCACAGCCCGCTCAGCTTCCGTCACTTCGTGCTGGGCGCCATCGCCATCTTCTTCTATGTGGGCATCGAGGTGGGTATCCCGAATACGGCGAACATCCACTTCTCCGGCCTGAGCTCCGTGGGTCCGGCCATCGCCGGTACGTTCATCGGCGCCTACTGGTTCTGCATGCTGATCGGCCGTCTTATCGGTGGTTCCATCGGCGGCAAGGTCTCCAGCAAGAAGATGCTGCTCTTCACGGCATCCGCGGCCATCCTCTTCATCCTGCTGGCGATGTTCATCCCCGAGTCCGCCACGATCACCCTCGGCAAGTACACCGTTCCGTGGAGCCTGGCCTTCCTGACCATCTGCGGTCTGTGCACGTCCGTGATGTGGGGCGCCATCTTCAACCTCTCGGCGGAAGGTCTCGGCAAATATACGGCAGCCGCTTCCGGCATCTTCATGACGCTGGTCTGCGGCGGCGGCATCATCCCGTTCATCCAGAACGCGATCGCCGACAAGGTGGGCTCCATCCAGAGCTACTGGCTGCTGGTCGCCTGCCTGGCCTACCTCATCTACTATGCCGTTTCCGGCTCCAGGAACGTGAACAAGGACATCCCCGTGGATTAGTATTATGGCAAAGGAACTTGTAATCGGCATCGACGTCGGCGGTCAGAGCACCAAGCTCGGCGTCGTCAATGCGGACGGTGAGATCATCGCCCAGACGGTGATCTCCTCGCTGCAGGAAGAACTCATCGACTACATCAACGAACTGACCAAGGCCATCAAGGGCCTGATCGCCGAAACGAGCGAGACCGGCAAGGTGAAGGGCATCGGCATCGGCGCGCCGAACGGCAACTACTATAAAGGTACCGTCGAGTATGCCCCGAACCTCAAATGGAGCTACGACAACGACGGCAAGCCGACGGTGGTCGACCTGGCGGCGCTCGTCAAGAGCTTCACGGGCCTTCCGGTGACCGTGACGAACGATGCGAACGCGGCCGCGATGGGCGAGATGGCCTATGGCGTGGCGCGCGGCATGAAGAACTTCATCATGATCACCCTCGGGACCGGTGTCGGCAGCGGCATCGTGGTCAACGGGGAGGTGGTCTACGGTCACGACGGCTTTGCCGGCGAGCTGGGCCACACCATCGCCATCCGCGACGGACGCCAGTGCAACTGCGGCCTGAAGGGCTGCCTTGAGACGTACTGCAGCGCGATGGGTGTCCGCCGTACGGCGCAGGAACTGCTGGCGGACAATCCGGACACGCCGAGTCCGCTCCGGGACATCGATCCGGAAAAGATCTCTTCGAAGGATGTGTTCGACGCCGCCGAAACCGGCGATCCGATCGCCCTGGATATCTTCAAGACTACGGGCCAGATTCTCGGCCGTTCGCTGGCCGACTTCGTGAAGTTCAGCGCGCCCGAGGCCATCGTCCTCTTCGGCGGCCTGGCCAGGGCCAAGAAGTATTTCCACGACGACATGGTGGCCGCGATGGAGGAGAACCAGCTCCAGATCTGGCGGGGCCGCATCAAGATTCTCTATTCCTCGCTCAAGGACTCCGACGCCGCCATCCTCGGCGCCAGCGCCCTTGCCTGGTAGGGCGTATCCGTAAGCCAAGAAAGGGCCTCTCATCCGAGAAGCCCTTTCTTTCTTATTAATTATCTTATTTTTTCGTGAACTGGCCGATGAGGAAGCAGACGGCGGCGACGGCCATGCCGTTGATGGCGGGGAAGCCCCATTTCACGAGGTTGGCCACCACGGCGCCCAGGACGACGCCGGCCACGGCGAACCAATCCACCTTCTTCTCCGGAACGGTACCTTCGCGGTATGCCTTGCGGTTCATGAAATAGTGGAGGATCAGGATGATGCCCACCGGCGGCAGCGTGCAGTTGAGCACGTTGAGCCAGCCGCAGAAGTTCCAGTAGAGCCAGACGGCCGCCACCGTGCCGATGATGCCCGAAATGATGACCATCGTCTTCTTCGACAGGCCGAAGATGTTGCTCAGGCCCAGGCCGCCCGTGTAGAGGGCGTTGTCGTTGGTGGTCCAGATGTTGAGGCCGAGCACCAGCAGGGCGAAGTAGAACAGGTTCAGGTTGATCATCACGTCGAAGATGTCGTTGCCGCCGGCGTAGATGCTGGAGACGGCGCCGAAGAGGAACATCAGCGAGTTGCCGATGAAGAACGCCACGACCGTGGTCCAGAGGCCCACGCGCGCATTCCGGGCAAAGCGCGTAAAGTTCGGCGTTGCGGTGCCGCCCGATACGAAACTGCCCACCACGAGGCCCGCACCGGCGATGATGCCCAGGTTCTTCGTACCCATTGCGAACTGTTCGATGAGGCTCTTGTCGCCCTGGCGTACGGCCATGATCATGGCGGCCGTGCCCAGGATGGCGACCAGCGGGACTGCGATATAACTGATGATGGTCAGGCTCTTGATGCCCCAGTAGGCGCTCGCGGTCATCAGGATGCCGGCGATGGCCACCAGCAGGTAACCCTGCCAGGGCATGTGGTCGGGCGTCACGTCGAGCCCCAGGATCTGCTTGGCCACCGGGATGGCGAACATCGCCAGGCCCACGCCGAACCAGCCGATCTGCGTGAAGCTGATCATTGCGCTGGGCAGGAAGCTGCCCTTGGTGCCGAAGCTGCGGCGGGCAAGCATGTCGAGCGACAGGCCACTTTCCGCGCCGATGAAGCCCAGGGCGCCGGTGTAGGCGGCCAGGATCAGGCCGCCAAGCAGCAGGGCCCAGATGAAGCCCCACCAGTCGAGTCCGGCGGCTAGCTGCTGTCCCACCCACATGCTGGCGGAGAAGAAGGTGAAGCCCAGCATTACCATGAACATGCTCAGGTTCGATTTCCGTCCGGCGCGGTCCACCGCGCGGTCGGAGTAGTCAACATCAGTCTTTTTCATATTGTTGTTTCAGGTTATTGATCGATGCGATGCGGCTGGCGGCCAGGGCGGCCAGGTCGAACGTACGCTCGAACAGCGCCTGCTCGGCAGTCCAGAGGTCTTCCAGGCCGGGAAGCCCCTGCAGGTGCGTGACGGCCAGCCAGTCTTCGAAGGACAGCGGTCCGACGTAGCCGAGCTTCTCCTCGACCAGGGCCCGCACGTCGATCCGGTCGGCGCGTGAGCGGATGCCTTCCCAGTATTCCAGTACTTCTTCGAAATGGACGGGAATCTGATAGCGGCGGGCGCCGCCGTCGTAGATGATGCATTTCTCGAACAGGGCATCGGGATGCTCCTGCACGATGTAACGGCGGAATTCGGGCGTGACGACGCCGCCTTTCCAGCCGAAATCGATGTCCGGATGATTGATGCCGCTCACCCCTTTGTCCTCATAGACGGTGAATGCTCCTTCAAAAAAGAAGCAGTCGATTCCTTCGAAGCCGGCGAAAATGGCGCTGAGTTTCGCGGAGAGGTCCTCCATAAGCCGGAAAGCACGTGTTCCGCCGATCGTAAAGAAGAGGATACGGCGGATGCTGCCTCCCTCCTGCAGGAAGTTCCGCATCAGGTGTTCAAAGCAGTAGCGGAACGTGTCGCCCGTGGCCAGGATGTCACCTACGGCTAAAACGCGGTCCCGGGTAGGGTGAATCTTGTCGTACTTGATTTCCAGTCCCTTGATCACGTGGTTCTCGGCAACCCGTTCGCTGGAGACGAAGTGCATGTCGCGGACGCGCATGCCGCAGCGGAACGCCGCCTCTTCCAGCGGATAGTTGAGTCCGCCGCGAAGGATGGTGAAAATGTCGAGATCGTCGCCCAGACCGTTGGACTGAAGGTGGCGGAATGCGGCGACCATCTCATCGAGGAGGGCTGTATAGCAGGGGAATCCGACGATTTCCGGGAAGGCCTCCAGGGACCGGCTGCCCGGTCCGCTCAGCAGATAGTAATGGTTGTGCAGCTGCGGCACACGCAGTTCATAGATGCTCGTATTGCCCTGCAGGCCCGCAGGATGCAGGCTTGAGCCATCTAAAGGTGTAGTCATTGGAATCCCGATTAGATTGAACCGGGATACAAAGGTAATGTATTTTTTTGTAACTTGCCAATCAAAACTGCGACGATATGCCCCTGATTCCCATCTATACCTGGAATAAAACGCTCATCAATTTCGGAACCCGTCGAAAGAAGTTTTCGCAGCAGCCCTGGGCGCAGGGTGTGATTCTCCTGGCTTGCGTCGTTGTGGCCATGCTGCTGGCGAACCTTCCCGGGACGCGTGACTTCTATTTCAACCTGTTGGAGACCGACCTGGGCATTACCGTCAGTTCACCCGACGGGGGCGGATTCATTTTCCCCGCCGGGATGACCGTCGAGAAGTTCATCAACGACATCCTGATGGTCGTGTTCTTCTTCACGGTCGGCCTGGAGATCAAGCGGGAAATCGTCTGCGGAGAGCTCAGTACGCCCCGGAAAGCCATCCTGCCGGTCATCGCCGCACTGGGCGGCGTCCTTGCGCCCGCCCTCATCTACGTGCTGGTCAACCACGGTACGGCGGCGTCTTCCGGCTGGGGCATCCCGACGGCGACCGACATCGCCTTTGCAGTGGGCATCCTCTCCATCCTCGGCGACCGGGTGCCCGTATCCCTGAAAGTGTTCCTGACGGCCCTGGCCATCGCCGATGACCTGATGGCCATCCTCGTGGTCGCCCTTTTCTACGGCGGGAAGATCAACATCCTGCTGCTCGGCATCGCGTTGCTGCTCGTCCTGCTGATCATCTTCATGAACCGGATGGGAGAGAAAAGGCCCTGGTTCTATCTGGTTCCCGCCGTCGCGGTCTGGATCCTTTTCTATTATTCCGGGATCCACGCGACGATGTCGGGCGTTGTGATGGCCTTCCTGATCCCGATGAAGCCCCGCTACTCGAAGAGCTACTATTACCGCAAGCGGAAGATCTGCCGTACGAAGCTCAGTGAATTCGATTCGATCCACGAATCCGGCGGCTTCCCGAACGGTCCCCAGCGGCACATCCTCCGCGAGCTCAGCAAGACGTCGAAAGACTGCATCGGCCTGAGCTACCGGCTGGAACACGGCCTGGCTCCTTGGGTCAACTTCCTGATCATGCCGGTCTTCGCCCTCGCCAACGCCGGCGTGCGGATTACCGATCCGTCCTATTTCAACGTCCTGAGCTATTCGCCCGAACTGGGCAGCGTCAGCATGGGCATTTTCCTGGGGCTCCTGTTCGGGAAACCCCTGGGCATCACCCTGGCCAGCTTCCTGGCCGTCAAGACGAAGGTCGCCGCCATGCCCGACCGGGCCACCTGGCGCATGCTCTTTGCCGTGGCCTGCCTGGGCGGCATCGGTTTCACGATGTCGATCTTCGTGGATACGCTCTCCTTCGGCGACCAGGCGGAACAGGTCACACTGATGCTGCGCGATATGGGCAAGGTGGCCGTCCTGCTGGGATCGCTCTGTGCCGGTATCCTGGGCTCCGTGCTGGTCGTTATTGCAAGCCGCGGTTCTCGAGCAGGCCGTCAACCTTAGGATCCCGTCCCCGGAAATTCTGGTACATCACGCCGCCCTTGTCAATGCCGCCGGGCGTAAGGACGTATTCCCGGAAACGCTGCGCCACTTCCTGGTTGAAGATGTCGCCTGTCTCCTTGAAGGCCTGGAAGGCGTCGCAGTCCAGCACCTCCGCCCAGATGTAGCTGTAGTAGCCGGCGCTGTAGCCGCCCCCGATGGAGTGGCTGAAGTTGGTCACGCTGTAGCGCGGCAGGATCTGCTTCGGAATGCCGCGCTCCGCCAGTTTCTTCGCCTGGAAGGCCATCACGTCGAAATCCGCCGGCACCTCGGTCAGCACGTGCAGGTCCATGTCCACATAGGATGCCGCGAGGTACTCGACCGTGGCGAAGCCCTGGCCGTATTTTTCGCTAGCCTCGATCTTGTCGATGAGTTCCTGCGGGATCACCTCGCCGGTCTTGTAGTGCTTCGCATAGACCTTGAGCACTTCCGGTTCAAAGGCCCAGTGCTCGTTGATCTGGGAAGGAAGCTCGACGAAGTCGCGTTCCGTGCCGGCCACGCCGGTGTAATGGACGTTGCGGAAGAAGGAGTGGAGGGCGTGTCCGAACTCGTGGAACATCGTCTCGACATTGGAGAGGGTCTGGAGCGCAGGCTTGTCGCCCGAAGGAAGGGTCATGTTGCAGACATTGGTGACGATGGGCTGCACGCGCTGCGCGCCGTCGTAGGTCTGGCCGCGGAATGCGCCGCACCAGGCCCCGGCGCCCTTGCCGTCACGCGGGAAGTAGTCGCTGTAGAAGATGGCGATCACGTTGCCGTCGCGGTCGATGACGTCCCACGACTTGGCCGTCTTCTCGTATTGCGGATAGTCTTCGGTCCGTTCGTTGAACGAGAGGCCGTAGAGCTTGTTCGCCACATAGAAGATGCCCTGCTGCACCTGGTTGATCTCGAGGTATTCCGAAACGAGCGACTCGTCGATGTCGAATTTGGCTTTCTTGGCCTTGTCGAGATAATACATATAGTCCCACGGCTGTGGTTCGCCCTTGACGCGGTCCTTCTTCATCATCACCTTGATGTCGGCCAGCTCCTCGTTCGCCTTCTTCACGGCCGGCACCCAGATCTGGTCGAGGAGGGCGTACACGTTCTGTGCGTTCTCCGCCATCCGGTCTTTCAGCGACATCGCTGCGTAATCGGTGTAGCCCATGATGCGCGCCCGCTTGAGCCGCAGTTCGATGATGCGGGCAGCGATGGCCTTGTTGTCATACGTGTCGCCGTGGTTGCAGCGGTTGTTGTACATTTCATACACCTGCTTGCGGAGGTTGCGGTTCCTGCAGTACTGCAGCACGGGATTGCAGCTGGGACGCTGCATGTTGAAGCTGTACTTGCCTTTCTGTCCGATGCGTTCGGCCAGGGCGGCGGCGCGGTCGATGTTGTCCTGCGGCAGGCCCTCGAGGTCCTTCACATTGTCGACGGTCACATAGGTGTTGTTGGTGTCGTGCAGCAGGTTCTGGCTGAACTGGAGCTGCAGCTGCGAGAGTTCGAGGTTGATGCCGGCGATCTCGGCCTTCGCCGCGTCGTCAAGCAGGGCGCCGCTGTTGACATAGCCTTCGTAGGTTTTGTCCAGCAGGCGTTTCTGCTCCTTGTCCAGGTTGTATTCGTCCTGATGGTCATAGACGTACTTGACTTTCTCGAAAAGCTTCCTGTTCATCCGCATCTCGTTGCTGTGGGCGGCGGTCAGCGGACTCATCTCGCGGGCGAAAGCCTGCAGTTCGGGCGTGGAGCTGGCACTGTTGAGCGAGCCCCATACGGAACGCACCTTGCCGAGCATCTTTCCGCTGCGGTCGAGCGCCGCGATCACGTTTTCGAACGTGGGCGTTTCGGGGTTGTCCACGATGGCCTGGATTTCGGCCTTTTCGGCCTCCATGCCCTTGAGCATCCCTTCGCGGAAGTCGTCGATGGTCAGGATCTCGAACGGCGGGATCTCGTAGGGCGTCTTGTAGCGTTTCTGGAGGAACGGGTTCTGTGCGTCGGCCGGGCTGCAGCACATCGCGGCCAGGGCCGCAATCAGGATCAGTTTTTTCATATCGGAAGGATTTTTACGTTGTCTTCTGACAAAGATAGCAAGAAGATTTGTATTTTTGTTTCAAAACAGACCGTATGACACTAGAACAACAGATCCAGGAAGACATCAAGGCTGCGATGAAGGCCCACGATGCCGTGGCGATGGCTGCCGTGCGCGCCGTCAAGAACGAAATCCTCCTCTTCAAGACCGCCGAGGGCGGTGCGAAGGAAGTCACCGACGCCGACGTATTGAAGATGATCCAGAAACTGGTCAAACAGCGGAAGGAGACCGCCCAGGTCTATGTCGACAACGGACGGCAGGAACTGGCCGACAACGAACTGGCCGAGGCCGCCGTCATGGAGCGCTATCTCCCGAAGCAGCTTTCACCCGAAGAACTCGAGGCCCGTATCCGGGAAATCGTCACCGAAGTCGGCGCCACTTCCGTCCGCGATATGGGCAAGGTGATGGGCGTCGCCACCAAGCGTCTCGCCGGCACGGCCGACGGACGCGCCATTTCCGCCGCCGTCAAGGCCCTGCTGGCTTCCGGCTGCTAGTCGAGCCCTGGAAAAAGAGAGGCACCTGCGAAAACAGGTGCCTCATTCTTTTTGTAGCGGGAGCCAGGATTGAACTGGCGACCTCATGATTATGAATCATGCGCTCTAACCAGCTGAGCTATCCCGCCTTACCGCTTGGTTATTCGCTTGGTTGTTGAGGTAGACGGATTCGAACCGCCACTAAGAGGACCAGAATCTCTTGTGCTGCCATTACACCATACCTCAATATTACTGGGGCACTGCCCCAGACCCCTCGCTACGGCCTTGCTGTCCCGCAGGCTCTCCCTGCCCGGCCTTCGCTAGCGGCTGATGCCGCTTGGT
Organism: uncultured Bacteroidales bacterium; assembly: GCA_947306365.1. Taxonomy (GTDB): domain Bacteria; phylum Bacteroidota; class Bacteroidia; order Bacteroidales; family UBA932; genus Cacconaster. The sequence continues at coordinate 134,346 of CAMZGD010000002.1, forward strand.
CTTCTGCCTGGCCTTCGCTAGCGGCTGATGCCGCTTGGTCTTCTGCCCGGCCTTCGCTAGCGGCTGATGCCGCTTGGTCTTCTGCCCGGCCTTCGCCAGCGGCTGATGCCGCTTGGTCTTCTGCCCGGCCTTCGCCAGGGGCTGCGATTGGGGACTGCAAAGGTAGGAAAAGAATTTGGGTTTGCAATAAAAAGTTTAATTTTTTGCTTTGTCGTAAACGTCCCCGATCACCAGGCCGGCGAGGGTCATGCCGAAAATGGCGGTGATGTGGGCGGTGCTGCCGTTGATCTGGGCCTTGCGGCCGTCCCATTCGCTGTTGGATGCGTCGGCGGCGACGGCGGCGCCCCGGTTGGGAAGCACATCCTCGTCGTACACGCAGCGGAACTTGTGCCCGGGCCAGGTGTGGTTCTGCTTGTATTTCTTGCGGATGGCGGCGCCGAGCGGGCAGCCCCGCACGTTCCAGAATTCCGCGACCTTCACGCCGCGCGGATCGACCTTGCAGGCGGCGCCCATCGAGGAGAAGAAGACGGCGGGGGTACGGGTGGCCCGCAGGATCAGGTCGGCCTTTTCCTTGAGCGAGTCGATGGCGTCGAGGATGTAGTCGTAGCGCTCCATTTCAAAGGAGTCGGCCGTTTCTGCGCTGTAGGCCCGCCGTATGGCCGTGATCTGTGCTTTCGGATTGATTTCGAGGAGACGGTCCCTCAGCGCTTCGACCTTTTCCTGCCCGATGGTGCGGGTGGTGGCCATCAGCTGCCGGTTGACGTTGCTTTCGCTGATGCAGTCGGAATCGACGAGGGTGAGGTGCGTGACGCCGGAACGGACGAGCCCTTCGGCACACCAGCTGCCCACGCCGCCCACGCCGAACAGGAGCACGCGGGCCTGTCCCAGCGCGTCCATCACGTCGTCGCCCAGCAGAAGGGACGTTCGGCTGTAGATCGGATCATCGGCAGGTGTGTACATCGTGATGCGGATTCGCGCTGCAAAGATAGCGAATCTCAAGAATTATTCGTATCTTGCAGGGAAATCTCAAATTGTTGTGCTATGAAATGGCTCCACAACCTGTTGAAGGGTCTTTCGCTGACTGCGGCACTCTTTGTCTTCCAAGCCTGCTACGGCACGCCGGAAGGCCTTGATCCGGAAATCGACACGGGCGACCATCCTGCGCCTGTCGAAGTGGCGGCGGAGCCCGGCACACCGGCCGGCGATGCCTTGGCGGCCGAGTTGCCCGAGACGGAGGTTCCGGATGCCGGAATCGGCGAGTGATGCTTCGCGACGTCCTTTTCCGGCTTTTCCGGGCCAACGAGACGAAAGTCCACGAACTGAACTACCTTTTCTGGGAGTGCACCACGCGCTGCAACCTGCGCTGCCGCCACTGCGGCAGCGACTGTATGGCTGCGAGCGCGGATGCGGATATGCCGCTGTCGGATTTCCTGCAGGCGCTCGATACCATTCCCGCGAAAGAGCGGCCGCCGGAATTCACAGTCGTGCTGACCGGCGGCGAACCGCTGCTGCGCCCCGACATCGCGGAGGTCGGCCGTGCCATCCGGGCACGCGGCTGCCGCTGGAGCATGGTGTCCAACGGCTGGTTCTACGACGAAGCGATGCACCGGAAGCTGGTGGCTGCCGGGATGGGCGCCCTGACCATCAGCCTGGATGGCCTGGAGGAGCAGCATGACTGGATGCGCGGCCGTGCCGGCAGTTTCGGGCGGGCTGTCCGTGCGGTCGCCATCGCCGCGGCGGAGCCGCGCATCAATTTCGACGTGGTGAGTTGCATCAACCGGCGCAACATCGGGGCGCTGGAGGCGATTTACGACCGGCTCGCGTCGCTTGGCGTAAAGCAATGGCGCATTTTTACCGTCATCCCGATAGGACGGGCGAAGGACGATCCCGAAATGCATCTTTCCGATGCGGAATTCGTGCAGCTGATGGAATTCATCCGGAAGAAGCGGGCGGCGGCTGCCGCGGTAAAGGCCGGTCCGCGGCCGATGAACGTCACCTTCAGCTGCGAAGGCTATCTGGGCCCCTACGAACGGAAGGTGCGCAGGAACCCGTTCTTCTGCCGGGCCGGCATCACCATCGCTTCGGTGCTCATCGACGGCCGCATCTGCGGTTGTCCGAACATCGACCGCGACGTTTTTTCCCAGGGGAACATCTATCAGGACCGTCTCTGGGATGTGTGGCAGACGCGTTTCCAGCCGTTCCGCCGGCGCGAGTGGACGCGCCGCGGCCGCTGCGCGGAATGCGCTTGCTGGCGCGACTGCCAGGGAAACGGGATGCACAACTGGCACGGCGACTGCGCGGAGGTGATCAACTGCCATTATCAGAAAATCTGCAATTCTTGATACTGTTTTGTTTTTTTTGTAAATTTGATGGTTAAATCCTTCAGGCCATGAAAAGATCATTCCTCGCCCTGCTGGCTGCCGCGTACGTGCTTTCCGGCTGCAGCATCCTCGCAAGCGGACTTTCCAATGTCGATCCGACCACCCTCGCCACGGCGGCCAACACCGCCATGACGGCCCTGACCATCTCCGACGAGCAGATTGCGCAGCTCAGCGCCCAGTCGGTCGCCTATATGGATTCCGTGAACAAGGTGGATAAAGGAGCCTACGACACCCGTCTGCGGAAACTGATGTCGAAGGTTAAGACGGTGAACGGAGTCCCGATCAACCTCAAGGTTTACAAGACGAACGAAGTCAACGCCTTTGCCTGCGGCGACGGGTCGATCCGCGTCTATTCCGGCCTGATGGACGTGATGGACGACGCCGAACTGATGGCCGTGATCGGCCACGAGATCGGCCACGTGGTCAACAAGGATACCAAGAATGCGATGAAAAAGACCTATATGGCCTATGCCGCCCGGCTGGCGCTCGGCTCGACCGGCAGCGTGCTGGGTTCGCTCTCCACCAGCGTGCTCGGCGACATCGCGCAGTCGTATCTCAATGCCCAGTATTCCCAGAAGCAGGAATTCGCGGCCGATGCGGCCGGCTTCCAGTTCGCCATCGACCAGGGCTACAGCCCGTACAGTATGTACAACTCCCTGGTCAAGCTGATGAAGCTCAACGGCGAGTCGAGTACCAAGCCTTCCGGCACACAGACCGCTTTCTCTTCCCATCCGGCCACCGAGGAGCGCGCCGCCCGGATGAAGGCCGCGGCCGAAGCCTACGGCAAATAATCAGCACAGGTTCAGTTTTTTCAGCAGTGCATCCGGCTCGGGATCCCTGCCGCGGAAATTGCGGTAGAGGATGTCGGCATCCACGCTTCCGCCGCGGGATAGCAGTTCCCGCCTGAACACACCGGCGGCTTCCCGGCTGAACAGGCCCTTTTCCCGAAACCAGTCGAACGCATCGGCTTCCAGCACTTCCGCCCATTTGTAGGAATAGTATCCGGCCGCGTAGCCGCCGGAAAAGATGTGGTTGAACGACGGGGAGAACCCGATGCCCGGCACTTGCGGCAGCACGGCCGTCGGGCGCAGCAGCTCCTGTTCGAAGGCTACGCTGTCGCCGTCGGGGGCGTCCGGGGCGGTGTGCCAGGCCATGTCGACGAGGCCGAACTGCAGCTGGCGTACCTGGCCGTACCCGGCCAGGAAGTTCCGGGCGGCCACGATCCGGTCGACATATTCCCGGGGAATCGTCTCTCCGGTCTGCCAGTGGCGTGCGAACGGCTGGAGGAAAGCGGGTTCGTAGGCCCAGTTCTCCATCAGCTGGGAAGGCAGTTCCACGAAGTCGCGCACTACGTTGGTGCCGGTGAGCGAACGGTAGCGCCCTTCGGCCAGCATCCCGTGCAGGGCGTGGCCGAACTCGTGGAGCAGGGTGGTTACTTCGCTGAAAGACAGCAGGGAAGGCGTGGCCGGTGTTGGCTTGGTGAAATTCGTCACGATTGAGACGAAGGGGCGTTCCTCCACGCCGTCGTAACGGCCGAGTTCCCGGAACGAGGTCATCCAGGCCCCGCCGCGTTTGCTTTCACGGGGGAAGAAATCGAGATAGAGCAATGCCAGGAAACGGCCCGATTCCTCCGTCACGGCATAGACGTGCACGTCGGGATGATACACCGGGATGTCGTCGCGCTCCTCGAAGCGCAGTCCGTACAGATGTCCGGCTAGGTCGAAGACCGCCGCCTGTACGGCTTCGAGCCGGAAGTAGGGTTTGAGCAGTTCATCGTCGAGGTCGAAACAGGCTTTCCGGTATTTTTCCGACCAGAAACTGAAATCCCAGGGCATCAGGTTCCCTTCGAATCCGTGTTCCCGTGCGAACGCTTCGACCGCCGCCACTTCCCGGCGGGCGGCGGGGAGGGAGGGCGCCATCAGCCGTTCCAGGAACTGTTCCACGTTTTGCGGGTTCCGGGCCATCCGCAGTTCCAGGGCGTAGTCGGCGAAGGTGGGATAGCCCAGCAGCCGTGCCCGTTCCGTCCGGAGCGCGACGATGGTCCGGAGCAGGGCGGTGTTGTCGTGTTCGCCGCCGATGCACTTGCTGTTGTAGGCGCGCCACATCCGTTCGCGGAGGTCCCGCCGTTCACTGTATTTCAGGAAGGGTCCGTAGCTGGGCTGGTTGAGGGTGAACGTCCATCCCTGCTGCCCGCGTGCGGCCGCTTCTGCGGCGGCCGTTTCCCGGACCAGGCCGGGCAGTCCGGCCAGGTCGGCTTCTTCGGTCAGATGAAGCGTGAAGGCATTGGTGGCCGCGAGCACGTGCTGGCCGAACTTGAGCGTGGCCAGCGACAGTTCTTCCGAAAGCCGGGCGAAGCGTTCTTTCCGGTCGGCCGGCAGGTCGGCGCCGTTGCGCGAGAAGGTCTTCCAGGTGTCTTCGAGCAGTTTGGCGGCTTCCGTGTCGAGCGTAAGGCCGGCGCGTTGTTCCCAAACGGCCTTGACACGGGCGAACAGCGCCTCATTGTGGAGGATGGACAGGCTGTACTGCGTCATCAACGGGGAGACCGTCTCCGCGATGCGGTCCATCGCTTCGCTGGTGCAGGCTTCCTGCAGGTTGAAGAAGATGCCGCCGATGCGGTCGAGGTCGCGGCCGGCGGACTCCAGCGCTTCGACGGTATTCTGGAAGGAAGGGGCCTCGGGATTGTCGGTGATGGCCTTGATTTCCGCCTGTGCCCGGGAAATCGCCTCCTGGAAGGCGGGCAGGTAGTCATCGGTCCGGATGGTGTCGAAAGCGGGTGCGCCGTAAGGATGGGGGGATGCCGCAAGCAGCGGATTGACGGGTTGTTCGTTCATAAGGCAAAGATACGGATTATTCCGGCTGGTTTTGCCGGCGGATGCGGACAATCCCCGACCGGGATACCTGGTAGGTGCAGTTGTAGCACCAGTAGGTGCGCCGACCCGGAAACCGCCGGCGGGATGCCGTGTAGACCGTGAAGTTGAACTGCTGGGCGGCCAGTTCCTCGACCGGCAGGACGTTGCGGCCGAGCCGGAGGTTCCGGGTAAGGATCTTCCAGTTGGCGGCGAGGATGCGGTTGACCGTCCGCAGCTCCCGCTCCCATTTCCGACGCTGTTCGTTGTGGTAGTCCGTACGGCAGTCATCGCTGCAGAATTTCTTGTCGATGCGCCCCTGCAGCGGGGCGCCGCACCGAAGACAGGTCCGTTTCATATCCGGTCTTTTTTCCGGCAAAGATAACGTGCCCGGCCCCCGAGAAAAAATGCCGGGGACAGATTTACGGATTCTCGAAAAAACGCGGGGAAATCCAATTTTGGCAGCGCGGGGATACCCGTTTATAAACGTTTGGCGGCTGGTTTTCCGTTTTCCCGTGACGTTACTTTGCAGCCACAACCCAAAAACAACCAAACAATGATCGAGACCGAATTTTTGAACAGAGTGGAACTGCGGGGACGTGTGGGGCACGACCCGCGCGTAACCAGTGTGGGGGATGCACAGGTCGCACGATTCTCATTGGCGACGAACGAGGCGTTCCGGGGAAAGAACGGAGAACTCCGCGAAGAAGTCACCTGGCACAACGTGACGGCCTGGGCTGGCCGGAACATCATGGATTTCAAGGAAATCCGAAAAGGAAGCTTTGTCAGCCTCATCGGACGGCTGCGCAACAGCCGCTTCATGGGCAACGACGGCACCGAACGCAGCCTCGTCGAAGTGGTCGCCGGCCGGCTGGAACCGTATGTCCCGGTGGTCCGCGGCTGACCGGACCGAAGAACTCGAGCCATTTGTCTCAGTCTGTAAAAAATTACGTAATTTTGTCGCTGCAACGGAAAACGGAAAGACGATGGCTCGAGCATTCTACCTCTACAATACGCTGACGCATCAGAAGGAACTCTTCAAGCCGGTGCACCCGGGCATGGTAGGCATGTATGTCTGCGGCCCGACGGTGTATGGCGACGCCCATCTGGGCCACGCCCGTCCGGGCATCACCTACGACGTGCTGTTCCGGCTCTTCCAAAAGCTGGGCTACAAGGTGCGGTATGTGCGCAACATCACGGACGTAGGCCATCTGGAGAACGATGCCGACACGGGCGAGGATAAGATTGCGAAGAAAGCGCGGCTGGAGCAGCTTGAGCCGATGGAGGTCGTGCAGACCTACACGCTCCGGTATCACGATGCGATGCGCCGCCTCAACGTCCTGCCGCCTTCGATCGAACCGCGGGCGTCCGGGCACATCATCGAGCAGATCGCACTGGTGCAGAAGATCCTCGACGCGGGCTACGCCTACGAGAGCAACGGCTCCATCTATTTCGACGTGGCCAAATATGATGAGAAGCATCATTACGGCGTACTGTCGGGCCGCAGCCTGGAAGACACGCGTGAAGGGACCCGCAGCCTGGACGGACAGGACGACAAGCGCTCGCCGCTCGACTTCGCCCTCTGGAAGAAAGCGTCTCCCGAACACATCATGCACTGGCCTTCCCCGTGGAGCGAAGGTTTCCCGGGCTGGCACCTGGAGTGCTCGGCGATGAGCGAGAAATACCTGGGCGAGGTGTTCGACATCCACGGCGGCGGCATGGACCTGATGTTCCCGCACCACGAATGCGAACTGGCCCAGAACACCGCTTCCCGCGGCCAGGGCGGCGTCCACTACTGGATGCACAACAATATGATCACCATCAAGGGCCAGAAGATGGGCAAGTCGCTGGGCAACTTCATCACGCTCGACGAACTGTTCACCGGCGACAACCAGGTGCTCGACCAGGCCTACAGTCCGATGACCGTCCGGTTCTTCATACTCCAGGCCCACTACCGCAGTCCGCTCGACTTCAGCAATGAGGCGCTGCAGGCGGCGGAGAAGGGGTATCGGCGGATGATGCAGGCGGCCCGGGACGTCAGGGCCCTGCCCGTGGACGGGAATGCCCCGGCCAATGCCGAAGTGCAGGCGCTGCCCGACCGGGCGTTCGAAGCGCTCTGCGACGACCTCAACACGCCGATTGCCCTGTCCGTGCTTTTCGATGCTGTGCGCATCGTCAACAGCGTGAAGGACAAGTCGCTGAAAATCAATGCGGCTGACAAGGAAGTCCTGCAATCGCTCTTCACGGATGTCCTGCAAGATGTCCTGGGCCTGCAGGACGAAACCGCCGACACGGCTTCCGGGAAGCTGGTCGACGGTCTGATCGGGATGATCGTCGGGATGCGCAGCAAGGCCAAGGCCGACAAGGACTGGGCCACCAGCGACCGGATCCGTGTCGAACTCAAGGCGCTGGGCGTCCAGATCAAGGACACCCGTGACGGCTGCGAATGGACGGTCGAGTAGCCGGGTCCCGCGCTACCAGACGAATTCGACGTTTTTCTTGATGTCCGGGTGCAGGCTGTTGGCCACCGGACAGGTCTTGGCTGCGTTCTCGATGAGCTTCTTCTCCTTGTCGGAGTAATGGCTGCCTTCCGGGAAACGGATTTCGAGATGGAGTTCGGCCACGCGGCGCGGATTCGCCGCCATGACTTTTTCGGTGGTGATGGTCGTCCCGTCGATGGAGAAGCCATGGGTGCGGGCCGTCATGCCGATGATGGTCAGCATGCAGCAGCCAAGCGAGGTGGCGAACAGGTCGGTCGGGGAAAAGAGCGATCCGTCGCCGTTGTTGTCCTTGGGCGCTACCGTGCGGATCTTGCTGCCTGAGTCGAGGTGCTCGGCTTCGCAGCGGAGATCGCCCAGGTAGATGGTCTTCATTTTCGTCATATCGTCGGTTTTTAGAGTTCTTTCCGGAGGCGTGCAATCGGTATGTTGAGTTGCTCGCGGTACTTGGCCACGGTGCGGCGGGCCACCTTGTAGCCCTTTTCGGCCAGTACGGTAACCAGTTCTTCGTCGGTGAGCGGCTTGCGCTTGTCCTCTTCGTCGATGCTGGTGGTCAGGATGGTTTTGATCTCGCGGGTCGAGACTTCCTCGCCGTCGTTGGTCACCAGTCCTTCGGAGAAGAAATACTTGAGCGGATAGATACCGAAGTGCGTCTGTACGTATTTGCAGTTGACCACGCGCGAGATGGTCGAGATGTCGAGGCCGGTCTTCTCGGCGATGTTGCGCAGGACCATCGGTTTGAGCCGTGTCTCGTCACCGTCGATGAAGAAGTCGTGCTGGTAGTCGATGATGGCGTTCATCGTGTTCTGCAGGGTGTTGTGCCGCTGCTTGATGGCTTCGATGAACCATTTGGCCGAGTCCAGCTTCTGCTTGACGAAACTGGCGGCTTCCTTTTTCTCCCGGGTGGCGCTGTTGGCGGCTTCCATCAGCACGTCGGCGTAGCGCTTGTTGACCTTGAGCTCCGGGACGGAGAAGCGGGGCATCGACATGACCGGCTCCCCGTCCTTGAGTTCGACGAGGAAATCGGGGACGACCTGCTGCACCTGTTCGGTATAGGAATCGTCGATCTGGCCGCCGGGACGCGGGTTGAGCCGGACAATCTCGGCGATGGCTTCCTTGAGCTGCGCCTCCGTGATGCCGAGCCGGGCGGTGATCTTGGTATAGTGCTTCTTGGTGAATTCCGTGAAATAGTCGCGCAGGATCCGGGCGGCCAGCACGACGGTCCCGGTCTGCTTCTTGGCATTGAGCTGCAGCAGCAGGCATTCGCGCAGGTCGCGCGCGCCTACGCCCACCGGATCGAATTCCTGGATCATCAGGAGCAGTTCTTCGACTTCTTTCTCCGTGGTCTCGATGCCCAGGCGGAAGGAAATGTCGTCGGCGAGGGATGCCAGGTCGCGCCGCAGGTAGCCGTCGTCGTCGATCATCCCGATGATGAAGAGGGCGATCTGCCGCTTGCGGTCGTCGATCTTGCAGTAGCCGAGCTGCGCTTCCAGGCTCTGGTGGAAGCTCTCCCGCACGGAGAAGGTGTTGTACTGGGGCTTGAGATCCTTTCCCTGGTTGTTTACGTAGAGCTTGTACGACGGCGTCGGGTCGCTGCCGCTGTATTCGCTCAGGGATACGTTCTTCTTTTCTTCGCCTTCGGGCGAATCGTCCACGACCTCCTCAAGGACCGGATTCTCTTCAAGCTCCTTCTGGATCCGCTGCTCCAGTTCCGGCGCAGGGAGCTCGATGAGCTTGATGGTCTGGATCTGCAGCGGGGAAAGCCGCTGCGTCTGCTTGAGTTGTTGGGTCTGCTTCAGCATCTCAGAAACCGGGATAATTGATTTGTTCCTTGACGACGAAGACGTACTGGTAGGCGCCGCTGTTGGTGAGGCGGCTGGCGAATCGCTGGGCGTCGGCCCGGGTCCGGAAGTCTCCCACCGTCACCTTGAAGTAGGGGCTTACGTGGCTCCGGTAGACCCGGATGCCGGGATACCGTTCGGAAAAGCCGGCCGCAATGGCTTCCGACCTGGCGCGGGCGGTGCGGTCGCTGTCGAAGAAGATGCGTACGCGATAGCCCTGCATCCGCGTGTTGCTGTTGGAAACGATATGGCGGGAAAGCGCGTTGCGCAGTTCATACGACTGGTTGACGGTGGCCGTTCCGGTTCCTTTCTGGCTGATGAGCGACAGGATGTCCGCCCCCAGGACGGTACTGTCGACCGGGGATTGGGCGTGGGCGTTGCAGGCCAGCAGCAGGGCGGCCAGGAGGGCCAGGATGCTATTCTTTCTCATGGTCTTTCGTATGGGTGGTTTGTCCGGTCAGGCTCCCGATCTGTTCGAGAGGCACACGTTGCATGGTAATCCGTTTTTTGAAGGAACCCTTGCGCACGACCAGGTCCAGGTCGGCCGTGTAGTCGGCAAGATCCGTGCTGAATCCGCCGCCCAGCAGGGCAAGGGGCCTCGTGAACCGGGCGTTGAGCGGGACCGGAATGGTCGTCTCGCACCGGGGGCCGATGGAGACGGGCTCCACCATGGTGACTTCCGCGAACGGTTCCGTTTCCAGTCCCCGGTAGATGGTCGCTTCCAGCGCTTCCAGCGAGTAGGTGGAGCGGGAGGGGTTCTCCACGTCGAGGTCGAGCGTCAGGGCGGCCGTAACGCCGTCAAGGCCGAAACCCAGCCCGCCGGCCTGGCTGAGGCGGTATCCCTTGATGGCGGGATTGCGGGATTCGCTGTTGCAGGCGGCCAGCAACAGGATCAGGGCCAGTACGGAAAGGAGGCGCTTCATGTTTTTCAAGTTCCGATTCATTATACAAAGATATAAAAAGTTATCTTTGCAGCGAAATTCCACGCGAAATGAATGTCTATATCGAAACCTATGGGTGCCAGATGAATGTCAACGACAGCGAAGTCGTGCTCGCCATCCTCCGGAAGGCCGGTTACACGTCCTGCGGGGAGATGGGCCGGGCCGACCTGATCCTGGTCAACACCTGTTCGGTGCGTGACAACGCGGAGCAGCGCGTGCTGGGAAGGCTCGATGTCTTCCGGCAGGAGAAGAAGCGGCGCCCGGGCGTGATAGTCGGCGTTCTCGGCTGCATGGCGGAACGGCTCAAGGAGAAGCTGCTGGAAAACGCGGCCGTCGATATCGTGGCCGGTCCGGACGCTTACCGCGACCTGCCGCGGCTGGTGGAGGCCGTTTCGGTTTCTGGCAAGCAGATCAACACGCTCCTTTCGCACGAGGAGACCTATGCGGACATCACGCCCGTAAGGACGGACCGTACCGGCGTGAGTGCATTCATTTCCATTATGCGCGGCTGCAACAACGTATGCGCCTACTGCATCGTGCCGTATGTCCGGGGTGCCGAGCGCAGCCGCGACCCGGAAAGCATCCTCCGTGAAGCGGCCTCGCTGGTCGCCGACGGCTACCGGGAGATCAACCTGCTCGGACAGAACGTGGATTCCTATCGCTGGACCGGTGACGGAACGTCCGCACCCGTCGATTTCGCGGGGCTGCTGGCGCGCGTCGCGCAGGTCGACCCGAAGGTGCGGGTCCGCTTCGCGACGTCGCATCCCAAGGATATGGGCGATGCGGTGCTCCACGTGATGGCGGCCCATCCGAACATCTGCCGGCACATCCACCTGCCCGTCCAGTCGGGCAGCGACGTGATGCTGGAAAAGATGAACCGGAAATATACCCGGGAACACTATCTGGAACGGATCGCCGCGATCCGCCGTATCCTGCCCGACTGCGCCGTGACGACCGACGTGATCGCCGGCTTCTGCGGGGAAACGGAAGAAGACCATGCGGCCACCCTGTCGCTTTTCCGGGAAGTGCGCTACGACAGCGCCTTCATGTTCCAGTATTCCGAGCGGCCCGGCACGAAAGCCTCGCGCCATTACCCGGACGATGTCCCGGAAGCCGTCAAGACGGCCCGGCTCAACGAGATCATCGCCCTCCAGAACGAACTGTCGCTCGAAAGCAACCGCCGGTGCGTCGGCCGTTGCTTCGAGGTCCTGGTGGAGGGGCCGTCCAAGCGTTCCGATGCGGAGCTGATGGGCCGCACGTCCCAGAACAAGACCTGCGTCTTTCCCGCCGCCGGGCATAAGCCGGGCGACTATGTGACCGTCCGGGTGCTGTCGTGCACTTCGGCCACGCTGCGCTGTGAAGTGGCCGAATGAAACGAACGGTCGCTTGTGTGCTGTCCGCCTGGATGCTTGTTTCCTGCGGGGCCTTCCGGATCGTCAGTCATCCCGACGGCGAAGCGACCATCGTCCGTACGGACAAGGAATCCCGGGAACCGAAGAGTGAGTTCTGGAAGTGGCTGGAGTACGGTTATCAGTCCGAGCATTTCCAGCAGGAAACCCTCAGGCTGGTAGATCCCCGGGCTGACGCGTACCTGATTCGCCGGCTCGACACCATCCCCGCCAAACTGTACACCTACCTCTTCCGGCATCCCCTTCCGCAGGCTGAGGCGGAGAGGGAGTACAAGATTGGGAAGACGCTTCCCTTCGACACGGAGCGGCTGCTGAACCAATGTGGAGAAATCATGCTCCGACACTACCCCGAAATCTATCCGACCCTGGGAGAGGAGCATAAATGGTCACCTCAGGCGCAGTGTTACATGTACTTTGGGTTCTGGCACCGGCTCGGTCGCTACAGCCTCTGCAGGCAGAAGGACTTTCCGATGCCGCTACTGATGCGAAGCAAGCTGTTCGTGTGCCTGGCCTGCGGCTGGACGGCCCGCTATTGTGCCACCGGACAGGAGAAGGCGCTGATCGAATACATCCTGCGCTGTCCGGACCGTAGCATCCGGCCCCACGACCTTTTCGATGTAAGCTATGTGCTCAACAAGGGAAACCTCTACCTGACTTTCCTGACCTGCGAGAACGTCCTGGCCGGCGATCCCCATCGTAAAGGACGCGAAAACGATCCGTTGCAGCGGAAACTCTCGTACATCCGCCACGATTCGGACGAATGCGGCGACAACTACGGGGCCTGGTATCATTTCTTCGGCATCGCGCTCTACGGCCTGGTCCGTCCGGCCCTGGTCAGCCGTTTCGTGGCTTTGACGGAAAGCCTCGGCTCCTTTTTCTACGAAGGAGCCGACCGGCAGGAGCGCCTCATCAACTGGTATGGCGCCATCTTCGGCGCCCGGTTCCGGAAGATGATGGAGGAAGGAACGTGGGGCGTTCCGCCGCGGATCGGCGGCAGGACGGACTACCTGCTGCCCAATGGCCTGAACTAGTCTTTCGCGCCGAAGGCCAGGTCGCCGGCGTCGCCCAGGCCGGGGACGATGAACGAGTGGTTGGTAAGTTCCTCGTCGATGGCGCCCACCCAGAATGTCACGCGCTTGTGGGGCAGGTTCTTCGACAGGTTTTCGACGCCGTCGCGGGAGGCGACGGGACAGACGATATGGGTGTGCAGGGGTTCCCCGTTTTCCAGCAGGCTCTGGTAGGTCATCAGCATCGAGGCGCCCGAGGCGAGCATCGCGTCGGCGATCACGAGGGTCTTCCCCTCGAGCTGCGGACAGCTCTGGTATTCGATCTGCATTTCACACTCGTTGCCTTTACCGTATTTGCGGTAGGCGGCGACGAAGGCGTTCTGGGCATCGTCGAAGAAGTTGAGCAGGCCCTGGTGGACGGGCAGGCCGGCCCGCAGGATGGTGGCCAGCACCAGCGGGTCCGAAACCGTATGGACCGTGGCGATGCCAAGCGGGGTCTCGACTTCCGATTCCTCGTAACGGAGCGTCTTGCTGATTTCATAGGCGAAGATCTCCCCGATGCGTTCGAGGTTCCTGCGGAAGCGCAGGCTGTCTTTCTGGATGCGCTTGTCGCGGATCTGTGCAAGGTAGTGTCCCAGCAGGGAATCCGTTGCTCCGAGCTGAATGGTTTTCATGGGTGTCACAGGCTTTTTTACACCTTAAAGTTAGTAATTCTCGTCGGAAAAACTGAAATATTTTTTCTTTCCGATGATGATGTGGTCGACCAGGGCGATGTCGAAGACGGCGGCGGCGCGCCGGAGCGCTTCGGTCTGCGTCCGGTCCTGCTGGCCGGGAAGCGGATTGCCGGAAGGGTGGTTGTGAACCAGGATGATGCCGCTGGCGAGCCGTTCGACGGCTTTCTTCACGATGATCTTGATGTCGATGACCGTGGCGCTCAACCCGCCGGCGCTGACCCGTTCCTTGCCGAGCAGCTTCTGTCCCCGGTTGAGGTAGAGGACCCAGCATTCCTCGTGCGGCAGGTCGCGCAGGAAGGGTGACATCATCCTGGCGACCGTCTCGGACGAACGGATCGTCAGTTCGTCTTCGGGCAGTTCGGCGGCGAGCCGGCGTGCCAGTTCGAATGCGGCCTGGACGGTCGTCGCCCGGGCCGGACCGATGCCCGCGAGCCGGACCAGCTGCGGGACGCCCTGGCGGGACAGTTCGGCCAGCCGTCCGCCGCAGACGGCCAGAAGGGCCCTGGCCAGGTCCACGGCGCTGTGTTCCCGCGTCCCCGATTGGAGCAGGATGGCCAGGAGTTCAGCGTTCGTAAGTGAGGAAGCCCCTTGTCGCATCAGCTTTTCCCGCGGCCGCTCTTCCTCATCCCAAGTCTTGATGCTATGGTTGTTCATGGTGTCGGGACATAAAAAAACTTTCCAACAAAGGTTGGAAAGTTTTTTCAATCGTTACCGACAAAAAAGCAATTTATGCGAGCTTGTTCACATAAACGGCAATTCCGCTCTTCAGGTTGGCGGCCTTGTTCTTGTGGATGACGTTGATCTTGGCCAGTTTGTCGATCATGGCGAACACCTTCGGCATGGAAGCCTCGGCTGCTGCCTTTTCAGTGGTATTGCGGATCGCCTTGATGGCGTTTCTTGTCGTGCGTGCATAATACTTGTTATGCACTCTGCGTTTCTCACTTTGGCGGAAACGCTTGTCTGCTGATGCGTGATTTGCCATTACTTGATTTTTTATATTTTTGGTAGCGGGTAGGAGAGTCGAACTCCTCTTTAGAGAATGAAAATCTCTCGTCCTAGCCGATAGACGAACCCGCCAACATCCCACGCTGGTGAGAATGGGACCGCAAAGATAGAAAAAGATTTTTCAACTACAAATTTTTTCTACCTTTTTACTTTGCCAACCCGGTCAGTGCCAGGAGTAGATGATGGCTTCCACCTGCCGGAGGTAGTCCCGCTTGTCGTATTTCGGGGCATAGACGAAGCCCTCGATCACGATCACGTCCTTGCCGTCCTGGCTGCGGAATGCGTCGCTGATGAACGGGCCGCCCATATAGTCGTTCTGGGTCTCCCAGAGCGAACGGATTTCGGTGAAACTTCTGCCCCGGTAGGTCTTCTGCCAGTAGCCGGGCGTGATCACGGGATTGGTGATCATATAGCTGCCGTCGAGCGAGCCGGGCACGTTCTCCTTCATCACTTCGTTCCGTTTCGCGACCAGCGCTTCCCGGGTGAACTGTTCTTCTCCGGTGTAGGGGAACCGGTAGATGAAGATGCCCTGGGTGGTGTAGGTGGTCTCATAGGAAATCCACGCGAAGTTGTCGGTCCGCTTCTTCAGCGAGTAGGACGACGGGAACCACGGACTGCCTCCGAACTGGCCCCGGATGAGCGAGGCAAGGCCCTCGTTCGGGAAGCTCTTGGCATTGATGATGACCCGTTCCCGCTCCGCATCCTCGAAGGTCTCGCAGATCTTCTCGTCGTGCGAAAGGATGATTTCGGCCGCGGACGCCTCGTCGGGGGCGAAGACCGTGATCATCGTCTGGGGCTCCGCCCAAACGTTCTTGTTGATGACCAGTTTCTTGTCGCAGGTGTCGGCCAGGTGGACGTACAGGATGTTGCGGTGGAAGCGGAACACGTTGACGAACCCCTCGGGCGGCACGTTGTAGATCCGGTACTTGCTTTCTTTCTGCGGGGTGTAGGGATACTCCGCCTGCAGGACGGTGCGGATGGCGTTGCCGACTTCGGACGCCCAGAGTGCCTTGGAGGAAACGATCTCCACTTCGCCGGCCTTGCCGCTGATGGCGGGGAGAAGCTGCGGTTTCTTTTCTTTGGAGCAGGCGACCGCCAGGAGCAGGAGCCCCGGTAGCAGGACGGTCAGGATGGAAATTCTTTTCATATCGCTGTGCATTTTATTATCGTCAGAAGAGGCTGCGGATGTCGTTGCCGAACGCCAGGACCATCAACAACAGCAGCAGGGTCATCCCGATCCATTCGGCGACTTCCATGAATTTGTCGGAGGGTTTCCTGCCGGTCAGCATCTCGAAGATCAGGAAGAGGATGTGTCCGCCGTCCAGGGCGGGGATCGGCAGCAGGTTCATCACGCCCAGCATGATGGAGAGCAGCGCGCAGAGCGTCCAGAACTTGTACCAGTCCCAGGAGTCGGGGAAGATGCGCCCGATGGCGATGAAGCTGCCCACCGATTTGTAGGCCTTCGTCTTGGGCGAGAAGATCAGGCCGAGTTCCTGCACATAGCCCTTGATGGTGCTCCAGGTTTTCCGGGCGCCGGCCGGGATGGCGGAGAGCAGGTTGTAATCGCGGGTGGTGACCTGGAAGTATTTGTTCAGGTCGGTGTCGAGCAGGACGCCGATCCGTCCGGCCGTATCAACCTGCAGCGGGATTTCGAGGTTCTGTTCCGTCCGGCGGACGCCGGCGGTGATCTCCATGCCGCGGTGCTTCAGGAGTTCTTTCTGGATCTGTTGCACGATGAACATCGGCTGTCCGTCGACGCCGGTCAACGCGTCGCCGGCTTCCAGGCCGGAACCGGCGTTGGGCGAATCAGGCTGGACTTCCTTCACCACGAACGGGAAGGCCAGGTCGAACATGCCCGGCGTGTTGAGCATCGCGGGCAGATAGGCCGGGTCGATCGACAGGGTCAGGGTGTCGCCGTCGCGGAGGACCGTCGCGCTGCGCGCCTGCGTGCGCACCAGGTCCACCTGGAGGTTGCTGAAATTCTCGGTCGGCACGCCGTCGAACGCCAGGATGCGGTCGCCGTCGCGGAAGCCGATCTCATAGGAGAGGTCGTTGACCGCCACGCCGTACACGGCATCCTCGTTGCGCAGGAATTCTTCGCCCCAGGTTCCGAGGATCGCCGCATAGAGCACGATGGCCAGGATGAAATTGAACAGCACGCCCCCGAACATGATGAAGAAGCGCTGCCAGGCTTTCTTCGTACGGAACTCGTAGGGCTGCGGGGGCTGCTTGAGCGCTTCGGTGTCCATCGATTCGTCGATCATGCCGGCAATCTTGCAGTAGCCGCCGAAGGGCAGCCAGCCGACGCCGTATTCCGTGTTTTCCGGATGGGCGTTCCACACCGGATCGTCGTTGGACGAGAAGAACTTGCAGTGCCATTTGCCGTCGAAGCGCTTGGCCTTGAACAGCGAACGCTTCGGGTTGAAGAAGAGGTAGAACTTCTCCACCCGGGTCTTGAACAGCTTGGCGAACGTATAGTGCCCGAATTCGTGGAAGAGGACGAGCAGCGAGAGAGCCAGGATGACCTGGATGATCTTGATCAGTACAACCATCAGACAGCTTTTCTGTTTATGATTTCGGCGGCCAGCCGTTTCGCTTCAAAATCCGTGCTATAGATTTGCTCGAGACAGGGTTTCTCGAGGAAGGGACAACGTGCCAGGACCTCCGCGATGACATCCGGAATGTCTCCGAAACGCAGCTTCCCTTCCAGAAAGGCGGCGACGGTCGCTTCGTTGGCCCCGTTCAGGATGCAGGTGGCGTTGCCGCCCTTCTCCAGGGCTTCGTAGGCAAGGCCGAGGCAGGGGAACCGTTCAAGGTCCGGCTGCGCGAAGTCGAGCCGGGCGAGCCGGGCGAAGTCGAGCCGGACGGTGTTCAGGTCGATGCGGCTGGGATAGGAGAGGGCGTACTGGATGGGGAGCCGCATGTCGGGCTGGCTCAGCTGGGCCATCACGCATCCGTCGGAGAACTGCACCATCGAATGGATGACCGACTGCGGATGGATCACCACCTCGATGTCTTCCGGCTCCACGCTGAAAAGCCAGCGGGCCTCGATCAGTTCCAGCCCCTTGTTCATCAGGCTGGCCGAATCGATGGTCACCTTGGCGCCCATCTTCCAGCGGGGATGGTTGAGAGCCTGGGCCGGCGTGGCGTTTGCGATCGCTTCGCGGCTGCTGTGCAGGAACGGGCCGCCCGAGCCGGTAAGCAGGATCTTTTCCAGGCGGGCGTGTTCGCCCTGCAGGCACTGGAAGATCGCGGAATGCTCCGAGTCGACCGGAAGGATCGGGGCGCCGTATCTGCGGGCCAGGGGCATCACCAGGGCGCCGGCCGCCACGAGCGTCTCCTTGTTGGCCAGGGCGATGGCCTTGCCCGCCTCGATGGCGGCAATGGTGGGCCGCAGCCCGCTGAAGCCGACCATTGCCGTAAGGACGATGTCGACGGCCGGGTCGCGGACCAGTTCGCAGAGGGAGTCGATGCCCGTGAATACCTTGATGTAGAGCGGATCGAGTGCGGCGGCCACCTCGTCGTACAGGTCGGGGTTGCAGATCACCACGCTTGCCGGGTTGAACTTGCGGGCCTGTTCGATGAGCAGGCGGCTGTTGTTGTTGGCGGACAGCAGCTCCACGACGAAGCGGTCGGGGTGCTGTCCGACCACGTCGAGGGCCTGGGTGCCGATCGACCCGGTTGAACCGAGGATGGCGAGATGTCTCTTGGGTGGTTGTTCCATCAGAATGCGATGTAGAGTGCGGGATCCACCGGCTGGTTCTTATGGCGGAGTTCCAGAAGGATATGGGCCTGGGAGAGTTCGCCGGTCTCGCCGACCACGGCGATGGCGCTGCCGGCTTTCACGCGTTCGCCGACGCTCTTGAGCAGTTTGCCGGCGTGGCGGTAGATCGAAGTCAGGTCGTTGTCATGCTGCATCTTCAGGGTGCAGCCTTCCAGCTCGCTCCATTCTTCCGAGACGATGAGGCCGTCGAGCACGGCGCTCACCTGTGTCCCGGAGGGTGCCGTCACTTCCACGTACGGATGGCTTCCGGTCCGGCTGAACGCTTCCTTGACCGTCCCCTTCAGCGGCCGGGTGAACTTGAGGCCTTCCAGGGCTTCGATCCGGCCCGGGACGGGCGCGGCGGTCCGTTCGGCGTCCAGCTGTTCCACCTGGGCGCGCAGCAGCGAGTCGCTGGCCTCGAAGGCGGCCTGCCGGTCTGCGTCGATTTCGGTCTCTTCACGGGCAATCCAGACGGAATCGATGGGGAGCGGCTCCCGTCCGGTGGCGACGCGCTGGATGTTGGCCACCTGGAAAGCCCACAGGTTGATGACCTTCTCCAGGGAATCGATCTTGCGGTAGTTCTCGAGGGCGGCCTGCCGGGTTTCCCGGGAAGGATAGCCGGGGATGGTCCGACGGAGCGGTGTATGGGCGATGAGCAGGTAGGCAAGCAGCATTGCCACAAGCCCGAAGGCTCCGTAGGAAAGCAGTCCCCGCCTGTCGAATTTTCTTTCTTTTTTTGGCATAGATTTCCTTAACTTTGCAAAATATGGACAGAATCATAGGAATTGATTACGGAAGAAAGCGGGTGGGGGTTGCGGCCAGCGACCCGCTGCGGATTTTCGCTTCCGCCCTGGAGACTGTCCCGTCTGCAAAGATAATAGATTATCTGAAAAGATATGCTGAAAACGAGACCATCCGGCGCTTCGTCGTAGGCTATCCGATGAACCTCGACAACACCCCGTCGGAGGCCGCCCGCGACGTAGACCAGTTCCTGCATCTGCTGAAGAAACACTTTCCGCAGGTTCCCGTCACCCTTGAGGACGAGCGCTTCACGTCGGTGCTCGCCCACCGGGCGATGATCGACGGCGGCGTGAAAAAAATGGACCGGCGGGACAAGTCGGCCGTGGACAAGGTGAGCGCGGCACTGATCCTGCAGACGTACCTCGACCGGAACAATCCCGAGACGCTATGATTCTACCGATATACCTGTATGGCTCCCAGGTCCTGCGCACGGCTGCGCAGGACGCCGACCTTTCCGACCGGGAAGGCCTCAGACAATTTGTGGCGGACATGATCGAGACCATGCACCACGCGGACGGATGCGGCCTGGCCGCACCCCAGGTGGGCGTTTCCAGGCGCATCCTGGTGGTCGACGGCAACGACCTTTCCGACCGGTTCCCCGAACTCAAGGGCTTTCACCGCGAGATGATCAATCCCCGTTTCACTTTCGAGAGCGAGACGACCTGCTCCTATGAGGAGGGCTGCCTGAGCATCCCCAATGTCGATGCGGAGATCTCGCGTCCGGAAAAGATACGGGTGCGCTATGTCAATCTCGATTTCGAGGAGGTGGAGGAATCGTTCGAGGGCTTCGCCGCCCGGATGATCCAGCACGAGATGGACCACCTCGACGGCGTCCTCTTCACCGACCACGCTTCGCCCATCCGCCGCAAGATGCTTACCGGAAAGCTGATGAACATCAGCCGGGGCAACGTCCGCACCCGCTATCGCGTCAAGACAGATAAAAAATGACGATATGAAACTGAAAGCATTCCACGCCTACGACATCCGCGGGAATTTCGGTACGGACCTCACCCCCGAACTCGCGTACAAGGTGGCGTATTTCCTGCCTGAACTGCTCGACACGCAACGGGTGCTGCTGGGCCGCGACATGCGGCTTTCCTCGCCCGCGCTGCACGAGGCCGTGCTCAGCGGCCTGCTCGACGCCGGCGCCGAAGTCTACGACCTGGGGCTGAGTACGACGCCGTTCGTCTACTATGTGACGGCCCGACACGGTTTCAAGGCCTCCATCCAGATCACGGCTTCCCACAACCCGAAGGAAGACAACGGACTGAAAGTTTCGCGCGAACTGGCCCTGCCGGTCGGGTACGACACCGGCCTGGGCACTGTCGAACGCTGGATCCTGGAAGACCGGCCCACGCCGCCGGCGGAACAGCGCGGCACGGTCCGCGACTATGATGTCCGGGCGGAATACGTGGAATTCCTGCAGGGATTCCTGCAGGATTTTTCCAACCTGAAGATCGGTATGGACTGCTCCAATGGCATGGCTTCCCTGTTTGTCCATCAGCTCTTCGGCGAGCAGCCCGTCTATCTGTACGACACCCTCGACGGCAGTTTTCCCAACCATGAAGCCAATCCGTTCCAGCCTGAAAACGTGGTGGACCTGCAGAAACTGGTCATTGCCGAAAAGTGTGACATCGGTGTCATCTACGACGGCGATGCCGACCGGGTGATGTTCGTCGACGAAACGGGCCGTTTCATCGCGCCCGACCTGATCATCGCCCTGTTGGGCGAATACTTCATCAAGGAGAAGGGCCTGACCGGCACCGTGCTGCAGGACATCCGCAGCTCCAAGTCCGTGGCGGAATACCTGGAGCCGCTCGGCGCCCGGATCGCGATGTGGAAGGTGGGCCGCGCATTCGCGGCGCCCCGTCTCCGCGAACTCGACGGCGTATGGGGCGGCGAGGTGGCCGGACACTACTATTTCCGGGACTTCTTTTACAGCGACAGCGGCCTGCTGGCCTGCATCCTGGTGCTGAACATCGTCGCCCGGCTCAAGCGGGAGGGCGTCCGGTTCTCGGAGATTGTGGACCGGATCCGGCATTATGAGAATTCGGGCGAGATCAATTTCCGCGTCGAAGACAAGCGTGCGGCGATGGATGCCGTCCGGGACCATTTCATGGCGGCCGAGAAGCATCTGGCCTATTACGACTTCGACGGATACCGCGTGGAGTTCAAGAACTGGTGGTTCAATGTGCGGCCGTCCAATACCGAGCCGTACCTGCGCTTCCTATGCGAGGCCACGACTCTCAAGCTCTTGGAACAGAAGGTCGCGGAAGCGCGTTCCGTGATAGACCGGTTCCTGTAGCCGGCTCCGGGACAGGAAAGTAAAAAGCGGCCCGCTTGCCAGCGGACCGCTTTTTACTTTTAACCTAAAACTTAACCTATGAAAAAACCATTTGTCTGTAGATTAGGCAAAGGTCGTGCCAGAAAGGGGATCCCGGTTAAAGCAATCCTTCGGGAATGGTGAGGGTGATCACGTCGCCGCGGATGCCGGCAATGAGGTCCTCGTGAAGCGGAAGCAGCACGTCCCCGCCTGTTTCCGTGGCGACCGTGATGACGGCATTGCCGCCGAAATCGCTGAAGTCGACGATCGTGCCGACGATGCGGCGGGAGCGGCGGTCACGGACGCGCAGGCCGACCAGTGCATCCTCTTCTTCCGGATCCTCCTGCGAAAGCGTCACTTCGCGTCCCACCAGCTCCTCGGCCTCGGCCAGGGAGTCGATGTCCTGGAACTTCACGATGAAACGGTTTCCTTTCGCCTGCACAGATTCCATATAAAAAGGAACCGGCAGTCCATCGAATGCGATGAATACCGGTTCCTGGCTCTTCAAATCCTGCGGGTCGTCGTTCGAGCGGCTCAACACCACTTCGCCGGACGCGCCCCAGGATTTCTGCACCTTCATTCCGAAAACTACGCTTCCGGCGTTTCAGCGGGTGCTTCTGCTTCGGCAGCGGCGGCAGCGGCTTCTTCAGCGGCAGCCTTTGCAGCGGCCTCGGCGGCAGCGGCGATCTCAGCCTTCTTCTTGGCGATCGCTTCTGCGCGCTCCTCGTTGACCTTGGCCTCGGCCTTGACGGCAGCCTTGGCAGCCTCCACGGCGTCGTTGGCGATGCGCTGCTTCTTCGATGCGAGCTTGGAATCCTTCTGGTTCTTCCAGGCGTTGAAGCGGCGCGCTGCCTCCTCCTCGGAGAATGCGCCCTTGGCCACGCCGCCCTGCAGGTGTTTCTTCAGCAGGATACCCTCATAGGAGAGGATCCGGCGGGCGGTGGTGGTCGGCTGGGCTCCCTTGTTGAGCCAGTCGAGTGCCCGTTCACCGTCGAGGACGATGGTGGCGGGGTTGGTGTTCGGGTTGTAGATGCCGATCTGTTCGATCAGACGGCCGTCACGCGGTGCACGTGCGTCGGCCACGACGATGTGGAAGAAGGAATAGTTCTTCTTGCCGTGACGCGAAAGACGAATTTTTACAGCCATTCTTGCAAATGCTTAAAGTTAGTAATCAGTTCAATAATTGTAACTTCCCTATCTTCTCGAGAAAGGGCCTGCAAATATACGGATTATTTTTGAAAAACAAATTTTTCGTCAGAGGACGTCGACGACCCGCTGCATATGGTTGCCGTTCGAGCCCTTGATGAGGATCGTGCGTCCCTGGACGGGGTTCTCCTGGAGGAAGGCCTTGAGCGCCTCGATGTCGGGGAACGCCTTGACCTGTTTCGGATCGGCGTGGAGCGTCCGCGAGGCACGGCTGAATTCTTCTCCGACGAGGAAGACGGCCGGCGCGGTGCCCATCGCCTGCTGCAGCACGGCGCGGTGTTCCTCGGAAGATTCCTGGCCGAGTTCCAGCATATCGCCCAGCATCAGCATCTTGTCGGGGAAGTCGATGAGCGCGAAATTGTCGAGGGCCGCCCGCATGCTGGACGGGTTGGCGTTGTAGGCGTCGATCACCAGCGTGTTGTGCCCGGTCCTGACCAGCTGGCTGCGGCTGTTGGACGGCGTATAGGCCTCGATGGCGGCGACCGCCTTGTGGAAGGGCACTTCGAAATGGGCGCCGATGGCCAGGGCGGCCATCACGTTGTCGGCATTGTAGGCGCCGACCAGGTGTGTCGTGATGGTCACCGGCTTTCCGTCGTGCTCGAGTTCGAGCCGCAGGAACGGCGCTTCCGTCGTAGCCGGAAGGATTTTCACGTTCTGTTCCCGGACGCCGTACTTGCGGGTGCGTAGCCCCTGCCGGTGCGATACCATTTCGCAGAGGTGCTCGTTGTCGGCATTGTAGAAGACGATGCCGCCGCGCTGGCGCAGGATGTCGTAGAGTTCGCCCTTGGCTTTCTTGACGCCTTCGAACGAGCCGAAGCCCTCCAGGTGCGCCTTCCCGACGGTGGTGATCAGTCCGCAGGTGGGCTGGACGATCTTCGTCAGTGCGGCGATTTCGCCCGGTGCGCTGGCGCCCATCTCCACGATGGCCAGTTCGGTCTGCTCGTCGATCCGGAAAAGGGTGAGCGGTACGCCGATATGGTTGTTGAAATTGTCCTGGGTGGCGACGATGTCGTATTTTTTGGCCAGTACGGCGGCGACCAGCTCCTTGGTCGTCGTCTTGCCGTTGGTGCCCGTGATGCCGATCACCGGGATGTCGAACTGCCGCCGGTGGTAGGCCGCCAGTTTCTGGAGCATCTCCAGGGAATTTTCGACTACGATGCATTTCCGGCCCCGGTAGGCCGTGCCTTCAAGCAGGAAACGGTCGACTACGGCATAGCGGGCGCCTGCCTTGAGCGCATCGAGGGCAAAATCGTTGCCGTCGAATTTGTCGCCTTTCAGGGCAAAGAAAATCGCGCCGTCCTTGATCTTGCGGCTGTCTGTCGTGATTCCCGAACTCCTTTTGAAAAGGGCGTACAACTCCTCTACTGATATCATGGCTCGTCGTTATTTTTTACCTGTCGATCCAAATCCGCCGCTGCCGCGGCCGCTCTCTTCCAGCGCATCGACCGCTTCCCATTCCACTGTTTCGTGGCGCGCCACCACCATCTGTGCGATCCGCTCGCCGGGTTCCACCGTGAACGGGTCGTTCGACAGATTGACCAGCAGCACGCAGATTTCGCCCCGGTAGTCCGCATCGACCGTCCCGGGTGCGTTGACGATCGAGATGCCGTGGCGGGCGGCAAGCCCGCTGCGCGGCCGGATCTGGGCTTCGAATCCCGCCGGAAGCTCGATATGAAGCCCGGTCGGCACCATCGCCCGCTGCAGCGGCTGCAGCACCAGCGGTTCGGGCAGGTTGGCGCGGAGGTCCATCCCGGCCGAGAAAGCCGTGGCATAGGCGGGCAGCGCGAAGGGCGAATGGTTGACGATCTTCACTTTCATCGGGCGGATTTCTTCTTATGAACTACAAATATAACAAATGCAATCGCAATATAGAGCAGGACGAGTGCACAATGAACGAAAATTTTTGTCCACAGCCCCATTTCGGGGAGCAGGGTGCCCAGTCCCCAGACACCGAGTCCGGCCGCGACCAGCAGGATCACCACGCCCCAGTCGTAAGGGATGGGATAGTGCCTGCGGCCCAGCAGGGCGGTCAGCACCAGCATCGTGAGGTAGCTGGCGATGTGGCCCCAGGCCGCGGCGCGGTAGGAATAGCGCGGCATGAAGACAAGGTTGACCGCAATGGTGACCACGAGCCCGGCAAGGGTAATCCACACGGCGTAGCCCGTCTTTTCGGAAAGCTTGTACCAGATATTGACGTTGAACAGGATGCCGGTGATCACGTAGGCCATCAGCATGATGGGCGTGATGGAAAGGCCGACGCGGAAGTCCTTGCCCAGGATCAGGCCGATCTCGTCCATGAAGAGCATCAGGGCGACGAAACCGAACATGCAGAAGGCCGTAAAATAGTTGAGCACGTCGGCGTAGATCTTCTTTCCGCCCTTGTCGCGCTCCCGCTGGAAGAAGAAGGGTTCCGCGGCATAGCGGAACATCTGCACGAACAGCTGCATGATCACGGCCAGTTTGACGGCGGCCTGGTAAACGCCCAGGTCGGCGCGCCAGTTCACCGGGTCGGCGTTGATGAAACGCATCAGTACGCGGTCGAGCACGTCGTTCATGATGCCCGGCAGGCCGGCGACCATCAGCGGCAGCGAATAGACGAGGAGCCGCCGGATGAGCTGCCTGTCGAGGCGGAAGGTGAGTTTCAGCAATTCCGGGGCGATCAGCAGGAGACAGACGATGCAGCTGACCAGGATTGCGAAGACCGGATAGGTGAAGTCGGGCGCGGCGCTGACGAACCGGGTGATCCACAGGCACGACCCCTCGGCGAAGCGGTCGGCCAGCACCAGGTAGAGCAGGAGGTTGACGCCCACTTCCGTCAGGATCTTGACGGTCTTGATTACGGCAAACTTGAGCGCCTTGTGCTCGTGGCGCAGCTTGGCGAAGAGGATGGCCGTGGTGCAGTCGATCAGCAGGATGAGCCCGCAGTAGATGATCAGGTTGTCGAATCCCGGATAGCCGAGCGCCGTGGAGATTCCGCCCGAGAAGACGGTCAGGCAGGCCAGGAACAGGGCGCAGATGCCGAAGACCGTCACGAAGGCATTGGAGAAGACGCGTCGCGGGTCGGCACCCTCTTTGCTGGCATAGCGGAAGCAGCCGGTCTCCAGGCCGAGGGTGAGGACCACCTGCAGCATCGCGATGTAGGCCATGAATTCCGAAAACACGCCGTACTGCGACTGCGTCAGCACACGGGTGTACAGCGGGACGAGGGCGAAATTGATGATGCGGGCGAGGATGGTGCTCAGTCCGTAGATGGCGGTTTCGCCGGCAAGCTGTTTGATCGGATTTGCCACTTGGGAAGCAATTAACAGACAAATTTACGAAATAATCACTAATTTTGAAATCGCAAAAAGCACAATTATGAAGTACCGTTTACTCTGTCTTTTCCTGGTTGCGGCCGTCGTCGCGGCGGGCTGCAGGAAGGAACCGAAACCTGCCGGAGAAGAACCGGAACCGGTTGCGGAACAGACGGCTGAAGAGACCCAGAAGATCAAACCCATGAACGAAACACCTGCTGTACCCGCCGACAAATGGGCGGAACTCGGCGAAGAGCCGATGCTGAAAATCAAGACGACCGACGGTACCATGACCGTCAAGCTGTATGCCGACACGCCGCTGCATCGCGACAACTTCGTGAAACTGGCCCGGACCGGCTTTTACGACGGACTGCTGTTCCACCGGATCATCAAGGGATTCATGATCCAGGGCGGAGACCCGTTCACGCGGGATTCGTCGAAGATCGCGCAGTTCGGCACGGGCGGCCCGGGCTATACCATCCCGGCCGAGATCGTTCCGGGCAAGACGCACAAGAAGGGCGCCCTGGCGGCCGCCCGTCGCGGCGACCAGGTGAACCCTGCCCGCGAGTCTTCGGGCTCCCAGTTCTACATCGTCCAGGAACCGGAGAACTGCGTGCATCTTGATGGGGAATACACCATCTTCGGTGAAGTGGTAGACGGACTCGACGTGGTGGACAAGATCGCTTCCGAGCGGACCGACCTGCGTGACCGTCCGATCCGGAAAGTTCAGATCCTTTCGATTGCCCCGGCCGAATAAGTCGTTGGCGTGAATCTTTGGCACGGCCTTTGCTTAACCTAAAGACGAATAGTTTTTTCATAGGTTAAGTTTTAGGTTAAAAGTAAAAAGCGGTCCGCTGGGAAGCGGGCCGCTTTTTATTTGTTGACGGGCGGATCAGATGCCCGTATAATTGTGCGGCGTGATGGTGTGCAGTTCCGCCTTGACATCTTCCGCGACGTCGAGTCCGTCGATGAAACGGCTGATGGCTTCCTGCGTGATGTGTCCGCCGGTCCGGGTGAGGGCCTTGAGGGCTTCATACGGCTTGGGGAAGCCTTCCCGGCGAAGGACCGTCTGGATGCCTTCGGCCACGACGGCCCAGTTGCGTTCCAGGTCGGCAGACACTTTCTCCTCGTTGAGGATCAGTTTGCCGATGCCCTTTTCCAGCGAACGGACGGCGATCAGCGAATGTGCGACCGGGACGCCGACGTTGCGCAGGACCGTCGAGTCGGTGAGGTCGCGCTGCAGGCGCGACACCGGGAGTTTTTCAGACAGGTAATCGTAGAGGGCGTTGGCCAGCGTCAGGTTGCCTTCCGCATTTTCGAAATCGATGGGATTGACCTTGTGGGGCATCGTCGAGGAGCCCACCTCGCCTGCCTGGATGGCCTGTGCGAAGTATTCCATCGAGATGTACAGCCAGCAGTCGCGGCTCAGGTCGACCAGGACGGTGTTGATCCGGCGCAGCGCATCGAAGATGGCGGCCAGGTTGTCGTAGTGGTCGATCTGGGTGGTCGGCCAGGAACGCTTCAGGCCGAGCGAACCGACGAAGTTCTCCGCAAAATCGTTCCAGTCGATGTCGGGGTAGGCCACGTGGTGGGCGTTGAGGTTGCCCGTGGCGCCGCCGAACTTGCCCGGATAGGGACGGGATTCGAGCTGCCGGAGCTGTTCCTTGAGCCGGACCACGAAGACGTCCAGCTCCTTGCCCAGCCGCGTGGGGGAAGCCGGCTGCCCGTGCGTGTGCGCGAGCATCGGCACGTCGGCCCAGAGTTCCGCACGTTCCGACAGCATCGCGACCAGTTCCCGCAGCGCGGGGACATAGACTTCGACCAGCGCTTCCTTGAGGGAGAGCGGCGTAGCCGTGTTGTTGATGTCCTGCGAGGTAAGGCCGAAATGGATGAACTCCGCATAACGGTCCAGCCCGAGCGCGGCGAAACGCTCCTTCAGGAAATACTCCACGGCCTTGACGTCGTGGTTGGTGCGCCGCTCGATCTCCTTGATGCGGGCGGCGTCGTCCGTCGTGAAGTCACCGTAGAGGGCGCGGAGCTGCGGAAAGACCGCCGGATCCACATCCTCCAGCTGGGGAAGGGGCAGTTCGCAGATGGCGATGAAATACTCGACTTCCACCAGCACCCGGTAACGCATCAGGGCGTATTCGGAGAAGAAGGCGGACAGTTCGGACGTCTTGCCGGCATAGCGGCCGTCGACGGGGGAAATGGCAAGCAGCGGATCCATGGGCGGTGCGGGTTGTTACAGTTTGCGTTTGACTTCGACAATCTGGTAGGCTTCGATCATGTCGCCGATCTTGATGTCGTTGAAGCCGTCGACGCTCAGACCGCAGTCGAAGCCGGCGGCGACTTCCTTCACGTCGTCCTTCATGCGCTTGAGCGAGCCCAGCGTTCCGGTGTAGACCACGATGCCGTCGCGGATCACGCGGACCTTCGCGTTGCGCGCCAGCTTGCCGTCGCGGACCATACAGCCGGCGATCGTGCCGACCTTCGAGATCTTGAAGGTTTCGAGCACTTCGGCGTTGGCCGTGATCTCTTCCTTCTCTTCCGGCGCGAGCATGCCCTCGATACCGCTCTTGACCTCGTTGATGGCGTCATAGATGACGGAGTAGAGACGGATTTCGATCTGCTCTTTCTCGGCCAGCTTGCGGGCGTTGGGCATCGGGCGGACCTGGAAGCCGATGATGATGGCGTTGGACGCCACGGCCAGCAGGACATCCGATTCGGAGATGGCGCCCACGGCCTTGTGGATCACATTGACGTGGATCTCTTCGGTCGAGAGCTTGATGAGCGAATCGGACAGGGCCTCGATGGAACCGTCCACGTCGGCCTTGACGATGATGTTGAGTTCCTGGAAGTTGCCCAGGGCGATGCGGCGGCCGATCTCCTCGAGGGTGATGTGGGTCTGCGTCTTGATGCCCTGGATGCGGATGAGCTGTTCGCGCTTGTTGGCCACGTCGCGGGCTTCTTTCTCGTCTTCCATCGCGTTGAGGGTGTCGCCGGCGGTCGGGGCGCCGCTCAGGCCGAGGACGGAAACCGGCGTGGAAGGCCCGGCTTCCTTGAGCCGCTGGCCGCGTTCGTTGAACATGGCTTTCACGCGGCCCGCATAGCAGCCGGCCACGATCGGGTCGCCCACGTGGAGCGTACCGCTCTGGACGAGTACGGTGGCCAGGTAGCCGCGGCCCTTGTCGAGCGAAGACTCGATGATGTTGCCGACGGCCAGCTTGTCGGGGTTGGCCTTGAGTTCCAGCATGTCGGCTTCCAGCAGTACCTTTTCCAGCAGCTGGTCGACGTTGATGCCCTTCTTGGCGGCGATTTCCTGACACTGGTACTTGCCGCCCCAGTCTTCCACCAGGATGTTCATGTTGGCCAGCTGTTCCTTGATCTTGTCGGGGTTGGCGCCCGGCTTGTCGATCTTGTTGATGGCGAAGATCATCGGGACGCCTGCCGCCTGTGCGTGGCTGATTGCCTCCACGGTCTGCGGCATCACGGCGTCGTCGGCCGCAATGATGATGATGGCCAGGTCGGTGACCTTGGCGCCGCGGGCACGCATCGCGGTGAACGCCTCATGGCCCGGGGTGTCGAGGAAGGTGATGGCGCGACCGTCGGGGAGTTCCACGTGGTAAGCGCCGATGTGCTGCGTGATGCCGCCCGCCTCGCCGGCGATGACGTTGGTCTTGCGGATGTAGTCGAGCAGGGAGGTCTTTCCGTGGTCGACGTGGCCCATCACGGTGACAATCGGCGGACGTGGCTGCAGGTCTTCCTCACGGTCTTCCTCCTGGGTGATGGCCCCCTGGATCTCGGCCGTGACGAATTCGATCTTGTAGCCGAATTCCTCGGCCACAAGCACCATCGCCTCCGCGTCGAGGCGCTGGTTGATCGACACCATCAGGCCGAGGTTCATACAAGCCTCGATGACCTTGGTGACAGGCGTGTTGTTCATCAGGATGGCGAGCTCGTTCACAGTTACGAATTCTGTGACTTTCAGTACGTTGCTGGTGAGCTCCTGACGCTCCTGCTCCTCCTGCATCTTCTGGGAGATTTCCTCGCGCTTCTCGCGGCGGTGCTTCGACGTCTTGGTCTTTCCGTGGCCTTCCGTCATGCGCGCATAGGTCTCCTTGATCTGCTTCTGGATCTCGTCGCTGTCGAATTCGGGCCGTACGGCCTTGAACCGTTCGCCCTTCTTCGCGCCTTTGGCGCGGGCGTTGTCCTTGCCGGCGTCGTGGGTTCCCGGGCGTGCCGCGATGTTCTTGGGATTGGTGATGTCGACCTTCGCGGCGCCCTTGTGGATGCGTTCACGCTTGCTCTTGTCCTTCTTCCCGTGCTCGGCGGGCGCCGAGGGTTTCTTCTCGAACTTCGACAGGTCGATGGTTCCGACGGTCTTCGGGCCGGCGAGCTTCTCCACCTTGGTCTCGATGTGTTCGATGACGGGCCTTTCTTCCCGCTTTTCGTCTTTCTTCTCGACTTTCTCTTCAGGAACCGGCGCAGGTGCGGCAGGGGACGCCGGCTTCACGGCCTCCGGTTTCGGGGCCGGTTCCGGCTTCTTGGGAGACAGGTCGATGTGTCCGACGATCTTGATGTCGTTCCGGACCGGTTCGGGGGCCTTTTCCGGCTGGGGAGCGGGTTCCGGTGCGGGAGTCTCCACCTTCTTCTGCTCCGTGAACACATTGGTCTTGATGATGACCTCCTTGACCGGCTCTTCTTCCTCAACGGCCGTCCGGCTGCTCTCCATCTCCGTGATTTCCTTTACCTTGATGGCCACTTTACGCGACTGTTCCTTGATGAGCTGCTCCTTGCCGAACTCCTTGGCGACCAGCGCGAAGACATCTTCCGATATCTTGGAGGTCAGCGTGAGTTCGTCGCTGATGCCCTTCTTCTTGAGGAAGTCGGTCAGGGTAGAGAGACCGATATTGAAATCTTTGAGTACCTTGTTGATTCTGATGGTTCCTTCTGCCATACTTGCTTCTCCCGTTCGTTAGGTTAGTTTTCGAATTCCGCCTTCAGGATGCGCTGTACGTCGAGTACGGTCTCCTCTTCGAGGTCGGCCCGGCGCATGACTTCCTCGGTCGGCAGCGCGAGCACGCTCTTGGCGGTGTCGCAGCCGATGCCCTTGAGCGCTTCGAGGATCCAGCCGTCGATCTCGTCGGCGAAATCGTCCAGCAGCACGTCTTCCTCGTCTTCCTGCGTCTGGTCGCCCAGCCGGTACACGTCGATCTTGTAGCCGGAAAGCTGCTCGGCCAGCATGATGTTGCTGCCGCCACGGCCGATGGCCAGGGCCAGTTCGCTCGATTCGAGGTCGATGTGGATGCTCTTGTTTTCCTCGTCGATCCGGATGGCCGAGATCTTGGCGGGGGAGAGGGCGCGCTGGACCAGCAGCTGGGTGTTGGTGGTCCAGTTGATGATGTCGATGTTCTCGTTGCGGAGTTCGCGGACGATGCCGTGGATGCGGGATCCCTTCACGCCGACACAGGCGCCGACCGGGTCGATCCGCTCGTCGTATGACTCTACCGCCACCTTGGCGCGCTCACCCGGCATCCGGACTACCTTCTTGATGGTGATCAGGCCGTCGAAGATCTCGGGCACTTCCTGCTCGAAGAGCCGCTCGAGGAAGAGGTTGGCGGTACGGGAAAGGGTGATGATCGGGTTGTTGTTCTTCATCTCCACGCTGATGATGACGGCCTTGACGGTGTCACCCTTGCGGAAGAAGTCCGAGGGAATCTGCTCGCTCTTCGGAAGGACGAGCTCGTTGCCGTCCTCGTCCATCACCAGCACTTCCTTCTTCCAGGCCTGATAGACCTCGCCCACAAGGATGTCGCCCACTTTCTCGCGATACTTGTTGTAGAGGTTGGCCTTCTCGATGTCGGTGATGCGGCTCGAAAGGTTCTGGCGCAGGTTGAGGATGCCCCGCCGGCCGAAGCTGGACAGCGGCACCTCTTCCGGATACTCTTCCCCGATCTCATAGGAATCATCGATTTTCTGCACTTCCTCGAGCGAGATCTCCTTGTTGGGATCCTGCACGGTCTCGACGACCGTCCGGTTCCGCCAGATTTCGAAGTCGCCCTTGTCGATGTTGATGATGATGTCGAAGTTGTCCGCGTCGCCGTACATCCTGGCGAGCTGTGTGCGGAAGATGTCTTCCAGCACGCTCATCATCGTGGCCCTGTCGATGTTCTTGAGTTCTTTGAATTCAGCGAATGTGCTGATCAGGTTAACTTCCATGGTATGTTCGTATTTTTATCTGTTGTCCGATTAAATGCCGGCCGATCCGACCATCAGGGAGAAGTCCTCCTTGTCGCGGTCGAGTCTCGATTCGATGAAGCGGCTGAGCGCGGCGCAGTCGTCGATGGCGACGCCGCCTTCCCGCGTGATGATGACTTCGATGTCGTTCTCTTCGCTGACGGACACCTCCACGAGGGAGAGGTCCGTGCCCTTCAGGTGCTCCTGTGCGAGGGCTTCGATGGTCTGTTTCAGGATCATAGTTGTATCAATACATAAAAAAGAGGAGACTGCCGTCCCCTCGTTCGCGGCAAAGGTAGTAATTATCAGCAGAATGACAAAATAATTGTGATTTTTGTTTAATTTTGTGGTGCAATGATGGAAGTGACCGCTCAAACCCTGGCAGACCTTCTCGGCGGCGAAATCGTCGGCGACCCGCAGACCGTGGTCACGGCGCCGGCACGGATCGAGCAGGGCAAAAAGGGGAACATCTGTTTCTACGCCAATCCCAAGTACGAACAGTATGTCTATGACACGAAGGCCAGCATCCTGCTGGTCAACCGGTCTTTTGAGCCGAAGCAGCCCCTGTCTGCCACGCTTATCAAGGTGGATGACGCCTATCAGGGCGTTTCGGTGCTCCTCGATTATTTCAGCCGGCTTCGCCGTGCCCGCAAGCGGGGCAACCGTCTCCTGGCCCGGCTGTCGCTGCGCCGTTTCGTGGCCTGTTCGGCCCGGATCGGGAAGGGGACGTACCTTTATCCGCTGGTATATGTCGGACCGAACGTGAAGATCGGGAAGAACTGCATCCTGTATCCGGGCGTGCGGATCTACCGCGACTGCGTGGTGGGCGACAACTGCATCCTCCACGCAGGTGCCGTAATCGGCGCCGACGGCTTCGGTTTCGCGCCTCGGGAGGACGGGTCCTACCGCAAGATCCAACAGCTGGGCAACGTGGTGATTGAGGACGACGTCGAGGTCGGGGCGAATGCCACGCTCGACCGCGCTACGATGGGTTCCACCGTCATCCGCCGTGGCGTGAAGCTCGACAATCTCTGCCACATCGCCCACAATGTCGAAGTGGGGGAACATACCGTGATGGCGGCGATGACCGGCATCGCCGGTTCGGCAAAGATCGGCCGGCACTGCAAGTTCGGCGGCCAGTCGGGCGTCAACGGCCACATTTCGATTGCCGACAACACCACCGTGGCCGCCCAGACCGGCGTGGTCGGCAGCGTCCGGAAAGCGGGAACCACGCTGATCGGTTATCCGGCCCTGGAGTATGGCACGTATATGCGCGCCTATGTGAGATTCCGCAACGACGGCCGCGAAGACAAATAGCCACCCGATGAAGCAGCAGACACTCCGTTCCTCCTGTTCCTTTTCCGGCGTCGGCCTGCATGGCGGCCGAAAGGTGACGATGCAGTTGCTACCGGCTCCCGATGACTATGGCATCGTATTCCAGCGTACGGACCTCGGGGACGAAGTTTTCGTCCGGGCCGTGGTTGACCGCGTGGCGAAGACCCGCCGGAGTACGGGGCTGGTGGAGAACGGGATCGCGGTCCGTACGCCCGAGCATCTGCTCGCGGCGCTCCGGTGCCTGGGTGTGGACAACGTGCTCATCCGGCTGGATGCGGCCGAGGTGCCGATTCTCGACGGAAGTGCGCTGCCCTATGTCGAGGGCCTGCGCGAAGCGGGACTGGCCGAACAGCGGGCGGAACGGCGTTATCGGGTCGTGAAGCGTCACGCGGAATACGCCGACCCGCGCAGCGGTGCGCGGATTACCGTGGATCCCTGCAGCGAGCTGATCGTCGACGTCACGGTGGATTTCAAGTCGCCGATGGTCGGTGTGCAGAAAGCCGTTTACGACGCGACGGTCGATTTCGCATCGCAGATCGCCCCGAGCCGGACGTTCTGCTTTTACCGCGAAATCGCGCTGCTTCGCCTGTTCGGACTGATCAAGGGCGGTTCGCTCGACAACGCACTGGTCATCGACGACCGGAGGCGGCGTTATGCGGGCGGACGGCAGCCCCTCTTTGAAAACGAACCCGCGCGGCACAAGCTGCTGGACCTGCTGGGCGATTTCGCCCTCGCCGGATTGCCGGTCCAGGGCCGGATCACGGCCTACAAGCCCGGTCACCGGGTCAATACCCAGGCATTGAAGCATTTTATCGCAGAATCCATATTATGAATGAGCATATGACGAATGTCCATCCCGGAGCCCGGATCGGCCGGAACGTGGTGATTTCCCCTTTCACGACGATTGAAGAGCATGTCGAGATCGGGGACGACTGCTGGATCGGTCCGAACGTGACGATCTTCGATTACATCCGGATCGGGAAAGGATGCAGGATC
Source organism: uncultured Bacteroidales bacterium (assembly GCA_947306365.1). Classification (GTDB taxonomy): domain Bacteria; phylum Bacteroidota; class Bacteroidia; order Bacteroidales; family UBA932; genus Cacconaster. Next base: position 168,962 of record CAMZGD010000002.1, read on the forward strand.
TTTCCCGGCGCCGTGCTCGGCGCGATTCCGCAGGACCTGAAGTTCCACGGCGAGGTTACCTGGGCCGAGATCGGCGACAATACCACCGTGCGCGAATACGCCACGGTCCATCGCGGAACGGAGGCCAGCGGAAAGGGCCTTACCCACGTCGGCCACGACTGTCTGCTGATGGCCTATACGCATGTGGCGCACGACTGCAACGTGGGCGACCACTGCATCCTGTCGAGCTTTTCGGCGCTCGCCGGTGAAGTGGACCTGGAAGACTGGGCCATCGTCGGCGGCGGGACGATGATCCACCAGTTCTGCCGTATCGGGGCGCATGCGATGGTGGGCGGCGCCTCGGGTGTGACCAAGGACATTCCGCCTTTCATCATCACCGGCCACAACCCGCCCGCCTATGCGGGCGTGAACCTGGTCGGCCTGCGCCGCCGCAGCTTCTCCCCAGAGGCGATTTCCGAAATCATCGCCATCTACAAGGCCATCTACAACAGCGGGATGAACGTTACCGACGCGCTTGCTTTCCTCCGCGACAACTTCGCACCCAGTGAGAACCGCGACCGGATCCTGGCTTTCATCGAGAACTCCCGGCGGGGCATCGTCCGATGACACCGGCCCCACATTTCCTGCGGAGCGTGCTCTCGACCGCGTATTTCCCGCCGGTGGAGTATTTCTACGCCATCGCCCACAGCGACCGGGTCTGCATCGAGCAGCACGAAAACTTCCAGAAGCAGTCGTGGCGCAGCCGCTGCCGGATCCTGTCGGCGGGCGGCCCCGAAGACCTGTCCGTCCCGATCGTAAAAGAGGAGCGCCGCGGCCGTCCGATCCGCGACATCCGCATCGACTATGGCGAGCCCTGGCTGCAGCAGCACGTCCGCGCCTTTTCGGCGGCGTACAATGCGTCGGCCTTCTACGATTATTACGCCGACGACCTGATTCCCATCCTGGAGAAGAAGCCGGTCTTCCTTTTCGACCTCAACCAGGCGCTTCTGGAAAAACTGCTTTCTCTCCTGGGTCTCACCACGCCCGTCGTCCTGACCGATTCTTACGAAAAGAAGCTTGTCGCGCCATCTGCCGAACACGGCGATCTCTTGTCTCAGCGCGGTCAGAACCTTTTCGGGGTCGCGGGGGCGCTTCCCCGAAAGAACCTTGACCGCTCCACCAGGCACGCGCAAGAGATCGCCGCGTTCGACGGCCGTGAACGGATCCAGCCCAAATACAAAGGAGAAAGCCTGCTCGCGGAATATGGCCGCGAACAGGCTTACTATCAGGTATTCGTCAACCGTGCGCCGGGCGTCGGGTTCATCCCCAACCTTTCCATCCTCGACCTTCTCTCGGCCGAAGGCCCGGACGCAGGCGCGTTTCTCAGAACTTGACCGCCAGCGTACAGACGAGCTTGCTGAGGCTGTTCGTGTTGGTGCCCTCCGGCACGGACACGTATTCGGAGTAGTCGTCGTAGAGCTGGAACTTGTCGGTCTTGGCGGCCAGCTTCGTCCAGGCGAAATCGAGCGTCGTGGCCGGCGTCAGGTTGAAGCCGATACCGGCGCTGTAAACCTTGCGTCCGTAGCCGCCCTTGATGGCCGGCGCGTAGTTCTGGTAGCCGCCCCGAAGCGCGACGCGGTCGGTGAGCCGGAGCTCGGCGCCCACGCGCAGGACGGACGCGTTGTTGAAGGATTTCTTGATGAGGTCGTTTTCTTCCGAGAAGACGCCGCTGCCGTAGCCCTCTTCGCTCAGCCGGGTGTTGGCGTAGTTCACGTTCTCGTAATCCACACTGATCAGGCCCCTGTCAAGGAAGGTGTAGGCGGCACCCAGGCTCCAGCGCATCGGCGCGGTCAGGTTGTAGGAATAACTGCCGGTCGGGGAGTTCTCAGTGTAGGAATTGCCGTTGTTGAAGGCGGTATTCATCGTGTAGTCCCACTCGTCGGTCAGCGTGTACCAGGTCGGGGTGGTGACGGTCGCGCCGAGGCGCAGGCCGCCGAACGGCGTGAAGATGGCGCCGAACTGGAAGTTGACGCCGCCGCCCTGCGTCCTGAGCCAGAATGCGTTGTCCATCGACACGAAGCCGTCCTGGAACTGGGAGGGATTCTGGGCGGATTCCTCATAATACTCTTCGACCGTCTGGTCGATGGCGCGGACATTGAGGTTGACGCCGAAGAAGAACCGGTCGGAAATGTTTCCGCCGAAGTTGAAGCTGTATTCTTCGTTGCCGCCGAAGGTCTTCCGGTTGAACTTCTGGTTGAGCGGACCGCCGATCCGGAGTTCGTCGGACGCCTCGTCATAGTTTTCCGTCGAGGCCAGATAGGAATCGTTCACATCGGCGTACTTGCCGCCCAGGACGGAAAGCGGGGCTAGTACGTAGGTGTTCCAGGCAAGGATGCCGGGCCAGGAAGCGTCTGAGGAGACATAGGGATTGCGGGTCTCTTCCAAGTCGATGCTTTGCCATTCGATTCCTTCGAGGCCGGCTGCGAGGGAACTCAGCATCGAGGTGTTTTCGGTCGTGCCGTTGGCCCGCATCACGGAGCGGAAACTGTTCGTCTTGTTATAGACGATGCCGAAGTTGTAGTTGAGCAGGCCGCTGTACCGGCCGGTATCAATCGTGATTACCGTGCCGAAATTGGAAATCGTCTGTCCGGTTTTTTTCGCCGAGGAGTAATTGCCCAGATAGTTGACATCCGAACGGCTGGTGGTCAGCGAAGGCGAGAAGGAAATCTGCGAGCAGCGGAACACGCCGGAACTGGCCGGGTTGATGCCGATGGCGCCCAGATCGCCGCCCAGGGCGGTGAAGGCGTTGCCCATTGCCATCGAGCGGGCCGTTCCTTCGCGATATTCCTGCGAAAAGTTGAGTGCGTCCTCAGCCGTCTGTGCATACAGGCCGGCCGCAAAGGTCAGGGACAGGAGCAGGGTAATTATTCTTTTCATGACAATTCCGTCGTTTTAAAAGTTGCTGATTGGGTACTGGAAGCGGAGGACCGGTTAACGTCTGCCGCCGCCGCTGTGGCTGCCGCCGCCGCCCGAACTGGACGAACCGCCGCCCGAGCTGCTGCTATGGCTCCCGCCGCCGCCCGAGCTGGACGAGCCGCCGCTATAACCACCGCCGCTGCTGTAGCTGCCTGAAGAGCGGGTGGAACTGCCGCTGCCGCTGCTGCCGGTCCGTGCCGGACGGCCGGTGCTGGAGCTGCGGCTGCTGCCGGAACTGCGGATGGCGCCGGACGAACTGCGGGTGCTCACGCTGCCGCCCGAACTGGTGCGCCGCGTGGTGTACATGCCGCGGTTGCCGTTGACCGTACCCGTTCCCGTGGTTCGGTACATGCCGCCGCCGGTCGCCGCGTTGCGGGGCGTATAGACTACGTTGCGGCCGTGGTCGGGACGCGGTCCGGGACCCGGGCTGTAGTGATGGTGGCGATCCCAGCGGTCCCAGCCATACCAGCCGGCATAACCGAGGCCGTAGTACCAGGGATCGTACCAGCCGCCCCAGCTGTAGTACCAGGGATTGTAGTAGCCGTATCCATAGTAAGGATTGTACCAGCTGTCATACCATCCCGTGCGCCAGTACCAGCTGCTGTAGTAGGGATAGCGCCAGGAACCCCACCAGGGATTGTACCAGGGGCTTTCCCAGGCGCCGTACCAGGCGTAATTGGTGTAGTACGGGCTGTCGAACTTGTGAAGGCGGGATTCGTAGGTCTCCCCGTCCATCAATTCGGTTACGACATAGAGGTTTCCTTCCTCGTCCCGGGCGAGGTATTGATCATACTGACGCTGACGTTCCTGTTCACGCTGAGCCTGCTGCGCCGCGACCATCTTGGCGCGTGATTCCGCAGTAGGGCGATAATAAATCCCGTCGTTGTACATGGAAGAATAGTACGCCGACGTACCACAAGAGCTGGCAAGCGCCGCGAAAGCAAGGATCATCAGGAATCCGAAACGTTTGTTTTTCATTTTTACCTCCTGTGTTAGTTTATTTTTATAATTTTGCGTTTTACTGCTTGGACCAAAATTCGGGCCGTCCGTTTAATTTTTGCAAATATATCAATTTTTATACCAATAAAAAAATGGCAGAGGTTACAAACAAGGAAGTTACGAACCGGGAAGACAATTATTCGCAGTGGTACAACAATCTCGTGGTGAAGGCCGACCTGGCCGAACAGTCCGCCGTACGCGGCTGTATGGTCATAAAGCCCTATGGTTATGCTATTTGGGAGAAGATGCAGCACCAGCTCGACAAGATGTTCAAGGAAACGGGCCACGTCAACGCGTATTTTCCGCTGTTCATCCCCAAGTCGTTCCTGAGCCGTGAAGCCGAACACGTGGAAGGGTTCGCCAAGGAATGCGCCGTGGTGACGCATCACCGGCTCAAGGTGGCGCCCGACGGAAAGGGCGTGGTGGTCGATCCCGATGCGAAGCTTGAAGAGGAACTCATCGTCCGGCCGACATCCGAGACCATCATCTGGAATACCTATAAGAATTGGATCAAGTCGTGGCGCGACCTGCCGATTCTCTGCAACCAGTGGGCCAACGTGGTCCGCTGGGAAATGCGTACGCGCCTGTTCCTCCGGACCGCCGAGTTTCTCTGGCAGGAAGGCCATACCGCGCACGCCACGCGTGAGGAAGCCGTGGCCGAGGCACAGAAGATGGTGGACGTCTACGCGCGTTTCGCCCGCGAATTCATGGCGATGCCGGTGGTTATCGGCCACAAGTCGGAGACGGAGCGTTTCGCCGGCGCCCTCGATACCTACAGCATCGAGGCGATGATGCAGGACGGAAAGGCCCTGCAGGCCGGTACGTCTCACTTCCTCGGTCAAAACTTCGCCAAGGCCTTCGACGTGCAGTTCGCTAACAAGGAGGGCAAGCTGGAATATGTCTGGGCCACCTCGTGGGGCGTCTCGACGCGGCTTATGGGGGCGCTGATCATGTGCCATAGCGACAACAACGGCCTCGTGCTGCCGCCGGCCCTCGCGCCTGTCCAGGTGGTGATGGTGCCCATCTACAAGAAAGACGAGGAACGCGAGGCGATCCTGGCGCGGATGGAGGAACTCAAGGCCGGATTCGAGGCGAAGGGCCTCAGCGTGAAGATCGACGACCGAGACAATCTCCGTCCGGGCTTCAAGTTCGCCGAATGGGAACTCAAGGGCGTGCCCGTGCGCGTGGTCATCGGCCCGCGCGACCTGGAAAGCGGCCATGTGGAACTGGCCCGGCGCGACACGTCCACGAAGGAGAACATCGCCCAGGAGGGCCTCGCCGACCATCTCGTGGCCCTGATGGCGGAAATCCAGCAGAATCTCTACGCGAAGGCGCTGCGTTTCCGCGACGAAAACATCCGCAAGGTGGATACCTGGGATGAATTCCTGGTGGAGATCGAGAAGGGCGGGTTCCTACTCTGCCATTGGGACGGTACGCCCGAGACCGAGGAGAAGATCAAGGAACTCACCAAGGCTACGATCCGCTGCATCCCCATCGATTCGTGCGTGTGCGAGGAAGAAGGTGTCTGCGTGTACAGCGGGAAGCCTTCGCACCGGAGAGTCGTTTTTGCAAGAGCTTATTAATCAGAATACCATGAAGAAACTTATCCTGGCCGTCTGTGCCATTTTCACGACCCTCGCCCTGTCTGCGCAGGAAGCGCCTGCCGCAGAACCCGAAGCCCCGAAGGCCGAATGGATCAAGGGCATCGCCACCAACATCGGTTTCTCCCAGCTTTCCCTGATGCAGTGGGCGGCCGGCGGCGCCGGACAGCTGACGCTCAATACCTATGCCGACATCTACGCCAACATGACGAAGGGCAAGTATATCTGGGCCAACGAGCTGCAGGCCGGCTACGGCTTCATCGAGAGTTTCGAGACCGGTTTCAAGAAAAGCGACGACCGGCTCATCTTCGACAGCAAGTTCGGCTACAAGGCGGCCGAAAAGCTGTACCTGTCGGCCGTTTATAATTTCCGCACGCAGTTCGCGCCCGGCTACAGCGGCGACGACCTCGTCTCCGATTTCTTCGCACCCGCCTACACTTCGCTCGGTCTCGGTGTCGACTATACGCCGACCAAGAACGTGGCGATCAACTTCGCGCCGCTCACCGGAAAGGTCACGATGGTCCGTCCCGCAGAGCTCCGCACCCGCTATGGCAATGCGGAAGACCAGTTCGCCCGGTTCGAACTCGGTGCCCAGCTGAAGGTGGACGCCAAGGTCGAAGTCGAGAACTTCAAGGTGGGCACTTCGCTCGTCCTTTTCTCGGACTATCTCAACAAGCCGCAGAACATCAAGGTCAACTGGGACGTGAATGCGGAGGCGAAGATCACGAAGTTCTTTGCCGTTACCCTGCGCACCAATATGATCTACGACGACAACGTGCTGGTTCCCAAGTTGAAGAAGGGAACGACGAACGAGTACTACGACGGCAAGGGCATCCAGTTCAAGGAGCTCTTCTCCATCGGGTTCGCCTACACGTTCGGCGAAGCCAAGAAATAGACGCCGATGCAGGGTCGCTTCGACAGCGGGTTGGCGCGGCTGACCTCCGGTCGGCCTGACTGCAGGGTGCTGCTTGCGGTGAGCGGCGGCATCGACTCGATGACGATGGCGGACCTTTTCCTGAACAGTGCGCTGCGGTTTCCCCTGGCCGTGGCGCATTTCAATTTCCGGCTGCGCGGAGCGGACAGCGACGCCGACGAGGCGCTGGTGCGGCGCTGGTGCGCGGCGAACGGGGTTCCGTTCTTCCGGCAGGAAGCCGAAACGGCGGCGGTGGCGGCGCAGCGGGGCGTCTCGGTCGAGATGGCCGCACGGGAACTGCGTTACGACTGGTTCGCGTCGTTATGCCGGGAACAGGGATTTACGCACGTGGCCGTGGCGCACAACCTGGACGACCGTGCCGAGACGCTGCTGCTGCATCTGCTGCGCGGAACGGGGCTTCGCGGACTTGCGGGAATCCGGGAGACGGTCCCGCTGCCCGGGACGGACGGCGTACGGGTAATCCGGCCGCTACTGGCATTCTCCCGCCGGGAGATCGAGGCCCATGCAGTCCGCGCGGGCGTGGAATTCCGCATCGATGCGACGAATGCCGATACCTCCGTGCCCCGCAACCGGATCCGGCACGAGGTCTTTCCGCTGCTTGCCCGGGTCAATCCGTCTTTCCTGCAGACATTCCGCCGGGAGATGCGGCATTTCGGACAGGCGGAGCGGCTGCTTGACGGGATGTTCGCCGCCGGCCGTCCGGGCCTCTGCTCGGAACGGGACGGTGTCCTGTGCATCGATATCCCGGCATTGCTGCGGCAGGAGGAACCGGGCTGGTGGCTCTGGCGGCTGCTGGAGGGTTTCGGTTTCCATACGGACCAGCTGGAGCAGGTCGAGGCGTCGCTGACGGCGCAGAGCGGGAGGGAGTTCCTCTCCGCGACGCACCGGCTGGTGAAGGACCGCACGGAGTTGCGGGTCTATCCGTTGCACGGCGCGGGTGCGGATGACCTGACGGGACGGCTGGATGTACGGACTTTTGCCGTGACGCCGGACTTCGACCCGAAACGGAAGCCGGAAGCGGTGTTGTTCGTGGATGCCGGCAAGGTGCAGCTTCCGCTGGCTGCCCGTCCGCCGAAGCCGGGCGACCGCTTCCGTCCGTTCGGGATGCGGTCGGGGACCCGGCTGCTGAGCGATTTCTTCACGGACCTCAAGCTCGACGTGGCGCAGAAGCGCCGCGAGGTGGTGGTCACCACCACCGACAAGAATGGCGACGAGGTGATCGTCGCCATCCTGGGCCGTCGCATCGACGACCGTTTCAAAGTAACCGCTGCGACGCGGACGGTCGCAGCTATTTCTTCGCTTCTTCCTCGGGAATGAGTTCTTCGGCTTCGTAGCCGAGTTTCACGATGGCCGCGGCAAGCTTTTCCTTGTCGGTCTTGTTCGCATCGTACTTGATCCAGACGGTGCGGTCGTCGAGGTTGACCTTCATGTCCTTGATGCCTTTCTCATAGGGGAGGTTGGCTTCGACTTTCTTGACGCAGTTCTTGCAGTCGATGGTGGTGACGAAAGTGACTTCCTGGATGTCGGCGGTCTTCTTCTGTTTCTTGTCCTGGGCAAAAGCGGCGGTGCCTGCCATCAGCAGCAGCGCCAGGGTGATGAATAAAAAGCGTTTCATATTAATTTGACTTAATTATTTCCATAATGTATAACGGAGGCCGAGGTAGAATTTTCGGCCCATGAGGGGACCCCAGACGCTGCTGGCGTCGAACATCGTGCTTTCGATGCCGGCCCATCGGCCTTCCGCCCACCGGGTGTAAAACTCAAAGGGGCTGTCGGCACCGATGATGGCGTCGTGCTGGCGGTAGCCGCCGATGTTCTCGACGCCCGCATAGACGTCGATGCCGCGGAACTTGCGGGTGACCTGGGCGTAGAACATCGGATAGACCGGAGAGGTTTCCATTCCCCAGGCTTCGGCCGCGAATCTGGGCAGGCGCATCGGCCCGTTGAGCTGGGCCGTGAAGTCGAAGGTCCACTTGTTCATCGCCGTGGCGTACTGCAGGTTGAGCACGCCCTTGTAGCGGCTGGTCATCGGCCGTTCCACCAGGCCCTGGTTCAGCAGTGTCACCTTGGCATCCGTGTAGCGGAAGGTGGCGGTGATATTGAAGCGCTCGATCGGATCGACCGAAAAGTCCACCTGGTAGGTGTTGGTGTAGGATTGCCCGTCCAGGTTGTAGAACAATACGGTCGTCGGGTCGAATTCGGTGTCGACGATCACCTGTTTGTTGAAGTCGTTCCGGAAGTAGTCGAAACTCAGGTAGGTGTCGGTGCCTTCTGCGCCGAAGGGCAGGTAGAAGGTCACGTTGCCGCCCCAGGTCCAGGCATCTTCCAGCAGGTCGAGGTCACCGGACATGGGGATGACATCATAGTGCGGGAGACGGTCGCCGGTCAGGGCGAAAACCTTGCCCGTCGAGAAGATGCCGAGGTTGTCGGTGAAGATGTTCGCGGTGCGGTAGCCGCGGCCGCCCAGGGCGCGCAGCGTCACCCAGTCGGCCGGCGACCAGCGGACGTTGGCCCGCGGGGCGTAGAGCCAGCCGTGCAGCGAATTGTACTGCAGGTTCAGGCCGCCGACGAAGGTGAACTTGTCTTCAAGGGTCAGTGTATATTCGCCGAAACCGGAAATGGCGTTCTCCCGGCGGCTGAAGTCGTACCACGGACTGTTGACGGGGAGGAACCAGGGATGATTGACGGCATACAGGTTGTCGTAGTCGTAACCGTAGCCCTGCTGAAGGTCGTCGAACTGCCACGTAGCACCAATTTCGACCTTATGGGTCTCGTTGATCTCGTTCTGATAGATGAGATTGGCGAACGCCGAGTTCTGCGTGGCGTCGTAGTTCCGCTGGCCGAAGAAGGAATCGAATTCGTGGTGATTGAAATCGGCCACTAGGGCGATATTGGCGCTGTTCTCCTCGTTGAGGGGAACGCCGATCTTGAAATAGCCGTTCGCGCCGCGGTTCTGGATGCGGGAGCCCCAGATCTGGTGCCAGAGGTTGAAATCATTGTCTTTGGTGGCGTCCATCTGGCCACCGAGGCGGTCGTCCCAGAGGAAGCGGCCGCCGAAGCGGATCTGCATCCCGGATGGGGCGTAGTAGAGCCAGCGGCTGGTGAAATTGACGTTGCGGTCTTCCGGTTCGTCGCGGAATCCGTCCTGGTTGTGGTCCATCTTCATGGCGGTGCCGCCCACGTGGGCCATGTTGATCATGCTCCACTTCTCGTTGAACTGGATGGCCGAGGCGACGTTGGCCTCGAACATGGCGTCCGAGCTGCCGTAGAGCTGGACGAAGAGCGGGGTCTCGTCGGTGGGCTTGCGGTGTTCCATGTTAATCTGGCCGGTGATGGCTTCCAGGCCGTTGATCACGGACGAGGGGCCCTTGGCGATCTGGATGCTCTCGAGCCACTGGCCCGGCACGAACGACATCCCGAAAGGCGCCGCGATGCCGCGCATCACGGGCCGGTTTTCGTCGAGCATCTGGGTGTAGGTGCCCGAGAGGCCGAGGAGCTTGATCTGGCGGGCGCCGGTCACGGCGTCGGAATAGCCCACCGTCACGCTGGCGGAATTCTCGAAACTCTCGGCCAGGGCGCAGCAGGCCATCTTGCAGAGGCCGGCCGCCGTGATGACTTCGGTCTTGACGCTCTTGAGTTTCGGAAGGGTGGACTGCTGGGCGGTGACCTTCGATTCGGACAGGTCGTTCTCGCCGCTGAGATAGAAGCTGGCTTCGGTCGTGCCGGGCTCGACCACCACCGTGTCGCGGGTGTAGCCCACGTATGTGGCGATCAGCGTGGCACGGGCGGTCAGCCGGAGGGTGAACTCACCGTTCGCATCGGTCTCGATGAGCTTCTCGCGCTCCATGTGGTAGACCTGTGCGAAGGGCAGGGGTTCGGTGCCGCCGTTCGGCTTGTTGTAGAAGACGCTGCCGTGCAGCATCTGGCCCGCCGCTGGAAGCGCGGCCAGGCAAAGCAATGAAGTAAAAAGTATTCTTTTCATGGATCTTCTGTGGTTTGGATAATGTGATTACGGGAAACTCCTGAAAGGAGCTTCCGCATCACACGCGCCAAACGGACAGAAGGGAAAGGGACGGCAACCGGACGGGCGGGGGAGAATCCCAGGCCAGGAGGTCGCGGTGGGCGGCCAGGACCGGGGCGGCCAGGGCGGCTTCTGCCAGAAGGGGCAGGGAAACCTCCGGCGTTGCGATCCGGGCGATGTCCGGGACGTTGTCCTGGGCGTCGGTCAGCACATAGACGTGCGTGGAACAGCAGTGGCCGTCGTGGTGATGGTCGTGGTCGGCATCGTGACTGTGGTGATGGATGCTTTCACAGGAGACGTCGCCGTAGAGCCATACGAAGTGCCGGCTCCCGTCGTCGTGGCAGGTGTGGATGCCGAAACCCATATAGGCGAGTACATAGGCGGCGGCTGTCAGCAGGCAGAGGAGATGTCTTGCGGCGTGTCTCATTGATGCAAAAGTAAATATTATTGACTATATTTGCAAAATGGAAACCCGAAAATCATCATTTATTAGGATATGAAACCCTTCTGGAAAATCGTTTTCGGAGCCTGCATCGGCACGCTCATCGCACTTCTCATTGTCAATCTGCTTTTCTTCGGCTTCATCAGTTCTGCGATTTCTTCGGTCGGCAAGGATTCGCAGCCTTCCGTTCCGAGAAACGCCATCCTGAAGATCGATTTGTCCCAGCCCGTCTCCGAACAGGGCAAGGAGTCGTTCAGCTTCAATCCGATGGCGGGCAACGCCGGTATTTCCAACAGCCTTTCGCTGCTCGACGCGATCCGTGCGCTGGAGTCGGCTGCGACCGATCCGCAGGTCAAGTTCGTCTATCTCAAGGCGGATGCCGTCGGTATGGATATCGCTCAGGCGGAGGAATTCCGCAATGCGCTGGTCAAGTTCCGGGAAAGCGGGAAGCCCCTGGTGTCATACTGCCAGAACCTGTCGGCCGGAAACTATTATATCGCGTCCGTCGCCGACAAGGTGATCCTCAATACCTACGGCAATGTGCAAATCTCCGGCATGAGTTCCAACCTGATGTATTACAAAGACCTGATCGACCACCTTGGCATCAACGTCCAGCTGATCCGTCACGGCAAGTACAAGTCTGCCGGCGAGCCGTACATCAAGAGTGAGATGAGCCCGGAGAACAGGGAACAGTACACGAAGATGCTCGGTACGATCTGGGGTACGATAGCCGACGCCGTGGCGGCTTCCCGTGACTTTACGGCGGAGCAGTACAACGCGTGGATCGACAACCTGGAGCTCAGCAACGCTGAAGTCGCGAAGGAAAAGGGGCTCGTCGATGAGCTCTGGTACGATGACGAGGTCCGCGATTATTTCTGCACGCTGTGCGGCGTGAAGGACGCGAAGGAACTGAAATATGTCAGCCTCAAGGACTATGCGGCCGCCAGGGTCAAGCCGAACATTCGGGCGAAGGAAAAGGTGGCCGTCATCTATGCCGACGGCTCGATCGCGATGGACGACAAGGAAGACGGGACCATCGGCAGCAGCTTCGCCAGGGAGATCGCCAAGGTCCGGCAGGATTCGACGGTCAAGGCGGTCGTCTTCCGGGTCAACAGTCCGGGCGGCGACGTGCAGGCTTCCTCCGTCATCGAGCGGGAAATCGAACTGCTCAAGGCCTGCAAGCCGGTGGTGGCCAGTTATGGCGGCTATGCGGCATCCGGTGGCTATTGGATCAGTTGCAATGCCGACAAGATCTTCAGTGACCGGAGTACGCTGACCGGCTCGATCGGTGTCTTCGGCCTGGTCCCGAGCTTTGACAAGGCAATCAAGAAAAACCTGCATCTGAATGTCTACGAAGTGGCTACGCACAGGCACGGCTCGATGCTCAGCGGAATGAGCCCGCTGGATCCGGAAGAGGAAGTCGCCATGCAGAAGAGCATTGACGACATATATGTGGACTTTGTCGGCCGGGTGGCGGCCGGCCGCGACTTGACGGTCGAAGCGGTCGACGAGATCGCGCAGGGCCGAGTATGGGCCGGTGGCGACGCCATCGGGATCGGCCTGGTCGACGAACTGGGCGGCTTGACCGACGCCATCCGCTATGCCGCGACGATGGCCGGGCTGGAGAACTACCGGCTGGTCGAGTATCCTGCCGTCGTTTCGATGTACAACCAGTTGCTGATGTCGATGAACGACACGGACAATACGGGGGACGTGCAGTCCGGCATCGAAGGCGCGTTCGGACGTACGGTCGGCTGGCTTCTCGGCATTTCTGGTCCGGAAATTGCCGCCAGAATGCCGTACATCGAAATCGGCTTTTAACGAATAGAACAATGAAACGGCTGAGATTCACACTGTTGGTTTTCGCGGCACTGCTCGTTGCTCTGCCTGTTCCCGCCCAGAATAGGGGCAGGGTATGGTATGTGAGCCAGACGACGGGATCCAACGACAATGACGGGTCTCAGGGGAGTCCGGTCAAGAATATCCAGAAAGCGGTCGAACTGGCCTCATCCGGCGATGTGATCTACGTGGCGGAAGGCAACTATTACGGCCTGACGGGAAGCGGGAACATCAAGATCAACAAGGGCGTTTCCATCTTCGGCGGCTATGCGGCCGACTTTTCTGAACGGGACATCCTGAAACACCGCACCTTCGTCCAGCCTACGGCCACCTCCAACGGCTCATCCCAGGGGCAGGGCACCGTCCAGATCAGCGTGATGCAGCCCGGTACGCTGGTGGAACTGGACGGCCTGATCCTGGACCGCGGCAATTCCGTCGCCTACAATCCGCGCGGCGAAGGACGGCCCGCCGGGGTGGAAACGCCGATGATGCAGCCGATCGGTTCGTCCGGCGCCGGTGCGCCCGGCGTGCCGGAAGCGAAAGTCTATACGACCGAAACGGCCATCGTGTATATCAGCACGGGTGCGAAGTGCGATGTCACGATCCGCAACTGCGCGTTTCTCAACGGCCCGAATTTCGGCCTGCTCGGCTCGACGTTCGCCACGAAGGTCGTCGTGGACAACTGCATCTTCGTCAATATCCGGATGGCGGCGGTGGAGCTGCGCGGTGCATCGGCCACGAAGAACAGCGAAACCCGGTTCACCAACAACACCGTCCTGTTCACCTGGTCCCGGCTGAAGGACTTCGGCGACATGGGCTATGGCTACCGTTTCCTGCCGAAGATGGACAGCTATCTCGACCACGACATCTTCGGCTGCAGCATCTTCTCCGGTCTGGACCGTACGCTTGTCGACAACCCGGCCTCGAAGGAGGCCGAGCGCATAACCACCTGTGAGAACTCGCTGTTCTTCCGGAACCGGCAGGCCGACCTCACTCTTCCGGGCGGCGGCATGTTCCTGCGCGTGCGTGCCGATGAATTCGGCGACGTGGCCCAGCTGACCCGCTCGTCCGGCAACAAGGCGGTTTCCGATCCGTCGGTTTTCGGCGGGGCAGTCAACGAGGCGTACCTCAAGGGCTTCCTGGACGCCGTGTCGGCTTCAGGCAGCGCGATGTTCGCCAACCATTATCCGGTGGATGACGCCCTCAAGCTTTTCGGAGCGGTTCCGGGCTACGGCGCGCAACTCCCGAAATAAGCGGCTGGCCGGATGAGAAGGTTCGTGTTCCTGGCGATGATGCTCCTGGCGGGAATTCCGCTCCGGGCGCAGGACACATGGATCCGGATCAATCAGGCCGGTTACCTGCCCGATGACGTCAAGGTGGCGGTCCTGATCTCACAACGGTCCGTCGGGGGCGATTTTGAGATCCGCGACGCTCTTTCAGACGCCGTGGTCTATTCCGGTACCGGCCGCGCGGCCGACGGCGCCAAATGGGCGATGGAAAGCGGCTGGCGCCTCGATTTTTCATCTTTGACAGTTCCCGGGAGCTATTATGCGACGGCTGGCGGGGTGTGTTCACCGGTGTTCCGGATCGGGCCGGACGTGTATGATGGCCTGGCGGATTTCCTGCTGGCCTACCTGCGCCAGCAGCGCTGCGGCGACAATCCCGTCAACGGGCATCCGTGCCACCTGCACGACGGCTACATCGTGGACCATCCCACGCGCAGCGGCGAGCACATCGACGTGACGGGCGGCTGGCACGACGCCACGGACTATCTCCAATACACGACGACTTCGGCGACCGCCGTCTATCAGCTGGCGTTCGCGTGGAAATATGCCCCCGACCGGTCGGTTTTCGGCGACCGGTTCGACGCAACGGGCCGGCCTGGCGCCAACGGCATTCCCGACATCCTCGACGAGGTGAAATGGGGCCTCGACTGGCTCGACAAGATGAATCCCGCGCCGCGCGAGATGTACAACCAGGTCGCGGACGACCGCGACCACGCCGGCATGCGGCTGCCGTATCTTGATTCCGTGGATTACGGCTATGGACCGGGGATGGGACGTCCCGTCTATTTCCTGACGGGAAAGCCGCAGGTCGCCGGAAAGAAACGGAACCGCACAACCGGGGTTTCCTCCACGGCGGCTAAGTTCGCCTCCGCCTTCGCGCTGGGGGCCGACGTCATCCGGCCGTGGTATCCGGAATTCGCCGCCCGGATTGAAGGCAAGGTACAGGACGCCTGGGACTTTGCCCTGGAGATTCCGGGCAATGCGCAGACGGCGTGCGTGGTGTCTCCCTATTTCTATGAGGAAGACTCCTGGGTCGACGACCTGGAACTGGCCGCCGCTACGCAGTATGCGCTCGGGAAAGACGGGCAATGGATGCGGCAGGCGGTGTACTGGGGTGAATTGGAACCGGTCTCGCCCTGGATGGAGCGGGGACGCGGACCGGGCGCGGAATATCATCACTATCAGTGGTATCCGTTCATCAATCTGGGCCATTGGCTGCTGGCTTCCTGCGACGACGAGCCGGTCCGTTCCGAGTTTGCAGGCTACCTCCGGGAAGGACTGTCGGATCTGTCGGACCGGGCCGGGAACGATCCTTTCCTGCACGGCGTCCCGTATCTGTGGTGTTCCAACAACCTGACTTCCGCCGCCGTGACGCAGGCCGGCCTCTACCGGCAGTCAACCGGCGACACGTCGTTCCGTGAGATGGAGGCGGCGCTCCGCGACTGGCTCTTCGGCTGCAATCCCTGGGGGACTTCGATGGTCTGCGGTTGGCCTGTGGCGGAGCTTCCGGGCTACGACACGCCCACAGACCCGCATTCTTCCTATGTGAAGGTAATCGGCGTCCTGCCGCTGGGCGGGCTGGTGGACGGTCCCATCGCACGTAAGCTGTTCCTGGACCGTGCCGGTGCCGCCCTAACCCGTCCGGATGCATACCCGGCGCTCAACCAGGGCGCGGCGGTCTATCACGACGATATCGGCGACTACGCCAGCAACGAGCCCACGATGGACGGTACGGCCGGGCTTGTCGCCTATGCCGCGGCGCTGCAGGCCCGCGGCCGTGCGCAGCGTGCCTGTGATTTCGAGAAAGACCGTTACGGCGCCATCGTCCGTATCGATCCCGGCCGGAAGGCCATCTACCTCTGCTTCACCGCCGATGAGAACTTCAACGGTGCTGAGACCATCCTGCAGACCCTGCGGAAGCAGAAAGTCAAGGGCAATTTCTTCCTGACGGGCAACTGCCTGCGGCATCTGCCCAACCGGAACGTCATCCGCCGCATCGTAGCGGAAGGCCATTATGTGGGCGGCCATTCCGACGGCCATGTGCTTTACTGCGACTGGGGCGTGGACCGTCCGTCGCTGATGAGCGCAGACAGCATCCTGTGTGACCTGAAGGCCAACTATGCCGAATTGGCGCGGTTCGGCGTTCCGCGTGAAGCGGCGCGCTGGTTCCTGCCGCCTTACGAACACTACAACGACTTCAGCGTGCAGCTCCTTGAAGCGATGGGACTCCGCGTGGTCAACTACACGCCGGGAACCGGGACCCCGGCCGACTATACGACGCCCGACATGAAGAACTACCGCAAGGCGCAGCCGCTCATCGACGGGCTCTGGCGTTTCGAGCGGGAACAGGGACTCTCCGGTGCGTTGCTGCTCATTCATCCCGGTGTGGAAGAAAGCCGCCCGCAGACGGAACGGCTCTACAACCGGCTCGACGAAATCATCCGTTATCTAAAGAAAAAAGGGTACAGCTTTGACAGACTTCCTTAACAACCTGTTCGACTTTTCGAACCTCCTGCGTTTTGCCGTCGACCTGGTCCTCGTGCTGCTGATCGGCCTGCTGGTGGGTCACGAGCGCCACGTGTCCGGGAAGACGATGGGCGAGCGGTCGATGATCATCCTGATCATCGGTTCGTATCTGTTCGCCTACGCTTCGCTCCGCTGCGGCATCGACCACAGCCGCGTGATTGCGCAGATCGTCACGGGCGTCGGTTTCATCGGCGCCGGCATCATCTTCAAGAAAGGCGAGAAGGATATCATCAACCTTACGACCGCCATCCTGGTCTGGACGGTCGCCGCACTGGGCGTGCTGGTCGGCATCGGACTGCGGGTGGAGGCGATTCTCGCAGCCTTCGTCGTGTATCTGATCCTGCGGGTCCGGAAGCGGCGGAAAGAGAATGATTCCGAAAAACAGGAGGACAGGAATGTATAGCATCGTTCGTAAAGAGATGTTGACGCCCGCCATCTGCCTGATGGACGTGGCGGCGCCGCGCATTGCAGCTGCCGCGCAGCCGGGCCAGTTTCTGATCGTGCGCGTCCGGGAGGAGGGGGAGCGGATTCCCCTGACCATCTGCGACTACGACCGGTCACAGGGGACCGTGACGATCGTAACCCAGATCGTGGGTGCTTCGAGCCGGATGATCTGTGCGCTGGAGGCGGGCAAATCGTTCCCGGACGTGGTCGGCCCGCTGGGGTGCCCGTCCGATTTTGTGGAACTGCCCGACGCAGAGCTGAAGGGGCGCCGGTATCTGTTCGTGGCCGGGGGCCTCGGAACGGCTCCGGTGTATCCGCAGGCGAAATACCTGCATGCACGCGGCGCCCGTGTGGAGATTGTGGTCGGTGCCAAGACGGCGGACCAGCTGATCCTCCGCAGCGAGATGGAACAGGTCTGCGACCGGCTGTATGTCTGTACGGACGACGGGTCGGCGGGCTTTCACGGGCTTGTCACGGAGCAGGTGAAGCAGTTGCTGGCGGAAGGCCGGCAATACGGCCAGGCCGTGGCCATCGGTCCGATGATCATGATGAAATTCGTGGCCCTGACGCTCAAAGGGTCCGGGATTCCGCTGGTGGTCAGCCTCAATACCCTGATGGTCGACGGTACGGGCATGTGCGGCGGATGCCGCATCACGGTGGGCGGAAAAGTCCGGTTCGCCTGCGTGGAAGGGCCGGAGTTCGACGGTTATGCCGTCGATTTCGACGAGGCGCTGCGGCGGCAGACGCTCTACCGGGCGCAGGAATTGGAAGCGGATCACAAATGCAAGATCGGGAGGGGACGTTGATGGCACAATTAAACAGGGTTCCCGTCCGGGAACAGGACCCGAAGGTCCGGGCCCGCAATTTCGAGGAAGTATGTTATGGCTATGATGAAGCGGAGGCGGTACTGGAAGCCTCCCGTTGCCTGAACTGCCGCAATCCGCGGTGCGTGCAGCAGTGTCCGGTGGGAATCCGGATTCCGTTGTTCATCGCGCAGGTGAAGGCTGGCAAATTCGCCGAAGCGGCCCGCACGGTTGCGCGCGACAGTTCGCTGCCGGCCGTCTGCGGCCGCGTGTGTCCGCAGGAGACGCAGTGCGAAGGCAGCTGTGTGCTGGGCGTGAAAGGCGAGGCGGTGGCCATCGGCAAACTGGAACGGTTCGTGGCCGACTGGAGCCGTGCGCACGGCGGCGTGCCGGTTGAGAAGGCCCCGTCCAACGGCATCAAGGTGGCCGTCGTGGGCAGCGGTCCTTCCGGACTGGCCTGCGCCAGCGACCTGGCGAAACTGGGTTATGCCGTGACGGTCTTCGAGGTGCTCCACAAGGCGGGCGGCGTTTTGCAATACGGCATTCCGGAGTTCCGTCTTCCGAAGGAACGGGTGGTGGAGCCGGAAATCGACAGCGTCCGCGCCCTCGGCGTGACGATTGAGACGAACGTGGTGGTGGGCCGTACGGTTACCATCGACGAACTGTTCGACCGCGAGGGTTTCAAGGCGGTCTTCATCGGCTCCGGTGCCGGCCTGCCCCGGTTCATGGGCATTCCGGGCGAGAGCCTGAACGGGGTTTTCTCCGCCAACGAGTTCCTGACGCGCAGCAACCTGATGCGTGCGTTCGATCCTTCGAGCGATACGCCGATCTTTGTCGGCCGTCGCGTAGCCGTGGTGGGCGGCGGAAACGTGGCGATGGATGCGGCCCGCACGGCCCTGCGCCTCGGTTCCGAAGTGACGGTCGTCTATCGCCGTACGGAAAAGGAACTGCCGGCGCGGGCAGAAGAGGTCCATCACGCGATCGAAGAGGGCATCGACTTCCGGATGCTGACCAATCCGGTGGCGGTGCTGGGCGACGGGAACGGCTGGGTCCGCGCGCTGCGCTGTATCCGGATGGAACTGGGCGAACCCGATGCCAGCGGCCGCCGCAGTCCGGTCCCGATTGCGGGCTCCGAATTCGAACTGCCTGTGGATGAGGTGATCATGGCGCTGGGGACTTCTCCCAACCCGTTGATCGCCAAGACGACGGAGGGCCTGGAAACGGAACGTCACGGCTGCATTGTAGCCGACGAGTCGGGTGCGACGTCGCGCCCCGGCGTGTTTGCCGGCGGCGATGCCGTTACCGGTGCCGCCACGGTCATCCTGGCGATGGGGGCCGGCCGTCGTGCCGCCAAGGCCATCGATGCGTACCTGAGGGGATAAATCCGGCTGCCCGACGCAACATTCCAGCCTTATTTGCATCTGTATAGATGTAAAGGATTTGTATGATGAAACGGTTTGCCTGCCTCTTTTTCAGTTGCGCCCTGCTGTTGCTGGCATTCGCCTGCAACGATATTGAAACCATCTACCCCGAAACGGTGTCGTCACCGCTGCCGGGACGGTTTGCGGGTCTGGAGTTTTTCATGGACACGACGCAGTCCAACAAGTTCAAGGCGGATGCTTTCTGCAAGGATTGGGAGTTCTCCTCCGCACAGGTCGAAGTGTGGGTTGACGGAAAGTTGAAAGAGATCCGTGACGTGGACAACATCTTCCCGTACCTTTCCCTTTCGTTCCAGCGGGGCGGGCTGATGACGGCCCAGGGAATGAGCGGCAAGTGGCATTACTGCTACAATTTCCTGATGATCGACGTCTTGAATTCCGGAGGCAGCATTTATTGGTATGAGGTCGATAAGGTGAACGGGAGCAAACTGATTCTCCGCGCGGAGGAATATCCTATCGGCGGCCCCGTCGTAACCTTCCGCCAGAACCCTGCCGGCACACATTATTTCCACCTGTTCACGTATGTCCGGAAGTAGCCGATGAAAGTCCTGCGTTTTTTCCTGCTTGCGGCCGTGCTGTTCCCGGCGCTGGTTTCCTGCGACTTTTACCCGGTCACGATTACCGTCCGGGTGCAGGACGAGGCGGGCCACGACCGGCTCGATCCCAACAGTGAATACTTCATCGGCGCGGAGATATCGGCTGTCTACGAAGGCATGACATATCCGGTCGAGATCGTCGTTCCCGAGACCAAGGCCTACTGTGCCCAGTTTTTCGGCCTTCGTCTGTGCCAGAACTGGGGACACGGCGGCTTTTATCTGGAATTCGGTGAATTCGATGGCTCGACCAGCCAAGACGTGACCGTTGAACTGCTTTGGCCGGACGGTACGTCCGACACCATCCATACCCGTCACATCCTGTTCACACCCCTTGCCGTCGCCAACACCTGGCGGCTCAACGGGAAGAAAGTCGATCCCCCCATCATCCTCGTCAAATAGGCTGTTATCCTATTACTTTTCGGCCGGCTTGACGTAACGGTCGCCGGTCTGGGCTTTGACGGCATCGATGAATGCCGGGGAATAGGCGGGTGAAGTGCGTCGTCCGCGGGTGAGCTCGCCGTTTTCGCTCGGCTGCGCAATCTGGTCGTTGTGCTTGACGATGAGGAACTTCGCCAGGCGGTCCCAGCGCTTCATCATCTTGTCGGTATATTCCTCGGTCTTGCGGGTCAGGAAGTCGGTCCGTTCGCCGGGCGTCATCCTGGCGGCCTGCTCCTCCACGGCTTTCTGGTCTTCGGCATAGTAGTCTTCCAGCTCCTTCTGCGCATCGCGCAGGTCGCCGATCATTGCACTCCAGCGGGGATAGACCATATTGGCCACGAAATTGTTCATCCAGAAGGCGCTTCCGGTGCTGAATTCGCGGATGTCGTTGTTTTCGCGACGGAACGGCTCGGGCACGCGGTTGATGCCGCAATAGACGGGCACGTACGCGACCATCGTCGCGTCGTCCATATTGAAGTAGGTCACGCCGCCCACGGCGTCCGGCAGCCAGTCGCGCATCTGGCACACCATCGTCATCCCGCTCTGCTGGCAGCCGATCGGCCGCTCACGGAACATGGCGGTGGAGTCGCTGCTGAAGAAGTTCACGGGCTGGTTGCGGTAGGGCGACGCCCAGGGTCCGGCGCTCACGTCGGCGGTCATGTCGAGCGCGGTGCCCTCGTAATGGTCGCGCATATCGTTCATCAGGTCACGGACGGAGAGGGGTGCGTTGGGCTTGATCCAGAGCGGCAGATGGTCGCAGATGTCGGTCCGGCCGTTGAGGAAGGGCAGGTAAGCGTCCATCTCCGCCGTGTCATAGTGATGGCGGAAGAAACTCCACACGCGGGCTTCGCAGTAGCGGATGGCGCTGAAGTCGAGCGGACCGTAGGCTTCGCGAAAACTGAAATCCGCATCGGATCCGCTGTAGTAACCCATTTCCCGGGCGAAGGTGACCACATCGCGGGCATACATGCATACGCCTGGAATCTCGCAGTAGGTCTTCTTCTTGTCGGGCTTGCGGACCTGCGGGAACTGGCGGATGCGGCTGGCGTTGGCATAGGCGCAGATGCAGTCGTCGGGTACCCGGAGGGCCACCCAGACGGCGCCCTTGCGGCCCGGGCCCTTGCCGATGAGTTCCATGATCCAGGCTTCTTCCTTGTCGCAGACGGCGAACGATTCGCCGGTGGCGTTGTAACCGTATTCCTGCACGAGTTCGTGCATCGTCACGATGGCTTCGCGGGCGGTGGTGCTGCGTTGCAGGGCCAGGTTCATCAGCGTGAAATAGTCGAGGAATCCTTCCCGGTCCATCAGTTCCCGGCGGCCGTCCCAGGTGGTTTCGACGATGGTCACCTGGTTCTCGTTCATCAGTCCGACGACGCCGTACGTGTAAGGCGCCTCGGCGACATAGCGTCCGGCGGGCTGCGGACCCCATCCCCGGATGGCGATCTGCTCGCCGTCCGCGTGGCGACCCGGCAGGGAGATTGACAGCGACGAGGCGAAACCGAAGCCGTCGCAGTTATAAGTGCACATCACGCTTCCGTCGACGGAAGCCTTCCTGGCGACAATGAGGTTCGTGCAGGCGAAAGCAGCCACCGCCGCGCAAAGCAGGATGGCCGAAAGGATCAGCTTTTTCATGGTTGTAGGGGTTAGACGTTTTACTTGAGCGCGTCGGCGAGTCCGTCCTTGGGAACGGCCTGCTGCTGTCCGGTGGCGAGGTCCTTGAGCGTGACGGTACCGGCGGCCATCTCCTGGTCGCCGACAATGGCCAGGTAAGGGATGCCCTTGCGGTCGGCGTATTCGAACTGCTTCTTGAGTTTGGTGTTGTCTGGATAGATTTCGCAGGCGATGCCGCGTGCGCGCAGGGATGCGGCCACGGGAATCGTGTAGGCGGTTTCTTTCTCGCCCATGTTGGTGAAGAGCACCCTGGCGGCCGCGGCGGCGTCGTGCGGGAAGAGATCCAGGCCGCTTAGTACGTCGTAGATGCGGTCGGCGCCGAAGCTGATGCCCACGCCCGACATGTTCGGCAGGCCGAAAATGC
This sequence comes from uncultured Bacteroidales bacterium, assembly GCA_947306365.1. Classification (GTDB taxonomy): domain Bacteria; phylum Bacteroidota; class Bacteroidia; order Bacteroidales; family UBA932; genus Cacconaster. Next base: position 191,320 of record CAMZGD010000002.1, read on the forward strand.
CCGTGAGGTCGTCGTAGCGGCCGCCGCCGCAGATGCTGCCGATGGCGAAATCGAGCGCCTTGACTTCAAAAATGGCACCCGTGTAGTAATTGAGTCCGCGGGCGAGAGACAGGTCGAGTTCCACCGGCTGGCCGATGCAGGCCCCGGCAATCAGGGAAAAGAGCGTATCCACTTCCTCGAGACCTTTCAGGCCGGTTTCGGAACCGGCGAGGAGTCCGCGCATCTTTCCGATTTTTTCGGCGGTGGTGCCGGAAAGCGTCAGCACCGGTTCGATGAGGGCGACGGCCTGTTCCGTGAGGCCTTTTTCGAAGAGCTCCTGCTTGACGGCGTCAAGCCCGATCTTGTCGATCTTGTCGATGGCCACGGTGATGTCGACCAGCTTGTCCGGTTGTCCGGAGACCTCGGCCAGTCCGGCGAGGATCTTCCTGTTGTTGATCTTGATGCAGACCCGCACGCCCATCCTGCTGAACACGTCGTCCACGATCTGGACCAGTTCCAGTTCATTGAGCAGCGACTTGCTGCCGATCACGTCGACGTCGCACTGGCAGAACTCGCGGTAACGGCCTTTCTGCGGCCGGTCGGCCCGCCAGACCGGCTGGATCTGGTAGCGCTTGAAGGGGAAGGAGAGTTCGTTCTGGTGCTGGACCACGAAACGGGCGAACGGTACGGTCAGGTCGTATCGTAGTCCCTTTTCAGGGGCCAGGGTCGCTTTTTCTCCGCTGTTCTGGATCCGGAACAGCAGCTTGTCGCCTTCTTCGCCGTATTTTCCCAGCAGCGTGCTGAGATTCTCCATCGACGGCGTTTCGATGCACTGGTATCCGTATTGCCGGAAAACGCTGCGGACGGTTTGGAAAATATAGTTGCGGCCCGACATTTCGGAAGGTCCGAAATCCCGGGTTCCCTTGGGGATCGACGGTTTCTGTGCCATGATTATTTCAGCATTTTCCTTGCAAAGTTAACAAAAAACGATTTTTTTGTTCAACATGTGCGGATTGTTACTACTTTTGCGTCACAAAATAACCTAAAACAAAAGTATATATGAAAAAGATTGCCCTTTTGACGATTGTCGCTTGCCTGGGCCTGTTCGCTGTTTCCTGCAAGAACCAGCCGAAGGAAGAGCCCAAGACTGCAGAGGAAGCGGTCCAGGAAGTGGTCGACCAGACTGTCGAGGTCTCCGAGGACGCCGCCAAGACCGTTGGTGATGCGCTCCAGGAAGCCGGCGAGGCTGTGAAAGACGCTGCGGAAGCCGTGAAGGACGCTGCAGAGAATGCTGCCGAGGAAATCAAGAAAAACTAATTTTTCCCGGTATCAGAAAAACAGCGGTTGAATTCTTTCAACCGCTGTTTTTGTTAGTCCAGGTCGAAGATGATGGGCGGGGTCTCGAGGTCGAATCCCATTTCCGCAAGGGGCTTGAACACTTCGGGATGCTTCTCCTTGAAGTACGAGTACCGTTGGTAAGTCACGGTTCCGATCTTGACGGTATTGTCGTCCGGGAAACTGATGTCCACCCCTTCGGCATATTCCCCGGTTCCCCGTCCCGAGCTGTTGGGTATCTCCAGGAACAGTTTCTTGTCTTTGATGTAGAACTGGAGGTACTTGCTGGTTGCGTGCATGTTGCCCAGCGATTCGATGGAGATCGTGCAGTATCCCTTGCGTGCCTTGGAGAAGGACAGCATCTCATAGTAGCGGGTCTCCTGGTAGGTAATGTCGGGGACGTCCTTGTTGACGAAGGTCACGGAAATGTCGCCGTGGATGCCCAGGTCCCCGTCCCATCTGGCGGTGAACTGGGAATTCTCATAGCTGCCGGATGCGTGGACGGGCCACCATTCGTCATACAGGTCTTTGGTCTGCCGCAGGTCGCTGCAGGAAAACAGTGCCGGCAGGGCGGCCAGCAGTACGATGAGGGAAAGGACGTTGTGCTTCATGCTGGGTTTGCGTATCAAGGGTTTCTATTGCAAATATACAAAAAAAGGAGTAACTTTACAGAAATCCGATTTACCATGCAGAATTTTGACTATCAGACACCCACCCGCCTGATTTTCGGGAAGGGCGTCATCGAAAAACTTCCGGGCGTAATGGCGTCCGTCGGCAGGAAGGTCCTCCTGACCTATGGGGGCGGCAGCATCAAGAAGATCGGCTTATACCAGAAAGTGCTGGAACTGCTGAAGGGGTTCGAGATCGTGGAACTCTCCGGCATCCAGCCCAATCCCAAATACGATCCCAGCGTGCTGGAAGGGGTGCGCCTGTGCAAGGCACACGGCATCGAAGTCATCCTCTCCGTGGGTGGCGGCAGCGTGCTGGACTGCTCCAAGGCCATCGCTGCGGGCGCCTGCTACGAAGGCGATCCCTGGGACCTGATTACCCGCAAGGTCAGGGCGAAGGCTGCGCTGCCCATCGTGGACATCCTTACACTGGCGGCTACCGGCAGTGAATATGACCAATATGGTGTGATTTCCCGCACCGAGACAAACGACAAGGTCAGTTATGGCGACCCGCTTGTCTATCCGCACACCTCGTTCCTGGATCCGACCTACACCTTCTCCGTGTCGAAGAAACAGACGGCCGCCGGCATTGCCGATGCCATGAACCACACCATTGAGCAGTATTTTACCGAGGATACCACACTTCTGAACGACGGCTTCTGCGAGTCCATGCTGCGCAGTCTGATGGTCAACGGCCGCAAGTGCCTGGACCATCCGGAAGACTATACGGCCCGGGCCGAGATGATGCTTGCCTGCACGTATGGCTGCAACGGCATCCTGGCACTGGGCAACACGTACAGCGGCTGGCCCTGCCATGGTATCGAGCACGCCTTGAGCGCCTACTACGACATCACGCACGGCGAGGGCCTTGCCATCATCACGCCCCGCTGGATGAACCATATCCTGAGCGAGCGTACGCTGGACCGTTTCGTCAAGTATGGCATCAACGTTTTCGGCATCGACGCTTCGCTGGACAAGTGGGAGATTGCCCGCAAGGCCATCGATGCCACCTACGGTTTCTTCGAATCCATCGGCATCCCGATGCACCTCCGCGAAGTGGGCATCGATGAAAGCCGCATCGGGGAGATGGCGCACCACATCGCCGTGAACGAAGGCCTTGAAAACGCCTATGTGCCCCTGTCGGAGAAAGATATCCACGAAATCTTGACGGCCAGCCTGTAACGGCTGGACGGATGCTGCCATGCACAAGGATACACCGCTCTGGAAGTGGGCCCTGTTGCTCATTCTGGCTATCATCCTGGGTTTCATCGGGATGCTGCTGCTGAAGGTATGGAATGATTCCGTGGACGGCATCGCCTTGCTGTTGTTGGGCCCCGCTGCCTGGCTTGCGGTCTATTATGGCGGGGTGCGGCTGATTGAACGGCGCCCTGCGAAAGACCTGCCCCTCCGGCGCCTGGCGCCCGACCTCGGGCTGGGTCTCCTGACCGGCATCCTGTTCATCAGTTGCGTGGTCGGCCTGATCGTGGCCTTCGGCTATGCGCATCTGGTGCCCCGGGAGGATACCTGGAAGGCGCAGCTGTTGTCTTTCTGTCTCTGCCTGGGGACGGCGGTCGGGGAGGAAGTCCTGTTCCGGGGCATCCTGTTCCGTTGGATCGATGAGCGGTGCGGGGTGATTCCGGCACTTGTCGTGTCGGGCCTCGTCTTCGGTTTCCTGCATCTGGGGAATCCCGGCGCTACCGTATGGTCCAGCGTCGCCATTGCCATCGAGGCGGGACTGCTGCTGGGAGCGGCGTACAAGTGGTCCGGGACCCTTTGGCTCCCCATCGGCATCCACTGGTCGTGGAACTACGTGCAGGGCAGCATCTATGGGATCGCCGTTTCCGGCGGCAGCCGCCCGCATTCGCTGTTCGACACCGTGATGGAGGGCCCTGACCTGATTACCGGCGGTGCCTTCGGCGTGGAGGCTTCCGTCATTTCCGTGGTCCTGGGTGCAATCCTTTCCGCATTCTTCTTATATTTACGCTTCCGGAAGCGAAATTCGGATTAACTTTCTCCTGGTTTCTGCTACCTTAATGTTGGAAGGCGACAGGCATTTATGACTGAACAGGAATTCATAGCTCTTTCCGACAGGATCCGGGGCAAGCTGATCGGCTTGGCGCGGCGTTTCAACCGGGCTGCCGGATGGTGCGGGGATGCGGAGGATGTCGTTCAGGATGCGCTGGTAACGCTCTGGCAGTTGTCGGAGAAAGACTATCCGATCCGGGATCCGGAGGCATTGGCCGTGAAGATTACGAAGACCCGTTGTGTGGAGAGTTATCGGAGACAGCACGTCCGGTATGTGCCGATTGCCGACCAGCCGCTTGCCGGCAGTCATCCCGCAACCGCCGGTACGGAAAGGATGGATATCGAGACGGTCCGGAACTTCGTGCAAAGGGCGCTGAGTGACAGCCAGCGGAAACTGCTCGTCCTGCGGAATGAGGACGGCCTGTCGCTCGATGAGATTGCGGCGGTCACCGGCCGGCCGAAGTCAAGTGTGAAGGTGGCCCTTTCCACGGCCAGGAAGTGTATGATGGAACAATTGAAAAGAATGAAATGATCATGGAAAAAGAAATACGAAAAGCGTTGATTCAGCGGTATCTTGAAGCGGAGACCACGCCGGAGGAAGAGGCGGAGCTCCGTGAATGGTACGCAACGCATCCGGCCGATGAGGATGAGCAGGCGTTCGCCCTGCTCATCGGGATGTACGCCCCTTGCGGGCACTGTCTGCCGGAAACGGATGAGGCCGAAGCGGAATTTGACCGGATGCTGGAGGCGGGCGAGCGGACGCGGCGTCGCAAGCTTGTCCGCTGGACGTCCCTGGCGGGCGCCGCGGTCGCCGCAGGCATCGCCCTTCTGCTCTGGCTCGTTCCGATGCGGAAGGAAAAGCCGTTGACGCCCATCCAGATTGCCGAGGGCATCGAGCAGATGATGCTGCTCGACATCGGCGACATAGAATCCATCGTGGTCAAGCCCACCGATTCCTATGCCGTCCTGACCGCCCATCTGAAAGACGGAAACACTTGTTCCTATATTCTGAGATGCAATGACGACGACGGTACCACGACGCTCCTTGCATGCACAAACAAATAATAACATTGTATTGACATGAAGCAGTTATCCATTTTTATCTCCCTTTTGTTTGCCGTAGTTTGCTGTTATGGCCTGATTCGGGCAGTACCGTGCGCATCGGCACAAGACACCCTTGCCCACCAGCGCTATGTCATTGACAACAAGGTGGTTCAGCAGTTTGACGGATCGCAGCTCGAAGGCAAGAAGATTGTCTCATACCGGATCTCTACGATCAACGCTCCCTCGAAAGGCGTCATCTGGGTCCATGACATCCATACTGACGCCGCTGTCCAGTCGGGCGAGCCGATCTATGTCATCGACGGCAAAAAAGTTTCGAAACGAAAGTTCGAGAATTTGAGCCCTTCCCGTATCAAGAGCATGACTATCGTCAAGAATGGCAGTATCCCGGAGGTCAAGCAGTATCCCGGATGGGAGAACGGAGTCATCCTGGTTGAAACCAACTCCTATACGACTGAGACCAACCTGTATGACGATATTACCGGAAGCGTCAGTGTTGTCTACCCGGACTCCAATCCCAGCACTTCTGCCCGAACGGTGAAGTCTGATGATAAAGTAGCCTACAGAGATATGTACGATTTTCTCCGCGGCAGGGTAGCCGGTGTTTTTGTAGATACCGACGGATCCATCAAAATACGCGGCCTAAATTCAATGAACGCTTCCACCGAGCCGCTTATTCTCCTGGACGGCATGGTAATCTCCGACCTTAGTACCATCAACCCGCAAGATGTCTATTCGGTAAAAGTCCTCAAAGGCCCCGAAACCGCTATCTATGGGATAAGAGGCGCCAACGGTGTTATTTTGATTACGACCAAACTGGGCCAGCAGGCGAAGGAGCAGAAGGCCGCTGCAGAGCGGAAGGCCAGGCAAGACGCCAGGGCCGCCCGCAAGAAGCGTTAATCCCGTATAGTCATGAAAACATCAGCGGAGCACCCGGGTGCTCCGCTGATGTTTTTTAATGATCTGTCCGATCAGTTCATTGGTCTTTTTTAGTAGACCAAACACTCCGAATCTCGAACCTGATGGAAGACCTGCTCAAACTAGATGAATTTGCTGAGAGTGTCAATAATTGATGGAAAACTTGCCGATATCGGCAAAAATTGCTATCTTTGTGATGATTATAGGATAATAATTGCCGATAGCTATGGAGCTAATGACTGTGACTCAATATGCCGAAATGCACGGACTATCTGAAAGGACGGTCCGAAACTGGTGCAATGCCGGGAAGATGCAGGGCGCCTTTCTTGCTGGGAAGACTTGGAACATCCCTGCCGACGCTCCGCTTCCCAGAAAGGGTAAGATGAAGGTCTCTCCGCTCTTGAAACGGCTTCTGGAAGAAAAGGATGGCAGGGTCAGCGGTGGCATTTATCACCGTACACAGATTGATTTGACATATAATTCAAATCATATCGAGGGGAGTCGCTTGACCCATGAACAGACCCGCTACATCTTCGAGACCAACACCATCGGCATAACCGATGACGCTATCAACGTCGACGACATCGTCGAAACGACAAACCACTTTCGCTGCATCGATCTCATAATCGACAGGGCGGAAGAACGGTTATCCGAGAGCTTTATCAAAGAACTACACCGAATCCTGAAGACGGGTACATCAGACAGTCGAAAAGAGTGGTTCAACGTTGGGGATTATAAGAAACTGCCCAACGAGGTGGGTGGCCGCGAAACTTGTCCACCAGAGCAGGTACACACTCGGATGAAAGCTCTCCTTTCTGAATACAACGCCAAGAAAGATAAGACTTTGGTGGATATCATCGACCTGCATCAGCGTTTTGAATTAATCCATCCCTTCCAAGACGGGAACGGCCGTGTGGGGCGACTCATTATGTTCAAGGAATGCCTGGCAGGCAGAATTGTACCGTTCATCATTACTGAAGAGTTGAAATGGTTCTATTATCGCGGGCTCAGCGAATGGGGACACATCAACGGCTATCTTACCGATACTTGCCTTACCGCCCAGGACAACTATAAAGCGTTGCTGGATTATTTCAAAATAAAGTACTAATATGCGAAAAACCAGCCGGTCTGGCTGGTTTTTCTAGCGTAGTAGACCAAACACTCCGAATCTCGAACATCGCGTTCATCGAGGGGCTGCTCCAGATACAAGCCTTCATCGATAGGCTTGACCGATAAATTTGGATTTAATCCTCCACTAACGCTTCGATAGCTCGCTCAAAGCCGTCATCAATCAATACGACTTGCTCTCCGGCCTGGACAAAACCTTCCAGAAACCGATTGTTGTCTTCTTTCAGACCGGACAAGGAGCATTTAGAATCATCCAGACGGGATTCTATGGTTGAACCATGTCCCGTGATCTCCTGGAAATGTTCATCAATGTAGCGGTCCGTCATAGCAAGGCAGATGAACCGAATATAAAAAAGATACTTTTCTTCAAAGTCTTTCCGCCAGTCAAACGGAACATAGCAGCCTTCTACGATTAGATTCTGGCGGTTCTCTATGGCCGTCTTTATCATCTCCCGAATAATGGGCCAAAGATACTCCGTGAGAGCGTCATCATCCAGCGGCGTAAGACTGGTGTTCCCACTGCGGATAAGCCCCATCTTTAAGTGATCAATAGAGAAGGATGGATACTTGTTTTTTTCAAGCATCCGCTGCGCCAGAAGCGTCTTTCCCGTGTGGGATGCGCCTGTTATCAAAATAATCACACCCTACCTCCCAATCTTCTTTATAAGAGTCAAATCTCCACTGGACAAGGCCTCGAAGTTGGCCTCTATCTTTTCGATATCCCAATCCCACCACTTCAAATCCAGAAGGTAAGCAATGAGATCCTCATCGAAACGCTTCTTGATAACCCTGCACGGGTTGCCTGCGGCCACGGCGTACGGGGGGATGTCGGAAGCCACGACGGAGTTCGCCCCAATGATGGCTCCATTACCGATATGCACACCAGGCATTACGGTCACGTTCTGACCAATCCAGACATCGTTTCCTACGACGGTGTCTCCCTTCAGGGGCAACTCATCTTTGACCGGAGCAATGGCGCTGCCCCAGTCTCCGCCCATAATGTAGAAAGGATAGGTGGTCACGCCGTCCATTCTATGGTTGGCTCCGTTCATCACGAACTCGATGCCCCTGGCAATGGCGCAGAACTTCCCGATAATCAGTTTGTCGCCGATGAAATCATAGAAGTGTGTTACATGCTTCTCAAACTGATCCGCACCATCCACGTCATCATAGTACGTGTAGTCCCCGATGATAATTCGAGGATTCTTTACAACGTTCTTGATGAAACAGAGACTCGGAATCTTCGGATTCGGGAACGCCGCATTTGGGTCGGGTCTGTTGGGTATCTTGTTCATTGGGTTAAATACCGATTTATATGCCTAAAGATAGAAGTTTTTGAGGATTTCCCCAAACAGGGGCAAGCGCAGAAAAGCAGAAAGTCAACCTTAATTGGTGACTTTCAATTACTTCGTAGACAACGATGATTATTTATCGAACTTTCTTGAGGGCCTTGTGAAACTGGACAGGTTTAAGGAAAGTGTCTGGAAGCATATCTTTTAGAAAATCTGCCCGATCAGTTCGTTGGTCTTCTTGTGCAGTTTCTTCAGGACCGGAAGCAAGATGAACAACTCGGCCAGGAGGATGCCATAGGTCAATCCGGAACTGAAGTCAATCAACCAATGGGAAAAGCTGCTTTCAGGAAGATGCCTTCCCACAGGCATAAGAACCAGGAAAGCTACCGCTGCGATGAGGGTAAGACCGATGAAACTGTTCAGATGGAAGTTGAACGCCTTGCTGGTCAGGCGCAGCTTAGCGGCGACGTTATTCTCCGCTTCGAACGGGCCGGACGCCGTTTCCCGCTTCCAGTAGATTTTACGTTTCCACTGATGGACGAACTGGTCCCCACAGGATGAGCGGAATGCGACATAGTCACCGACTCCTTCCTTAGACTTCTTTTCGTCAAAGTCGATCTGATAGATGAACTCTTCGGGTTCACACCGTTGGAAGCGGTAGATGACCCCATTGGTACGCTGGAATGCCCAGCCTTTCTTGGCCATGTCGTTCAACCACTCTTCCTCTTTGTCAAAATCAACGAACCAGTTGATGGTAATCTTGCTTGTTTTCATATTTACTTACTTTTTGATGTTCATTCTTCCGTTCTCCACAAGTTCCTCGAGGCGTTCGAATTCGGCCAGGAGGATTTCCTGCCCCTTATCTGTAATCTGATACAGTTTTCTTCTGCCATCGGTGTCGGAGGATTCCCCACAAGGAACAATCCATCCTTTTTCCAATAGATTGGAGATTGCTCCGTACAAGGTGCCTGCCGACAGGACCAGGCGGCCCTTGCTCATGGAAGAGGTCTTCTGCATGATGCCATACCCGTGCAGGGGTTCCTGCAGGGCCAGAAGGATGTAGTAGATCGCTTCTGTCAATGCTGCTGTTGTGTTTTTCATTTCTTATATTGTTTTCCGTTATATCGGATTCCGATACAAAGGTAAGCGATATATTTTAATTTGCAAAACTTTTTTAGAAAAAAAGCATTCGACGCTTGAACGGATCACTCGAACCCAAAAGAAGCCGTGTTCGAGATATGGTCCAATGAAGCCCCACAGGGCGTTGAATGGGACTGGTTCAAGGTCAATCAAATGTGCATAATTGCCTGGACTTATCGGTCTAGTCAAACACAAAAAAGGAGGACAAATCTTTCGATTTATCCTCTGTAGTAGCGGAGGGAGGACTCGAACCTCCGACCTCCGGGTTATGAGCCCGACGAGCTACCAACTGCTCTACTCCGCGGTGTTAGGGACTGCAAAAGTAGAAAGTTTTTCCGAATCTGCAAAAATTATTTTTCAAAAAGCGTTCCCGCGACAATGTCCTGTTCGCGTAACTTCTTGAAACAGTGACGGCAAACGGGTTCATAGATGTCCTTTTCCCCTAGCTCCACGAGTTTGTCGCTGCGCGACAGGCGATGGGAGTGGTGGGCGATGTCACCGCAGCGGACGCAGATGGCGTGGACCTTGGTGACATATTCGGCCGTGGCCATCAGGGCAGGCATCGGGCCGAAGGGCTTGCCGAGATAGTCCATGTCGAGGCCGGCGACGATGACGCGCACGCCGCGCTCCGCCAGCTGCCGCACGACGTCGACAATGCCCTCGTCGAAGAACTGCGCCTCGTCGATTCCGACCACGTCGACACCTTCGGCGCGTTCAAGGATGGCCTTCGCCGAGTCGACCGGCGTGGAGAGAATGGAGTTTCCCTGGTGTGAAACGACTTCCTCCTCGGAGTAGCGGGTATCGATCTTGGGCTTGTAGATCTGGACGTTGAGGTTGGCGAACTTCGCCCGCCTGAGCCGGCGGATCAGTTCTTCGGTCTTTCCGGAGAACATCGAGCCGCAGATCACCTCGATCCATCCGGGATTTTTCGCGCTTTCTATGAACATTTTTGTAAATTTGTCAATTGACAAAGATAGCAAAAATATGGCGAAACTCTATATCGTGCCCACACCCGTCGGCAATCTCGAAGACATCACGCTGCGGGCCATCCGGATTCTCAATGAAGCCGATCTCATCCTGGCCGAGGACACCCGGACCAGCTCGGTCCTGCTCAAGCACTATGGCATTTCCGTCCCGCTGGAATCGCATCACAAGTTCAACGAGCACGGGAAGGTGGAAAGCGTGAAGGAGCGGATCCTCTCTGGAAAGACGGTCGCGCTGATCAGTGACGCCGGTACGCCCGGCATCTCCGATCCGGGTTTCCTGCTCGTGCGCACCTGCGTGGAGGCCGGCATCGAAGTTGAGACGCTGCCCGGTGCCACCGCTTTCGTGCCCGCCCTGGTCAATTCGGGCTTTCCGTGCGACCGTTTCTGTTTCGAGGGATTCCTGCCGGTGAAGAAAGGGCGGCAGACGAAGCTCTCGGAGCTGGCCGGAGAGACACGTACGATGATCTTTTATGAGTCGCCGTTCCGGCTGGTAAAGACGCTCGGCCAGTTCGTGGAATCGTTCGGCCCCGAACGTCCCGCCTCCGTCTCCCGCGAGATCTCGAAGCTGCACGATACCACGCACCGGGGGACGCTGCAGGAATTGTACGGCTTTTTTTCGCAGAATCCGCCGAAAGGGGAGATCGTCGTGGTCGTCAAGGGCTGCTAGGCAGGATTCTTGCAGCCCGTCGGGCTGTCCTTTTCAAGATTGAATGAGCGATGAGGCGGGAGAAGAAGGAGTTGCTTTCCAGGCGTGCGGCATCGGGGATGGTCGCACTGGTTTTTCTGGTGCTGGGTTTTCAACTGGCGGTATTCTTCATAAAAGTTGTAGAGCGACCTGTGAAGGATGCGCCGGTCCCGCAGGAGCAGATGCTTGATGGCAGAGACGGGGGTGAATCCCGGTTGACGCCGGACGCGCCGGGCAAGACGGAAAAAAAGGACGCGTACAGGTACTCGCGACCGTCCGGTGCGGTGCGGCCTGCTGCCGGCAAGGGGCCGGTGCGTACGTGTGAATCGTTCGCTTTCGATCCCAACACCGTGACAACAGATGACCTGCAGCGGCTGGGATTGAGCGGGCGGCAGGCCGCTACCATCGAGAACTATCGCACCAAGGGCGGGCGTTTCCGCAGCAAGGCGGATTTCCAGAAAATGTATGTCGTTTCCGACACGCTGTTCACCCGGCTGGAACCTTTCATCGACATTCCGAAACTCGAATTGAACGCGGCTGACAGCGCCGCGCTGGTCGGACTGCGGGGCATCGGACCGTATTACGCCCGGAAGATCCTGGCATACCGCGATCGGCTGGGCGGATTCTGCGACAAGGCGCAGCTGCTGGAGATCGAGGGAATCGATGACGCGCGCTACGCCGGTTTTGCCGACGAGGTGGTCGTGGATGCGGCGAAGTGCCGCCGGTTCGACTTGTGGAACGTCTCCGACAGCGTGCTGGCCCGCCATCCCTATATCGGAGCGAAGGGGGCGCGCAGCATCGTCCGTTACAAGCAGGTGTACGATTCGGCGAGATGGACGCTGCCGGAGTTGGCAAAAGAGGGTGCTTTGCCGTCGGAAAATATCGAAAAATTAAAAAAATATATTGTGATTCAATAATTATTTTTATATTTGCAGAAAAATACGAGAAACGCTACCTTTGTACTGTTATGTTGGAATGTAAGCGAATTACCAAAGCCTTCGGCGAATTCAAGGCGCTCGACGATGTGTCGGTCACTGTGCCGGAGGGAAAGATCTTCGGGTTGCTTGGGCCCAACGGGGCAGGCAAGACGACCCTGATCCGCATCATCAACCGGATTACCATCCCGACCGCGGGCGAAGTGATCCTGAACGGGAAGCATATGGACGACGAAGACGTCCGTGCCATCGGTTACCTGCCGGAGGAACGCGGCCTTTTCAAGAAGATGAAGGTGGGGGAACAGTCCCTCTACCTGGCCCGCCTCAAAGGCATGAGCGCTGCTGCCGCAACGTCGGAACTCAAGAAATGGTTCATCCGTTTCGGTATCCAGAGCTGGTGGGACAAGAAAGTGGAAGAACTGTCGAAGGGCATGGCCCAGAAAGTCCAGTTCATCACGACGGTGCTCCATAAACCCCAGCTGCTGATTCTTGACGAGCCCTTCTCCGGTTTCGATCCGGTGAACGCCCAGATCATCCGTGACGAAATCCTGCGCCTCCGTGACGAAGGCACCACCATCATCCTGTCGACCCACAACATGGAATCGGTCGAGGAACTCTGCGACAACATCGCGCTGATCAACAAGGCGCGCCTGGTGGTGACCGGCGGTACCGACGCCATCCGTCGCGAGTACGGCTCGAACCAGGTCGAAGTGCTCTACCGCAGCGGCGAAGCGCTGCCGCAGGGAACCGCCTACGCGATCTTCTCCGATGAGGAACGGAAGGCCGACCGGCGTGCCGTGCTGGACGTCGCCCCGGGCTGCAGCTCCCGCGACGTGCTCGGCGAACTGATCGCCGCCGCCGACATCGTCTCGTACCGCGAGCTGATTCCGCGCATGAATGACATCTTCATCAAACTGGTAACCGGAAAATAGGAGGGAAGCACCATGAACTGGAAAAAAGTAGGCATTGTCATCAGCCACGAATATACGACCCGCGTCCGCAAGAAATCATTCATCCTGACCACGCTGCTGACACCGGTCGGCATCGCGTTGCTGATCTGCCTCCCCATGCTGATCATGCTGTTCTCCGGCAACGAGGAACAGAAGGTGAAGGTGATCGACGAATCGGGCATCGTGGCGCCTTATCTGGAAAACAGCGAACACACCACCTATGTGATGGGAACGGAAGGCGAAACGGTCGACCTGCTCAAGGATATCTTCGACGAACTGGACTACTATGCCATCGTGGGCATCTCCCCGCTCGACGAGAAGGGCGACGTGTCGGTGGTCTCGTATTCGAAGGAACCGCTCAACATGGACCTCAAGTCGTCGATCAACCGGGCGGTCAACAAGGCCGTCGAGAACCACAAGCTGCAGCAGTATGACATCCAGAATCTCGACGAGATCCTGGCCGACGTCAAATCGGACATCAAGCTCAACTCGATGACGCTCACCAGCGACGGTGATGCCAAGGAAGACAGCGTGGAGATCTATATGGTGCTCTCCTACGTGATGAGCTTCCTGATCTACATGTTCGTGTTCATGTTCGGTACGATGGTCATGCGCAGCGTGATCGACGAGAAGAGCAGCCGTGTGGTCGAAGTGATCGTGTCGTCGGTCAAGAGCGTCGAGCTGATGATGGGCAAGATCATCGGCGTGGCGCTCGTGGCCCTCACGCAGTTCTTCATCTGGATCGCCCTGACGCTTGTCATCGTGACGGCCGTCAATGCGGTTGCCGGACCGAAACTGTTGCAGGACATGGGCGGCGTGGGCGCTGCGATGACGGCCGCCGACATCGAAAGTCACGCCGGTTCGGTGGACATTGCGGCCGCCCTTGAGCAGGCCGGACAGGACCCCGAGGCTTCCGGCTTCGTGAAGGTCCTGGCCCAGGTCAAGGACCTCGACTGGGCGTACATCATCGGCTGCTTCCTGATCTACTTCCTGCTGGGCTACCTGCTCTATGCCTCGATGTTCGCCGCCATCGGCGCGGCCGTCGACAACGAGTCCGACACCAGCCAGCTCCAGCTGCCGATCACCATCCCGCTGATCATCGGACTGTTCATCATGCTCCATACGTTCGAGCATCCAAACAGTGCGCTGTCGGTGTGGACATCCATCATCCCGTGGACCTCTCCGATGGTGATGCTGGCCCGCATCCCGTTCGGTGTCGTGCCGGCCTGGCAGCTGATCCTGTCCGTCGTCCTGCTGGCACTGACATTCCTTGCGACGGCCTGGCTCTCCGCCAAGATATACAAGATAGGCATCCTGACCTACGGCAAGAAGTCCACGTTCAAGGACCTGCTGAGGTGGATGAAACTCAAAGATTGACGACAGTATGAAAAGAACCCTGCTGATTGCTGCGCTGCTGCTCGCCCTGCCCTGGGCGGCAGTGGCGCAGTTCACGTACAAATGGACGCCGGTCCCGATGGATTCCACCTGGGACGTGATGAAGGACCTGCGCGCAACGCAGCTGATCGAACGGTACAGCCCGCAGGTGGCCCCGCTCCAGGAAATCGTCGGGTATTCGGCCGACGAATATGCCAAGGAGCGTCCCGAGAGCGGCCTTTCGAATTTTGCGGCCGACGTCATCAAAGCCATCGCAGAGGAAAAGACCGGTTTGAAGGTGGACATCGCGATGACCAATTTCGGCGGTATCCGGACCAGTCTTCCGAAGGGTGCCGTGCGGGTGTATGACATCTTTTCCATCTTCCCGTTCGACAATTCCATCGTGGTATTCGACATCAAGGGAACGGACCTGCGCCGGTTCCTGGACCGGATGGTCGCACGACATCGCGTCGAAGCGCTCAGCGGCGTCGAGATCGTGATTGACGACCGTACGCCGGTGAAACTTGACGTGGCCGGCGCGCCCCTGGACGACGGGCGGACGTACCGGTTCGCCACCATCAATTTCCTGATGGACGGCGGCGACGGCGTCGTGCTGTCGGACGTGGCCTTCAACCGCATCGATACGGACATCTGGATCCGCGACGCCATCGTGGAATACCTGAAGGCGCAGACGGCCCGGGGCGAGCAGATCGTGCTCCGTACCGACGGCCGGGTGAGATACATCAATCAGTCAGGGGAGGAAAAGAAATGAGGAAACGGATCATCCTTGCGGCGCTGGCCGTGCTGGCGAGCACGCTCCCTCTTTCCGCGCAGGACCTGGTCATCCTGCACACCAACGATACGCACAGCCAGATCGAGCCGATCCGCGTAGGCTACAACAAGGGCCTCGGCGGCGTGGAGCGGCGGCTCCAGTACATCGACAGCATGCGGACCCGGTATGGCCGCAGGAACGTGCTGCTGCTCGATGCCGGCGATTTCAACCAGGGAACGCCATACTACACGGTGGCGCACGGCGACCTGGAGGTCGAACTGGTCAACCTGATGCGGTATGACGTCTTCACGCTCGGCAACCACGAGTTCGACAACGGACAGGAGGACCTGGCCCGCCGCCTGAAGAAGTGCCGTCACAAGACGGTCACCTGCAACTACGACTTTTCAGCCACGCCCCTCAAGAACCTGGTAAAACCCTATGCCATCGTCCGGCGGGGCGGCATGAAGATCGGCATCATCGGCGTGACCTCCTACCTGGAGGGCGTGGTGCTCAAGTCGCACCTTGAGGGAATGGTCCGGCTCAATTCCATCGAGGAAGTGAACCGCTGGGCGGATTACCTGAAGAACCGGAAGCATTGCGACCTGGTGATCCTGCTTTCGCATTTCGGCTACGACGGCGGGTCGCCCGACCGGCCTTCCGACGTGCTGATGGTGGAACATTCCCGCAACCTCGACCTGGTGATCGGCGGTCACAGCCATACGTACCTGAAAGCGCCCCGCGAGGTGAAGGACCTCGACGGACGCATCGTACCGGTCACGCAGTGCGGCGGTCAGGGAATCGTAGTGGGGACGTGGGAGATTACTCGCGTTCGACCTTGAGCTGTTCGATATGGCTTTCGGCGTCGCTGGTCTTGACGTAGAGAATCACGCGGAAGCGTTCGCCTCCGGCGCTGAGCGAGCCGACGGCGTACTTCATCGGCGCCTTTCCGCTTTTGTGGATGATGCTGAACTTCTTGGGCGTGTAGTTGGTGAAGAAGTTCTTCATGATGAGTTTGGCCTGGTTCCGGGTGCAGTTGTTGACGGCGCCCAGCATATCGAGTTCGAGGTTGTCGGCAAACCAGGCGGACAACTTCTCATAATCTCCGGATTGAAGGTATTTGCCGATCGGCGTAAAGACATCCTGCCCGCTTTCCTGCGCCGAGGAAGGGCCGGCGGTCAGGAAGGTAAACAGCAGGGCGGCAAGCCAGAACACTTTCTTCATCATTCTCGTTTTTGACGAAAAGCGTTATATTCAAAAATCAAGCCATGAAGGTCAAGGTACTGTTTACCGGGAAGACGACGGAACCGTGGGTCCGCCAGGGAATAGAGGACTACGCTGCCCGGATCCGGCACTATGTGCCTTTCGAACTGGTTGAACTGCGCGATGAAGAGATGATTCTCAAGTCGTTGCGCAGCGCCGACCACCTGGTGCTGCTCGATGAGCACGGAGCGACATATTCTTCGCTTGATTGGGCACGGAATTTGGAGCAGAAAGCCGCGCATCTCCCGAAGGATTTGGTTTTTGCGGTCGGCGGCCCGTATGGTTTTCCGGCGGCGGTGCTGGCCCGGAGCCAGGAGCTGCTGTCGCTATCGCGGATGACCTTTTCCCACCAGCTGGTGCGCGTGGTATTCCTGGAGCAGCTGTATCGCGCTTTCACGATCATCCGGGGAGAACCCTATCATCACGAATGAAGAAGGTCCGTCCATACTTGCCTCGTCTCCGCCGCTTCCTGGTGCGCTACGGCAGCTATATCGTGTTCGGCGTGGCCCTGCTCCTGCTGGGCCTTTCCGGAATCCGGCCCGATTACGAGGCGCGGCTGCGACGGCAGAAGAACCGGGTGGAGCGGTCCCTCCACAAGCGGGAACTGCTGGCGGAACGCTATTCCTACCGGGCCATCCAGGCCATGGACAACGACTGGGTCGATTTCGACGACCTGCCCGACGACATCGTGCTCTACTGCTATCAGGCCGACACGATGAAGAGCTGGACGCACCAGTTCCCCATCAGCAACGACGAGGTGGACGTCTATCCTTATTCGTACCGTCTCCAGTTCATGAGCAACCGCAACCTGTATGCGATGCCGCTGGCGTACATCGGGATGCGGGAGAAGTACGTGAATCTCGGCTCCGCCTGGTATGTGGTGACCACGCACTTCACGAAAGACCGGAAGATCAAGGTGGTGACCGGCATCCTCGTCAAGACGGAGTATCCGGGAAGCGCCATCCCCAACGTGACAAACCGGCACCTTCACCTGAAGGACGACTATACGACGCTGGCCATCAACGACGACGATACGGCCATCGTCTACGGCATCGAGGACGAGCCGCTCTTCTCGGTCGTCCCGAAGACAACCCCGACCCCGGGCCACGGCAACATGCCGCTGCGCTGGATCGCTTTCGCGCTGGCGCTGCTGGCCGTCTTCCCCTATCATTACCGCTACCATACGTGGCGGACCTTCTGGCTCGCCATCATCGTGCTGGCGGTCGTCCGCCTGCTGGCGTTCTATTATGTCGGCAGGGGTTATGCGTCGGGCGAGCTGTTCTCGCCGGTGCTTTATGCCGATACGTTGCTGTTCAATTCGCTGGGCAGCCTGCTCTTCAACAACGTGGCCGTGTCGATGGCCTTCTATGCGCTCTTCGTGATGCGCTACCGCATCCACCGGAAGATGGAGTTCAGGCCGCCTGTCGTACGGCGGGTCGTGGTGGGTCTCCTGATTGCGGCGGGCCTGGCCCTGGCCGGATACATCCATTTCGTGATGCGTTCGCTGCTGCGCAACTCCAGCATCGTGATGGAGCCGCACCGCATCTCGGACATCGGCCTTCACGCGATTCTGTGCTATCTCACGTTCGCCATGCTCTTCCTGGCGCTGCTGTACCAGATTTACATGGTGGTGATGCTGATCCGGCGCGACGCCCGTGTCAACCTGTTCTCCTGGAGCAACATCGTCATCTACGTGCTGGTGATTTCACTGTACAGCGTCATCGCGATGAACATCTACGGCCTGAACAAGGAGTACGAGAGCAACCGCGTCAATACCGGCAAGCTGGCCATTGAACGGGACCTTTCGCTCGAGATGTTCCTTCGTGACGTGGAACCCTCCATCCAGAACGACCCGTTCCTTTCGGTCCTGACCTCCGTGGGCGGTGCGGAAATGATCAAGAACCGCCTGATGGAGCGCTATCTCTACGGCGACGTGGTGCGCAAGTACAACATCACCCTGTCCACCTGTTCGCCGAACAACCTGATTACCCTGGGACAGGGCACCGATCCGGTGGGCTGCTTCGCCTTCTATGAGAATATGATCAAGGAGTACGGCGTCGCCCTGGCGCCCGGCTCCAACATCTATTACCTGCACGACTACAACGGCCTGGCTTCTTATCTGGGCATGTTCACGTATTTCGACCCGTCGACCTACCAGGTTTCAAGGCTCTTCCTCGAACTGGAGTCGAAATACAAGAATGACGTGCTGGTCAACCCGTTCGACGCCGTCACGGCCCGTGCGAGCACGGCCGCATCGCTGTCGCGGCATTACTCCTATGCCCGGTATTCCGACGACCGGCTGGTCGCCTACGGCGGAAGCTACGACTATCCGGTCACACCGCCGACCGAATACGGGATCGGTTACCGGATGGTCAACAAGAACGGATACTTGCATTTCGTGAACCGGATCTCCGAGGAGGACATCACGGTGATCTCGCGCCAGAAGCGCCCCTTCTTCCCGCATCTGGTCTCCTTCTCGTACCTGGCCATCTTCTATGGCTTCTTCCTGCTGCTGTTCACCATGCGGTGGCGGAAAGACAAGCTCTTCGACCTCCCGAAGCATTCGCTCAAGCGTAAGATCACCCTGCTGATCACGCTTGCGATGATCCTGGCCCTGGGCACGATGGGCATCGGCACCGTCGTCTTCGTGATGCGGCTCAACCGGGAGAACAACCGGGAGGCGATGGACGCGCTGATGTCGTCGGCGCAATCCGCGCTGGCCGAGCCCTGCAAGTATGCGATGCGCTACAATGAGCTGAACACGCCGGAACTTTTCAATGCGATGGAGGAGTTCACCAAGATTACGCGCGGCGACCTCAATCTCTACAACGTCCACGGCGAACTCATCCGTTCCACCAAACCGGAGCTGTTCGATCAGTTCCTGGTCGGCAAGCGGATGAACAACAAGGCGTTCC
>CAMZGD010000003.1 GCA_947306365.1 uncultured Bacteroidales bacterium
TCGTCGCGGTCGAAGGTCAGGCGGAAGTTGCCGCTCCAGGCCAGGGCGCCGGCGACTACGTCGCCCGCCGTCTCGCTGAATTCGGCGGTGCCGAGGCTGAGCAGGAAGGAAGGATTGCTGCTCTGCGTGGCCTGGACGCCGCGCCGCGACTCGATCACCTTGGTGTCGTGTCCCAGCAGCTCGCGGTCCGTCTGCATTTCGCTGGCCCAGCCGCCCCAGGTGTGGGTGAGCAGGTACTGGTCGGATTCCAGGTGGAGGGCGGAAGAAGCGTAGTCCAGCAGTTCCACCGGGCGCTTGCCGCCGTTGGTGATCTCCGTGTGGGCCACGATCACGTCTTCGTACGCGTAGGCGTCATAGACCAGCGCAACGGCCAGGGCGGTCACGGGGTCTTGCAGCCGGACGGTCGTCGTGACGACGTCGCCGCGGGACGTCGTTTCATGGCCGGCGTAGAAGAGTTCGGTATTGTGGTTGCCGTCGGCATAGCGGACGTGCAGGGCCGGTGCGCCGAGGAAGGTGCCGCCGACGGTGGGGACCGTCATCGGTCCTTCGCCCGGGGCGAGCCGCCGGACATCTTCCATCGCGGCGAACTGCCCGGGATCGAGGATGCGGGCGCCATAATGGCGGGTGCGGAGGTTTCCCTGCGCATCGACGGTGAGGATGAGCTGGGTATGGTCGGTTTCGACGATAATCGGGCTCCGCTGTGCGGCGGAGAGGTTCAGGGCGCACAGGATGGCGCCGGCAAACAGGAGTAAACGTTTCATCGGTATAGCTTTCCGGCCACAATTTACGCATTTTTTAGTAAATTTGCATGCTGACCAGCATAATACGGAATGTCCAGACCCCAGAAGATCGCGGCAGTCGTGATGACGGTGCTTACGGGTATCGCCATCTATGGTTTCTTTGCCTTCCGGTATCCGTACCATCTCCATTTCCAGGAACAGTACCAGTTGTTCGAATGGACGGGCGCCTATTTCGCACAGGTGGCCGGGGTGCCCGGCGGACTGGCAGACTGGCTGGGTCGCTGCCTCACCCAGTTTTTCTATTACGCCCCGCTGGGGGCTGCCCTGACGGCCCTGCTGCTCTGTGGCGTGCAGTTGCTTACCTGGGCGGTTTCCGCCCGAAGGTCGCTGATGCTGTATGCGCTCAGTTTCCTCCCCGCACTGCTGCTGGCTGCGTTCTGCTGCGATGAGAACGCCCTGTTGGGGCCGGTCGTGGCCGTGGCGCTGTCGCTCGGTGCGGCGGCCCTGTGCCGGCGCGTCGTTCCGCAGAAAGGGCGCCGGCTGCTGGAACTGCTGCTGGTCCCGGTGCTGTATCTGGCCTGCGGACCGGTCTGCCTGCTCTTCGTGCTGGTGTCGGTGTGTCAGGAATTCGCCGGCGGGGAAGGGAAGCCCTGGCTTTTTGCGGCGGGGATGCTGGCCGTCGCCGCGGCCTGCCCTCTGGTCGCCAGCCGCCTCTTCCCGTATCCGCTCCACCGGCTGGTGGAAGGCGTCCACTACTACCGTTTCCATAACATCCTGCCTGGCATGCTGTATGCCGCTGTCCTGGCCGCGCTGCTGGTGGTTGCGGTATCCTGCCTGAAGGTGCGCAAACCGCTGCGGAGCCTGGTTCCCGCCGTCATCCTGTATGTCGTGCTGCTGGCTGCCGGGACATTCCTGACGCTGCGCACAGCCGATCCGGTGAAGGAGGAGTGGATGCGCTACGACTTCATGGTCCGGATGCAGATGTGGAACCGGATCATGACGGCCGCCGACCGGCGCAATCCCGACAATCCCAAGACCGTTTCGTGCCTGAACCTGGCCCTGGCCAGGACGGGCCGCCTCCCCGACAGCCAGTTCACGTATTTCCAGAACGGGCCGGAGGGGCTGCTGCCCACCTATGAGGGCGATTTCACCAATCCGGTGTCCACCGGGGAGATTTATTGGCACCTGGGGATGGTCAATACCGCCCAACGCTATGCCTTCGAGGCGCAGGAAGCCATCCCGGATTTCCAGAAAAGCGCCCGCTTTTACCGGCGCCTCGCGGAAACGAATCTCGTGAACGGCGATACGACCGTTGCGATGAAATACCTGAATGTCTTGCAGCACACCACGTTCTACCGTGCCTGGGCCCGGGAGACCGCGGCGCTCGTCTCGGAGGGAACGCTTTTCGAGAAGCGTCCGGAACTCGCCCGCGCCCGTACCCTTCGCCTGCGGGAGCACGACTTCCTCTTCAGCGAGACGGAGATGGACTCCATGCTGGGGCTCCTGAACGTGGAGCATCCCGAAAACACAATGGCCGTCGATTACCTGATGGCCTGGTGCCTGCTCCGTAAGGACCTGAACCGCTTCGCGGAATGTCTCCCGATGGTGACGGCGTCGCCGCTGCCGCAGGCCTATCAGGAAGCGCTCCTGCTGCTGTGGTTCTTCACCCACGACGGCTACGACGGGCTGCCGGCCTCGATCGCGCCGGGCAACGTGCAGCGGTTGAACCGCTTCCTGGCCGATGTCGATGCCGGGAAAAGCCGGGCCGCGATGGAGGCCGTCTATGGCAAGACCTACTGGTTCTACTATGTGTATCGCTACCAAAACCGTCCCGAGTAACCCGCTATGAAAAGAATCCTGTGCTTTGTGACGGTGATGTCGATGCTGGCGGCGTGCAGCCCCCGGGCGCGGCAGGCGACCCCTGCCGGAAAGCTGCCCGACATCTGGCCCGACTATGTCGGCGTGACCGTGCCTGAGACCGTCGCACCCCTCGATTTTACCCTGCCGGACGCCGATGCGCTCGACGTGCTGCTGACCGCGCCGGATGGCACGACGCTCCGCAGCGGCGGCAGGACAGCCACCCGTTTCTCCGAAAAGAGCTGGAGGGCGCTGCTGCAACGCAGTGCGGGCGATTCCCTCACGGTGACCGTCTTCGGCCGTTTCGGCGGTGCCTGGCAGCGATTCGAACCCTTCCGGATCCATGTCTCGAAGGATGCCATCGACTACGGCCTGACCTTCCGCCTGATCGAGCCGGGCTATCAGATCTACAGCCATATGGGCGTCTACGAGCGCGAACTCGCGTCCTACCGCCAGCGTGCCCTGCTGGAGAACACCCAGTTCGACGGCTGCGTGAACTGCCACGCTTCCCGGCGCGACGATCCGGGCAGCTGGACCCTGCACATCCGCGGCAGCCACGGCGCCACGCTCCTGCGGCTCGACGGGGAGATCAAGGCCTACGACACCAAGACCGATTCCACCCTCGGCTTCTGCGTCTATCCGTACTGGCATCCCTCGGGCCGGTACATCGCCTATTCCACTAACAATACGCGCCAGGGATTCCATATGCAGGCCGACAAGCTCATCGAAGTGTTCGACCTCGATTCGGACATACAGGTCTATGACATCGCACGGAACAAGCTGATTACGACGCCGCAGGTCAAGCAGCCGGACATCTGGGAGACCTTCCCGGTGTTTTCGGCCGACGGCCGGACGCTCTATTTCACCGCTGCCGCCAAGGTGGAGATTCCCGGCGAACTGCCCCAGTCGCGCTACAACCTGATGAAGGTGGACTTCGATCCGGAGACCGGCACCATCGGTACGGACGTGGAACTGCTGGTCGACGCCGCGTCGCAGGGCAGGAGCCTCTGCTTCCCGCGGCCGTCCTATGACGGGAAATACCTGCTATACACGCTGTGCGACTACGGCACGTTCCCCATCTGGCACCACGAGGCCGACCTGTGGCTGCTTGACCTGGAAACGGGGGAGACCCGGCCCCTCGACGAAGTCAACAGCGATGATACCGAAAGCTTCCACAACTGGAGCTCGAACAGCCGTTGGGTCGTATTCTCAAGCCGTCGCGACGATGGCCTGTTCACGCGACTGTACATCGCCCACATCGACGAAAACGGCCGGGCCGGCAAGCCCTTCCTGCTGCCGCAGCGCGATCCGTGGCACTATTACGATGACCTCTTCCGCTCCTACAACGTCCCCGAATTCGTCACCGGTCCCGTCCCGTTTGAAAGCATCCGCGCCCAGCAAGCCATCAATGCCTCCGAGCGCGTCTCCTTCGATTATCGCTGATAGCGATTTATTTTCGACAGTATATGCCTTGAAAAACATTGGCGCCCACGCCACAGGGGGAGGGGCCCATGCGTCAGCATGGGAGGGTGGTTTTTCAAGGCATATACTGCGAGCTAAACGCTAAGGCGCTGCGTCGTAGATGCTTTGTAACGTGTAGTCGGGATTCTTGTCGGTCGCGGCCTTGACGATGCGGCCGATGGCCTGTTCCGCACTTTCGTCCAGGAACATTCCCGTACCGTGGTCGATGTAGCCGTGCTTCTCCGCACCGATGCCCGAAGCGCCGTTGTCCCAGAGGTACATCGGCAGCAGCCGGTCGGCGGCAGCCTTGCAGAAATACTCGAAATAGTACAGCTGATAGGGGAAGTCCTCGGCTTTATGCCGGGAACAGCCGAATTCGCCCAGGTAGACCGGGATGTCCTTGTCCAGATAGGCGGCTTTCAGCTGGTCGAAGACCCACACCACATTCTCCTCGTCCTTGTCGCTGCAGCGCTTGGCGGGATCGGCCGTATGGCCCCACTGGGAAACCAGCGGGTCGTTGAGCGTGTAGTTGTACGGGTCGTAGTCGTGGACGGCCACGATCAGGCGGTTGGCGCCGGTGTAGTCTTTCGGAAGCACGAGGCCGGTGATGGTGAAACCCGGGCTGGCGGCATAGCCGGGCACGCCTAGCCAGCGCGTGGCGTTGTTGCCGCCGGTGGTCCGGACAGCGTCGACGAACACCTGGTTCCATTCGTTGAGCACCCTGTACTGGGCATCGGGATTGGTCTTGAACGCATCGCTCCAGCCCCAGCCGCCGTCCTGGATCTCGTTGAACGACTCGAACACGAGCCATTCTCCCTTGTCCTTGAAGCGGTTGGCAATCTGGGTCCAGACGCAGAAGATCTCGTCTTTCACCTTTTCGTTCTGCGTTGCGTTGTTGTACGCCTTGGCGATGTCGAGCCAATAGGTCTCGTCGTGGTGGGTGTTCACGATGGCGACCAGGCCGGCTTTTTCCGCATAGCCGACGATCTCTTCGACGCGGGCGAGCCATTTCTCTTCCAGCAGGTAGCCCGGCGCATCGCCGATATGGCCCTGCCAGGTGACGCAGATGCGTACGGCCTTGAATCCCGCCGCTTTCACGCCGTCGAAGGTGGCCTGGGTGCATTTCGCCTTGACCCAGATGGTTTCCGCCGAGACGCCGTTGCTGATGGCGTCCATATGGTTGCCCATATTCCAGCCCGGGGCCATCGCATTGAAGACCATTTCGGGGGTTAGGGCGGTGGTGCCGGCGGTGGGAATGTCGCTGAAGGCATCTTCGGTGATTTTGACGGAAAGCTTGTCGTTTCCGCACTGGATGGTGACCGTACCGCTATGGGCGTCCTTCGTGCGGTTGGCGCCGGCGAAGAGGGTGACGGCAGTCTGGTGGGCGCCGTCGATCGTGCCGGCCTTTACGCCGCACCAGGCGGCGTCGGTACTGACCGTGGGCTGCTGCGAGGAAGTGACGGTCAGGACTGTCTCGCCGCCGAAGCGGTCGAAGGTCACGCTGGTCTTGTCGACGGCGAGCGCGACTTGCGGGACTTGCTGGGTGACCGGAATCATCAGGCTCTGCTTCTCGCCGATCACGCGGATGCTGCCGGACCGGTTGTCGGTTCCGGTGTTCTCCTTCGCCGTGACGGAGATCTTGAGGGTGTTCGAAGCAAAGGCGCCTTCGGAAAGGCTCAGCCAGGACGCGTCTGTGCTGACCGTTGGCTTGATGCCGCTCGTGATGGTCAGCTCCTTGGTGCCGCCTTTGGCGTCGAAGACCAGTTCGGCCGGGTTGGACACCAGCGTTACGGGCACCGGCTCGACCGGTTCTCCGCAGGCGGAGAGAATCAGGGCGGCGAGGGCCGCAAACAGGAAATGGGTCATTTTCATAAGGCAGCAGGTATCATTCAAAAGATTCGGCCGGCACTTCCTTCCAGATGCGGCCGATTTCGCGGGCGTCGAAGCCTACGGGCGCGTCGCCCAGGTCCGGCACGTTGAAGGAACGCAGCATTTTGTCGTAGTAGTGGGGGTCCTTCTGCGGTAGCAGGAAGGGCCGGGTCACCGTCCCGTCGTCGGCAACGTGGCTGAAATAGGGCTTTCCGAACATACCGTCGCCCCGTTTGGAGGCGAATACGAACCACTTGGAATCGGACGACCAGCTGTGGTAGGTGTCCGACTTGTCGTCGTTCACGACGGTCATCGGAACGGTCTCTCCGGTGCGGAGGTCCAGCAGGCAGAGGTCGCATTCGCGGTGATTGATGGGGAAGGTCCCGTAGGCCGCGACCGTGAACAGCAGCCAGCGGCCGTCGGGCGAAGCCTTGGGATGACAGGCCGATGCATCGTGGGCGGCGGCGCTCCACAGGGTGTCGGCCGGAGTGCCGAGGGCGCCCGTCCGGTCGTCGAACGGAATCCGCACGAGCGAGTACCGCAGCTGTTCCACCCCGGCGGGCAGCGTCCGGGCCTGAGCCGTGCAGTAATAGACGGAATGTCCGTCGGCAGAGAAGACGGGGAAGGTCTCGAAGACATCGTCCCGCGCCGTTTCCGGGAAGGTCAGCATCCGGTTTTCGTCGAAGTCGGCCACGCAGAGGTCGGAGGCCGTATCGTAGACTTCCATCCGGCGCCCGCCGTACGAATGCATCGTAGGGACGATGATGTTGGTGGAGAATACGCCGAAACGGCCGCCCGGGTGGATCTCTCCATAGACGGTGGGGGAGATCATCGCCGAATCGCGGAGCGTGAGCTTGCGCAGCGTTCCGCCCCGGTTGAGGATGGCGCCGCCACCCTCGCCCCGGAGGTAGAACATCGACAGGTCGCCGCGCCCCTGGGCGTGGATATGGCAGTTCATGCAGTGGTTGCCGGCGTTTCGCCAGTCGGAGATGAGGCGGGTATCGTAGTTCTCCAGGTTCCGTTCCACGATCTCAAGGTCGTCCCAGACCTCGAAGCCGGGTTCGATGAGACGGTAGGTGAGGTACGGGTCGATCCGGTCGGGACTTACGTGGATGCACCAGCGGAAGGAGACCGGGATGTCCCCGTCGCGCCAGGCCGACACCACTTCGATGTCGCCCTCCACGGCAGCGGCGAGCAGCCGCGTCCAGTCTTTCTGCTTCCAGACGACGTCCCGTCCCTTGCGGGTGAAGGAAAGGCCGCCGGCGGAGAAAGTGGTGGTGAACCGCCTCCCGGCAGGGTCGGTGTAGTAGAAATTGAGGGGTGCGATATTGCAGGGGACGGTGACGTCCTGGTAGTTGGGGAAGATGACCGACATGCGGTCGGTTCCCGTCCCGGCGGGGCGTACGTCGTACGGCCTGTCGCAGGAGAGCAGCAGGAGGAGGACCAGGCCGAAAAGCCCGCCGCGCAGGAGGTCAGTGCTGTTCATTCCGTACCGCATAATAGAAATAGTACCAGTAGCTCTTTCCGAATTCCCCGGTCAGGTTGCGGCCGGAGCCGTTGTCGCGCTTGTAGCCGGCGACGAATCGGTTGAAACGCTCGAAGGTCGCCGGGGAAATCCGGTAGTGGCGGAGGTTCTCCTCCGTCATGCCGCCCTTGGCGGCGAGGAAGATGAGCATCGCTTCCTCGTACAGGCGCGAGCCCGTCAGCGACGGGTCGTAGTCTTCCACGAAGGCGTCGAGGTCTTTGCCCAGCAGGTCGAGGCACAGCAGGTAGTCCAGCGCCATCTTGTTGGAAGGGTTGGAATTCAGCAGGACGTGGAGGATGACGCGGGTCTGGTCCATTCCGTGGACCACGTCGAACTGCGGCAGCAGGGCACGTTTTTCCGCGATGCGCTGCCGGTAGGCCGGACTCCAGGCATCGGGCATCCGCTCCAGGGCCCACGCCCTGTCGTCCGGGGAATTGAGCAGGATGCGCAGGTATTTGGCGGCCGCCTCGAAATCGCCGGAGACCAGGTTGGTCTCCGCCAGCCGGCGCAGGTAGCGTGAGCCGGTGTGGGCGGGGGAGAACAGCATCCCCAGCATCGCGTCGCGTTCGGCCAGCGGCATATAGCCCAGGGCGAACCAGACGTCGCCGGCGCAGGCGATCTTGAACGGCGTGGACTGTGCGCCGACCGGAAGGAACAGCCCGCGCTCGAAAGGCTGGTAGTAGTCCATCAGCCGGTCGGCGAGCTGCCCGTTCATCGCGTTGGACAGGTTGTAATAGTATGTTCCGATCTCGGATTTCCGGTCTTCCGCCGCCAGGGCGGCGACGGCCGTCCAGTTCTCCAGGGCGGCTTCGACCGCGAGGCCCATCGCCACTTCCGAAAGCTTGTCGGGATGGCCCCAGGCTTTCCGTGCCTCGGCGAGGGAAAGGCCGTTCTGGGCGGCGTATTTACGGAAGTAGGGGTACCTGACACAGAACGCAAGCTGGCTGGCACCGGCCGCCAGCAGGACTGCGGCCAGTGAGATCCATACGATGCGCCGGGTCTTCGGAGACATGCCTTACGGTTGCTGGGGCAGGGGATACATGCTGAGGAGAAACGCGCCGGCGATGCTTTCTTCGCCCAGCGCGAGGGCCATCGCCCGGGTGCGTTCCCGGTAAGCCGCCTGCAGGGAATCAGCCAGGTCCTTCCGGCCGGCTTCGTACAGTTCGCCGTAGCGCAGGTTCTTCTCGATGGTCAGGTCTTTCCACACCTGGAGGCTGTCGTTCTGGGGCGTGCCACCGCCCGTGCTGTTCGGTCCGATGGTCACATAGATGTCGCCGGGTTCGGTGGCCACGAGCAGGTTCTGGCCCTTGTCGCGGTGCAGCCGATGGAGCCGGATGGCGCACATCCGGTGCTTGTTTCCCTTGAAGGAAAACTCGTGGTTGTGGATTTCCAGGGAATCGACGTTCTCGGGTTCCTCGTGCCCGACAGGAACAAGGAAGACGCGCACGCCCTCCAGGTCGTTGGAGGTGACGCGGCCGTGGATGCGGTACTGGTCACGTCCGCAGGACGATAATACGGCAGCCGCGAGAAGGGCGGCCAGAATCAGGGTTCTTTTCATGGCTTGACACTTGCTTTGACACGCTCGTCGGAGAATACTTCCCGGTAGACGCCGTGGGTGTCGAACGGGATCTTTTCTTTGGTGAAGTCAGGAACGTTGAAGGAATAGAGCGTGTTGTGATAGTATTTCCGGGGATTCCGCTGCGGCAGGACAAACGGTTTGGTGCAGTGTCCGTCCGCGTCGATGGAAGAGAGATACACCTGCACGTAGAGGCCGTCGTCGCGCCGGCTGCAGAAGAGGAACCAGCGGCTGTCGGAGCTCCAGTTGTGGAAACTCTCGGAGAAGGGGCTGTTGACTTCGTCGATCGGCCGGGTTTCGCCGGTGGACAGGTCCAGGAGCCAGAGGTCCGATTCCTTGTGGTCGATGGGGAAGACGCTGAAATCAGCCTGGTTGTACATAAGCCAGCGCCCGTCGTATGAAGGGCGGGGGAAGCTGACGCTGTGTCCTTCGCCGGCGGCCGGGATGAGCGTTTCGATGTCGCCCAGGGCGCCGGTTCCGGCGTCGAAGGAGGCATAGACCAGGTCGTATCGCACGCTGTCGACCTGCGCGGGAACGTCGAAGGCTTTTGCCCGGCAGAAGTAGAGCGTCTTTCCGTCGGGACTGAAGGAAGGGGAGGTCTCGAGGTATTCTTTCGTCGTGAAACGCGGGTCAACCACGAGCGAATGGTCGTCCATGTCCATCACGACCACGTCGGACGCCAGGTCGAACACTTCGATGGTGCGCTGGTCACCCGTCCAGAAGCACTGGCGGACGGGATTGATGGAGCCGGCGAACCAGCGTCCGCCCGGATGCCAGTAGGTGTAGGCGACGTTGCCGATGGTGCTGTCCGTCTTGGTGGTCAGCCATTCGCGCCGGCCGTCCTGCTGGACGAGCGTCGCGCCGTGCCTGCCGCGAAGATGGAACATATATTGGGCGGGGTCGGTGGCGTTGGCGGTATGGCAGCCGACGCACTGGCCCGGCGTAAGGGTGCTTTCGATGATGGGATCCTCGCGGAAGTCGTGGATATTCCGCTGGTAGAGACCGATCCGGCTGTAGGTGGTGTAGCCGGGGGCTATTTTTCGATAGACGATGCCGTAGTCCGTCAGGGGCGCGTCGCTGACATACAGGATGAAATCGCGCCATTGGGTCCAGCGGCCGTCCCGGCGGCCGAGTACGGTGAACTGGAGCGTTCCGCCGGCGTTCTGTTCCGTCAGGCGGTGCCATGCCTTGACCGGGAAGGCGGCCCAGCGGCCCTTGACCTTGAGTTCGCCGCCCTTGCTGCCGGTGACCCGTACCAGCACGCGGTCGAAATCTTCGGGAATGTTGAAGTCCAGCGGCGCGATGCCGGCGGGGATAGTGACGCCGATGTAGTCGGGATAGATGTCCGGTAGCTCGTCTACGTAGGTGGTGGTCCCGGTGCAGGCGGCCGCCAGCAGGAGCGTCGCGAGGAGATACAGGTACTTTTTCATTCCGCGTCCTCCATCTGTTCGAGTTGTCCGAGCCGCTGCCAGGCTTCGTAATACTGGGCCGCCATGAAGTTGTCCTTGTTCTGGTTGTAGAGGATGGCCATCATCAGGTCGAGCGTGTTGTAGTTGGTGATGAAGTCGTCTTTGAAACGCACGTGCCGGATGTAGGCATAGACCGGATCGGACGCCACCGACGCCTCGTCCCGGATCAGGGCTTTGCGCGATTGGGCCCATTTGCGGTAGAAAAGGCTGTGGGACAGCATATCCAGGTACTTTTCGGCCCGGTCGTACCAGCCGTTGACGATGTTGCATTCGGCGATCCGGGCCATGAAGCGGCCGCTCTTGCGCCCGTTCTGGATGGATTCCTGCAGGTCGAAGCAGTACTGCAGGGTGATGTTGGGCATCCCCATCATCCAGAGCAGTTCCGCAGAGGTGATGTCCGACAGGTTGTCGCGGATGGAAGGCAGGACAAGCCCTCCGGTACCGCATTGGTAAAAATCGGTCAGGCGGCTTTCCAGCTGGCCCTGGGTAAAGAGACAGAAGTTGACCGAGCAGGCGCTGACCGGATTGTGCGGCTGGTATTTCTCCGCCCGGCGGATGACGTCGGCATAGCGCTCGTGCCGGATGAGCCAGTCATAGGCCAGCGTCTCGTGCGTGTCTTTGTCATAGGTAGCGCGGACGCCGAAGAAAGTGCCGGCCGCCAGCAAAAGGACGGTGATGGCGCCGGAAATGACCGGGCGTGCGAGCCGGAAACGCAGGTGGCACGCCAGGATACAGAGGAAGGTGACGGCCGGAATGACGATCTGCAGGACCGGCAGCGTTTCCACGAGCCGGTAGTAATTGATGCCGAACAGGGCGTCCCGCAGGGGATATTGCGGGGCCAGGAGCCGGTATTCGGCGTAGAAAGTGAGTGCGGTCCAGCCCAGCATCAGCAGGTCGGGGAGCTTGCGCCCATCCAGCACCGAAAGCAGGATGGGGATGACGATGACCGGGCCGGCCAGCCACCACCCCAGGGGAATGAGCCAGAGCCGGTGCCAGCCTGCTTTCAGGAACAGTGGACAGGCCCACACGGCAAGCAGGATGGCGACGGCGAAGCTGGGCAGCACGTCGACGTCGCCCTGATAGACCAGCAGGAGCAGGGAGGGGATGAGGGAAAAGACGTAAGCGCCTTTGCCCACACGCCAGACGGCGCGTTGCAGCAGGACGGCGAGCAGGGCCATCACCAGGGCTCCGGCCCAGCGGATGTCGAAGAACTGTACCAGGAATTCCGACAGCCAGTCGGCCAGGCCGCCCGGCAGCGCCAGACGCTCCAGGAGATAGTCCCAGGTAAAGAGGAACAGCTGGTTCTGCTCCTGATAGGACAGGTCCTGCGGGTACAGCCACATCCAGAAAGCAAAGACGAAGGCCCCCAGCAGGGTTGTCAGAAAGAACCGGTATCGTTTATCCATGCTGCAATGCTCCTTTTAAAAATAAGGCAGCCGCCGAAAAGCGGCTGCCTTATCAGTAGGAAAGAGGGTTAACGTTTCGGCTGGAATCTCCACCAGGTGGATTCAGCCCAACCCCATTCGCTGTTGCCGTTCCGGTCGATCAGCGTCAGGAGCTGGCCGTCCAGGTAGAGAATCTCGTAGTCGGTGACTTTCACGCCACCGGCGTTGATTCTGAACGGGAACAGGATGCCGGGCTCGGCGCCGGTCGTCATGTCGCCCATCTTGTAGCCGCCGTTCTGGATCGAGAAGGCGTCGAAGTTCTCCACGGCATACGTGGAAGAAGCGATGGCGGTGCCGTCTCCCTTGTACGAGGTCACGGTGCCGTTGATCACGTCGAACACCATGTAGGCGTCGTCGCTGCCGTAGCCGTAGGCCACGCCGCCGGCGTGCTGGATCTGGCTGGTTTCCATGTCGGCCGGAGGGCAGCCCCACCAGCAGCCGGGGATCTCACCGGCCGCCACGTTGGCCTGTCCGCCGACACCGATGTAACCGCAGTTGCCCCAGGTGGCATCGACACCGGCGCTGGGCATGGTATTGTACGTCCAGGCACGGGTGGCGCCACCGGCGAGGGCGGCGTCCGGATCGGAGGCGTTCTTGAAGCGCCACCAGGTGGCTTCGCCCCAGCCCCATTCGGAATTGTCACCCTTGTAGATCAGCGACATCATGTTCGGGTCGATGTAGATGACCTCGAACTCGTTGACACGCTGTCCGCCGGAGTTGATCTTGAACGGCATCAGGATCGGAGCGTCCGTGGTGACGAGGGTACCGTAGAGATACTGCTCACCGGAAGGATCGTAGTCATTCAGGGAGTAGGAACCCTTGGCGATGACGGAACCGTCCGCCTTGTAGGAGATGCACTCCATGTCTTCGTTGAAGACCATATAGGCGTTCTCGTCACCATAGCCGTAGACCGTGCCGCCGGTATGGGCGATCTGCTCGGTCTCAAGCTGGTCCGGGGTGCAGCCCCACCAGTAACCGGGGATTTCACCGGCCGCCACATTGGCCTGGCCGGGTACGCCGATGTAACCGCAGTTACCCCAGCAGGCGGTGCCGATGGTATACCATTTCCAGGCCTTGGCGCCGGATTCGCCGGTGAGGACCTTCACGGCCGGATCGAGGTCGGCCGGTACATAGACATTGACCGTGCTCTCGAAAGAGACGATCGATGCATCCTGGTTGATGGTGGCGACGGCGAAGGGCTGGTTCGGATCGGCACCGCGACGGGGCGTGATGTTGAACACGCCGGAAGCGCCGGTGTTGAGGATGTTCTTGGAACCGTCGGCCTTGTAGTTGTAGACCTGGACGGTCATGGCAGGTGACGTATGGTACTTGATGTAGTTACCGTCGGCCTTGGGCTCGGTGCAGGCGGCATCGGCGTACTGGCCGTCGATGTGGAAAGCGCTCTGAAGCTCGCTTGCGGCAACCGGAGCGTCGGCCTTGGGACCTTCGATGAGCACGGGCTCGCAGGAAGCGAGCAGTGCGCCTGCCACGGCAATAATTGCGAAGTAGAATATATTCTTCATAATTGTATCATTTTAGTGGGTGTCATCATTGCCAGCCCGAGAAATCAAACTGGGAACCCCAGCCCTCGTTCTGTTTGAACTTGTATTCTTCGCCGGCACCGGCAGACAGGGAAATCTGGCTGCTCGGAATCGCGATGAAGCCCTTGGTCGCCCGATAGCGTTCACCATAGCCGCCATTGTACTTGGAAGCCGTGTTGGTGTCTTCCACGCCGAGATTCCAGATCCTGACGCCTTCCTGCTTGTCCAGGGCCGCCACCGCATAGCTTTCGCCATAACGGCGCATGTCGTCGAAGCGGACACCCTCGAAGTTGAGCTCCCAGCGGCGCTCGTTGCGGATGTTCTCGTCGTTGAGCGGACGGCTCGGCAGGCCGGCGCGGGCGCGGACCCTGTCGAACGATGCCTGGCTGCCGTTGATTTCGGCATCCATCAGCAGCACCTCGGCGAAGCGGATCAGGATCATGTCGTTGACGCTGTTGATCTGATAGTTGTCATCGTTCCCTTCAGCCCAGGAAAGGCCCGGGAACATGACGTTGGTGAAGGACTTCATATACTTGCCCTTCTCCTCGCTCCAGGCCATCACCGGCATATTCTTGGTGTGGTAGTAGCCGGTCTCCTGGATGAACGCGTCGCCACCATACACATACGGGCCGGCGAATTTGGTGACCTCGATGATGGATGCGTCACGGCGTGCGTCGTTCGGCTCGATGGCTTTCCAGTCGTCGACGAACGAAGGGTTGACCGGACACATGCCCCAGCCCTGGCCGAACGGCATCATCTGGCCGTCGTCGAACGACTGTTCGCGGACGCCCATGAAGAGGGCCGTCTGGTTGGAGTAGCCGATGGTGGTGCCCCAGGAAGGCTGGGTATTGAACTTGATGACGAACATCGCCTCGGGGTTGCGGGCGCCGTCGTCTTCCACCCACTTGTAGCCCTTGCCGTACCACGGGTTCTTCGGATCGCTGATGGAGCAGCGGTTCGTGTAGGCCCAGAGGTTGTGGTAGTCGTCCACGAGGGTGTAGCCGGAATTCTGGACGCAGTCGGTGATGTATTTTCCGACATCGGCCTTGGACAGTTTCGTCCCTTCGGCGATGCTCACGCCGATGGCTTCGTTCTCATAGGCCGGAAGGGTTACGTCGCTCAGGCCGTAGAAACCGGTGGCAAACAGCCAGACGCGGCCCAGAAGGGCTTCAGCGGCATATTTGTCCACGTGGCCGTCGCCGATGGACTGCCTGGCGGGCATGATGTCGGCTGCAATCTTGCAGTCCTCGACAATCTGGCCCCAGAGGGCTTCACCGCTGATCTGCGGCTGCGTAGCGTCTGCCTGGGTGGTGACGGGGCAGGGGATGTTTCCGAACATCGACGCCAGTTCGTAGTAGTACCATGCGCGGAGGAAGAAAGCCTCGCCCATATACTGTTTCAGGTCGGACACGCCGCAGTTGGGAAGGGCCTCGATCGCCGCGTTAGCGCGCGCGATGCCTTTGTAACGGGTCACATAGAAGCCGTCGTACATATCGGCACCGACATTCAGGATAAGGTCTTCGGCCTGGAACTGGGGGTCGTTCTGTCCGCCGCCGCCGAGTGCGTCGTCGGAAGAGGCGATGGACCACAGGAAGTGGTCGTGGCCCACGTTGCCGCCGTCGTTGGCGCCGATGGCGGCGCTCAGGTTGTTGTAGATGCCTGCGAGCATCTGCTCGGCATCGGTGGCGTTCACCGGGAAGTTGCTGCTGTCTTTCGACCAGTAGTTGGTGGTGTCAAGGAACGACTCGCAGGACGCAAACGAAAGGGCAAGGGCGGCAATGACCGCGATTTTCAATATGTTTTTCATAATGCTTTCGTTTTTGATTATTTGACAATACATACAGCGACGCGGTTCGACTCGGGGCTGCGGGAAGCATCCCGGTCGCCGGCGACGGACTTGCTGATAATCCGGCTGGCGGCGATGCCGGCCTTCTTGAGCATGTCGACCACGACATTGGCGCGCTGCTGGGAGAGATCATGGTTGATGGCGTTGGTGCCCGTTCCGCTGTCGGCGTAGCCGGTGACGGTAATCGAAGCATCCGGGTTGTCTTTCAGGATCTGGGCGATCTGTCCCAGCTTGAAGGCTTCATCCGGACGGATCTCGGACTTGCCGATGACGAAGTAGAGGTCGTCGGAGTAGGGACCGGAGAATTCGGAACCGGAAGCGACTTTGACTTCCTTGATCACTTCCTTGACCACTTCCACGGGAACTTCGCGGACGACTTCCTTCTCAACCACCTTTTCGACCACCTTCGGGATGTAGGTGTCGACGTGGGCCGGTGCAGCATTGCTGGTCCGTGCGCCGCCGAACGCGAGGTTCATGCCGACCAGGAAGGTCTTGGCCTGCGGGTAGTAACCCAGGTCGATGCCCTTGGTCCAGCTGCTGAAGCCGGAAGAGGAACCGACCTCAGGATCGAGGCCCTTGTAGCCGGTGAAGCAGAACGGGTTCTGGGCCTGGAAATAGATGCGGCACTGGTTGAACGGAGCGTTTTTCCAGAGACGCTTGAAGTCATAGCCGAAGGTAATCGTCTGGATGCGGAAGAAGTCGGCATCCTCGATGAAGATGTCCGTGTTGTTGATATAGTTGTAGTTGGTACCGGCAACGAGGCGGGGATAGTGGTTGGAGGTGCCTTCGCCGTGCCAGTAGTTGTATACCTCGGTGGTGTAGTTGTTCCACTGGCTGTCGGTATAGCGACGGTAGGCGCGGAACACCTGCTGGCCGAACATGCCGTAACCGCTCAGGCCGAAATCAAAGCCGCGGTAGTTGAACGACAGGTTGAGGCCGAGGTTGAAGTCCGGGTTGGGATCGCCGGTCATCGTCTTGTCGAGGTCGTTGATGACGCCGTCCTTGTTCTGGTCGATGAACTTCAGGTCGCCGGGGACTACGTTGTCCACGATGGTGCCGAGGCCCTGTGCCTTCCAGGCGTCGATCTCAGCCTGGTTCTGGAAGATGCCGTCGGTGGCATAGGTCCAGAAATAGCCGATCGGGTAGCCGACCTGGGCACGGTACATTTCAGCGATGCCCTGGACGACGTTGGTGCCGCCGTGGATGATGCCTTCATCGTTGGCAATCCGGGTGACGCGGTTCTTGTTGTAAGCACCGCTTACGCCGATGCTGTAGGAGAAGTCCGGCCCGTGGAAATCATTCCAGGTGAGGGCGAGCTCCACACCGCTGTTGCGGACGTCACCGCCGTTGATGTACGGGGCGTTGGCGCCGAAGTGTCCCATGATCGGGGCGTTGACCAGCCAGTCTTTGGTGTCCTTGCGATACCAGTCGAACGCGATGCCGAGCCGGCTGTTGAACAGGCGGGCGTCGAAACCGAGGTCGAGCTGCTGGGAAGTCTCCCAGGTGATGTCGGGATTGGCCAGCTTGTCGGCGTAGGCGCCGGTTCCGGAGTTCTGGGAAGTCGGGCCCGTATAGAACGAATAGCCGCCGTCGGCCGCACCCACCGAAATCGTGGAGAGGTACTGGAAGTTGTCGATGTTGCAGTTACCGTTCTGGCCCCAGCTGCCGCGCAGCTTCAGGAAGTTGATGGCCCTGAGGTCCCACCAGTCTTCGTTGGTGAGCACCCAGCCTGCGGAGACGGAGGGGAAGGTGCCCCAGCGGTGACCGCGCATGAAGTTGGAGGAACCGTCGTGACGGAGGATCAGGGAGAGCATGTAGCGCTCGTCATAGTTGTAGTTGACACGGCCGAAGAAGGAAACCAGGCCGCTGTCGCCCCAGGTCGATCCGGAGATGTCGCCCAGGGTCGGGGCGCCGGAAGTGTTGCTCACATAGGCGTACCGCCAGTCGTTGGGCCAGTTGGAGGTGGTGTTGGCCGCACCGACGCTTTCGCCGAAGCCGCTGTGCTGGAGTGTGTTACCAATCAGGGCGTCGAAGTGGTGCTTGCCGTTGATGTCAAATATGTAGTTGACGGTGTTTTCCCAGGACCAGTCCCATCCGGCATAGGCGCTCTGGCTGACAGCATCCGTATCACGGAACGACTGGTCAGTCAGCTTGTAGATGAGGCTGTACTGGCGGTAGGTGCCGGAGCTGAGGCCGTAGTTGAACTGGCTCTTCCACGTCAGGCCCTTGATGGGCTGGACGCGCAGGTTGGCCGACATTCTCAGGCCGTAGTCGTTGCTCTGGTTGTTGCCGCGGGAAGAATACGTCATTTCGGCGATCGGGTTGGTGATCGTGGACACCAGGTTCCAGATGCCGCTGTTCTTGAGCCAGTCGTATTCGGTATAGGAACCGTCGGCCTGGTAGATGGGAACGAGCGGGTTGGCGGAGAGCATGTTGAAGATATCGTTCCAGTAGGTGTTGCCCGTACCGATGCCGCTGTTCCGCGACTGGGTGAAGGTCAGGTTCTCGCCGAAGGAGATGATGTCCAGGTCACCCTTGCGCCACAGCACGTGGTCGGAGTTCAGGCGGACGGTCATACGCTTGTAGTTGGAAGCGACCGGCTTGCCGAAGATACCTTCCTGGTTGGCGTAGCTGACGCCGATCGAGAATTTCGAGAGGTCGGAACCGCCGACGATGTTGACGGCGTGGTTCTGGTTCGGGGCGTTGACGTTCCGGATGGCGTCGAGCCAGTTCGTGCCGACGAAGGAACCGTCCTTGATGCTGTTGTAAAGCGAAGGATTCAGGATGCCGGCCCAGTCGACGACGGGCTTGCCCATGTTGAAGTTCACCTGGTCCTGGATGTCCATGTACTGCTGGGCATTGAGGAATTCGGGCATCTTCTGCACGTTCTGGATGCCGTAGAAGCCGTCGTAGGTGACGTTCAAGGTACCGGCCTTGCCCTGCTTGGTCGTGACGAGGATGACACCGTTCGCACCGCGGGCGCCGTAGATGGCGCAGGAGGCGGCGTCCTTCAGGACGTCGATGCTCTCGATGTCGGACGCGTTGAGGGAACTGATGCTCCCGCCCGCGACGCCGTCGATCACGTACAGCGGTTCGTAGGAACCGATGGTACCCATACCGCGGATGTTCACGTTGTAACCCGAACCGGGCTGTCCGGATTTGCTCATGATGCTGACGCCCGGGGAGGAGGACTGCATTGCGCCCAGTGCGTTGACCGAGTTCAGCTTGGCCAGTTCCTCGCCCTTGACCTGTACGGTGGAACCGGTCACGAGCTTCTTTTTCTGGACGCCGTAACCGACCACCACGGTTTCTTCGAGAAACTCGGCGTCTTCCTCCAGGAACACGTCGAAGGCCGTGCGGTCTCCGATCGGGATCACCTGGGTCTTGTAGCCGATGGATGAAATCTCGATCGTCGCGCCCGGTTTGACGTTCAGGACGAAATTACCATCCACGTCTGTAGAGGCACCGTTCTGGGTGCCGCTTTCAATGACGCTTGCTCCGATGACGGGACCGTAACTGTCGGTGACCGTACCGGTGATCCGGACGGTCTGCGCCAGTGCGGCCACGCCGATGAACAGGAGCGTCAAGGAAGCAAATAACTTGCTTTTCATTGGTTAGAAGAGTTGGTTAATATTGAGTTATGTTAAAATTTGTTGTGTACCCATTTGTGCGCGCACGTATGTCCGCATAATAAAACACATAAAAGTAATCATTTTATTCCAAACTTCGAACGTTTATATATGTGTATGTTGAAAAAGTATCATCAATTGGGAGAATTGTACAAATTATTACGTAACTTTGTGGCACTATGGCAAACGTACTGCGGGAAATCACTTCCATTACCGACAAGGACTGCTTCTACATCGTGGAGCGGCACAAGAGCGAATTCACGTGGCCCATCCATTCCCACGAGGAATATGAGCTCAATTTCATCGAACGGGGCCGGGGTGTGCGTCGCGTGGTGGGTGACAGCATCGAGGAAATCGGGGACTATGAACTGACGCTCATCACGGGCGACGGCCTGGAGCACGCCTGGGAGCAGGGACGCTGTTCCGAGCCGGACATCCGGGAGGTCACCGTACAGTTCTCGCCGCGGCTGCTGGCTCCCGACCTCCTGGCACGCAATCAGTTCGCGTCGATCCGGAAGATGTTCGACCAGGCCCGGATGGGACTGACCTTTTCGATGCCGGCCATCATGCGGGTCTACAACCTACTGGATACCCTGGCCTC
This sequence comes from uncultured Bacteroidales bacterium, assembly GCA_947306365.1. Classification (GTDB taxonomy): domain Bacteria; phylum Bacteroidota; class Bacteroidia; order Bacteroidales; family UBA932; genus Cacconaster. The sequence goes on from CAMZGD010000003.1 coordinate 19,560, forward strand.
CCGGGAGGAACGGATGGAGCAGTTCCTTGACATGCTGAAGATCCTGTATGAGCTGTCGCTGGATACGGGTTCCCGTACCCTGGCGTCCCATTCCTTCGCCAAGACCGGCTACGACCTGGAGAGCCGCCGCGTCAACAAGGTGAAGGAGTACATCGCCCGTCACTACCGGGAGGAAATCAAGCTCGAGCAGCTCGCAGCCCTGGTAGCGATGGCCCCGTCCGCCTTCAGCCGCTTCTTCAAACAGCGCACCGGCCGTGGTCCCGTCGACTATATCATCGATGTGCGGCTGGGGGTCGCGGCCCGGATGCTGGTTGATACAAGTACTTCAGTCAGTGAGATTTGCTATGCATGTGGCTTCAATAATCTCTCCAATTTCAACCGGACCTTCAAGGCACGCCGCGGCTATACGCCCCGCGACTTCCGGGCGCTGTTCACCAAGAACCGCGTGTTCGTCTGAGGCTTTGTTAAAATAGTATCATTTTTGGGTAATTATATGTTGGTGAACGCCGTGAAAATGATATAAATTTGCATACGCCTTATTTATATCATCATGACAATCGTTCGCAAAGCTCTGGTCTGGACCGTGCTGGCCCTGCTGCTGGCGGGGTGCTCGCCGAAAAGTCCTTTCGTCACCGTCAGGGACGGCCGTTTCGTCCGCGACGGGAAGCCTTACACCTACGTCGGCACCAATTTCTGGTATGGCCCTATCCTGGCCTCGGAAGGGCGGGGCGGGAATATGCAGCGCCTGCGGCGTGAGCTCGACACGCTCAAGGCCCTGGGGATTGAGAATCTCCGCGTGCTGGTCGGCGGCGATGGTGCCGACGGTGTGTATTCGCGCGTGGAACCCACGCTCCAGACCGCTCCGGGTGTCTATAACGATACGCTTCTGGTCGGCCTCGACCGCTTCCTTGTCGAGTTGGGGAAGCGCGGCATGCAGGCTGTCCTGTATGTCAACAACTCCTGGGAATGGACTGGCGGCTACGGCCAGTACCTGGAGTGGGCGACGGGCGAGAAGACCCTCATCCCCCTTGTGGACGGCTACTGGCCCTTCATGCAACAGATGCGGAAGTTCCAGACCAGCACGGCGGCGCAGCAACTGTATTTCGACCACTTGCGGAGCATCGTCTCGCGCGTGAATTCCATCACGGGAAAGCCGTATAAGGACGACCCGGCCATCTTCGCCTGGCAGCTCGGCAACGAGCCGCGCTGTTTCTCCGACGACCCGGAGGTCCGCGCGGGCTTCATCGGCTGGATGACGGAGGCCGCCCGCATCATCAAGGAAATCGACGGGAACCATCTGCTTTCCACGGGCAACGAAGGCTTGATGGGTTGCGAAGAGGATCCGGAACTCGTCCGGGCCGTGAACGAGATTCCCGGCATCGACTATATGACCATCCACATCTGGCCCTACAACTGGAGCTGGGTGCGTCCCGACGCACTGACGGAAGACCTGGATGCCGCCATTGCCAAAACCGGCGATTACCTGGCTTTCCACAAGGCGCTGGCCTCGGAGCTGGGCCTGCCCGTCGTGGCGGAGGAATTCGGTTTTCCGCGCGACGGTTTCCAGTCGTGGATGGGAGCGCCCACCACGGCACGTGACGCGTATTATGCGTATGTGTTCTCGCGGGTCGGCGCGGAACTGGACGGCGCGAACTTCTGGGGCTGGAGCGGATTCGCCGTCCCGCTGCACGAGCAGTGGGAAAGCGGTGACCCTTATACCGCCGATCCTTCGCAGGAGGCACAGGGCCTGAACGGCGTCTATGTGTCCGACAGCACGGTCGACATCATTGCGGCGGCCAACGGAAAGCCGTGCGCCGAAGCTGACGGCAAGATCCTGTACGGCCACCAGGACGACCTCTCCTACGGCCACGCCTGGGTGGTGACCGATGTGGAGAACGACCCGCTCACGCGTTCCGACGTCAAGGACGTGACCGGGCATTATCCGGCCGTACTGGGTTTTGACCTGGGCGGCATCGAACGCGGCGATTCCTGCAATCTCGACGGCGTTCCCTTCGACCTGATCCGCAAGGCCGCCCTGACGCACATCGGACGCGGCGGCGTGGTGACTTTTTCGTGGCATCCGCGCAATCCGCTGACCGGCGGCGATGCCTGGGACATTTCTTCTGCGGCGGTCGTCGCCTCCGTCCTGCCGGGCGGTTCGCAGCACGACAAGTTCATGAAATGGCTGGATTGGGCCGGCGACTTCCTGGCCGGCCTTGACGGCGCCCCGGCCATTTTCCGTCCCTGGCACGAGAACATCGGCAGTTGGTTCTGGTGGGGAGGAAAGCTCTGTACGGCAGAAGAATACAAGGCGTTGTTCCGGATGACGCACGATTATCTGGTGAAAGAACGGGGCCTGACCAACCTTTCGTGGTGCTATTCCCCGAACGGCCCCGTCAGCCCAGAGGACTATCTGTCGCGCTATCCGGGTGACGATTGTGTGGACCTGCTGGGCACGGACATCTATGAATATGTGGGCCCCGGCGGCCTGGAAGCCGCCGGCAGGCGCTTCGTCTCCCAGGTGCGGGGGATGCTGCTCACGCTGCAGGACATCGCCGCGGAGCACGGCAAGCGGACCTGTCTCTCCGAGACCGGGCTGGAAGGCCTGAAGGATCCGCACTGGTGGAGCGAAGTGCTCTATCCCGCCATCCGGGGAACCGGCATCGAATACGTGCTGACCTGGCGCAACGCGCACGACAAGCCGGGGCACTTCTATGCGCCCTGGAAAGGATTTGAAAATGAGGAAGACTTCCGGCAGTTCGCCGGCAAAGAAGATATCGTACTGTTATGACCTATGATGAAAGACTGGCCTGGCTGCGCGTGGCGCACCGGCAACTGATCGAACTGCCGAACGCCCCCGTGGAGGGGAATGGCGTATATGCGCGGTACAGGCATCCTGTGCTCACGGCGAAGCATGCCCCGCTGGAATGGCGCTACGACCTGCACCCGGATACGAATCCCTATTTGATGGAGCGTTTCGGCATCCACGCCGTGCTGAACGCCGGCGCGATCAAGTGGCAGGGAAAATACGTCGTGGTCGCCCGGGTGGAAGGCGCCGACCGCAAGTCGTTCTTCGCGGTGGCGGAAAGCCCCAACGGCGTGGACCATTTCCGCTTCTGGCCGCGTCCGATAACCCTGCCCGAATACGGCGAGCCCGCCACAAACGTCTATGACATGCGCCTGACCGCGCACGAGGACGGCTGGATCTACGGCATCTTCTGCGTGGAGCGCAAGGATCCGGCCGCGCCCGCCGGCGACCTCTCGTCCGCCGTGGCGGCGGCCGGCATCGCCCGCACGCACGACCTGGTCAACTGGGAACGCCTGCCCGACCTCGTGTCGAAGAGCCAGCAGCGCAACGTGGTGCTGCACCCCGAATTCGTGGACGGCAAGTATGCGCTGTACACGCGCCCGCAGGACGGATTCATCGACGCGGGAAGCGGCGGCGGCATCGGCTGGGCCCTGGTGGACAGCATGGAGCACGCCGTCGTGACGGACGAAAAGATCATCAACTTCCGTCATTATCACACGGTCAAGGAGGTGAAGAACGGGGAGGGACCGCATCCCATCCGTACGCCGCAGGGCTGGCTGCACCTGGCCCACGGCGTGCGCGGCTGCGCCAGCGGCCTCCGCTATGTGCTGTATCTCTATATGACCGCGCTGGACGATCCGGCACGCGTCATCGCCGAGCCGGCCGGCTTCTTCATGGCGCCGGAAGGCCCCGAATACATCGGCGACGTGATGAACGTCCTCTTCTCGAACGGCTGGATCTGCGATCCGGACGGCAGTGTGTTCATCTACTACGCCTCTTCCGACACCCGCCTGCACGTGGCCACTTCCACGGTCGACCGGCTGGTGGACTACTGCCTGCATACGGCGCCGGACGGCCTCCGCACGGGCCTGTCCGTTGAAACCTTGAACAAACTGATCGACCGAAACCAGCAATAACCATGAAAAAACTTATCCTTCTCGGTATTTTCCTGTCGCTCGCATCGCTGCTCCAGGCGCAGCCGTTGCAGCTGGCACATCTGTTTTCCGACCATATGGTGCTGCAGCAGCAGACCTCCGCTCCGGTTTGGGGCTGGGGCGCGCCCGGCAAGACCGTGACCGTCCGGACATCCTGGAACGGCGCGACCGTCCGGACGAAAGTCGCGGATGACGGTTTCTGGCGGGTGAACGTCGCTACCGGCGCGGCCGGCGGGCCCTATCGGCTCATCGTCCGCTGCGGCAGTGAAACGCTGGCTGTCGAAGACGTCGCGCTCGGTGAAGTCTGGGTGTGCAGCGGCCAGTCGAATATGGAAATGCCGATGCGCGGCTTCGGCTTCCAGGAAATCGAAGGCTTTCGCGAAAACCTGCTCGAAGCGGGGGAATATGCGTCCCGCATCCGTCTGTTCGACGTCAAGTCCGACACCACGCACGTGGTGCAGGCCGATGTGGCCAACGGATGGGAGCCGACCGTCCCGTCGGTTTATTGCAAGACATCCGCAGTGGCGTATCTGTTCGCCAAGCGGATCACCCGCAACCTCGGCGTGCCCGTGGGCATCATCGTGAACGCCTGGGGCGGCAGCCGCATCGAACCCTGGATGACGATGGAATCCGTGGAGAATGCCGGGATCCCGGCGGAAGAACTGGCCCGGATCAAGGAACTGCACGAGATTGCGGGGCTGTGGCCCAACGGCGTGGCGACCTGCTGGAACGGCCGTGTCGCGCCGGTTGCCGGCTATGCAGCCAGGGGCTTCCTGTGGTATCAGGGCTGCTCCAACCTGGGACAGGCCTGCTATGACAAGCTGCAGGCCGCCATGGTGAAACTGTGGCGCGAGGCCTGGGGGCAGGGCGACCTGCCGTTCATCTATGCGCTGCTGGCACCGCACGACTACGGCAATGCCGACGGCCGGCAGCGTCCGGCCTTCGTGGAAACGCAGATGCACGTCCAGGAACTCGTCCCGAACTGCTATGCCGTGTGCCTGGAGACGCTGGGTGCGAAGCACACCATCCATCCCAACCGCAAGCAGGAAGTGGCCGATATGATGGCGCTCCGGGCGCTCAGCGCGGCTTACGGGCAGGATCCGGGCGTGGTGATCGACTATCCGACGCCGCGCTCCATCGAATACCTCGACGACGGCCGCGTGAAGATCCTATTCAACAACGTATGGTCGAACCTGCAGTCGATCGAGAACCGCACGATTACGGGCTTCGAGCTGGCCGGTGAGGACCGCGTGTTCCACCTGGCCGAAGCCGAGGTGGACTGGGACGGCCAGAGCGTCTATGTCCGGTGCCCCGATGTGCCGCATCCCGTGGCGGTCCGGTACAGCTACCGCAACCTGATGGACACCAACCTGAAGACTTCCTACGGCATTCCCGCCCCGCCGTTCCGGAGCGACGACTGGCCCCTGTAATATCTACTAAAACCAAGTAACCATGAAAAGAGTTCTCTTGCTGCTGCTTCCCTTTCTGCTGGCCGCCTGTGGCCGCGACTATGCCGTGAAAGGCAGCCGGGTGACGGTTCCCTGCGATGCGCTCACCGTCCGGCTGGAAGTCGTGTCGCCCGACATCATCCGTGTTTCCGCCGTGCCGGACGGATCGTTCACGGACCGGAAGAGCCTGGCCGTGGTGCCGCAGCCGGGCTGCCGGGATTTCCGCGTGAAGGCTTCCGGCGGCCGGGTGACCGTTTCGACCGACCGGCTCTCCGCCGTGGTCGACAAGGCGGCCGGAACGGTGGCTTTCCTCCGCACCGACGGCACGCCGTATCTGCAGGGCGGTCATTTCGCCTTCACGCCCATCGAAGTGGAGGAAAAGCGGGCCTGGTCGGTGCAGACGGCGTTCGACGCGCCTGCGGACGATTCATTCTATGGCCTGGGACAGCACCAGGCCGGCGAGTTCGACCACCGGGGGCGCAGTGAGGAACTCTTTCAGTACAACACCAAGGTGAGCGTGCCGATGGTGGTTTCGACGGGCGGCTACGGCCTGCTGTTCGACGCCTATTCGCTGAGCCGCTGGGGCAATCCCGAGCCGTACCGGCAACTGGGCGAGATGCTGCGTCTCTACGACAGGGACGGGGTGGAAGGCGCCCTGACCGGTACGTATGCGCCGGCGACGGGCCGGCCCGTCGTACAGAGAGAGGACAGCCTCTACTACGAAAACGAGTTTCTGGTGAAGAACCTGCCGGCTATCGGGCTCAACGGCGCGAAGGTGGTCTATGAGGGCTTCGTGGAGGCCCCCGAGACGGCGGACTACCATTTCATCCAGTATTATGCGGGCTTCCAGCGTACGCTGCTCGACGGACGGGAGGTGATGTCGCGCCGCTGGCGGCCGGCCTGGAATCCCAACAGCTACAAGTTCGTCGCGCATCTGGAGAAGGGCGTGAAGACGCCCGTCCGCATCGAGTGGGAGCCCGACGGCGACGTATCGTACATCGGCCTGCGCGTGGCGCCGCTCCGGCCGGCCGGGGAAGAAGCCGGCATTCGTTTCTGGTCGGAGTTCGAGCCGCAGGCGGATTTCTATTTCATCGCGGGGAACGACTTCGACGGGGTGATCCGCGGTTATCGGACGCTCACGGGCAAGGCGCCCGTGATGCCGAAGTGGGTGATGGGCTTCTGGCAGAGCCGGGAGCGCTACGCCACGCAGGAAGAACTGGTGAACACCCTGGCCGAATTCCGCCGCAGGCACATTCCCGTGGACAACATCGTCCAGGACTGGCACTATTGGAAGGAGGACCAGTGGGGAAGCCACGCCTTCGACGAGACGCGTTATCCCGATCCGGAAAAGATGCTCGACGATGTCCACGCGATGCACGGCCGCTTCATGATCAGCGTCTGGCCGAAGTTCTATACCAATACGGACCATTACAAGGAACTCAAGGCGGCCGGCTACGCCTACACGCACGCGGAGGACACCGGTCTGGTGGACTGGCTGGGCCATCAGCAGAGTTTCTATGACGCATACGCCGAAGGCGGCCGGAAGATGTTCTGGCGCCAGATCGACGAAAGCCTCTACACGCGGTACGGCCGCAAGATCGACGCCTGGTGGATGGACGCCAGCGAGCCGAACCTGCGCGACTGCCTGCCGATGGACTATTTCAAGTGGCTCATCTCGCCCACGGCGCTGGGCCCTTCGACCGAATACCTGAACGCCTATTCCATCGTCAATGCCGACGCCATCTACAACGGCCAGCGGGCCGTGGATCCCGACAAACGGGTGTTCCTGCTCACGCGCAGCGGCTTCGCAGGCCTGCAGCGCTACAGCACGGCCACCTGGAGCGGCGACATCGGCACGTCGTGGACCGACATGCGGATGCAGATGGCCGCCGGCCTGAGCTATTCGATGAGCGGCATCCCGTTCTGGGGGATGGACATCGGCGGCTTCTCGGTGATGGGCAAGTTCCAGGATCCGGCCAACCGGCGCGAGTGGCAGGAACTGCAGACGCGCTGGCACCAGTTCGGCACGTTCGTGCCGTTGTTCCGTACGCACGGGCAGTGGCCGCAGCGGGAGCTCTGGAACATCGCCCCCGCGGGTTCGCCGGCATACGAGAGCATCCTGTGGTATATGCAGCTGCGCTACCGGCTGATGCCGTATCTGTATTCGCTGGCCGGCGCCGTGGCGTTCGACGACTACACGCTGATGCGCGGCCTGCCGATGGACTATCCCGACGACCCCGAAGTGCGTGACCTGTCCGACCAGTGGCTGTTCGGCCCGGCGCTGATGCCGTGTCCGGTCTCGGACTACCAGGCCCGCAGCCGGAGCGTGTATTTCCCGGCCGGCGGCTGGTATGACTTCTATTCCGGCACGTATTACGACGGCGGCCGCCGCCGTTCGATGCCTGCGCCTTACGAGCGGATGCCGCTTTTCGTGCGGGCCGGTTCGATCGTTCCGTTCGGTCCGGCGATGGAGTGGTCCGACGAGAAGCCGGCCGACGCCATCCGGCTCTATGTGTATGCGGGCGCCGATGCGGATTTCACGCTCTATGAAGACGACGGGCTGACCTATGCCTATGAGAAGGGGGCTTATGCCACCATTCCGCTGCATTGGGACGAGGCCGCCCGCACCCTGACGGTCGGCGACCGGGCCGGGTCGTTCCCGGAGATGCTGGCGTCGCGCGCTTTCCACGTGATCGTGGTAGACCCGGCGCATCCGCACGGCTATGATCCCGATGCCGAAGGCACGAAGTGCGAATATCAGGGGAAATCGGTAACTTTACATTTTTAATTCTATGACGAAGGAAGCGTTGTTTCCATTTCAAGACTACGGACCCTATGGGTCCTATCCCTCCCAAAACCGGCGAACCGGTTTCGGGCCCCTCCCACTCACGGCTGCGTGGGCGCAGACGGTCTTGAAATGGAAACAACGCTTCCTTCTGGCCATTTTGCTTATCTTTCCACTGCCGGCACTGGCGCAGGAGATGCTGTTCGACGACGGCTGGAAGTTCGCGTTCGGCGACGCCGCTTCACCGGAAAAGGATTTCGGCAGGGGGACGGAATATTTCAACTATCTCACAAAAGCGGCGTCGATCCATAACGAGGGACCGTATGCCGTAAAGTTCGACGATTCGGCCTGGAAGCCGGTGCAGCTGCCGCACGACTGGGTGGTGGACCTGCCGTTTTCGCCGGAAGCTTCGCACAGCCACGGTTACAAGACGGTGGGCTGGCGCTGGCCGGCGACCAGCGTGGGCTGGTACCGGAAGCATTTCACGGTGCCGGCCGATGCGCTCGGGAAACCGGTCTCGCTCCGGTTCGACGGCATCTTCCGCGATTCGGACATCTGGGTGAACGGCTTCTGGCTGGGCGGCGAGCGCAGCGGTTACACGTCGGCCACCTACGCCATCGCCGAATACCTGAATTATGGCGGCGACAATGTGGTCGTTGTCCGGGCCGACGCCTCATTCGAGGAGGGCTGGTTCTACGAAGGGGCCGGCATCTACCGCCACGTCTGGCTTACGGTCGGCGACGAGCCCGAAAAACCGCAGCGGCCGCTGCCGAAGATCGAAATCGATCCCGACCGCGGTATCCTCCTGGACGGCCAGCCCATCCGCATCCACGGCGCGAACGTCCACCAGGACCACGCCGGCGTGGGCGCGGCCATCCCAGACGCGCTGTATGTCTGGCGCATCAAACAATTGAAAGCATACGGTTTCAACGCCATCCGGACCGCCCACAACCCCGCGTCACCCGCGCTGCTCGACATCTGCGACAGCCTGGGGATGTACGTGCTGGAGGAGACACGCCTGATGGGCGTGAACGAGGCACAGCTCGCGCCGCTCCGCAAGATGATCGAACGCGACCGGCATCATCCCTGCATCATCCTGTGGGGCATCGGCAACGAGGAGTGGGGCATCGAATGGAACGATAAGGGCGAACGCATCGCCCGTACGATGACGGAATACTGCCACGCCATCGACCCGACGCGGCCGGTGTTGGTCGCAACCAGCAGCGGCCCGGAAGTGATCAAGGGCGCCGACGTGGCCGGTTACAACTATATCCTGCAGAATCCGGTGGACCGGCACCGGGCCGATTATCCCGACCGCGTGGCCGTCGGCACGGAGGAGACCTCCGGCTGCGGCACCCGCGGCGTGTATTTCGACGATCCGGCGAACGGGCGGATGGCGGCCCTCAACCGCAGCCCCCAGGGACCGGACAGCCTGTACAACTGCATCGAACGGGGCTGGCAGTTCTATGAAGCCCGCCCCTGGCTGGCGGGCCTGTTCTACTGGACGGGCTTCGACTACCGGGGCGAGCCGAATCCGCTGGTCTATCCTGCAACGGGCTCCGAATTCGGCATCTTCGACTATTGCGGCTTTCCCAAGGACGAGGCGTATTACCTGAAGGCCTGGTGGACGGACGAGCCGCTCGTGCACATCCTGCCGCACTGGAACCTCGAAGGCCACGAAGGGGAGGAAGTCTCCGTGTGGGTGTACGGCAACTGCGAAGAGGTGGCGCTTTCCGTCAACGGGCGGAACCTGGGCCGGAAGCGGATGCCCCGCGGCGGTCACCTGGAATGGACGGCGGTCTACAGGCCCGGACGTGTCCGGGCGGTGGGCTACCGGAATGGCCGGAAGGTCTGTGAGGAGACCGTCTGGACGGCCGGTTCTCCCGAACGCCTGCAGGCGGCGGCCGACCGGACGCTGCTCCGGGCGGACGGGCACGACGTGGCGGTGGTGAACCTTTCCGTGCGGGATGGCCGCGACCGCTTCGTCCCGACGGCCTGTCTGCCCGTGCAGGTGACGGTGGAGGGCCCTGCCCGGATCCTGGGCGCCGGCAACGGCGATCCGGCCTTCCGCGCCGCCGAGCGTCCCGCGGATCCCGCCGACCGGACTTTCTGCATCGATACCTTCAACGGACTGGCCCAGGTGCTCATCCAGGGAACCGGCGAAGCGGGGGAGGCCAGGGTCCTGCTTGCTGGTCCCGGCATTCCCGAAAACGTGGTGCCCCTCCGTTTTGCCAACGAATGACGCTATGTATTTACTCGGTTACGATATCGGCAGTTCTTCCGTGAAAGCCTCCCTGGTGGAGGCCGCCACGGGGAAGTGTGCCGCCGCGGCGTTCTTCCCGGAACAGGAAGCGCCCATCCTTTCCGAACGCCCCGGCTGGGCGGAACAGGATCCCGCAAGCTGGTGGGCGTATCTGAAGCAGGCCACGGCGTCCGTGCTGTCGCAGGCCCGTTGTGCCGCCGCCGACATCAAGGCGATCGGCATCTCCTACCAGATGCACGGACTGGTGTGTGTGGACAGGGACCGGCAGGTCCTGCGTCCTTCCATCATCTGGTGCGATTCGCGCGCCGTACCCTACGGACAGCGCGCGTTCGAGGCGCTGGGGGAGGAATGGTGCCTGCAGCACCTGCTCAACGCGCCCGGCAATTTTACGGCTGCCAAGCTGGCCTGGGTGAAGGAAAACGAACCGGCCGTGTTCGACCGGATCTGGAAAGTGATGCTGCCGGGCGACTACATCGCCCTGCGCCTCACGGGTGAGGCGGCTACGACGGTGAGCGGCCTGTCGGAAGGCATCTTCTGGGATTTCGTGGAAAACGCCCCTTCCCGGCTGCTGCTGGACTGCTTCGGCTTCGACGCCTCGGTGCTGGCACCGGTGGTGCCCACCTTCGGCGAGCAGGGACGGCTGACCGCGGAAGCGGCGCGGGAACTCGGACTCGCGGCCGGGACCCCGGTGACCTACCGGGCCGGCGACCAGCCCAACAATGCACTGAGCCTGAATGTGCTGAATCCGGGCGAAATCGCCTCCACGGCCGGTACGTCCGGCGTGGTGTACGGCGTCATCGGACAGGTGGCCTACGATCCGCTTTCCAGGGTGAACCCGTTCGCCCACGTGAACCATACGGCGGCGGCTCCCCGGCTGGGCGTCCTGCTCTGCATCAACGGTACGGGCATCCTGAATGCCTGGATGCGCCGCACCGTGGCGGAAGCGGGCATGTCCTACGCCGAAATGAACGGACTGGCCGCCCGCATTCCTGTCGGCAGCGACGGCGTGTCCATCCTGCCGTTCGGCAACGGCGCGGAACGGATGCTGCAGAACCGCGATGCGGGCTGCAGCGTCCACGGCGTCAACTTCAACCGGCACGGAAAGGCGCACTTGCTCCGCGCCGCCCAGGAAGGCATCGTCTTCTCTTTCTGCTATGGCATTGAAATCATGCAGCAGATGGGGCTCCGGGTGGACAGGATTCACGCGGGCAAGGCCAATATGTTCCTTTCGCCGATTTTCCGGGATACGCTTGCTGCGGTTTCCGGAGCGGTCATCGAACTCTACGACACGGACGGTTCGGTGGGCGCGGCCCGCGGTGCGGGCATCGGCGCTGGCATATACCGTACGTCGGCGGAGGCTTTCGCGACGCTGGCGCGGCTCGACAGGATCGAACCGGGCCGCCAGGCGGAATGCCGGGCCGCCTATGAACGTTGGAAATCATATTTATAATTGCATAACATCATGACCAAAGAGTATTTCCCTACCATCGGAAAGATCCCTTTCGAGGGACCCGAAAGCAAGAACCCCCTGGCATTCCACTATTATGATGCGGACCGTGTCGTCGCGGGCAAGAAGATGAAGGACTGGTTCAAGTTCGCCATGGCCTGGTGGCACTCGCTGGGCCAGGCTTCCGGCGACCCGTTCGGCGGCCAGACCCGCAGCTATGAATGGGACAAGGGCGAATGCCCGTATGCCCGTGCCAGGGCGAAGGCCGATGCCGGCTTCGAGCTGATGCAGAAGCTGGGCATCGAGTATTTCTGCTTCCACGACATCGACCTCGTGGAAGACTGCGAGGACATCGTCGAGTATGAAGCCCGGATGAAGGACATTACGGACTATCTCCTGGAGAAGATGAAGGCGACGGGGATCAGGAACCTCTGGGGTACGGCCAACGTGTTCGGACACAAGCGTTATATGAACGGCGCCGCCACCAACCCGCAGTTCGGCATCGTAGCCCGTGCGGCCGTGCAGATCAAGAACGCCATCGACGCCACCATCAAGCTGGGCGGTACCGGCTATGTGTTCTGGGGCGGCCGCGAAGGCTATTACACCCTGCTGAACACGCAGATGCAGCGTGAGAAGGACCATCTGGCCCGGATGCTCACCGCGGCCCGCGACTATGGCCGCGCGAAGGGATTCAAAGGAACTTTCTTCATCGAGCCCAAGCCGATGGAGCCCACCAAGCACCAGTATGACGTCGACACGGAGACCGTGATCGGATTCCTCCGTGCCAACGGCCTCGACAAGGACTTCAAGGTGAACATCGAGGTGAACCACGCCACCCTGGCCGGTCACACCTTCGAGCACGAGCTTACCGTCGCCGTGGACAACGGCCTGCTGGGCAGCATCGACGCCAACCGCGGCGACGCCCAGAACGGCTGGGATACGGACCAGTTCCCGGTGGACCCGTACGACCTTACCCAGGCCATGATGCAGATTCTCCGCAACGGCGGCTTCAAGGACGGCGGTACGAACTTCGACGCCAAGCTGCGCCGCAGTTCCACCGATCCGGAAGACATCTTCATCGCCCACATCAGCGCGATGGACGCGATGGCGCACGCCCTGCTGAATGCCGCTGCCGTTCTGGAGGAAAGTCCGATTCTCCAGATGGTCGCGGAAAGGTATGCTTCCTTCGACAGCGGTCTCGGGAAGAAGTTCGAGGAAGGCGGGGCCACCCTGGAAGAACTCTACGACTACGCCAGGTCCCACGCTACGCCCGAGGCGGCTTCCGGCAAGCAGGAGCTTTACGAAACCCTCTTGAACCTCTACGCCAGGTAAAGATGGGAGCGAACAGAAAGCAAGGCAGTTCCAGGTATCTCATCAGCATCGTGCTCGTGGCGGTGCTGGGCGGACTGCTCTTCGGATACGACACGGCGGTGATTTCCGGCGCGGAGAAGGGGCTCCAGGCCTTCTTCCAGGGAGCGGCGGATTTCACGTATACCGACGGCCTGCACGGCTTCACGACCTCCAGCGCCCTGATCGGCTGCGTGATCGGTGCGCTGCTCTCCGGCCTGTTCTCTTCCCGGATCGGAAGGCGCAGGACGCTGCTGATCGCCGGCATTCTCTTTTTCCTGAGCGCCCTGGGTTCGTATTGCCCGGAGTTTCTCTTCTTCCGCCACGGCGTGGCGAGCCGGGGCGTCCTGGCGGCGTTCATCCTGTATCGGATCCTGGGCGGCATCGGCGTGGGACTGGCCTCCGCCATCTGCCCGATGTACATTGCGGAGGTTGCTCCGGCCAACCAGCGCGGCAAGCTCGTCTCGTGGAACCAGTTTGCCATCATCTTCGGCCAGCTGGTCGTCTATTTCGTCAACTTCCTCATCATCCAGTCGCATAAGAATGATCCGCAGCTCGTGGAATGGACCAATACGGTCGGCTGGCGCAACATGTTCGTCTCCGAGGCGTTTCCGGCCGGTCTTTTCGCGCTGCTCATCCTCCTGGTGCCCGAGTCGCCCCGCCATCTCGTGATGCGCGGCCTCGACCAGAACGCCTTCCGGATCCTCGCCCGCATCAACGGGGAGGAGAAGGCCCGGACGATCCTGCAGGAGATCAAGGATACCGTCGTCGAAAAGCGGGAAAGGCTCTTCGCATACGGCTTCCTGGTGATCTTCATCGGCTGCATGCTCTCCGTGTTCCAGCAGGTGATCGGCATCAACGCCGTGCTGTATTTCGCGCCGCGCATCTTCGAATCCATGGGCGTGAGCAACAATATGCTCTTTACCGTCATCATGGGCGTCATCAACATCAGTTTCACCCTGCTGGCGGTCTTTACCGTGGAGAAACTGGGCCGCAAGCCGTTGCTGATCAGCGGTTCCATCGGCATGGCGGTCGGCGCGCTGGGCGTCGCCCTGTCGAATGTCGTGACACTGCCGGCCTGGGTGCCGGTCATCAGCATCATGGTCTACAGCGCCTGCTTCATGTTCAGCTGGGGGCCGATCTGCTGGGTGTACATCGCCGAGATCTTCCCCAACACCATCCGCAGCCAGGCGACGGCCTGGGCCGTGGCGTTCCAGTGGATCTTCAACTTCATCGTGAGTTCCACGTTCGTGCCGATGTACAATATGCAGCTCGGTGCGATGGGCGACCGTTTCGGCCACTTCTTCGCCTATGCGCTTTACGGCGTGATCTGCCTGGTCGCCGCGCTCTTTGTCTGGCGGCTTGTGCCGGAGACCAAGGGAAAGACCCTCGAAGAGATGACCGCGCTGTGGCGGTCCCGTTCCAGAAAGAAATAAATCCTTAACACTGTTGCATAGTTGTATATGAACCGATTCAAATCCATTGTCCAAATCATATCGTTCGCTGCGACGGCCTTCGCGGTATGTGCCTGCGCTTCGCGGCCGGCCGTCAAGCCGGCCATCCCGCGTGACGCCGCGGTGGAAGCCAAGGTGGAGAAAGTGCTGAAAGGCATGACCCTCAAGGAGAAGGCCGGCCAGCTGGTCCAGCTTTCCATCATGGTCATCGAGGACGACACCCACGAAGCCATCGATCCGGCCAAGCTCGACAAGATCATCGGCGAATACAAGGTGGGCTCCATCCTCAACGTGATGCACGACGCGGCGCATACGCGTGAGCAGACGGCCGCCATGATCCGGCAGATCCAGGACAAGTCGATGGAGGTGCTGGGCATCCCGTGCATCTACGGCCTCGACATGATCCACGGCGCTTCCTATCTGATCGAGGGTTCGCTCTATCCGCAGGAAATCAACCTGGGCGCCACTTTCAACCGGGAATACGCCTTCGCGATGGGCCGGGCGATGGCCTATGAGACGCGTGCGGCGCAGTGCCCGTGGGTGTTCTCGCCCGTGATGGACCTGGGCCGCGACCCGCGCTGGCCGCGCATCTGGGAGAGCTGGGGCGAAGATCCCTATCTCCAGGCGGAAATGGCGCGCACCGAGACCCTCGGCATCCAGGGCGCCGACCCGAACCACATTGGGCCGGAGAATGCGGCCGTGAGCTTGAAGCACTATATGGGTTACGGCGTACCGCTTTCCGGGAAAGACCGGACGCCTGCCTACATTGCTGAAAACGATCTGCGCGAGAAATACTTCCGGCCGTTCAAGGAATGTGTCGAGGCGGGGGCGCTGACCATCATGGTGAATTCCGCTTCCATCAACGGCGTTCCCACCCACGCCAACAAGACGCTGCTGACCGGATGGCTCAAGGAGGAACTCGGCTGGGACGGCATGCTGGTCACCGACTGGGCGGACATCGACAATCTCTATACGCGCGACCACGTGGCGGCCGACAAGCGCGAGGCCGTGGCGCAGGGCATCAACGCCGGCATCGACATGATCATGGATCCCTACGATCCGGAATGCGTGAACGTGATCGTGGACCTGGCCGAAAGCGGCGGGATCCCGATGAGCCGCATCGATGACGCCGTGCGCCGGGTGCTGCGCCTCAAGGTGCGTCTGGGTCTCTTCGACAATCCGACCTGGACGTACGATTATCCGGACTTCGCGTGCGAACGCTTTGCGAAGGAGTCGTATGACGCCGCCGTGGAGTCGGAGGTGCTGCTGAAGAACGAAGGCGGCCTGCTGCCGCTCAATGGCAGCGAGCGGATCCTGGTCTGCGGTCCCAACGCCAATACGCTCCGTGCGCTGAACGGGGGCTGGTCATACCGCTGGCAGGGTTCTGCCGACGAATTCGTCCCGCAGTACAATACGATCCTGGAAGCGATCCAGCAGCGTTTCTCGCGTGTGACGTACGTTCCGGGCGTAGAGTATGTGGAAATCCCGTATGCCTGGATGATCGACAATCCGACGGGCATTGCAAAGGCCGTGGCGGCCGCCCGTGCCGCCGACGTGGTCGTCTGCTGTGTGGGTGAGAATTCCTACTGCGAGACGCCGGGCAACATGGACGACCTGAACCTTTCGGCCAACCAGAAGGAACTGGTCCGGGCGGTGGCCGCTACCGGAAAGCCCGTGGTGCTGGTGCTCAACGAGGGCCGTCCGCGCATCATCGGCGACATCGAGCCGCTGGCGAAGGCGGTGATCGACGTGATGCTGCCTTCGAACTACGGCGGCGACGCCCTGGCGGCGCTGCTCGCCGGCGACGAGAATTTCTCCGGCAAGCTGCCGTTCACCTATTCGAAGCACATCAATTCGCTGCACACGTACGACTACAAGGTTTCCGAGCACCGCGAGGTGATGGAGGGATCCTACAACTACGACGCCGTGATGGACGTGCAGTGGCCTTTCGGCTTCGGTCTCAGCTACACGACGTTCGCCTACAGCGATTTCGTCTGTGACCGGGAATCGTTCAAGGCCGGCGATGTGCTGAAGGTTTCCGTGACGGTGACCAACACCGGCGACCGTGCCGGCAAGGAGGCGGTGCTGCTCTACAGTTCCGACCTGGTGGCGTCGCTGATTCCCGACGTGAAGCGTCTCCGCGGCTTCGAAAAGATCGAGCTTCAGCCCGGTGAATCGAAGGTAGTGACGTTCGAGCTGCCGGCTCCCGAACTGGCGTTCGTGGGCGCGGACGGCAGATGGCGTCTGGAGGAAGGCGACTTCCGTCTGGCCTGCGGCGGCCTCGGCCTGCTGGTCCACTGCACGGAAACGAAAGTCTGGGATACGCCGAATAGATGATCATTGCTCCGCTGCTCTGGGTTTTCGTTCCGCTCGCAGAAAAATGCTCGCTGCCCGAAAACCCGCCCGCAGCTACGAAAAGAACGGTCATTTTGAGCGAAGAGAAGAAGCTGAATAACTAGAATGGAAACAAGAACGGATATATTCCTGCGTGAAATTACCGACGTTCTGGAGCATAATATCCTGGACTATTGGCTGACGCTGCGGGACCCGGGCGGCGGCTTCTACGGCGAAGTCCTTTCCGACGGAACCGTGCTGCCGGAGGCGCCGCGCGGCGTCATCCTGAACGCCCGCATCATCTGGGCGTTCTCGGCGGCCTTTGCCGTGCTGCCCAGGCCGGAATACCTGGCGGCGGCCGTAACGGCCAAAGACTGGTTCCTGACGCATTTCGTCGATCCGGATCACGGCGGCGTCTATTGGAGCGTGACGGCGGCAGGGGAGCGGCTTGACGACAAGAAGCAGCTGTATGCCCAGGGCTTCGCCATCTACGGGCTCAGCGAATGCTATAAGGCGACGCGCGACGTGAAGGTCCTTGCGGCGGCCGCCGCGCTGTTCCGCACGGTGGAAGACCATTTCGCCGATCCGGAGCACGGCGGGTACATCGAGGCGCTTGCGCGCGACTTCTCGCCGCTGGAAGACATGTCGCTCTCGGCGCACGACATCAATGCCGACAAGACGATGAATTCGCACCTCCACATCCTGGAGGCCTACGCGAATCTCTACGCCGTCTGGCCGGATCCTTCGCTCAGGGCGGCGCTGGTCCGGCTGCTCGACCTCACGTGCACGCGCATTATGGGTCCCGACGGACATCTGCAGCTTTATTTCCGGCGGGACTGGCGCGTCCTGCCCGGTGCCGTTTCCTACGGTCACGACATCGAGACATCGTGGCTGCTGCTGGAGTGCGCCCTGGCGACGCACGACCTCGACGTGGTGAGCCGTGTCCGTCCGTATGCGGCCGCGCTGGGCCGCGCCGGCAACGAGGGCCTGCTGCCCGACGGTTCGATGCTGTATGAGAAACTGCCCGACGGTTCCTTCGATGAATCCCGCCAATGGTGGGTGCAGGCCGAGACGGTCGTAGGCAACCTCTGGCTGTGGAAGTTCCACGGGGACGATGCCGGTGCCGACCGGGCGCTGGCCTGCTGGGCGTTCATCCGCGACCGGCTGGTGGACCGCGCCGGCGGCGACTGGTACTGGGCGGTCCTGCCCGACGGCTCGCGCGACCTGGCCCAGCCAAAGGCCGGCTTCTGGAAATGTCCCTACCACAATGTCCGGATGTGTCTTGAAATACTGAAACTGTTTGGATAATATGGCAAAACTCTCTGAAAAATTGGGCTATGCGCTGGGTGATGCCGCCGCCGGCGGCATCACGTGGAAGGTGATGTCCATCGCATTTCCCTTGTTCTTCACCAACATCTTCGGCCTTACCGTGGCCGATACGGCGGCCCTGATGCTGGTGGCGCGCCTGTTTGACGTCATCACCGATCCGCTGATGGGAGCCATCGCCGACCGGACGCAATCACGCTGGGGCACCTACCGGCCCTGGCTCATTTTCGGCGCCATTCCGCTGGGCGTTGTGTTCGCCCTGCTGCTCTACACGCCCGAACTGGGCCCTGTCGGCAAGCGCATCTACGCCTATTCGTTCTATCTGTTGATGATGGTCGTCTATACGGCCGTGAACGTGCCTTACGGCTCGTTGCTGGGCGTGATGACCGACGACGACAATGAGAAGAACCAGTTCTCCTCGTACCGGATGGTGGGCGCCTATGCGATGGGCTTCGTCACCCTGCTGTCCTTCCCGTATCTGCAGAAACTGGTGGGCGGTTCCGAAGCGCACCAGTATGCCGTGCTGGGCGCGATCCTGGGCGGCCTTGCCGCATTGGGAACGCTGGCCTGCGGCCTGCTCACGAAAGAGCGCATCAAGCCCGTCCGTGCCGAGAAATTCTCGTTCAAGCCTTTCGCCGACCTGTTCCGCAACAAGCCGTGGATCTACCTGACGCTCGTGGGCATCTGCACCAATTTCTTCAACGGTTTCCGCTATGCCGTGGCCGGCTACCTGCTGGAATACTGCCTGCACGGGGATGTTACCGTTTCGGGCCTGATCATCAACTACACGGTGTTCATGACCTTCGGCGAAGTGACGTGCATGATCTTCGGCGGCCTGTCGCCGCGGTTTACGAAGTGGGTGGGATCCAAGAAGAAAGCCTTTATGTGGGCGGCCGTCATCTGCGCCGTGACCTCGATCGCCTTCTTCTTCATCCCGATGGACCCGAAATACATCTGGGTGATGGTCGCGACGGTCATCCTCACGTCCATCGGCATCGGCCTCTATTCGCCGCTGCTCTGGTCGATGTATGCCGATGTGGCAGATTATGCCACGGAAAAGAACGGGACTTCCTCGACGGGCCTGATCTTCTCGTCAGGCACGATGGCGCAGAAGTTCGGTTCGGCCATCTCGGGGGCGCTGGTGGCGATGCTCCTGGGCCTCGCCGGCTTCGTGTCCGGCACCGATCCCGTTACGGACCAGACTGTGGTCACCATTACGAACGAGGCGGCGGTACAGCAGATGATCTGGTCGATCTTCTCGCTTTTCCCGGCCGCCATCGCCCTGCTGATCATCCTCCTGCTGAAACTCTATCCCATCCGGAAATAGCGTCAGCCGTCAGATAAGGCCCAAAGCCAGCAGGATCATCGTAATAAGGAGCAGAATTGTGCTGAATGTTTCCATTTTATGCTGATTTAAAGATTATAGACGTTTAGCCAAGCGCTCGCTTAGGCATCCCGGCGGAGCTCCTCGATCTGGTCGAGAAGCTCGTCGGAGCCGTTAAGGATGTCTCTGCGATTCTTGAGGCCGAAGGCGCCGCCAATCAAAAGACCTATGACAGCCCCACCAATGAATCCGTAGAGATTCTCCCTGCCGAGCTGGATGTTCTTAGCCACATCCCAGACCAGCATCCCCAGCCAGACCACGAGGCAGGGAATACCATACTTGATCCAGTCGGCATTGATCTTCCGGAAGGTGGTGATCTCCGATGCGGCAGTAACAAGGTCTTTATCTAAACTGGGGATGTGTCTCCTGGTCAACAGCATGGCGACGATTGCCGCCAGAAGCATCACGTCTGTAAAAATCAGGAAGTACCAGGAGAATCCCAGGTATCGGAGGAGCGGGAAGAAAGCCAGCGCTGCACAGGCCATTGCAATAGGCAAAGACGTCTTGGTTTTGAGCTGGTTGACCGTTTTGCGGAAGGAGGTGCGGAGCATCCTGTCGTTCACGATCTTCTCGTTGGCAAGTTTTTCGCGCAGCTGCTGCATCTGCTGCTGCATTTCGCGGAGGGTGTTATCGGTGTTTTCCATTTTACTGCATCTTTTTAAGTTGTTCCTTGATTCGTACAAGCCGCACGGAGACATTCTTTGGCGTGATGCCGACGATCTGTCCGATCTCCTCGTAGGAGAGGTTCTCCAGCCAGAGGAGGACGATGGCCCGGTCGAAAGGCCCCAGCTTGCCGATCCGCTCTCGCAGGAGCCCGATCTGCCGGGTTTCCTCGTCCCGGTCTTCGAACAGGTCGATGTCGAGCGAAAGCGGCTCGGTCCTTGGCCCGCGCTTCTTCTTCCGGTCGAAGGAGATGCAGGTGTTCAGGCTGACTTTCCAGATCCAGGTGTTCAGCGCGCTTTCACCCCGGAAGGTTCCGGATCCCTGCCAGAGGTGGATGAGGATTTCCTGGAAAAGGTCGGCCACTTCGTCGCGGTCGGTCGAGAACATATAGCAGACGGTGTAGATCGTCCCCTTGTGTTCCCGGATCATTTTTTCGAATTCACGTTCGGTCATAGTCTCGCAACTTGTTTTGCCCATTGGACGCGGCAATGCTTCGAAAACTACACGATTATTGATTTTTTTTCGCGGAAGATGCTATAATGGATAGATTTCGGCTCCGATGAAACCGATCAGGTCCTGCGGGGAGAGCTTCAGCTGCAGGCCGCGGATACCTGCGCTTACATAGATGTAATCGTAGAGCAGGGCGCTTTCGTGGATGAAGGTAGGGAAGGGTTTCTTCATGCCGATGGGCGAACAGCCGCCCCGGATGTAGCCGGTGGTGGGCAGGAGTTCCTTCACGTGCAGCATCTCGCAGTTCTTGTTGCCGGAGATCTGCGCCGCCACTTTCAGGTCCACCTCGAAGTTGCCCGGGATCACGCACACGAAATAGCCGTTCCGGTCGCCGCGCAGCACCAGGGTCTTGAACACCTGCTCGATGTCCTCGCCCAGCTGGTCGGCGACATGCCGGGCGGCCAGGTCCGACTCGTCCACCTCGTAGGGGACGAGTTCATAAGCGATGCCGGCCGCGTCGAGCAGCCGGGCCGCATTGGTCTTGGCCGGGTTGTTATCCTTCTTCGCCATCTTCGTGACCGTGCAGGTCTGAAAAAGTCAGGACGAGCCGGAGTACCTGGCCGTAGTTTCGGGTGCCGTCGGCAATCCGGTTGGTCTTGAGGAATCGGTCGTAGAGCTTGCGCTGGGCCCGGGAAAGGGTGGGTGAGCGCAGTTCCTGCCAGTGCTGGCGGGCGAATTCGAGGTCGGCGGCGACTTCGGGGATGAGCCGGTCGGCCCACGCCTGATAGGCTTCGTCGCCCAGCAGCGAATGGATGTTGCCGGCGGTGTAGTTGAGCAGCATGTACCAGGCGCTGTAGCGGATGGCCGGATCCTCGCTGTGCCGGCAGTTCTCAAAGGCCCAGAAATTGGCTTCCGCCTCGTTGCTGACGCCCAGCACGTGGGAATACTCGTGTGCGTAGATGAACGGATACTCCAGCGCCGAGACATCGTGGTTGACCTGCAGCTCGTCGAAGAAAGGACCGATGAATCCCAGCACGCCTACAGCTGAGTAGAGCCGGTTGAATGCCAGTCGCTTGGGATGCTGCCAGCTTTGGGGTTCCGCCAGTCCCGTTTCCGGCGGGAGGGCGGCATACCAGGCCTTGACGTGCGCGGCGACAGCTTCCTTGTCGATGGTTTCCACATCCCGCCACTGGGTGTTGAGCTGTTCGGCGAATTCCGTCAGGAACGACTGGAATTCTTCCTCCTCATAGGGCATCGGGGTGGATCCGGTCCGGGCATAGATGTCGCTCCGGTAGTAGTTGATGCCCCAGGCCGCGTAGAACCATACGTAGATCCAGACCAGCAGCCGGACGGCCCGCCAGAGGTATCTGCCCCGACGTTCTTTCACCCGGAAGACCTTGACGAGCCGGACGAGAAAGAGCAGGGCCAGCAGGACGGCGACGATTTCCGTGACCGAGCATCCGAAAGGAGCGGCCAGCCAGCTGAGCGTCTTCGAGATGCCCGGATACAGGTGCAGTGCATACCAGTCGGCCGCCGTTACGGAAAACCGGCACCACAGGACCAGGATGAGCAGGATGAAGACCATCTATTTGAAGATGCTCTTCAGAATCTCGGTCGTCACCTTGCGGGCGGCGGTATTGACGGCTTTCTTCGTGGCCGTACCGGTCTTCGACGTCGTTTTTCCGGACGTGGTCTTCTTGGCGGTGGAGGTGCTCTTCTTTGCCGTCGAGGTGCTCTTCTTCGTGCTGCCGCCGATGCTCTTGCCGATACGGGTGCCGGCGCTGCGGGCGAAGCTCGTGGCTGCGGCGGCGATCATCGTGCCGAGGATGGTCCGGCCGATGCCGCTTTTCTTCGTCCTGGACGATCCGGACGACTTCTTCTCCTTTTCACGGGCCTGTTTCTCCTTCTCTTTCTCAAGGGCTTTCCGTTCCTTTTCCTTCTGCTCCTCGGCCTTCTTGTTCGCTTCGGTCAGCACTTCGTAGGCGCTTTCCCGGTCGAAGTATTTCTCGTAGTTCTTCAGTTTGGCGGGTGCGGCGGCCTGGATGTCGAAGCGCTGGCCGGCGGTGATGGCGCCGATCTGGCTCAGCGGGAAGAGGATCTTGGCGCGCTCCACGATGCTCGGGGCGCCTTTCTCGTCGAGGAACGACACGAGGGCTTCGCCGGTGCCGAGGTCGAGGATGGCGTCTTCGGTCTTGAAGGCGGGGTTGGTGCGGAAGGTCTGGGCTGCGGCGCGCACGGCCTTCTGGTCCTGCGGCGTGTAGGCGCGCAGGGCGTGCTGGACGCGGTTGCTCAGCTGGGCCAGGACGTTGACGGGCACGTCGCTCGGGACCTGGGTGATGAAGTAGATGCCCACGCCCTTGGAACGGATGAGGCGGATCACCTGCTCGATCTTGTCCACGAGCGCCTTGGACGTGCCGTCGAAGAGCATGTGGGCTTCGTCGAAGAAGAAAACGAACTTCGGAAGGTCCAGGTCGCCGACCTCGGGCAGCCGGGCGTAGAGTTCGGTGATCAGCCACAGCAGGTAGGTGGAGTAGAGTTTCGGATTGAGCATCAGCTTGTCGGCGGCCAGCACGTTCATCACGCCGCGGCCGTTCTCGACGGCGAAGAGGTCTTCGACGTTGAAGGCGGGTTCCCCGAAGAACTTGTCGCCGCCTTCGCTTTCGATCTGCAGCACGGAGCGCTGGATGGCGCCGATGCTGGCCGGGGCGATGTTGCCGTATTCGGTGGTGAAGTCGGCGGCGTTCTTGCCGACGAAGTCGAGCATCAGCTTGAGGTCCTTCAGGTCGATGAGCAGCAGGTTGTTGTCGTCGGCGATGCGGAACACGGCGTTGAGCACGCCGGCCTGGACTTCGGTGAGTTCCATCAGGCGGGCGAGGAGTTGCGGCCCCATGGCCGATACGGTGGCGCGCATCGGGAATCCCTGTTCGCCGAACACGTCGAAGAAGCGGGTGGGGCAGCCGGCGAACTGCGGGTCCTCGATGCCGAATTCGGGCATCCGTTTCTCGATGAAGCCGCTCAGCCGGCCGGGCTGGCTGATGCCGGAAAGGTCGCCCTTCATGTCGGCCATGAAACAGGGGACGCCGGCCTGGGAGAAGGTTTCGGCGAGGACCTGCAGGGTGACGGTCTTGCCGGTACCCGTGGCTCCGGCGATCAAACCGTGCCGGTTGGCCATATTGCCGATCAGGTTTATGTTTCCGTTGTCGCTGTGCGCGATGTAAAGTTGTCCGTCTTTAAGCATATCTGTTGTATTTTATTGTCCTATTATTATCGGCCACATTTCAGGGCAGTTTCGTGGCCCACGCACGTTAAAGGCCCCAATGGGCCACGCTTTCGGCCGGATCCGTGGCCGACTAGCCGTTGTCGAACGCCAGCAGGCCGCCGTCGGGGGTGACGTCGAGGGTGACTTCCCGGCCGAGGTAGAGGCTGTAGTTGGGGTGTTCGTGGCCGCAGTCGAAGCCGAACAGGACAGGCTTGTCGAGCGGGGCCATGTATTCGTTCACGAGGTCGATGGCCGTACGCTGCCATTCGTCCTCGCCGGAGGTGTCGGTAAACTGGCCGATCACGATGCCGCGGGCGCGGTCGAAGGCGCCGCCCTGCTGGAGGGTGAGCAGCATCCGGTCGAGATTGTACATCCGTTCGTCGACGTCTTCGATGAAGAGGATGCTGTCTTCTTCCAGACGATGCGCCCACGGTGTGCCGAGGCACGATACGATGAGGCTCAGGTTTCCGCCTACGAGCCGGCCGCGCGCCTGTCCGGGCTTGCTGAACGGGTGCGGCGAGGTGCGGTAGGAACGGATCTCTCCGAAGAGGGCCTTGCGGAGCGATTCCTCGCTCACGGCGGAATCTTCGCCGACGGTCGACGGCATCGCCCCGAGGATCGATTCGATGCCCAGGCTTTGCAGCACGGCGTGGAAGACCGTGATGTCGCTGAAGCCCACCAGCCATTTCGGATGCGCCGTGAAAAGCCGCTGGTCGAGTGCGCGTACGGTGCGCATCGAACCATAGCCGCCCCGGAAGGAAATGATGGCCTTAACCTCCGGGTCGAGGAGCATTTCCGTCAGGTCGGCGGCCCGGTCTGCGTCGCTGCCGGCGAATTCGCCGGGAATGCTGTCGTACAGGTGCCTGCCGGTTTTTACGCGGAGTCCCCACGATTCGAGCATCGCTTTCCAATAAAGGGTCTGGCGGCTTTTTTCGCTGAGCGCGGAGGCCATCGCCACGACCGCCACGGTATCGCCGGGCTTCAGGTATGCCGGACGGATGTATTGTTTCATTATCAAAGGTTCAATTTTCAAAGATAAACAATAATTTGGTATATTTGTCAGAAATTGACCGTATTCCCGATGAAGACGCTGAAGAAACTGCTTGCCCCCGTAATCCTCCTGCTCGCCATCTTTGTCTACTGGCTCTGGAACGGCGCGCAATCGGCTCCGGACTCCGATCCTGCGGAAGTCCCGCTCCCCACCGCCGCACCGGAGGAACTATCCTCCCTGATGGAAATCCCGGCCCTGACGGACGACGGGCGGCTCGTGCGGCACCAGGCCTTCGTGACCTCGTACAACACAGAAACGTTGATTCCGAACTGGGTGGCCTATGAACTGACGGCCGAGGAGACGGGCGGCACGCATACGCGTGAGGGCATCGAGTTCCGGATGGACCCGGACCTGAAAGGCTGCACGCAGGCGATGCGGGAAGACTATTCCGGATCCGGCTGGACCAAGGGCCATCTGATGCCCGCTGCCGACGCCGCCTTCAGCAACGGCACGATGGGGGAGACGTTCTATTTCACCAACATCTGTCCGCAGGATGAGACGCTCAACGCCGGCGACTGGCAGTACCTGGAAAAGCGGGTGCGGCAGTGGGCGAACCGCTATGGGAGCGTCTGGGTGGTGACCGGCCCCATCGTTGGCGAGAACCGCTACGGTACCATCGGCGACCGCGACGTCGTCGTGCCGGATTCCTTCTTCAAGGCCCTGCTGGTAAGGAAGAAGAACGGCTCTTACAGCGCCATCGCCTTCGTGATGGACAACGACGACGAGCGTTACTATCTCCGCGACTGCTCGATGAGCGTCAACGACCTGGAAGCGCTCACGGGCTTCGATTTCTTCCCGGCCCTGGACGACCTGGTCGAAGAGAAGGTGGAAGGGACCGTCCGCCTGTCCGACTGGGGCATCAAATGAGAAAAAAACACTATATTTGCGCTTTAGCCCCTCAGGGGCAGTCAATCCGATTGTTTACATCATAAAATATTCAGACGATGATTATTGAAAAAGTATTTGCGAGAGAGATTCTTGACTCGCGCGGCAATCCGACCGTTGAGGTGGATGTGATCCTTGAAAGCGGGATTATGGGCCGTGCCGCCGTTCCGAGCGGCGCCAGCACCGGTGAAAACGAGGCCCTCGAACTTCGTGACGGCGACAAGGACCGTTACCTGGGTAAGGGAACCCTCAAGGCGGTTGCCAACGTCAACGAACGGATCGCGCCCGTCATCGAGGGGATGAACGTCCTCGAACAGCGCGCCATCGACCGGAAGATGATCGAGCTCGACGGCACGCCGACCAAGAAGAACCTGGGCGCCAACGCCATCCTCGGCGTGTCCCTGGCCTGCGCGCACGCTGCTGCCAACTATCTTGACATTCCGCTCTACCGTTATATCGGCGGCACCAATACCTATGTCCTGCCGGTTCCGATGATGAACATCATCAACGGCGGCGCCCACTCCGACGCGCCGATCGCGTTCCAGGAGTTCATGATCCGTCCTGTCGGGGCGTGCTGCGAGAAGGAAGGCATCCGGATGGGAGCCGAGGTGTTCCACAACCTCGCCAAGCTGCTGAAGAAACGCGGCCTGAGCACCGCCGTCGGTGACGAAGGCGGTTTCGCCCCTGCGCTCAACGGCATCGAGGACGCCCTGCAGATCATCTGCGACGCCATCAAGGCCGCCGGCTATGAACCGGGCAAGGATGTGAAGATCGCGATGGACTGCGCCGCTTCCGAGTTCTGCTTCAAGGAGGGCGATACGTTCTACTACGACTACAAGCAGCTCAAGGGCGGCAAGCAGAAAGATCCCAATGGCAGGAAGCTTACTTCGGAACAGCAGATCGACTTCCTGGAAGAGCTGATCACGAAGTTCCCGATCGACTCCATCGAAGACGGTCTCGACGAGAATGACTGGGAGGGCTGGGTGAAGCTCACCGAACGCATCGGTGACCGCTGCCAGCTCGTGGGCGACGACCTGTTCGTCACCAACGTGAAGTTCCTCGAGAAAGGCATCAAGATGGGAGCCGCGAACTCGATCCTCATCAAGGTCAACCAGATCGGTTCGCTCTCCGAGACGCTCGACGCCATCGAGATGGCCCACCGTCACGGCTACACCACCGTCACGAGCCACCGCAGCGGCGAGACCGAAGACACCACGATCGCCGACATCGCCGTGGCCACCAACAGCGGCCAGATCAAGACCGGTTCGCTTTCGCGTACCGACCGTATGGCGAAGTACAACCAGCTGATCCGCATCGAGGAGCAGCTCGGCAAATGTGCGAAGTACGGCTTCACGAAGCTTCGCTAGAAGATCCAGTAGGAAAGGAATCCGACCACGAGGGCCATCAAGCAATTGATGGCCTTCGCGCGTATGAAAGCGCCTTTCGATTCGGCCAGCAGGGGCAGGGAGGCGTGGCCGTCCTGCGAGATACAGCTGGCGATCAGCACGGGTGCGGGGATGACGCCGGCCGCGAAGAGCGTGACGAAGACCAGGTGCGGCCCCGACTCGGGGATGATGCCGACCAGCGTGGCCAGCAGGATCATCAGGGGGATGTTGGCGCTGACCCAGCTGCCTATGTCGAAGACTTCCGTGAGGAATCCCAGGAGGATGAGCACCCCGAAGGTCCAGGCGAAGATCTTGGGCAGGTGACGGGTGATGATGTGCTGCCACAGGTGTTCCTCCACGAAGTGGTCGGAGCCGAGGGCGGCCACGGCGAGCATCACGAGGCTGACGGCGGCGAAGAGCAGGTTCATCCAGTCTTCGCTCAGCAGGTTGAAGCCGTGTTCGTCGTGCGGCTCGGCGCCTTCGTGCTCGTGTTCGAGCAGGCCGGTCGCCAGGGCGGCGATGTAGAGGCCGATGCCGATGAAGAGGACGGCGCGTTTCCATGTGAATAACGTACGCTTCTTCCGGGTGGCGGCAGGGGCGTCAGCGTGTGCCGGTTCGTGCTTTTCGTGGACGTCCTCTTCGTGGAGATGCATCTCGTCGCAGGATTTCAGTGCGTAGGGTTTCAGGCCGAGCTTCGGCCCGATGTAGTCGATCAGGACACCGGTCAGTATACCGACGGCGAGGATCAGCAGCGAGATCCAGAGCGCCTTGCCCGGAAAGAGCGTCAGCATCACGAAGGCCTCGTCGCCCGAAGTGGCGATCAGCATCGCGACAAGCGCGCCGAAACTGATCATCCCGTGCGAGAACAGCGATACAGAAGCGAAGCCGCCCATGCAGCCGGGAATCCAGCCCAGCAGGGCGGAAACCACGATCTGCCCGAACTTCGAACCCCGCAGCTTCTCGAAGAACCGGCCGCCGGAAGTGATGTTCAGGCTTTCGATCATCATCATCATCATCACCACCATGCCGGTGATCAGGATGGCCGCCCGTAGGGCGTCGATCAGAATCTCTCCTGTTGCATTCATCGGTCGGACAGGTTCTTGGTATAGCAGCGGGCGCGCTTGTGAAGCCGGTTCTCAAACCGGTTCCACATGTTCTGCACGCCGTTGTTGTCTTCCAGTTCGCGGGTGGTCTCCAGATATTTGATGCCATAGCGCCTGACCGCCGGGGCGATCTTGTCGAAGATCATGGCGTTGACACCCTTTCCCTTGTATTCGTCCACGATGCCGATCAACAGCAGGTCGAGCGTGTCGTTGTGCCGGATGGCGTGGAGGATGTGCAGGAACCCGAAGGGGAACAGTTTCCCGTGGCAGCGCTGCATCGCCTTCGAGAGCGACGGCATGCTGATGCCGAAGGCCACGACCGAGTCGTTCCGGTCGAGGATCACCGACACGAAATCGGTGTTGAGGTTGGGGACGAACTGCTTCATCAGGTCGTCGACCTGGCCCTTCGACAGTTCCGAGAACCCGTGGATGTTCCGATAGGTCTCGTTGAGCACCCGGGCGCATTCGGGGAAATAGGAAACCATCTTCTTCTTGGTACCGATGTCCGCCTGGTGCAGGCCGTAGCGTGCCTCCACCAACCGGGCCGGACGGCCGAACCATTCCGTGATGTCTTCGGGCATCGTCACGCTGTATTCCACCCAGTCGGTGTCTTTCGTATAGCCCCTGCGCAGCAGTTGAGGCTCGTAATAGGGATAATTGTACTTGCCGTAGGCCGTGGGCAGTTCGTCGAAGCCAGCGACCAGCACGCCCGACGCGTCGAATTCCAGGAAACCGAGCGGCCCGTTCATCACTTTCATCCCTTTCCCGCGGGCCCACTCCTCGACCGTGTCGAACAGCGCGTCCACCACCGTATCGTCGTCGATGAAGTCCATGAATCCGAAGCGGGCGTAGTCGACGCCCGTCTTTTCGTTATACCGGTGGTTGATGATGCCGGCGATGCGGCCGACTATAGCGCCCTTCTCATCGCGGGCGAGCCAGTATTTGCCTTCGCAGAATTCGAAGGCGTGATTCTTTTTCGGATCGATCGCATCGAGGTCGCCGCGCTCCAGCGTCGGGACATAGTAGGGATTGTCCCTGTAGAGTTCGTTCGGATAACGGACGAAGGCCTTGCGCTCCTTTTTCGTAACCACTTCCTTGACCGTAACTTTCATAGGTTTCAGTATTGTATGTTCATCATTACATTTCATCACGCAACGCACGCCCGGTCCAGGTGTCCGCTTTCGCGAGGTCTTCCGGCGTGCCTGCAAACACGACCTCCCCGCCGTCGGCGCCGGCGTCCGGCCCCATGTCGATCACCCAGTCGGCCGCGCGGATCACGTCGAGGTTGTGTTCCACGACCACGATCGAGTGGCCGCGATCCACCAGCGCGTTGAACGCACCCAGCAGCTTCTCGATGTCGTGGAAATGCAGGCCGGTGGTCGGTTCGTCGAAGACGAAGAGGATGGAGCCGCGGGCGTCGAAATCCTTCCCCAGGAAGGAGGCCAGCTTGATTCGCTGGCATTCGCCGCCGCTGAGCGAGCTGCTGCGCTGTCCGAGGCTCAGGTAGGAGAGCCCGACGTCCACCAGCGGCTGCAGGCGCTCGGCGATGCGCCGGGCAAGCGGTTCCTGCTGGCTTCCGAAGAAGCCGATGGCTTCCGCCACGCTCATGTCGAGCACGTCGCTGATGTTGCGGCCCTGGTAGGTGACTTCCAGGATGTCGCGCTGGAACCGTTTCCCGCCGCAGGCCTCGCAGACCATCTCCACGTCGGCCATGAACTGCATCGGGATGCGGATCGTGCCTTCGCCCAGGCATTCGGGACAGCGTCCCCCGTCGATGTTGAACGAGAAGTGGGAGTGTCCGTAGCCGTTCATCTTCGCATAGGGCTGCTCGGAGAAGAGACGGCGGATGTCGTCGTATACTTTCAGGTAGGTGACCGGGTTCGAGCGGGTGCTCTTCCCGATGGGATTCTGGTCGATGTATTCCACGGAGGCGACCTTGCCCAGGTCGCCCCGGAGTTCCTTGTAGATGCCCGGCTTGCTGCCGATCTGGTTGAGGCGGCGGTACAGGGCCGGATAGAGGATGTCGCCCACCAGCGAGCTCTTGCCGCTGCCGCTCACGCCCGTGACCACGGTCAGGCAGCGGAGCGGGAAGGTGACGTCGATGTTCTTGAGGTTGTTCTCGCGGGCGCCGACCAGTTCGACGGCGTATTTCCAGCCGCGCTTCTTCCGGGGCGGCGCGATGGTCCGCGCGCCTGACAGGTAGTCGAGCGTGAGGGAGCGGCACCCCTGCCGGATGCCGTCGGCGATCGTACCCTGGTAGACGATCCGTCCGCCGTTCACGCCGGCGAGGGGGCCGATGTCGATCAGCTGGTCGGCGGCCTCGATGATGTGCCGGTCGTGCTCCACCACGATGACGGTGTTGCCCAGGTCGCGGAGCCGC
Organism: uncultured Bacteroidales bacterium; assembly: GCA_947306365.1. Taxonomy (GTDB): domain Bacteria; phylum Bacteroidota; class Bacteroidia; order Bacteroidales; family UBA932; genus Cacconaster. The sequence goes on from CAMZGD010000003.1 coordinate 50,487, forward strand.
TGCAGCACGCCGATGAGCCGGCCCGTGTCGCGTTCGTGCAGCCCGATGCTGGGTTCGTCGAGGATGTACATCGATCCGACCAGGTTGTTGCCCAGCGAGCTGACCAGGTTGATGCGCTGGCTTTCGCCGCCGCTGAGGGTGTTGGAGGCCCGGCTGAGGGTGAGGTAGGAGAGTCCTACGTCGCAGATGTACTGCAGCCGCGAACGGATTTCGCGCAGCGGCCGCTCGGCGACGGTCCGGTCGTAGTCGTCGAGCGCGAGCGTGTCGAAGAAGCGCGTCAGCTCGTCGATCGGCATCGTCATCAGCTCGTGGATGTTGCGCCCGCCCACTTTCACGTAGAGGGCTTCGGGGCGCAGCCGGGAACCACCGCAGGCGTGGCAGGTCGTCTTGCCGGAGTAGCGGCTCAGCATATACTTGTACTGGATCTTGTAGCGCTGGCTCTCCACCCATTTGAAGAACGGCGTGATGCCGGTGAAGTATTCGTTGCCGTCCCAGAGGAGCTTTTTCTGTTCGGGCGAAAGCTCGATGTAGGGCTTGTGGACCGGGAAGCCGCATTTGTAGGCGTTCATCACCAGCTCGTCGTTGAGCTGCTTCATCACCTCGCCGCGCCAGCAGGCGACGGCGCCCTGGTAGACGCTCAGCGTGGGGTCGGGGATCACGAGGCTTTCGTCGATGCCGATGGTCTTGCCGTAGCCGCCGCAGACGGGGCAGGCGCCGAGCGGGCTGTTGTAGCTGAACAGGTGTTCGGAGGGTGTCTCGAAGCGGATGCCGTCGGCTTCGAACAGGTTGGAGAACGTGCGGGCGCCGGCGGCTTCGTTCCAGATGCAGAGGTGCCCGTCGCCCTTGGCGAAGGCCGTCTGTACCGAGTCTAGCGCGCGTCCCACGGTATCCTCGTCGTCGTCGACCGTGAGGCGGTCGACCAGGAGCAGCCATTCGTCGCCGAAATCCCCGATCTGCTGCAATGCCGCTTCCATCTTTGCGATCCGTCCGTCGCGCGTGGCCAGGCGGGTGAAGCCTTCTTCCTTGAGGTTCAGGATCTTTTCGACCTTGTCGTCTTCCTGCCAGCGGATGTCGGCCAGGATGAGGGCCGTGGAGCCCTTCTGCAGGGAACAGAGATATGCCACGACGCTCCGCGCCGTATCGCACCGGACTTCCCGGCCCGAAACCGGCGAGAAGGTCTTGCCGATGCGGGCGAAGAGCAGCCGGAGATGGTCGTAGATCTCCGTGCTGGTGCCCACGGTGGAGCGCGGGTTGCGCGTGCCCGTCTTCTGTTCGATGGCGATGGCCGGCGGGATGCCGGAGATCAGGTCCACGTCGGGCTTGTTCATCCGGCCCAGGAACTGGCGGGCGAACGAGGAGAGGCTTTCCGCAAAGCGGCGCTGCCCCTCCGCGAAGAGCGTGTCGAACGCCAGCGAACTCTTTCCGCTGCCCGAGATGCCCGTGATGACCACCAGCTTCCCGAGCGGAATGTCCAGGTCGATGTTCTGCAGGTTGTTAACCCTGGCGCCTCTTATGTGGATCTCTTTTTTCTCCATCTTTCAGTTTAGGTTCCTTCGCGTCGTGGCGCGGTTTCCACCGGACTTCGATCACGCGGTAAGGGTAGTTGCCGAGCAGGCGGGCGGCGTTGGGACAGTCCTTGCGGTGGATCTTGATGCCGTCGCGGATGGTGACGAACCCGAAGATCGGGTCGCCCCAGGCGGGCTGGCAGCATTTGGCCGGCTTGAGGTCCACGCCCTTGAGTTTGCGGTCGATGATGAAGTCGCCGCTGTCCACGCCGTTGAACGCCGTTTTATCGGGCTGGCCGGCGCCGGGGGCTTTCGCCTCTGCGGCCGTCTCGCCTTCGAGCTTGTGCTGCAGGTATTCCTTGACGACGGCCACGTCGAACTGTCCGTTGCCGAGGGCGCCGAAAAACTCGTTCAGGCTGCCGAACCGGTAGCGTTTGGCCAGCACGTGCAGTTCGGCGTCGGTGATTACCAGCTTCCAGTTCTTGAGGCGTCGCGCCAGCAGCTCCTTGCCGACGGCGGCGCGGGCGTTTTCCTCTTCCTTGAGCTTCTGCTTGATCTTGTACCGGGCTTTCGTCGAGACCACGTAGTTGAGCCAGTCGGGGGTCGGCTTCTGGTTCTTGTTGCTGATGATCTCGACCACGTCGCCGGTATGGAGCTTCTCCCGGATCGAGCACATCTTCCCGTTGACCCGGGCGCCGGAACAGCGCAGGCCGAGGTTCGAGTGGATCTCGAAAGCAAAGTCGAGCACGGTGCTGCCGGCGCGCAGCTGCCGCAGGTCGCCGGTTGGGGTATAGACCAGCAGCTCATTGAGCGCGATCGAGGCGTGCTCGTATTTCTCTTCTTCGTCGCTCTGCATCAGGTCGCGGACTTTCCCCAGCCAGTCGGTGAGGTGGTCGCTTCCGCCCTTGATGCCCTTGTAGGACCAGTGTGCGGCGCCGCCCTGTTCGGCGATGTAGTCCATCCGGATGGTGCGGATCTGCACCTCCACGGCCATGCCTTCGGCCGTCTTGACGGTGGTGTGGAGCGACTCGTAGCCGTTGTCGCGCGGTTTCGAGATCCAGTCGCGCAGGCGGCTGGTGTCGGGCTCGTATTCTTCGGTGACCAGCGAATAGACTTTCCAGCAGAGCGCTTCCTCTACGGCGTGGTCGGGTTCGCATTCGATGATGAACCGCATCGCGAAGAGGTCGTAGACCTTGTCGAAGGTGATCTGCTGGGCCTGCATCTTCCGCCAGATCGAATACGGGCTCTTGGTGCGGGCTTTCAGCGTGTAGCGGATGCCTTCGCGGTCGAGCTTGTCCCGGAGCGGGTTGATGAAACTCCGCACCAGGGCCTCGCGCTGCGGTTCGGTGTCCTTGATCCTGCGGACGATCTCCTTGTAGCGCTCGGGCTCGGTGTACTTGAGGAAGATGTCTTCCAGTTCGCTCTTGAGCCGGTAGAGGCCGAGCTGGTGGGCGAGGGGAATGTACAGCATCATCGTCTCCATCAGCTTCTTGGTCCGCTTTGCGGGCGGCAGGATGCTGATGCTGCGCATCACTTCGAGCCGGTCGGCCAGCTTGATCAGGATGACGCGCGGGTCGGTGGAATAGGAGATGATGAGCTTGCGGTAGCGCTCCTCGTCGAGGTTCGCCTCCTGCAGCTGGATGTTCGAGATGTTGTTGAGTCCTTCCACGATCTCGATGATGCCCGCGGGATACTCGGCGCGGAACGATTCCAGGAGCGGCGTATGGTTGAGGTCGCCCGGGCGGCTCGCCTGGAAGCGGTTCGCCTCGTGGAGCAGCGTGGCCGCAACGGCATCGCCGCGCAGGCCGATTTCTTTCCACACGATGTGGGCGACGGCGAGCGGATGCTCGATGAAGGGATGGCTGTTGCTGCGCATCTTGCCCGCCAGCGCTTCTTCCGCCGCTTCGTAGGCAGAGAGCACCAGGGCTTTCTCGCGGTCCTGGAAGTCGGACAGCATCTCCTGCAGTTTTCGGGGCGTATTCGTTTTCATCGTTTTCCAGCCAAAGTTTCAAGGGCTCTCATTTCATCGCGCCAATGTGCGGCGTCCAGGAAGTCCAGCTGCGCCGCGGCGGCTTCCATCTTCCGGCGTGCAGCCTCGACGGCCGTCTTGATTTCGGCAGGGCTCATCCGGGCGATGACCGGGTCTTCCGCGAGGAAGCGGACCTTGTCGTCCATCGGTTCGTAGCCGGCGTTCCTGGCCTGTACGGCGCTCCGGGCCGTCGCGCCCACCTGCGTGGGTACGATGCCGTTCGCCTCGTTGTAGGCCATCTGCTTGGCCCGGCGCCGGTTGGTGCCGTCGATGGTCGCCTGCATCGACTCAGTGATCCTGTCGGCGTACATGATTACGCGCCCGTTGACATTGCGCGCGGCGCGGCCGGCCGTCTGCGTGAGGCTCCGGTCGGAGCGCAGGAAGCCCTCCTTGTCTGCATCGAGAATCGCCACGAGCGATACGGTGGGCAGGTCGAGGCCCTCGCGCAGCAGGTTCACGCCCACGAGCACGTCGAAGCGTCCCGCCTTGAAATCATCGAGAATCTCCACGCGTTCCAGCGTGTCCACGTCGGAGTGGATGTAGCGTGTGCGGATGTCGAGCCGGGTCAGGTATTTCTCCAGTTCTTCGGCCATCCGCTTGGTGAGCGTGGTGACCAGCACCCGCTCGTCCTTTTCCGCCCGGGCCTGGATTTCCTCCAGCAGGTCGTCGATCTGGTTCTGGATGGGCCGCACCTCGATGGGCGGGTCGAGCAGGCCCGTCGGACGCACCACTTGTTCCACCACCACGCCGGCGGACTGTTCCAGCTCGTAGTCGCCGGGGGTGGCGCTCACGTAGAGCCGCTGTCCGGTCAGCGCCTCGAACTCGTCGAACCGCAGCGGCCGGTTGTCGGCGGCGGCGGGAAGCCGGAACCCGTAGTCGATGAGCGTCTGCTTGCGGCTGCGGTCGCCGCCCGACATCGCGCGGATCTGCGGGATCGTGACGTGGCTTTCGTCGATGAACGTCAGGAAGTCGTCCGGGAAATAGTCGATCAGGCAGAAGGGCCGCATGCCGGCGCTCCGGCCGTCGAAGTAGCGGGAGTAGTTCTCGATGCCGGGGCAGTAGCCCACTTCCCGGATCATCTCCAGGTCATACTCCACGCGTGTCTTGAGGCGCTTGGCCTCAAGGTGCTTGCCGATCTCCTCGAACCAGGCGCACTGCGCCATCATATCGTCCTGGATGACGGCGATGGCGTTGCGCGTGCGTTCCTTCGTGGTGACGAAGTTGTTGGCGGGGTAGATGGCGATGTCGTCCAGGAACTCGAGCGTGGCGCCGCTGACGACATCGATGCGTTCGATGGATTCGACCTCGTCGCCGAAGAAGACCACGCGGCAGCCGTAGTCGCCGTAGGCCAGGTAGATGTCGACGCTGTCGCCCTTCACGCGGAAGGTGCCCCGCTTGAATTCCGCCTCGTTGCGCGAATAGAGCGCGTCGACCAGCGCGTACAGGAATTTCTGGCGGCTGAGTTTCTGGCCGGTTTCCACGCGGACGGTGGTCTCGTGGAAGTCGTCGGGGTTGCCGATGCCGTAGAGGCAGGAGACCGACGAGACGACCACCACGTCGCGCCGTCCGGACAGGAGGGCGGACGTGGCGCTCAGGCGCAGTTTTTCTATTTCGTCGTTGATGCTCAGGTCCTTCTCGATGTAGGTGTCCGTGGTGGGAAGGTAGGCTTCGGGCTGGTAGTAATCGTAGTAGGAAACGAAATACTCCACCAGGTTCTTCGGGAAGAAACCCTTGAATTCGCTGTACAGCTGGGCGGCCAGGGTCTTGTTGTGGCTCAGGATGAGGGTGGGACGGTTGAGCTGGGCGATGACGTTCGCCATCGTGAAGGTCTTGCCCGAGCCCGTCACGCCGAGCAGCGTGGTGGCCGGGTTGCCTTCCCGGATGGAGGCGACGATCTCCCGGATGGCGGAAGGCTGGTCGCCTGTCGGTCGATAGGGGGCTGTCAGCTCAAAGTCCATATTCTTTCGTCCGGCTGGGCCGTGCTGTCAGAAGAGACGGTCGTTGTCGCTGACGGCGACCAGGGTTTCGCCGGCCTTGAACGCCCGGTCGATATCCGCTTCTCCGCTGGAGACGGTGCAGCGGCAGCTTTCGCGGCCGGTGACTTCGCGGGCTTTCACTTTGCCGAGTTTCTTCATCGATTCGACGCCGTCGATCAGGGAGACGGAGTAGATGTGGAACACGTCGCCGCGCTCGACGTCGATGTCGCTTCCGCAGCTCAGGTAGAGATCCTGGAGCTTTCCACGGCGGTTGTATTCGCCGAGCTTGATCACGGAAGCCTTGTAGCGGAAGAAGTCGGTGACGAACGAACGGGCTTTCTGCGACAGGTAGGAAATGACATGCTGTTCGGCATGTGCCGGGTCATGGCCGCCCGTGTACGTGCTCTTCCAGTGGATGGGGCCCGTCCCCTCCTGTGTCTCCATGTCGAACAGGTAGATGTCGGCTTCGACTTCGGCGGTGAAGTCCGTCCTGACGACGGGTTTTCCGTCCTTGTCCTTGCTCTGGTGGTCGACAGGGTGGTTGTGGATGCGGGAAATGTAGGCGGTCAGGTACCAGCGCACCTCGGGATAATCGTTCATCAGGCGTGCCACCCGGTTGATGTCGAAGGGATGGCCGGCGCCGGCGTTGGCGAATTCGGGGGCAGGGTAGACGATGTCTGGCCGCCCGTAGCCGTCCTGTTCCACGTCGATCACGTTGATGCGCCGGTAGGAAAGCCCTTCAAGTATGCATTGGCGGGCATATTGGTAAAAGCCGAGCGTCAGGTTCGGAACGGCCGTGAAATTGTCGACCACGACGGTCTCTTTTTCCGGAATGATGGGGGCATCATTTGCCACGGGCGTTTTCTGCGCATATGCCGCAGTCGCGGCAGCCAGCAATACGATCAGTAAGCAGAATCGTTTCATATTGAGTAGCATTTAACTCTCAAAGATACAAAAAAGAACTTTTCTTCGTAACTTTACGGCCATGAACAGACGATCGATGCTGAAAGCGGCGGGAAGCGCCGCCGCGCTGACCATACTGGGCGGCATCCCGCTGGATGCCGCGGGTGCCGGGGTTCCGGCGGAGGCCGGGATGACGCCGGTTGGCAAACGGAAAGACCGGAAGAAGATTCTCGTGATCGGGGCGCATCCCGACGATCCCGAGACGGCGGCGGGCGGGACCATCTGCCTGCTCACGGACGCCGGCCACGAGGTGGTCTGCGTCTATCTCACGCGGGGGGAAGCCGGCATTCCCGGCAAGAGCCACGCCGAGGCGGCGGCCATCCGTGTGAAAGAGGCGGAAGCGGCCTGCGCGGCCACGGGCGCGCGGCCGTTGTTCATGGACCAGGTGGACGGTGCCACGGAGGTGAATCTGATGCGCTATCGGGAGATGCGCGACCTGCTGGACCGCGAGAAGCCCGATGTGGTAATTACGCACTGGCCCATCGACGGGCATCGCGACCACGCAATCTGCGGCATCCTGGTGCTGGACGCCTGGCGCCGGCTGGAACGCCGCTTCGAACTGTATTACTTCGAGGTGATGAGCGGCACGCAGACGCAGATGTTCCATCCCTCGGACTGGGTGGACATCACCGCGACACGTGCACGCAAATACAAGGCCTGCTACTGCCACGAGAGCCAGAACCTGGGCGACGTAATGAACGAATGGCACGACGCGATGGAACGCTTCCGCGGCATCGAATGCCGCTGCACCGCCGCCGAAGCCTTCCTCCATCACGTCGAACCCGTTTCACTGCTATAAGATGATCAAGGATATCTATCTGGCGGGCGGCTGCTTCTGGGGTACGGAGCATTTCTTCCAGCAGATCGCAGGCGTCGTCCTGACGGAAGTCGGCTTTGCCAACGGGCATACGCCGGACCCGACGTACAAGGAAGTCTATACCGACACCACCGGCTATGCGGAAACGGTCCACGTGCGTTACGATACCGGCCGCGTAGGGCTGAAATTCCTGCTGCGGATGTACTTCAAGGCCATCGATCCGACTTCGGTCGACAAGCAGGGCGAAGACGAAGGGACCCGCTATCGGACCGGCATCTATTACACGGATGCAGCCGACCTGCCGAAGATCCGCAGCGTCTTCGACGAAGTGCAGCGCCAGGTTGCCGCACCCGTCGTCGTCGAAGTCGGGCCGTTGCAGAACTTCTATCGCGCCGAAGAATACCATCAGGACTACCTGGAAAAGAACCCCGACGGCTACTGCCACCTCCCGCTCGAACTTTTCCGTTTCGCCCGGGAAGCCAGTCCCGAACGCGATTGATCAGAATGCGTAGCGGAGGCCGACGCCGAAACAGGCGTCAAAGTGGTCGTACAAAAACCAGTTCCAGGTAGGGCGGACGTCTATCGACAGTTGGAGCGGACCGTCGAAATACCAGTCGAATCCGGTCTGCACCCCGATACCCAGTCCATAGTCCGGCCTTCCGAACTGTACGGCTGGTCCGGCATAAAAGCCAGCCCTGCGTCCCATCGGCCATCGCCATTGGAAGCTTGTCGCAAGCATTGCGTCTGGATGGACCTTGCGCTGTCCGGGCAAGTAGTCGTGGATCCTCGCGCCGAGATCGATTTCGATGCGGGTCCCGGGACCGAAGAAGTGCTGGTAGGACAGTTCTGCGCCGGCCCCCGGGCTATCGATGGCCGCATTGATGTTGCCCGTAATCCGGACACCGAGCGCATCGGCCGGCTGTGCTGCCGCCCCGGCCGGACGGGCGGACAGGAGAACCAGCACGAGGATGGCGGGAAGGAGCGTTCGTGACGGTTTCATCGTTTCAGGTTGAAGCCCGTCACTTCGATGCGTCCGGTTTCGGAGCCGTTGGGGAAGCGGTATTCGAGGGTGCGCGTTTCGCCGGGCAGCAGGTGGATGTAGTTGTCCGACCAGCAGGCGGGGAGGATGCGGGAGCCGTCGCGGTGACGGGCGACGAAATGGAGCATCATGGCCGGGGTATCCGACGTGTTGGTCACGATCAGCGTGCCGCCGTGCCCGTCGGGGTCGGGATGCATCTCGCTGCGGACCGTTGCGTCGGGCAGCGTGTTGAGCGCCTGCAGGTTGTCGGGATCGTCCCCGAGGACGTAGTCGTTGTGCGACAGGAGCGTCTCCCCTTCGAACAGCTGGAGCCGGAGGAGATACACGCCGGGCGCTTCCCCGGGCTCGTTTTCTTCCGGGAGACCGATGTCGAGGCAGGGCGTCGTGCTGTCTTCGCCGGCGTCGAGCCGGCAGGAATAGACCGAACGGATGTTGCTGCGCAGGTCGGTCAGCTGGGCGTCCACACGCAGTCCGGTGAGGTTGCCGGCGCTGACATTGACGACTTCCGCTTTCCCGGTTTCGGGGTTCCACTGGACGTGGATCGGTTCGCAGGCTTTCCGGCAGGCGTAGTATGCGGCGGTGCAGTCGAGGAACCAGTCGTAGGTGCAGAAGGCCATCGAGGGCCAGGCAGGATGGCTCATCCAGAGCAGCAGGCCGCGCCGGTTGAGGCTGCGGCTTTCGAACATCGCCCGATAGCCGTCGTAGTTGACCCACTGGGCGCGGGCCGCGAAGGTCCGGGCGTCAGGAGAGGGGCCGAAATAGGAATCGACGGCGGCGATGAACGTCTCACCCCGTTGGGCGCTCTGCAGCGCGAAGTCGTGGATGCCCCACAGGCGGGACGGCGGCCAGGCCTGGTCGGCCGGCATCATCTGCACGAGGCTCTCGTAATTCGGGAAGTTGGGCATTCCGCGTTCGCTGTGGAAAAGCACGGATTCATTCCTGTACCAGGGGATGTCGTACAGCCGGAAGTAGGCGCGGGAAGGCAGGCGATAATAGGGTCCGCGACCGGAAACGACGTCGTCGGCCGAGGAGGAGATGTAATAGCTCTCGGGATTGCCCCGTGCCACCAGGTCACGCAGGGCCCGGTCGAGTGTCTCGGGCGGATAACCCTCGTTGCGGCCGCACCAGAGCAGCAGGCTGGGGTGACTGCGGATGCGCAACAGCGTGTTTTCGGCATTGGCCATGAACAGCGCCTCGTCGTCGGGATCCGGGCCGTCGGCCGGATTGGCCAGCCAGAAATCCTGCCAGACCAGGATGCCGTAGCGGTCGGCCGCTTCGTAGAATCCGTCGTCGCCGATCATGCCGACCCAATTGCGGACTATATTAAAGTTTTCCTGCTGATGAAGCCACATTGCTGTCTCATAATCAGCGGATCGATAGCGGAGATTACTTTCGCTGAAGCCCCAGTTCCCACCGCGGCCGACGAGCCGTCGTCCGTTGATCCAGATGCGGAGGTTGCCGTCCGTGGCGTCGTAGGTGAACTGCCGTACGCCGGACTGGAAATGGACGGCGTGGCTGTCGCCGGCGCGCATTTCAACGTCGTACAGGTTGGGCTCGCCATAGCCGTTGGGCCACCAGAGGCGCGGATGGTCGAGTTGCAGTTCCGTGCTCACCGCACGGGATTCGCCCGCCTGCAGCGAGACGGCTTTGCGGAACGGTACGTCGCCGAAGCGGCCTTCCCAGACGGTTTCGACGGGCCGGGCCGATTCGTTGACCAGCGTGGCGCTCAAGGTGATGCGGGCCTGCGTCGTATCGGGTTTCGGCGGCAGGGTCTCCTGGGTGTTGAACCGGGAAACGGCATTGGGATGGAGGATACGGACCGGGCCGTGGCGTTCCAGCCAGACATCGTTCCAGATGCCCGTATTGCGTCCGCGGATGGTCGGGATCCAGTCCCAGCCGATGGCGGCGTGGAAGGTGGGGTTGTCGGCGCCCAGGACGCCGCCGTTGGTGGCGCACCGTTCCAGCGTATTCTCCTTGGTCATGCCCGGATGGGCGGGCGGGAAGACCGTCACTTCCAGCAGGTTCTCCGCGGCGAGCAGGTCCGTGACGTCGAACGAAGCGTCGGTGAAGGCGCCCTCGATGCGCCCGATGGCCGTGCCGTTCAGCGCTACGTCGGCTTTCCAGTTGATGCCGTCGAAATGCAGCCGGATGCGGTCGTCCGTACCGGATCGCCAACCTTCGGGCGGCAGGAACCGGCAACGGTACACGAAAGGCGAAAGGAAATAGGCATCGCTGATGAACTGCTGGTTGTCGCTGAAGTTGGGGTCGGGGAGGCAGCCGTTGTCGAGGTAACTGGCCAGCACCGTTCCCGGTACGGTGGCAGGAATCCAGGCGGCAGGGTCGCCGGCCTGTGGCAGGCGGGCCAGCCGCCAGCCGTGGTCCAGTTCGGCCTGCGGGCCGTCGGCGGTCAAGGCAACCGCAGTATCATCAACCGGATTTTTAACTGAAGTCTTGGTTGAGCCAATAATCTCCAATTCGCTTAAAATATAAGGATTGCCATCTACAGAACGGTCGAGGAATAGCCGTACCCAGCGGCCGCGGCCGCGAACGCGCAGCGTGTCGCTGCACACCGCGTTCCCGCCGCCGACCGCCGCGATGTCGCGCCACTTGCTGGAATCCCTTCCGACCTGAAGCGTGCCTTCCGCCGGGGCGTTGAGCCAGTGGAGCCGCACTTCGTCGAAACGCCGGACTTCGCCCAGGTCAACCGTCAGCCATTCCCGCCCGCCGGAGGCGGAAATCCATACGCTGCTGAAATGCTCCGAAGCGAGCATCGGCAGCAGCCGGCCGTCGCGGTAGAAGCGCCATTCCTGCCATTGGATGGCGGCCGCTTCGGGCATATCGATGCGGAACCGCCAGCCGGTGGCTTCCGTGCGGGCCGGCGCCGGCCAGTCGAGCGTCAGCTGCGGGCCCGTGTATATGCCCCGGAAACGCTGGACCGTCTGCCATTCATCCCCTTCCAGTACCTGCAGTTCGGCGTTGTAGCCGGCGCTCCGCACCTCTTCGGGGAGCGTCGCCGCCAGTGTCATCGAAATCCGGTCGACCGGCTCGCGGAAGCCGTGCGTACGCACCGAAAGCTCCGCGGAAGGGCCCTCCACGGTCACCGCAGTCCAGGGACGCGGCTCGAACGGGATGTCGTGGTCGATCTTGGAAAGCGGTACGCCGCCGTTCCCGCAGACCTCCACCCGACAGGGCTGCTGCGTCTCGACGATGCCGTCCACGGCCAGTTGCGCCGTGGCGTTGTAATCGATGGCGCTGGAATGGCGGGCGGGATGACGGAGCGCGAGGTTTCCGGTGGATGTGCGTGTGTCGCAGGCGGTTGCAGCGGCCGCTAACAGGAGCAGGGCGGCGATGGGACGGAGGGAGGAGAATCTGTGTACCATATTTGCGAAGTTAGCAAAAAAATGTCTATATTTGAAGATTATAATGAATTCTGTAACATGAAAGGACTGAAGCTGTTCCTGAAGGTGCTGCTGGCGGTGGTCGTATTGCTGCTGCTGGCGGTCGCACTGGTCTGGCAGGGCGAGATCCGCACCCTTTCCACCGTCAGGCAGGTGGAAGGCAATCCCTATCTCTATACGATGGAGTACAAGGCCGCGTACGACCTGGACGATGTGGTCGAGAAGGACGCCGACACCAATGCCGAGCTGCTGGATTATGTGATCACCCGCGTGGGGAAAGGCTTGCCAATCAAAATCCAAAGTTCTCAAGTAGCAGATGAGAACGGTGAGCTCAAGACATTCAATTGCACGAGTTTCCAGGCGAAACAGGCTGAAGGCGACGGCTACTGGTACGGCCGTAACTACGACTATTACAAGAACCCGACCCTGGTGACGATCTCCCATCCGAAAAAGGGCTACGCCTCCATCGGCGTGAGCGACATGTCGCACATCGGCTACGGGCTCGACAAGCTGCCGGTGAAGTTCCTTTCGCGCATCAACTGCCTAGCGGCCATCTATGCGCCGGTCGACGGCATCAACGAGAAGGGCCTCTGCACCTCCATCATGGCACTGCCCAGACAGGCCTCGCAGCAGGATACCGAAAAGCACGACGTCGGCACGTCGATGATCATGCGCCTGTGGCTCGACCGCTGCGCGACGGTGGAAGAGGCGCTGGCCCTGCTGGAAACCGTGGACGTCCGGCACGACGCCCTCGTGGGCGCCGGCTACCATTATATGGTCGCCGACGCGACGGGCGCCTGCGTGGTCGTGGAGTTCGACAAGGACGACGCCTGGAAGACGATCGTCGTGCGCAAGGACCCCGCGGAACACGCGATGCTGGTGACCAACCACCTGCTCAATCCGAAACACTATACCACGGAACCCGACATCGCCGTCGGCAACCCGCACAGCCGCAGCTGGTGGCGTTACGAGACGGCAGGGGCGTATCTTCGCGACCACGACGGCATCCTGACGCTGGAGCAGGCGCAGGAATGCCTCGCGCTGGTGCACTGGGTGGATCTCCCGATTCCCGGAGACGAGGTCGAGGACACGCAGTACAGCAACGTGTACGACCAGCGGAACCTTACGCTGTCGCTCCGCAACTGGAACGACTACGGTACGACGCACACCTTCGTGCTGAAATGACACAGACAACTGATACATATCCAATCAAGTAAATGAAAAAGATGATTTTCCTGCTGGCTGCAGCGGGGCTCGTGGTGGCCTCCTGCGGCACGAAGCCGGCCAAGTATGCCGGTATCAACTATGATTACATGGACACGGAGGTCCGTCCCGGCGACGACTTCGCGAAGTACGCGACGGGCCACTGGGGCGATTTCAATCCCCAGCCGCCGGAGTATCCCCAGTGGGGCGCCTTCACGAAACTCGCCGACGAGAATACCAAGACCCTGGCCAGCCTGATCCAGGAAATCGCGGCCAAGGACAATGAAAAGGGGAGCATCGCCCAGAAGATCGGCGACCTCTACAACATGGCCATGGACTCGGTGCGCCTGAACGCCGACGGTGCGGCGCCGCTGAAGGCCCACCTGGCCGAGATCGACGCGCTGGACAGCCGGGAGGCGCTTCTGCACCATTGCGCCGTCGAGCACGACAACATCCTCTTCGGCATGTATGTCGCTGCCGACGAGAAGGACTCCGACAACAACATCGTTTCCATCGGCCAGGGCGGCCTGACCCTGCGCAACAAGGAGTATTATTCTTCCCAGGATCCCCAGAACGTGATGGTCCGGGAGGCCACGAAGGAGCATATGAAGAACCTCTTCGTGCTGGCGGGCTATGACGAGGCCGTCGCGCAGGAGAAGGTGCAGCGCATCTGGGCCCTCGAGACTGAGTTGGCCGCCGCGCATTACTCCATGGAAGAGCAGCGCATCCCCGAGAAGAACTACCACAAGATGACCGTCGACGAACTGACGGCCGTCTGTGCGCCCTTCGACTGGAAGACCTACCTGAAGGATTACCGTTACGACAAGACCACGGAGGTCGACCTCGGCCAGCCCGAGCCGGTGGCCAAGGCCTGCCGGCTGCTGATGACCGCCCCGCTTGAAACCCTCAAGGACGTCTATCGCTGGCAGATCATCAGCGGCGGATCCTCCCTGCTGTCCGACGATTTCATCCAGGAGAATTTCGAATACAGCCGCAAGATCTACGGCACGCAGGAAGTTACCCCGCGCTGGAAACGTGCCGTCAGCCTGGTGGACGGCCTGATGTCCGACGCCGTCGGCCAGATGTACGTGGAGAAATACTTCCCGCCGGAGGCCAAGAAGGAGATGCTCGAACTGGTCGGCAACCTGCAGAAATCGCTGGGAGAACGCATCCAGGCACAGGAATGGATGACCGACGAGACCAAGGCCAAGGCACTCGACAAACTGGCCGCCTTTACCGTGAAGGTGGGCTATCCCGACAAGTGGGACGACCTGACCCCGCTGGTGATCGACCCGTCCAAGTCGCTCTACGAGAATGCCCGCGCCGCTTCCGAGTTCTACTGGGACCTGAATTACGACAAACGGTACAACAAGCCGGTCGACAAGGACGAATGGCTGATGCCCGCCCAGATGGTCAACGCCTACTACAACCCGACGACCAACGAGATCTGCTTCCCCGCCGGCATCCTGCAGCCGCCGTTCTTCGACCTCAAGGCTGACGCCGCCGCCAACTACGGCGCCATCGGCGTGGTCATCGGCCACGAGATGACCCACGGCTTCGACGACCAGGGCCGCCTCTACACGAAGGAGGGCAACCTCGAGAACTGGTGGACCGACGCCGATGCGGAGGCCTTCAAGAAGCCTTGCGACGCGATGGTCGATTACTTCAACACCCTGTGGGTGATTCCGGACGAGCTGCACGCGAACGGTACGCTCTGCCTCGGCGAGAACATCGCCGACCACGGCGGCCTGAACATCGCCTTCAACGCCTTCCAGTTATGGCAGAAAGAACACGGCCGGCTGAAAGACGACAACGGCTTCACGCCGGAACAGCGCTTCTTCCTTTCCTATGCGAACGTCTGGGCGGGCAGCACCTCGGATGAGATGCTCCGTTATCTCACGATGATGGATGTCCACTCCGTGCACTTCCTCCGCATCAACGGTGGCCTGGCCCAGTGCGACTACTGGTACGATGCCTTCGACATCCAGCCGGGCGACGCCTACTACGTGGCGCCTGAAGACCGCGTGAAGGTGTGGTAGCCTAAGCTTTCGGCTTCCGCACGCGGTGGGGGACCGTTTCGGGCAGGACCATCGACAGTTCCATGAACCCCGCGTACTGGTCGCCGTCATACCAGGGCGTCTGGAAGATCAGCTTCCGGACGCCTTCTTTTTCTACCGTATAGACATTGGTCCGGGGGTTCTCCAGCAGGTCGGCAAGCAGCGAACGGGCGGGTTCCGGATGGCAGTCCAGCACGTTGTCGCCGATGATTTCCTGCCCGGGTTTCAGGAAGGTGCGGCGGGATTTCCGGTTCATGTCGAGGATGGTGCCGTCCTTGGCGCAGATCGTCACGGCCACGTCGGCCCCTTCGAAATAGTCTCTTTTCATGGCGAGTGGATGGTATTGGATTGCAAAAATAGGAAAAAAGGATTTTTATGGTTACTTTTGCCCGACATACGAAACGCTGAACCACCCGATGAAGAAAACCATACTCTCCCTTTTCCTGTTTGTCCTGGCCGTGCACGGCATCGCCTTTGCCCAGGATCCGGACAGCGTGTACTTCGAAAGGTACGAGTTGAACGAGATCCACGACGATTCCGATTCCGTGCTGATGCTCGTACGGCCGATGGACACGATCGACACGCAGGACAAGTATGTAAAGATCGTCCTGTTCAACGACCATACCTGGGACTACATCGAGCTCGAGCGCCCCGACATCGACACGACGGGCCTGTTCGAGGCCTGGGACGTGGAATCGATCCACGCCTACCGTGACGTGAAGGTTTCTGACCTGCCCGAATCGGTCGACCTGCTGCTGGTCGACTCGGACCACCGGTTCGTGGCGCCGATCATCGGGCGCAGGAGTTCCACGTTCAAGTATCGGAAGGGGCGGGCGCACAACGGGATCGACATTCCGCTGCGCATCGGCGACACCATCCGTTCGCCGTTCGACGGCGTGGTGCGCTATGTCGGCGGCGGAAAGGCTACCGGCGGCTACGGAAACCTGATCGTGGTCCGTCATCCCAACGGCCTGGAAACCTACTACGGACACCTGTCGGAACTCCTCGTGTCGGAGAACGACCTGGTGGCGGCGGGCGAGCCGATCGGCCTGGGCGGCAGCACGGGCCGGAGCACGGGACCGCACCTGCATTTCGAGACGCGCTATATGGGCAAGCCGTTCGATCCGGAACGGGTCATCAATTTCGACAACGGAACGCTCCGCGATACGATACTGACCATCAAGCGCCATTATTTCAACGTGGGTTCGCACTACGGGATGACCGACAAGCAGTCGAAGGCGGTCACGGAAGCGGTCTACTACCGGGTAAAGAAGGGCGACACGCTCGGTAAGATCGCCCAGAAACACCATACGACGGTCAATGCGATCTGCCGGCTCAACGGCATCAGTTCCAAGAAAGTGCTGCAGATCGGCCAGCGCATCCGTGTGCGCTGACCTTCGTCCGCCCGTCCGGGCGGCTATTCCGGTTCGTCGATGGTCAGGAAGCGTTCCGGGCCGAGACAGTTGAGGGCGCGGTCGATGACCGCGCTCATCTTTTCATCCTTCCGGTTGGCGTGGATGTAGAGCAGCGATTCGAGGTAGAGGGTGAGCATCGCCGATTCGTCGCGCCGCCGGAACGACTGCGCGTCGATCTTCAGGCCGGTGGCCTTCATGAAGGTGTCGAGACGGTCTTTCAGGAAGATCTCGCCGCCCCGGTAGATGTTGATGTAAAACAGGACTTTCCCGTCTTCCACATAGACCGGGATGAACCCGCCCGGGAAACAGACCAGTTCTACGGGAATGCCTGCCACCTGGCAGATCATCAGGTAGATGAAGGCCAGGACGAAGGGATTGCCGTCGCGGGTGCGGAGCGTGTCGCCGATCCGGGCATATTGCGGGTCGCGGAGCTGCACGTCGTAAACGGTGAATTTCAGCCGGTGGAAGAAGATGTGGTTGAGGATGCGGATGTTCTCCACGCCGGTGCGCAGATCGGAGTTTTCGGCCAGGTATTCCTGCGAGCAGCGGTAGAACAGGTCTTCGTAGCGCTCGCGCTGCAGCGTGTAGTCGAACAGGGAACTGAGGATCCAGCTGCCTTCGAAGAGCGAGAGCGGACCGGGCGTGCGCGTGATGAAATCCTGCAGGTCGGCCAGCTTGAATTCCGTGTTGAGGCTGCGGGCGCGGGTGACGATGGCCGCCTTGCGGGCGGAATCGGTTTCGCGTTCGGCGCGGTTGCGGAGCGACCGGACGACCTCGGGGCCGAAACTGCGCAGCCGGTTGTCCACGAGTTCGGTCACGACCGTGTCGCGATCGTCGAACAGGGCGACGAGCGATTCGAGTTCTTCCGGATCGACGGCCATGGTCTCAGGCGGTCAGGGTGTCGAGGGCCCGCTCCAGCAGCTGCGCCATCAGCGGCTTGTAGTCCGGATTGCTTTCCTTGACGTGGCGGTTGGCGATGGCCAGGCAGACCGTGGCGGCATCGTGGCCGAGCAGGGCGGCCAGGCCGGCGAGGGCGGAGCTCTCCATTTCGATGTTGGTTACGCGGTACCCGGCGTATTCGAAGCTTTCCAGTTTCTCGATCAGGTCGGGCATCGTGAGTCTCAGGCGGACGGAGCGTCCCTGCGGCCCGTAGAAGCCTGGCGCGGAGACGGTCATTCCCTTCACGGTCCAGGGACTGAACCGGTCGACGAGTTCCTGGCTGGCGCGGACGAAGTAGGGGCGCCCGAGCCGCTGCGGCCAGTCCATATGCCGGACGAAGGCAGTTTCGAAATCTTCGAGGAAGATCTTTTCGCCGTCTTTGTACCAGTTGAGCACGCCGTCGAAGCCGATGGAGATGTGGCTCAGGATGTAGCTGCCCAGCGGGATGTCGGGCTGCGCGGCGCCGCAGGTGCCGATGCGCAGGATCTTGAGGCGGCGGTGCGCCTTCTTCGGGCGGCGCGTCTTGAAATCGATGTTGGCCAGGGCGTCGAGCTCCGTCATCACGATGTCGATGTTGTCGGTGCCGATGCCGTGGGAAAGGGCGGTGACGCGCCTGCCGTGGTAGGTGCCGGTGATGGTGTGGAACTCCCGCGAACTCTTGTCGAGCTCGATGGTGTCGAAGTGCGTGGCGATGGTGCTCACGCGGCCCGGGTCGCCCATCATGATGACGATGTCGGCGAGGTCCTCGGGCAGGATATGGAGATGGAACACGGAACCATCATCGTTGATGATCAGTTCCGAGCTGGGAATGGGCTTGTCGTTCATGTTTTCAGTCGTTAAAAAACAAATATCGAAATTATTTTGTAAATTCACAAGTCCAAACGACCGTCCGATGAAATTCCGATTCCCCCGTGCTCCGTTTATGGCAATCCTGTCACTCCTGGTCGTTTTCGCCGGGTGCAGGCCCGGTTGGACGGATCCGGGGCGGGATCCCGGCCGAAGGGCCGATGCGCTGCTGCGGACGATGACGCTGGAGGAAAAGGTCGGACAGCTGCTCTGCCCGCTGGGCTGGCCGATGTACGAGAAGGCTGCCGACGGCAGTGTCCGCCGGTCTGCGGCGGGCGACGCCTTCATCGGGGCGCAGCACGGTGGCGCGCTTTGGGCGACCTTCCGGGCCGATCCCTGGACACAGAAGACGCTGGAGACCGGACTCAGTCCGGTTGAAGCGGCCGGTCTGTCGGACAGGCTCCCGGACAAAATTCCGCTGTTCCTGTTCGAAGAAGCGCCGCACGGGCACATGGCCATCGGCACGACGGTTTTCCCGACGGGCATCGGCCTGGCGTCCACGTGGGATCCGGCCCTGTTGGAGGCCGTCGGACGGGTAATCGGAACGGAATTGCGGGCGCAGGGCGCCACGATGGCGCTGGGGCCGGTGATCGACCTGGCGCGTGAGCCGCGCTGGTCGCGGGTGGAGGAAACCTTTGGCGAAGACCCCTTCCTGACGGGCGAGCTGGCGGCGGCGATGGTGCAGGGCTCCGCGTCGCAGGGCGTGACCGCCACGTTGAAGCATTTCGTGGCCTATGGCGTCCCCTCCGGCGGCC
Source organism: uncultured Bacteroidales bacterium (assembly GCA_947306365.1). Taxonomy (GTDB): domain Bacteria; phylum Bacteroidota; class Bacteroidia; order Bacteroidales; family UBA932; genus Cacconaster. Next base: position 69,429 of record CAMZGD010000003.1, read on the forward strand.
ACAACGGGAATCCGTCTTCCGTCGGCGAACGGGAATTGCGCGAATGCTTCCTGCCGCCGTTCCGGCGTGCCGTCGAAGCCGGCGCCGGGGGCGTGATGACCTCCTACAATTCCGTCGACGGAATGCCCTGCACGGCCAGCGAGGCGCTGCTGACCGGCGTGCTGCGCGATGCGTGGGGCTTCGACGGCCTGGTCATCTCCGACCTGGGCAGCATCGACGGGCTGGCTACGACACACCACATTGCCGCCGACCGGCAGGAGGCTGCCGAACTGGCCCTGAAAGCGGGCGTGGACATCGACCTGGGCGCCGGATGCTATCCGCTGCTGGTCCAGTCTGTCCGCGACGGTCGCATCCCGGAAAAATGGGTTGACCGGGCCGTACGCCGCGTCCTGACCCGGAAATTCGCTGCGGGCCTGTTTGACCGTCCGGTCGCCGACGCCCGGGCAGCCGATTCGGCCGTCCATTCACCGGCGCACCTTGCGACGGCGCTTGCCGCGGCACGTGCGGGCGTGACGTTGCTCGAAAACAACGGCATCCTTCCCCTGAAACCGGATACGCGCATCGCCCTGGTGGGGCCGAATGCCGACAATGCTTACAACCAGTTGGGCGACTATACGGCGCCGCAGTCCGAAGGAAAGGTCGTCACGATGCTGGACGGTCTCCGGGCGCGCGGTGCGAAGGTGAGCTATGCGAAAGGGTGTGCCGTCCGCGACACGCAGGCCGACGGCATTGCCGAAGCGGTACGTGCCGCCCGCGCCGCCGACGTGGTGGTGGCGGTGGTCGGCGGTTCCTCGGCGCGCGATTTCCGCACTTCCTACGAAGATACGGGCGCGGCCGTGACCGATGCGGCCACGGTCAGCGACATGGAGTCCGGCGAAGGATTCGACCGGAGTTCCCTCGACCTTCCGGGCCTGCAGCCGTCGCTGCTGAAAGCGCTGAAGGCTGCCGGCAAGCCGCTGGTGGTGGTCTATGTCGAAGGCCGTCCGCTCGACAAGCGCTGGGCGAAGGAAAACGCCGATGCGTTGCTGACGCTCTGGTACCCGGGCGAGCAGGGCGGTACGGCGCTGGCCGACGTCCTTTTCGGCGACTGGAATCCGGCCGGCCGGCTGCCGGTGAGCGTTCCCCGCGATGCGGGCCAGCTGCCGGTGTATTACAACCAGCGCATCCCCGCCGGCCACGACTACGTGGAAGAACCCGCCTCGCCGCTGTATCCGTTCGGCTACGGCCTGTCTTATACTACATTCTCATACGCCAACCTTCGGGTTGAGATCGACGATCCGGAATCGTGCGCAAGCCTGGTGGAGCGGCAGGTTCTTCCGGACCCCGGCGCCCCCGCCGGGTCCGGAATGGTCCTGCCGCGCGTAGGCCGTTTGGAGAATGTCGTCGCCCGCGTCGATGTGACGAACACGGGCGGTCGCGACGGCGAGGAAGTCGTCCAGTTCTATGTGATCGACGAAGTCGCCTCGACCGTGCGGCCGCGCAAACAGCTCTGCGGTTTCGCGCGCGTCGCCATCCCGGCAGGGGAGACCCGTACCGTGACGGTTCCGGTCGGACGCCATTCCCTCGAACTGGTCGACGCGGCCGGAAATACCGTCGTCGAACCCGGTACGTTCCGCATCCAGGCGGGCGCCTCTTCCGAAGATATCCGTTGTGAAACCATCCTAACCTATACGCCCTGATATGCATCGTCCGCCTTACCTGTCGTTGACCGCCGTCCTGGCCTGCCTGCTGGCCGCGGTTTCCTGCGCCCCGCATCCACCGGCGCCGTTCGGCGCCTGCCCCACGCCGCAGCAGGTGGCCTGGCAGCAGATGGAGATGAACCTGTTCTGCCATTTCGGCCCCAATACGTTCACCGGTGCCGAATGGGGCGACGGCACCGAGCCGGAAGACAGTTTCAACCCTGCGGACCTCGACTGCCGGCAGTGGGCGGCCACGGCCCGCGCCGCCGGATTCCAGGGCATCATCGTCACCGCAAAGCACCACGACGGCTTCTGTCTGTGGCCTTCTCCCGAGAGCCGGCACACCGTGGCGCACAGCCGGTGGCGTGACGGGCAGGGCGACGTGCTGCGGGAACTCTCCGACGCCTGCGCCGCCGAAGGCATTCGCTTCGGCATCTACATTTCCCCGTGGGACAGGAATGATCCCCGCTATGGTTCCCCCGAATATAACGACGCGTTCGTCCGGACGCTGGAAAGCGTGCTGGACGGTACGTACGGCCCCGTGTTCGAACAATGGTTCGACGGCGCGTGCGGCGAAGGCCCCGACGGCAAGAAGCAGGTTTATGACTGGCCTCGCTTCTTCGATACGGTCCGTCGCCTGCAGCCCGATGCCGTGCGCTTCAGCGATGTCGGGCCCGATTGCCGCTGGGTCGGGAACGAGCAGGGAGCGGCGGGGCGGAGCAACTGGTCCACGCTGCGGGTGGAAGGCTTCGAGCCGGGTGCTGGCAGTCCCCAGACGGCCGTGCTGAACGGCGGAACGCCGGGCGCCCCGCATTGGGCCGCCGCCGAGGCGGACGTTTCCATCCGTCCCGGCTGGTTCTGGCGTGCGTCCGAAACGGAAAAGGTGAAAAGCGTCCAGGAACTGCTGAAGATCTATTATGAAACCGTCGGCCGCAACGCGCTGCTGCTGCTCAACGTGCCGCCGGATACCCGCGGCCGCCTCGACCCGGTCGACTCGCTGCGCCTGATGGAATTCCGCGCGGCGCTCGATACGGTCTTCGCCGTCGACCTGGCGGCCGGCGCCACCGTCACGGGCCCTTCGCGCGGAGCGGGCTTCGAAGCCGCGAATGTGCTGGCTGACGACTACGGCCGCTACTGGGCGCAGCCCGACGGCATGGTCCGGGGAAAACTGACGCTCTCGTTCGACACGCCCCGCACGTTCAACCGCGTCCTCCTGCAGGAGTACATTCCCCTCGGACAGCGGATCAGCGCCTTCCACGTCGATGCGCTCGACGCCGACGGAACGTGGCGGGAAATCGCCCGCGAGACGACCGTCGGCTACAAACGCATCGTCCTGACGCCGGACGTCACCGCCCTGGCCGTGCGCGTGGTGATCGACGACGCGCTCGCCTGTCCGACGCTGTCGCGCATCGGCTTGTTCAACGACACGGTGTACTGCGCTACCGGGAACTGAACACCAGGATCGCCATGCCGACCAGCAGGATCAGCAGGGCGAGGCCCTTCGAGCGCAGGTGCTTCTCCTTGAAGAAGAGGGCTCCGCAGATGAAGGTGATGATCACCGAACTGCGGCGCAGCATCGATACGACCGAGAGCATCGAACCGGAACTGTAGAGCGACAGGAAATACAGGAAGTCCGACATCGTGATGAAGACCGCGATGAGCAGGATGGCCCAGTCGAAGCGGAATTCCGAATAGAATCGGCTTTTGGCCAGCCGTCCGAAGACCAGGATCGCCCCGATGATCAGCGCGATGTAGAAATTGCACCAGCTCTGCACGAACATCGGTTTCATCGATGCCATCAGGTGCTTGTCCATCAAGGCGCTGATGACGCCGCTGATGACGGCGATCCACATGCAGAAGATCCATTTGTTGCGGGCGAAGTCCACGCCTTCCTTCTTGCTCGTGCGGCCCAGCAGCCAGAGCGCGAACATCGCGATGAGGATGGCTACCCACTGCCACAGGTTCAGGCGTTCGCCGAAGATCAGGATCGACCCGATCAGCACGAACACCGGGCGCGACGCCTTGATCGTGCCGGCCGTGGTGATGGGCAGGTTCTTGAGGCCCATCAGGCCGGTGATCCAGGAGATCGACACGATGATCGACTTGAGGAAGACCAGCAGGTGCTCGTTCAGCGTCCCGCGCGGGACTTCGAACACGGTTCCGTCGGCCCAGCCCCACCCGAAGATCGAGGAAAGCATCAGCGGGATGAAAAAGCAGGTCGAAATGGCCGTTGCATAGAAGAGGATGTGAAGGACGTCGTTACGGGTCGAAGCCTGTTTCTTGAATACGTCGTAGATACCGAGCAGAATCGCGGATCCAACCGCAGCCCAAAGCCACATAGCGGAAAGAGAATTAGGTTATAAATCGTCTTCGGTTTTGCAATATTTCTTGATGACGCCATACGCGTCCTGGATGCCGAGTTCGCCGGCCGTGCTCAGGTCGATGCATCCTTTTTCCTTGTCTTTCAGATAGATCAGCACGAGCCCGCGGTTGTAGAACGCCTCTCCGATGTAGGGGTACAGGTCGATGGCCCGGCTGTATTGCACGATGGCCTCGGGGAGGTCGTTCGACAGGCAGTAGAGGTTGCCCAGGTTGTAGTAGGTGAACGGGAATTCCGGATTGAGTTCGGCCGCCCGCGTCATGTCGTGGATGGCGGAAGTGTAGTCGTAGCTGCGCGTCACCTGGTCCTGGACGCGGGTCCGGACGGTCTTCGCATTGTCGAGCGTCAGCACCTGCACGTTGTTCTCCATCGAGGCGATGAAGTCGATCATCTCGGCCTGCAGGGCGCCGCGGTTGATGTAGAAGAAGAAGGTCTCCGGCGATTTCTCGATGGCTTCGTCGTAGCACACGAGGGCGGTGTTGAACTGGTTGTTCTCCGCTTCGACGAGCGCCTTGGCGAAAAGGTTGTCGCTGCTGCGGCTGGCCCGGACGGAACGGTCCACCATCTCGCGGGTACGGCCTGCGTTGCGTAGGGGCTCCTTGGCGGCCGCGCTGAACTTGACGGCCAGCGGGCTGCGGGCGATGAACGCGTCGAGCACCGCGTCGTCGAACTTGTGGGCGATGGAGGAGAAGCCGCTGACGCTGTCGGCCGGCTGTACCTTGTACAGCGGCTTGAGCCGGATGTCCACGTCACGGTACTGCAGGAGTTCGTTGTCGAAGTCCTTCTTCGCGAATTCGGCGTCAAGGGCCAGCAGCCGGTCGTATTTCCGCGCGGTGTCGGCGAAGGCGGCGTGGCCGGTCGAATCGGCGGTCTTGGCCTGGTACTCCCGCACCTTGCGCTGCGCGATGTCGTAATCCTGCTTGGCCGACGTGAACTGCCCGAGCTGGCTCTTGGCATACGAACGGTTCATGTAGGCCTTGGCGAAATCGGGGTAGAGGTTGATGGCCTGCGAATAGTCGTCCATCGCTTCGCGGTAGCGCCCCAGCTCCAGGAACACGGCGGCCCGGTTGAAATAGGCAAGCACGTTGTTGGGGTTGATGTTGAGCACGCGGTCGTAGTCGTCGAGCGCGGCGCGGTAGTCGCCCACCTGGGCGTAGATGAGCGCCCGGTTGTAGAGCGTCAGCGCGTTGCCGGGTTCTTCGTCGAGCACCCGGTCCAGGTCGGCGAGGGCGCCGGCGATGTCCCGCCTGTCGTATTTGAGGATCGCCCGGTTGAAGAACGCGTAGGTGTTGGTGCTGTCCAGGCGCAGGGCCACGTCGAGGTCTTCGATGGCCTCGTCGGTCCGTTCCTGCATCGCGTAGACACGCGCGCGGCGCACGTAGCCCTCCGGGTCGAACCGGTTGAGCGAGATGGCCTTGTTGTAGTCGTTCAGGGCCTGCACCGTATCGTTCAGATAGAGATAGCAGGCGCCCCGGTTGAGGTAGGCGTCGCCTTCCCGGGGCATCTTGCGGATGAAGATGTTGAAGTCCTTGATGGCCTTGTCGAACTGCTGCGACAGGAAATAGGTGACGCCGCGGCTGAAGTAGAGGCCGGTGTAGCTGGGACGCAGGTCCACCGCCTCCTCCAGGTCCCTGAGGGCCTGGTCGTACTTTCCGATGCGGCTCAGCGTGATGGCGCGGTAGTGGTAGGCGGGGGTGTAGATCGGATTGAAATGCAGGGTCCGGTCGAAGTCGCGCTGCGCCCCCACGAAGTCGCCCAGGTTGTACTTGGCGATGCCGCGGAAGAAGTAGGCTTCGTAGACGGTGCTGTCGAGATGCGACAGGATGTTGAAACTTTCGATGGCCTGGGCGTACTTGCCGTCGATGAGCGCCTGCCGGCCGTTGTAGTAAAAGTGGTCGAGGTCGTACTGGGCGAAGGCCGTCCCGATCGAGACGACAGCCAGCAGCAGGAATGTGAGCCCCTTTTTGAACATCTTTGCAAAATTACTATTTTTGCGATTCATTTGAAACGAAATGCGGAAAAGTTGTGCCATCCTGTCCGTCCTGGCGGCCTTTCTCGTCTGTACGGGGACGTACGCCCAGTCCCGGGCCCTGCGTACTTACGAGAATCTCGTGGGTGTCGACGAGCAGCGGCAGATGATGGACTGCCTGACCCACGAGCTGACGGAGGGCCGTGCATCGGGATCGGCGGGGAAGGTGCTGGCCGAGCACTATCTCATCAGAAAGTTCCGCGCCATCGGCCTCAAGCCCTGGAACTGGACCTACACGCAGAGTTTCAAGTACAACGACAGCATCGCCATCCGCAACGTGGTGGGGCTGCTGCCCGCCACGGAACCCACGGACGAATACATCGTCATCGGGGCCCACTACGACCATCTCGGCCGGCTGGGCAGCAGCATCTATCCCGGGGCGGACGACAATGCCTCGGGCGTGACCGCGCTGCTTTCGCTCGCCCGGATGTTCGCGGCCATGAAGGCCGACGGAAACGGACCGCGCAAGAACCTGCTCTTCGTGGCCTTCGACGGCAAGGAACTCGACCTGGCCGGCAGCCGCTACTTCGTCCGGCACCTGTCCGTTCCGCGCGACCGGATCAAGGCGATGGTCAATCTGGATATGCTCGGCACCGACCTGGTGCCGCCCCATAAAAACCGGGAGTACCTGTTCATGCTCGGCGAGAACACGCTGCCCGAGCCTTACCGGGGCTATATGTCCTATATCTGCAGACGGGCTTTCTACAAGCTGGACCTCGACCTGACGTTCTACGGGAGCAGCCGCTTTTCGAAGATGATGTACGAGAGCGGCGACCAGCACCCGTTCGCCCGTGCCGGCATTCCCGCCGTCCTCTTCACTTCGGCGTTCCACCAGCATACCTACAAGAAGACCGACACGCCCGACATCATCGATTTCCCGCTGCTGCGCAAGCGGACCCAGGTCATCTTCCACTTCATCAACCGCCTCTGCGCCGACAACTGACCGGGCAGGCGTTACTGCTTTTTCCCCTGCTGGCGGGCGAATGCCTGCGCGATGCGCTGGGCGGTGCCTTCGTCGGCGGCCCGGCGCACGGCGAGCACGAGCAGGATGATGGCGACCAGCGGGAAGACGGCGCCGACGGACAGGGTGTAGACCGATGACATCCGCAGTCCGGTCTGGAGTTTCGTGGTAAAGAAATCCACCAGGATCCAAATCTGGAAGCCCAGCAGCACGATGGCGTTGGTGATGGCCAGGAAGACCTGGTAGAACGGCTTTTTCGCCGACAGCAGCGTGACGTCGGAAATGATGAACGAAAGGACGATGAACACGATGTAGATCAGCCGGTCTGCGAACCGGACGGCGTAGTGCTGTCCCGTCTCGGGATTGACGGCGTGGCACACGTCCATTCCGAGCAGCGCGACGACCAGCAGCGCGGCGGCCGCGATGAGCCAGTTATGGGGTTTTTTCCACATGATGCTACAAAGATAGGTTTTTCTTTAAAAATTGTATGGTAAAAGTAAGGAATTTACACTATTTTATGTATTTTTGTGGACTTATACTTAAGTATCATTACCAAAAAACTTAACTGTCATAAACAAATAATGAAGATCAAATCGGCAGATGCCCTCGACGGCATCCGGCGGAAAGCGGCCAAAGCGCTGTCCGTCAGGGAGACGAGCAAACGAACCGGTGCGATGAAGACCAGCGGTCTGGAGCAGGGGACCCCGCATATCCAGATCCTGTGCTGCGGCGGTACGGGATGCAAGGCTTCTGAAAGCGCAAAGATCGTAGAGAATTTCCATGCGTCGCTCCAGGCTCACGGAATCACCGACAAGGTGGACGTGATCGTGACCGGCTGCTTCGGATTCTGCGAGAAGGGCCCGATCGTCAAGATCATGCCCGACAACACGTTCTACACCTCGGTCCGTCCCGCGGACGTGGAGGAGATCGTCACCAGCCACATCATCGGCGGCAACAAGGTAGAACGCCTCCTGTACCTTGATCCCGGCAACGGCCGGCACATCAGCGACTCCAAGCACATGAACTTCTACCGCAAGCAGATGCGCGTCGCGCTCCGAAACTGCGGTGTCATCAATCCGGAAGACATCGACGAGTACATCGGACGCTACGGCTACCGGGCCCTCGCCGAGAGCCTGCAGCGCGACAGCCAGGAGGTGCTCGACGACATCAAGGCCTCCGGCCTGCGCGGCCGCGGCGGCGCCGGTTTCCCGACCGGCACGAAGTGGGAGATCGCCCGGAAGTTCAAGGCGAAGGACAAGTACGTCGTGTGCAACGCCGACGAAGGCGACCCGGGCGCTTTCATGGACCGTTCCATCATGGAAGGCGACCCCAACTCGATCGTCGAGGCGATGACCATCTGCGGTTACTGCATCGAGGCGCACCACGGTCTCATCTACATCCGCGCCGAGTATCCGCTCGCCGTGGAACGCCTGCGGATCGCCATCGCCCAGGCGCGTGAATACGGCCTGCTCGGCAAGAACATCCTCGGATCGGGCTTCGATTTCGACATCGAGATCCGTTACGGCGCAGGCGCCTTCGTCTGCGGCGAGGAGACGGCGCTCATCCACTCGATGGAAGGCAAGCGCGGCGAGCCTACGCTCAAGCCGCCGTTCCCGGCCGAAGCCGGTTATTTCGGCCATCCGACCAACGTGAACAACGTGGAGACCCTGGCCAACATCCCCGTCATCCTGACGCGCGGTCCGAAGTGGTTCTCCTCGATCGGTACCGAGAAGTCGAAGGGCACGAAGGTCTTCGCCCTCGCCGGCAAGATCAACAACGTGGGCCTGATCGAGGTCCCGATGGGCACGACGCTCCGCGAGATCATCTACGACATCGGCGGCGGCGTGAAGAACGGCAAGAAGTTCAAGGCCGTGCAGACGGGCGGGCCGTCGGGCGGCTGCCTCACCGAGAAGCACCTCGACATCCCCATCGACTATGAGAGCCTGACGGCTGCCGGTTCGATGATGGGCTCCGGCGGCATGATCGTGATGGACGAGGACGACTGCATGGTGTCGGTCGCCAAGTTCTATCTCGAATTCACGGTGGGCGAGTCGTGCGGCAAGTGCACGCCCTGCCGCATCGGCAACAAGCGCATGCTCGAGATCCTGACCCGCATCACCGAAGGCAAGGGTGAAATGGCCGACCTCGACAAGCTCCAGGAACTGGCGACGGTCATCAAGGACTCCGCCCTCTGCGGTCTCGGACAGACTTCGCCGAACCCGGTGCTCTCGACGCTCGCCAATTTCCGCGACGAATACGTGGAGCACGTGCGCGCCCACAAGTGCCGTGCGAAGAAGTGCAAGGCGCTGCTTACCTATACCATCGACCCGCAGCGCTGCAAGGGCTGCTCGGCCTGCCTCAAGTCCTGCCCCGCGCAGGCCATCATGGGCGAGAGCCGCAAGCCGCACGTCATCAATCCGTATGTCTGCATCCGTTGCGGCATGTGCCTGTCGCGCTGCCATTTCGGTGCCATCTCCGTAATCTAGAAGCATAAGAAGGAAATGGAAAAAAAGATCAATCTTACCATAGACAAACTCCCGGTGAAAGTTGCGCCGGGAACAACCATCCTCGATGCTGCTAAATCGGTCGGCATCGCCATCCCCACGCTCTGCCACATCGACTTGAAAGGCACTTGCGTGAAGAACAACCCCGCATCCTGCCGCATCTGCGTGGTGGAGGTGGAGGGCCGCCGCAACCTGGCCCCTTCCTGCGCCACGATGTGTACCGAAGGCATGGTGGTGTGGACAAACTCGGCCCGTGTGGTCCGTGCCCGCAAAACCATCGCCGAGCTTATGCTCTCCGACCATCCCAACGACTGCCTTACCTGCCCCAAGTGCAGCGACTGCGAACTGCAGCGTCTGGTGATGCGGTTCAATATCCGCGAGATGCCGTTCAAGGGCGGCGAGCAGTCCGCCCGCAAGAAGGAGGTTACGGCCGCCATCACGCGCAACATGGACAAATGCATCCTCTGCCGCCGCTGCGAGAGCGTCTGCAACAACGTGCAGTCGGTGGGTGTGCTGGGCGCCGTCCGCCGCGGTTTCGACACCACCATCGCCCCGACGTTCGACCGTATGTTCAAGGATACGGACTGTACGTATTGCGGCCAGTGCGTGGCGGTCTGCCCGACCGGTGCGCTGACCGAGCGTGACAACACCGACCGTCTGCTGGAAGACCTCAACAACCCGAACAAGATCGTCATCGCGCAGCCGGCGCCTGCCGTCCGCGTGGCACTCGGCGAAGAGTTCGGCATGGCGCCCGGCACGATCGTGACGGGCAAGCTGGCCACGGCCCTGCGTTACCTGGGCTTCACGAAGGTGTTCGACACCGATTTCGCCGCCGACCTGACCATCATGGAAGAAGGCGCCGAGATCCTCAAGCGCCTGAAGGCGTTCCTCGCCGGCGACAAGGACGTGAAACTCCCCATCATGACTTCGTGCTGCCCGGCGTGGGTCAACTTCTTCGAGCACAACTATCCCGACCTGCTGGATTATCCTTCATCGGCCAAGTCGCCCGGCCAGATGTTCGGCGCCATCGCCAAGACCTGGTGGTGTGAAAAGCGCGGCATCGACCGCAGCAAGGTGGTGGTGGTCTCCATCATGCCGTGCCTTGCCAAGAAGTACGAGTGCGAACGCGAAGAGTTCTCGGTGGACGGCAGCCCGGATGTGGACTACTCGATTTCCACCCGTGAGCTGGCCCGTCTCATCAAGCGCGCCAACATCAAGTTCGCCGAACTGCCCGACAGCGACTTCGATACGCCGATGGGCGAATCGTCCGGCGCCGGCGCCATCTTCGGCGCGACCGGCGGCGTGATGGAGGCGGCCCTCCGTACGGTCTATGAGGTCTATACCGGCAAGGAACTCCCGAAACTGGAATTCACCCAGGTACGCGGCTTCGAAGGCATCAAGGAGGCGGTCATCGACATCGACGGTTTCCCGCTCAAGGTCTGCGTGGCCCATACGCTCAGCAATGCGCGCATCCTGATGGACCGCCTGCGCAAGGGCGAACTCGACTACCACGTCGTGGAAGTGATGGCCTGCCCCGGCGGCTGCATCGGCGGTGCCGGACAACCCTACCACCACGGCAATATCGATATCCTCAACGCACGCCGCGACGCCATTTACCGCGAAGATGAGGGCAAGGCGATCCGCAAGAGCCACAAGAACCCCGACATCATCAAGCTGTATGAGGAGTTCCTGGGCGAGCCGCTGAGCGAGCGTTCCGAAGAACTGCTTCACACACATTACTTCAACAAACAGATCCAGTAGTCATGAGTGAGATGAAATTATCCTGCGAGGCCGTCCGCCAGGTAGAGGAGGTCTGCGAAAAGTTCAACAACAATCCGGGCGAACTGATCGCCATCCTGCATGAATGCCAGGCGCAGCTGGGCTACCTGCCCGAGCCGGTGCAGCGCATCGTCGCTACGAAACTCGGCATTCCCGCATCGAAGGTGTACGGCGTAGTGACGTTCTATTCGTTCTTCACGATGACGCCCAAGGGAAAGTATCCGATTTCCGTCTGTCTGGGAACCGCCTGCTATGTGCGCGGCGCCGACAAGCTGCTGGAAGAGTTCAAGCGTGTGCTCGGCATCGAGGTCGGCCAGACGACCCCCGACGGCAAGTTCTCGCTTGACTGCCTGCGTTGTGTGGGTGCGTGCGGCCTGGCTCCGGTGGCGACCATCGGGGAAAAGGTGTACGGCCGTCTGAATCCGGCGGATATCAAGAAGATTGTTTCTGATTTCGAGAATCAGGCATAACGATCCGGTCCAGGATGCCCTGCAGAAATGCCAGGGCGATTCCATAATTCGTGATAGGCACTCCGCTGAGGAGTGCCTTTCTCGTTCTGGCACGGACCACGCGGCGGCCGGCGACGCAGGCGCCGCAATGGATGACCAGGTCGTAGGGCGTCAGGTCGTCGGGAAAGTCGTTCCCGGCGGAAACGTCGACGGTGAGCGCGCCGCAGCGCTGGCGCAGCAGGGCAGGGATTTTCACGCGACCGATGTCTTCCGTGTCGGGCACGTGGGTGCAGGCCTCCGCAATCAGGACGCGGGAACCGGCGGTAAGCCGGCTGATGGCGCGTGCGCCTTCCACGAAGACGCGCGTGTCTCCCTTGGCAGCCGCCAGCAGCACGGAAAACGAGGTAAGGGGCCAGTCGCCCGGAATGGCGGCGTTGACGAAGCCGAAGACCTGTGAATCGGTGATGACCAGGGCGGGACGTGCCTGCAGGCCGGCGATGGCGGAGGCAAGCGACTGCGGCGTGCAGCAAAGGGCGTTGCAGCGGCGGTCGAGCAGTTCCCGGATGACCTGCACCTGTGGCAGGATAAGCCGCCCTTTGGGAGCTTCGCTGTCCTGCGGCATCACCAGCAGGACGGTGTCGCCCTCGGCCACGAGACCGCCCGTCAGATAATGCTCTTCTTCCAAGGGTCGGACTTCCTGGATGCGCCGGATCAGGGATTCGATGCTCTCGCCGCGCGTGTATTCGATGACGGGAATGCCGGCCTGTGACGCTAACGTCCCAATATCTGGGATGTCAGACGCATTATCGACCGTTTTTTGGCGCTGACGTCCCTCCTTTTGGGACGTCAGGAGCACGACGGCGATGTCGGTCTCGTCGAGGACGGCGTGGGTGAGGCGATGGCGTTCGGCGCCGAGGATGCCGGTATCGTCGAGTCCGGCCGTATCGATCAGGACACAGGGGCCAAGGCCGGGAATCTCGATGGGTTTGCGCACCGGGTCGGTGGTCGTGCCCGGGACGGCGCTCACCAGCGAGACCTGCTGTCCGGCGATGGCGTTGACGAGCGTGGATTTCCCGCTGTTCGTCGGGCCGAAGAAGGCGATGTGAAGGCGTTCCATGTCAGAAGCGGAAATCCCGTTCCCCGGCCTCGATGCGCTGCAGCCGTTCCACGGTCTTTTCGCGCACCCGTCCTTCCGGAATGTCCGACAGACTCTCGGCGATCAGTCTTTCGCCCGTCGTGCGGGTCTCTGGCGAGGCGTAGTCCATCAGGTATTCCTTCAGGGTCATCAGCGCGTTGGGCGTGCAGCACAGGCTGATCTTGCCGCTCTTGCACAGGGACATGAAGCGGTCGCCGGTGCGTCCTTCCCGGTAGCAGGCCGTGCAGAAGCTCGGGATGTGGCCGGTTTCGAGGAGCCAGCGGACGACTTCGTCGAGCGGACGCGTGTCCGATACGTCGAACTGCGCCGTTTCGTCGTGGCGCTCTTCGGTGGTATAGCCGCCCACGCTGGTGCGCGAGCCGCCGCTGATCTGCGACACGCCGCAGTCGATGAGCTGGGCCCGCATCCGGGCGGATTCACGGGTGGAGATGATCATGCCGGTGTAGGGGACGGCCACGCGGAGCACGGCCACGAGCTTGCGGAAGATGGCGTCAGGCAGCGCGTCGGGGAAGCTGTCGAGCGACACGTCGTCGGCCGGACAGATGCGCGGCATGCTGATGGTGTGCGGTCCCACGCCGAAGCGCGCTTCCAGGTGCTCGGCGTGCATCAGCAGGCCGGCCAGTTCGTACCGGTAGCCGCCGAGACCGAACAGGACACCGATGCCGACGTCGTCGCAGCCGCCTTCCTGGGCCCGGTCCATCGCTTCGGTGTGCCAGGCATAGTCGCTCTTGGGGCCGGTCGGATGGAGCCGCTGGTATTCCGCGCGGTTATAGGTTTCCTGGAAGAGGATGTACGTGCCGATGCCCGCCTGCCGGAGCCTGCGGTAGGCTTCGACCGTGGTGGCGGCGATGTTGACGTTCACCCGGCGGATGGAATTGCCGCCTTCCTTTATGGAATAAATGGTCTTGATCGAATCGAGGATGTATTCCAGCGGATTGTGGACCGGGTCCTCGCCGGCTTCCACGGCCAGCCGCTTGTGCCCGATGCGGATCAGGGCGCGCACTTCCTCCGCGATTTCCTCCTGGGAGAGTTTCTTGCGCGGCAGGGTTTTGTTCTTGGCGTGGTAGGGACAGTATACGCAGCCGTTGATGCACCAGTTCGACAGATAGAGCGGTGCGAACAGCACGATGCGGTTTCCGTAGAAGCGCTGCTTGATTTCCCGGGCGAGCTTGAAGATTTCCGCTTCGAGCTCCGGGTCGTTGCAGTCCATCAGGATGGCCGCTTCGCGGTGCGTGAGGCCCTTGCAGCGGGCCGCCTTTTCAAGGATGTCGCGGACGCGCTGCCGGTTGCCGCTTTCCCGGGCGGCCTCTTCGAGCGTTTCGAGGATTTCGGCGTGGTCGATGAACTCATCGGCGTGGGTGGATAATGGATTATACATGGCTATTGGGTTACAGGTTGAATGGTTCGTGGGGAATCGCCGCGTCCGGAGGCGATGGCGTATCCTTCGCGGGCAAGTTCTTCCCGGAGCGTCTGCAGGTTGGCGACGGTTTCGGTCCAGGCGGCGTTCTTTCCCTCGTACAGGCGATATTCCGCCCGTTGGGCGGACGGGGTGAAATCGGGCATCACGACGTTGGCGCCGGCCCGGATGCCGGACATCCGTCCGTCGGGAGACAGGACGGAAAGGGCCGTGGTGGAAGGAATCAGCGCGTCGGGATGCATCAGGCGGAGCAGGGCGATGAGCCGGACCGTCAGCCGGGCGCTGCCGGCCGGGAAGTCGCGGAACGGCGTGTCGCGCTGCGGGATGAACGGGCCGATGCCGATCATCTCGGGCCGGAAGCGCTCGATGAACCGCAGGTCCGCGATCAGGTGGTCCGTCGTCTGGTAAGGACTGCCGACCATCATCCCGGTCCCGGTCTGGAAACCCGTCTCGCGCAGGACGCGGAGGCAGGCGAGCCGGTTTTCGAGCGTCTGCGGCTTCGGATGCAGCCGGGCGTAGTGCGCCGCGTCGGCCGTCTCGTGCCGGAGCAGGTAGCGGTCGGCGCCGCTGCGGCGGAGCAGGGCATAGGTTTCGGGGGCGAGTTCGCCCAGCGAAAGGGTGATGGCAGCATCCGGCCAGGCGGCGCGGATTTCAGCCACGGTGTCCATCAGCGCCTCGACGCCGGCAGGATGCTCTCCGCCCTGGAGGACGAAGGTATGCACGCCCGCCTGCCAGGCCTGCGCACAGCAGGAGAGGATTTCCGTGCGGCTCAGCGTGTAGCGCGCCACGGCCGCGTTGCTCCGGCGTATGCCGCAGTACAGGCAGTCGTTCCGGCACACGTTGGTCCATTCGATCAGGGCCCGCAGCCAGACATTCCGGCCGAAGGTCCTGTCGGTGACTTCGCGCGCATTGGCGAGCAGACGCTGTTCCAGCAGCGGGTCTTCGCTTTCCAACAGCGTCCTCAGACCTTCGTCGCCGAGGGTTCCTCTCTCTTTCAGTTCGTCAGCCAGGCACTGCATTGCATCGAAGAATGACAAACAAAATTACGGAAAATAATGGCAGGCGATGAAACTTTTCGCGAAATTTGGAAAAATGCTTCATCCTGTGTAAATTGCAAGAAATTTGCCGGAAAACCGCACGATGGACGAAGTCAAAGTGATCGAAATCAAGAAAAGCATCTTTGCCGACAACGAAAAGGATGCCGACGACCTTAGGAAGGAACTCAAGCGCAAGGGCGTGTATCTGCTCAACCTGATGTCTTCGCCCGGAAGCGGAAAGACCACGACGCTCATCCAGACGATCAACCGCCTCAAGGACAAGATCCGCGTGGCCGTGATGGAGGCCGACATCGACAGCGACGTCGATGCCGTCAGGATCCGGGAAGCCACCGGCGTCCCGTCCATCCAGCTCCATACGGGCGGAATGTGTCATCTGGACGCGGAGATGACCCGGCAGGGCCTCGAGAACCTGCCGCCCGACACGTTCGACCTGGTGGTCCTGGAGAACGTAGGCAACCTGGTCTGCCCGGCGGAGTTCGATACCGGCGCCGTCCGCAACGCGATGATCCTCTCCGTTCCGGAAGGCGACGACAAGCCGCTGAAATATCCCCTGATGTTCTCCGTCTGCGACGTGGTGGTCGTCAACAAGACCGACGTGCTGCCGTATTTCGACTTCGACCTGGACAAGTGCCGGGAACACGTCCGGATGCGCAACCCCGCCGCCCGGGTGATTCCGCTCTGCGCGCGTACCGGCGAAGGCGTGGACGCGTTCGCCGGGTGGCTCCTGGAAGAAGTCAAAGCCTGGAAAGAAAACCAATGATTACCTTGCGATATGCCTGAGATGTCAACCAAGTTCGTCCCCAAGCACAAGGGCGACAAAAATCCGAATCCGAAACTTCTCAAGTTCGTCCGTCACGTGACGGACCGGGTTCCGGGAAAGATCAAGATGACGACCGACGCCCCGGAATACTGGGGCCTGGCCTGCATCTTCGAGGATGAGATGGACGCGCAGACCCGCGAGGCCTCGCTCGACCTGCTGCTGGACATGCTCCCGAAGAATTTCCTGAAAGTCCGTGAGCACCGTCCGTATGCGCTGCTGCATCAATGGAATGCCGAAAAGCACTATACGCCCGACGACAAGTCGTTCGACGACCTGCTCGACAAACTCGCCTTCTTCGGGATGCTTGAGTATGATTATGGCGACAGGTATACGAAAGACGGTCCGGCGGCGGATGCCACGTTCCGTCGCGAGGACCGCATTTACTGGGTTCCGATGTTCGTGCCGGGAAGTGCGGAGTATACCAATATGAACGTGGAACTGATGGACCGCCATCCGGAACTGGCGATGTTCTTCGAACGGATGACGTTCCTGCCGCTCGAGAAGATCACGCCGATGGTCCCGATGGGCGGGGCCGGCATCGGCATGCACGTGATTCCGGTGGAAAAGGCCATCAGCATGGAGAACCGGTCCGTGGACATCGAGCATATTTCCTATTGGCTCAAACGCTATGAAGGGCATCTGGGCGTCGGGATCTGCTCCTGCCGGTACGGGCGCAAGAAACTGGACGAGGGGTGTGCCGACGACTACCGCGACTGGTGCATCGGCGTGGGCGACATGGCCGACTATCTGGCCGAGACCGGCCGCGGCCACTACATTACCTACGACGAGGCGATGGCGATTCTCCGCAAGGCCGAGGACCACGGCTTCGTCCATCAGGTGACCAACATCGACGGCGAGGGGAAGATATTCGCCATCTGCAACTGCAACGTCAAGATATGCAATGCGCTGCGTACTTCGCAGCTGTTCAATACGCCAAACCTTTCGCGCAGCGCCTATGTCGCCCGCGTCGATCCGGCCAGCTGCGTGGCCTGCGGCCGCTGCGTGGAATACTGCCCGGCCGGCGCCGTGAAGCTCGGCCAGAAGCTCTGCACCAAGCACGGGGAACAGACTTATCCCAAACAGGAACTCCCCGACGCGGCGAAGTGGGGCAAACACAAATGGAATGAAGACTACCGCGACCGCAACCGCATCAACTGCTATCCCACCGGCACGTCGCCCTGCAAGACCGCCTGCCCGGCGCACATCGCGGTACAGGGCTACCTGAAGAAAGCGGCCGAAGGGAAATACCGGGAGGCGCTCGAACTCATCAAGCGGGAGAATCCGTTCCCGGCCGTGTGCGGACGCATCTGCAACCGCCGCTGCGAGGACGCCTGCACCCGCGGGACCATCGACCAGCCGATCGCCATCGACGCCGTCAAGAAGTTCATCGCCGAACAGGACCTGAATGCGGAAAACCGTTTCATCCCGGAAGTGAACATCTGCTCGAACGTACAGGCGCGCTGGGAAGAGAAGATCGCCGTCATCGGCGGCGGCCCGGCCGGCCTGAGCTGCGCCTATTACCTGGCCACGATGGGTTACAAGCCCACGGTGTTCGAGAAGAACGAAGAGCCGGGCGGCATGCTCCGCTACGGCATTCCTTCCTATAAACTGGAGAAGGACGTGATCGCCGCCGAGATCGACGTGATGCGCGCCATCGGCGTGGACATCCGCTGCGGCGTGGAGGTGGGGAAGGACATCACCATCCGGCAGCTGCGGGAAGAGGGCTACAAGGGCTTCTACGTGGCCATCGGCTGCCAGGGCGGCCGCTTGCCCGGCATTGCCGGCGAGACGCTCCCGGGCACGACGACGGCCATCGATTTCCTGCACGACGCCAACACCGGCAAGGTGAAGGTCGAGGGAAAAGTGGTGGTGGTCGGCGGCGGCAACGTGGCCATCGACGCCGCCCGTGTCGCGAAGCGCAGCGGCGCTTCGGCGGTGACGATGCTCTCGCTCGAAACGGAAGACATCATGCCCGCATCGAAGGAAGAGCGCCGCGAGGCCCGCGAAGACGGCGTGGTGATCAATGCGGGCTGGGGTCCGAAGGAAGTGCTGGGCGACGGCAGGGTCACGGGCATCGTGTTCAAGAAATGCACGTCCGTGTTCGACGAGAACAAGCGCTTCTCTCCCCTGTACGACGAGAACGAATGCATTACGCTCGACGCCGACCGGGTGATCTTCGCCATCGGCCAGACCGTGGTGCTGAAAGACCTGCTCAAGGACACGAAGGTCGAATTCTTCCGCGGCGTCTATCCCGTGGCCGACAAGCTGACCTTCCAGACGGCGGAGCCCGACATCTTCGTGGGCGGCGACGTGTTCACCGGCCCGAAGTTCGCCATCGACGCCATCGCCGCCGGCAAGGAGGCCGCCGAGAGCCTGCACCGCTACGTGCAGCACGGGCATATGACCATCGGCCGCAACCGCCGCGACTTCATCGAACTCGACAAGGACGACATCCGGGTGGAATCCTACGACAACGGGTCGCGCCAGGTGGAAGGCCATGACGCAGCGAACGGCCCGTTCCGCGAGTATACGATGACCCTCACGGAGGAACAGGTCCGCAAGGAGACGGCGCGCTGCCTCGGCTGCGGCGCCTCGGTGGTCGACGAAAACCGCTGCATCGGCTGCGGCATCTGCACGACCAAGTGCGGGTTCGACGCCATCCACCTGTTCCGCGAGCATCCCGAGGCCAGCCGGATGGTCGTTTCCGAAGACAAGTTCGGCGCCATCCTCCCGTATATGGCCAAACGCGCCGGCAAGATCCTGTTCCACAAGAAGAAATAGCCGTGCACGAACTGGGCATCGTCTTCTACATCATACGCGACGTCAAGCAGGCGGCTGCGGAGCACCACGTATCGCACGTATCCGGCGTGGTGATGGACATCGGCGAGGTGTCCACGGTCGTGCCGGAATACCTGACGGACTGCTGGCGCTGGGCCGCCGACAAGGAGGAACTGCTGCAGGGAAGCGCGTTGAAGGTCAATACCATCCCCGCCGTCACGCTTTGCGGCGACTGCCGGCGGGAGTATGAGACGGTCCGCTACGGGAAGACGTGTCCGCACTGCCACAGCGAAAATACGTGGCTGCTGCGCGGCAACGAGGTAGAAATCAAGGAAATAGAAGTTCAATAACTTAAACCTATCCAACATGTTTTTCCAAGTTTATGGGGCTAACGCCCTGGCTCAGTGGGGGATGCTGCTCGTCGTCCTCCTGGGCCTCATTCTGCTCAATGAGTTTGCGCGCCGGACCAAGACCGGCGGCGCCATCATGTTTTTCGTCATCCCGGTCCTGCTGACCATCTACTTCGTCGCCATCGCCATCGGTGCACGGACAGGCGCGCAGTGGGCCCTGAACAACCAGACGCATCTCTATATGAACGGCTGGTTCCATTATGCCAAGCTCTATGCGGCCCTGACCGGCTGTATCGGCTTCATGATGATCAAGTACAAATGGGGCATCGGCGCCAAGCACTGGTTCAAGCCGTTCCCGTTCGTCATCGTGGCCATCAACATCCTGATCGCCGTCGCCTCCGACTTCGAGTCCGCCATCAACGGCTGGAACAAGTGGTGGCTCTCCAGCGAGGGCGTGTGGCTCTTCGGCGGCTGGCACAACGTGTTCAACGGCACGGCCGGCATCCTGAACATCTTCTGCATGACCGCCTGGTGGAGCGTCTATTCCTCCAAGAACAGGCAGGATATGCTGTGGCCTGACATGACCTGGGTGTACATCGTGATCTACGACATCTGGAACTTCGCCTATACGTACAACTGCCTGCCGACCCACTCGTGGTACTGCGGCGTCGCGCTGCTGCTGGCTCCGACCATCGCCGCCCTGCTGTGGAACCGTGGCGGCTGGATCCAGAACCGCGCCAACACGCTGGCCATCTGGTGCATGTTCGCACAGGTGTTCCCGCTCTTCCAGGAGACCTTCATGAACGGCAAGCAGTGGTTCAGCTGGGCGGTCCTTCCCGTCCAGTATCCGCAGGGTGCCGACACCGTCCGCCAGCTGTATGAGACGGCCGGAATCACCAGCAATACGGTGACGCCTGAAATCATCGGAACGACGGTCGATTCCGTAGCGGCCAACCCGAACATGATGCTCTTCATCAGCGCCCTGGCGCTCGTGACGAACATCGTCGCGCTGGTCTACATCATCTGCGTGTCGAAGAAGCGTCACATCAATCCGTACAAGCAGGACGTCTTCATCAACCAGAAGTACTACAAGGATGCAATGGCCCGTGCCGATGTATAGTTCCCGTTTTTCCCTGAATGAAATCCGCAGACGCACCGCGCGCCTGCGGATTTTTGTGCTCGCGCTGCTGGCGCTTCCTTCCTGCGCGTCGTGGGACGATGCGCCTACCGGGCAGTCGGTGCCCGACATGGGCTGGCTGTTCCTGGGGAAGGCCCCTTATACGCTCCAAACAAAGGTGGACGCCGCGCCGGGCCCTGCCACGCTGCAGCTGGTCACCGACCTCTCGCTGATGGCCGAAGTACCCGACGTGGTGTTTTCCAGGGACGTTACCGTCGCGGATGACAGCACGATTACGGTGAAGCTGGGAAGGCTCGCCCCGGGATTCTACGAGGTTCGCCTGCGCGATTCCGTCCGCTGGAACATCGGTGTCCGGCCCGAGGCGATCGTGAGCGCCCCCGATGCGCAGCCCGATTTCGACGCGTTCTGGGCGGAGACGCTTGCTGAACTTGACGAAGTGCCGCTTGAGCCGGAATGGGCCGAAATCCCTGAGTTTTCCAACGAAAAGCGCGTCTGCTACGAAGTGCGCTACCCGTCCTGGGGCGGCGGCGTATCCGGCGGCATCGTCTCCATTCCCGTGGCGGAAGGGAAGTATCCCGTTTGCATCCAGTACATGGGCTACGGTGCGCCGGTCTACTATTTCGACCCCAATGCCGATGCCGACCGCATCGAATTCGCGGTCAGTATCCGCGACCAGGGCATCTTCAAGGAAGGACAGGACCGCTGGATCGACCGCGGCCTGGCTTCCCGGGGAACGTTCTACTACCGGGGCGCCTTCTGCGACGCGAAGCGGGCCGTGGATTTCGTGGCCTCGCTCGACAAGGCGGACACCGCCCGCATCGTCTCGTTCGGCGAGAGCCAGGGCGGGGCGCTGACCTGTGTCGCCGCCGCGCTCGACAGCCGCATCAAGGCCATCGCGCCGGCCGTGCCGTTCCTGGGCGACTATCCCGACTATGCGAAGATCGTCTGGTGGCCCGTCCACGAAGTCTTCTTGCAGGCCGATGCGGAAGGCATCGACCGGGAAGACCTGTTCCGGATGCTGACGTATTTCGACGTGAAGAACTTCGCGCCGCGCATCCATTGCCCCGTGTACATGTCGTTCGGCCTGCAGGATGCGACCTGCCCGCCGCACACCAACTTCGCGATCTACAACAACCTGGGTACGGAAAACAAGCGTTTCTACTGTGTGCCGTACTGCGGCCACGCGATGTGGGAGATTGCCGCCTGGTCCACCGAACGCGCCGCGTTTCTTTCGTCCTTTTAGTTGTTTTTATTATCTTTGTTATTTAAAGAAATTGAAAGATATGCTCCTATGAAACGAATCGTTGCAATCCTGGCCGCGCTGACCATCTCTTTCGGCGCTGTCGCCGATGAAGGGATGTGGCTGCTGCCCCTGATCCAGCAGATGAACAAGAAGGACCTGAAGGCCGCCGGCTGCAAGCTGACCCCGCAGGAGATCTATTCCATCAACAAGTCGTCGCTGAAAGACGCCATCGTGCAGTTCGGCGGCGGCTGTACCGGAGAGATCATCTCCAACATGGGCCTGATCGTCACCAACCACCATTGCGGGTACGGCAGCATCCAGGGCCTTTCCACGGATGCGCACAATTACCTGATGGACGGTTTCTGGGCCACGGAACTGGCCGAGGAGATTCCCGTTCCGGGACTGAGCGTCACGTTCCTGGTCTCGATGGAAGACGTCACGGAGGCCGTCGGGAAGGCGGCTGACCCCGACGCCGTCCGGAAGGAGCTGGTCGCGGAAGCGGAGAAGGCGAATCCCGGTTGCCGCGTGACGGTCACCGGATTCTACAACGACAACATCCATTACCTGATTGTCTACCGGACCTATACCGACATCCGCTTCGTGGGTGCGCCGCCGGCAACGATGGGCAAGTTCGGCGGTGAGACCGACAACTGGATGTGGCCCCGCCATACGTGCGACTTCTCGATGTTCCGCGTCTATGCCGGCAGGGACAACATGCCGGCCGAATACAGCGTCGAGAACGTGCCGTACCGCCCTGTCAGAAGCCTGAAGATCTCGCTCAAGGGACCGCAGGAGAACGACTACGCGATGATCATGGGCTACCCGGGCCGTACGCAGCGCTACCAGACGGCCTCTCAGCTGAAACAGATGATCGCCAACAACCGCATCGCGATCGACGCCCGCACCGTCCGTCAGGACATCATGTGGGAGGCGATGTGCGCCGATCCGTCCGTCCAGCTGAAATACGCCAGCAAGTATGCGGGTTCCGCCAACGGCTGGAAGAAGTGGCAGGGTGAGGAACTTGCGTTCGAAAACCTGAACATCATCGGACGCGAAGAGGAGAAGGAAGCCGCGCTGAAAGCCTGGATTGCGGCGGATCCCGCCCGCCAGGCGCGCTATGGCACGCCGATCGAGGTGATCGACGCGTATGTGCAGAAGAATGCCGCCGACCAGAATGCCGTCTCGTTCCTGACCGAAGCGCCGTACCGCATCGAGCTCGTGAGCATGTACAGCAACCTGATGAATACGTACCTGCGCGAGAAACAGCGCGGCGCCGAAGATGAAGCCGCCCTGGCGGCCGCCAAGGAACGGATGCAGCGCACCTATCGCGACTATGTCGCGGATCTCGACCGCAAGGAGGCCGTGGCGCTGCTCGACTTCTACCGTAAGCACGCCGACCCGGCGGATTACCTGCAGATTCCGGATCAGGATTTCGCCACGATGGACATCCCCGCCTATGTGGACGGACTGTTCGACAACTCGATCTTCACCGACTACGGAAAGGTGAAGGAAGCCTCGATGGAACAGCTCGAAGCCGATCCGGTGGCGGGACTTGTCACAAGCATCATGAATACGCTGATGAAGCACTACGGCAACCGCTTCGCGCCCGGCCAGGAAGGGGACAAGGCCTACGACCAGGCCCGGAAAGACTATGCCGCCGCGCTGATGGAATGGCAGAAGGGCCAGGCGATGTATCCCGACGCCAACTTCACGATGCGCCTGACCTACGGCCACGTGCTGCCGTATTCGCCGAAGGACGGCCTCAAGTACCTGCACTACACTACGCTGAAGGGCGTGATGGAGAAAGAGGATCCCGCCAATCCGGAATTCATCGTCCCGGCCAGGGTGAAGGAACTGTATGAAGCGGGCGACTACGGCCGCTGGGCCGATGCCGACGGCACGCTCCACACGTGCTTCCTGACCAACAACGACATTACGGGCGGCAACTCCGGCTCACCGGTGCTCGACGCAAGGGGCAACCTCATCGGCCTTGCCTTCGACGGCAACTGGGAGAGCATGAGCTCCGACGTGATGTTTGAACCCGACCTGCAGCGCTGCATCTGCGTCGACATCCGCTATGTCCTGTGGATGGTCGAGAAGTTCGGCGGCGCCACCAACATCATCAACGAACTTACGTTCGTCAAATAACCGGCAGTCCGATGGATACGGTCACGCTCGTCATCCTCATCGCCGCTGCGGTCATCGTCGCGCTTGCCGTCACGTGGATCGTGACGGCGGGCAACGCACGGAACCGCTACCTTCGGGACCTGTCCCTGAAGGATGCGGCGGTGCGGACGGCCGAGACGCTGCGTGACAACGAACGGGAGCGGCACGAGAAGGCGATCGCCGAGTTGAAGGAAGGACAGGAACGGGCCCTGACGGCGCTCAGGGCCGGGCAGGAAAAGGCCATCGAGGCGGCCCGGACGGCGCTGGCGCTTGAGAACGAGAAGACCTTGAAGGCGCGCGAGGATGCGCTCAAGAAGGAGGCTGCCGAGACGATGAAAGTCATCACGGGCGGCCTGAACAAGGACATCCGCGACATGAAGGAGGCCTTCGACGCGCAGAAGAAGACCCAGGCGGAGGAAAGTTCCGCCATCAAGACGCAATTCGAAGAAACGGTGAAGCATCTCCGCCAGCAGACCGAATCCATCGGGACGAAGGCGGAGAGCCTCGCCAATGCGCTCAGGGGCAAGAACAAGATGCAGGGCATCTTCGGCGAGACCATCCTCGAGAACCTCCTCAAGGCGGAGGGCCTGCGTCCGGGCCACGACTACGAGACGGAGTTCTGGCTGCGCGACAAGCAGGGCAACATCGTCGCCAACGAGGAGACGGGCCGCAGGATGCGTCCCGACTGCGCCCTCCATTTCCCCGACGAAACGGAGATCCTCATCGACGCGAAGGTGTCGCTTACCGCGCTGGCGGACTATTTCGCGGCCGAGACGGATGCGGAGCGCGCCGATGCGTCGCGCCGCAACCTGGAGTCCGTGAAATCGCACATCGACGAACTCACGGGCAAGGACTACCAGCGCTACGTCTCCTCCCGCAAGACGCTCGACTACGTCATCATGTTCATCCCTAATTACGGCGCCTACCAGCTGGCCAAGCAGGAGGATCCCGAGATCTTCGCCGAGGCGTTCGCGAAGAACGTGCTCATCACCACCGAGGAGACGCTCATCCCATTCCTGCGCATCATCCGCACGGCCTGGATCCAGCGCGAGCGGATGGAGAACATCGCGGAGATCGTGGAGAGTGCGCAGAAGATGGTGGACCGTGTGGCGCTGTTCTGCGCCGAGAACGCCCGGGTGCAGCAGTCGCTCGAGACGGTGCTCGACGATTTCAAGCGGAATTCGGCCCGTCTGGTCGACGGACGCCAGAGCATCGTGAAGGCCGCCCAGGAAGTGGCCGAACTGGGCATCAGGCCGACCAAGCGCGAGCTTCCGCCGCTCGGCCCGGCCCTGCTGGAAGACAATACGGAAGAAAACGAAACCCGATGAAACGGTTGTCTTTCCTCGTCGTCTGTGTCGTCGCTTCGCTGTTATGCGGTGAAGCCCGTGCCCAGCGCGTCACGAACGCCAGCTACCAGACGGTCGCCTACATCAAGCCGGACGGCACCATCCAGGATGCTTCCTACCATACTGTCGGCCATATCAAGGGCGACGGCACGGTGCAGGACGGTAGCTACCGGACGGTCGGGCACATCAAATCGGACGGCACGGTGCAGGACGGAAGCTACCGCACCATCGGGCACATCAAGCCGGACGGTACGGTACAGGACGGAAGCTACCGGACGATCGGGCACATCAAATCGGACGGCACGGTGCAGGACGGCAATTACCGCACCATCGGCTACGCCAAAGACATTCCCCGGGCCTGGGCCGCCTGGTATTTCTTTTTCTGATCCCATTTCCATGAAAACCGTAGGAAACATCCTCTGGCTCATTTTGGGCGGCGTGGTCATCGCACTGATCTATTACGTCGTGGGACTGCTGATGTGCATCACCGTCATCGGCATTCCGTTCGGCATCCAGCTTTTCAAGCTGGGAACGTATGCGCTGTGGCCGTTCGGCCACGAACTCGTCAACGGCCCCGGCGAGCCGGGCTGCGTGTCGATCGTGATGAACCTGATCTGGATTCTGCTGGGCTGGTGGGAGATCGCCGTCCTCCATCTGGTGTGCGGCCTGCTGTTCTGCATCACCATCGTCGGCATCCCGTGGGGGGTGCTGCATTTCAGGATGGCCCTCAATTCGATCCTTCCGTTCGGGAAGGAGATCCGCTGACCGTTGCTGCCCTTCCGCCGGGCGGTTCAGTTGAGACCCCGCTCTTTCTTGATGGTCTCGTAGGCTTCCTGGATCTTCCGGAATTTTTCTTCGGCGGCTTTCTGGACTTCCGGTCCGAGCGTGGCGACCTTGTCGGGATGGTGCTTCATCGCCATCCGGCGGTAGGCGCTCTTGACTTCGTCGTCCGTGGCGGAAGGGGAGATCTCCAGGATGGCATAGGCCGCGTCGAGGGAAGACCCGGATCCGGAACGGGCGCTGCCCGCGCCCTTGTAGTACATCGCGATGATCGACGCGGCGTCGGAGGCGCTGAGCCGGATCGCGCCGGCGATGGCTTCGAGGACGCTCTTCTCCGATTCGCTGAACTTGCCGTCGGCACTGGCGATCTGCGTGAGGTAGTGGAACAGCTGCAGCCGCTGTGAATAGTTCATGTTGTCGGCGATCTGGGTGCCGACCGAGTAGATGTTGACCTGCTGGGCGTTCAGGCCGTCGAGGATGCGCATGGCCTCGTCGACGGCGGCGGCGCCGAAGTTCTGCCGGATGAAACTGCGTACGTGGTCGAGTTCGGCCTGATCGGTGCGGCCATCGGCCTTGATGACCGCCGAGGACAGCACGAGCAGGCTGACCATGAAGCTGTTGCGTTGTTCGTCGGCCGTATATCCCCGGCTGCTGCCGGTCCGTTGCCAGCCGCCGGTCGTCCGTTGCCGGCCACTGTCCTGCGCCGTTCCGTCACCGCTGCCCGTGAGCTGTTTGAACACATTGATCTGCAGGTCGACGATGGAACCCAGCGCAAAGCCGAGCAACGCCCCGATGGGGCCCCAGGACACCCATCCGAGAAAGCCGGCGATCCATTTTGCTTTTCCCATTTTATCGCAAATTGTAGGTATGAATGCTGCGGCCCGTGGCCGACGGCAGGTAGTTGATGCCCCACCAGCAGAACTGGAGGCAGATGAAGGCGAAGACCAGCATCCGGCACGCTGTGCGCCACTTGTCGGGTTTCGCCGTACGGTAATGCAGGTACACCAGGTAACTGAGCCAGGTGACGGCCGCCCAGGTCTCCTTGGGATCCCAGCTCCAGTAGTGGCCCCAGGCCTGTTTCGCCCAAAGGGCGCCGAACAGCATCCCGATGGTCAGGAACGCCACCCCGGCATAGACCAGGTTGTCCGCGATTTCCATTTCCGTCGTGACGGAGCGCCGCCGGAAGAGCAGCAGGTAGAGCGCCCACAGGGCCGCCGCGCCCAGCAGGGCATAGGCGACCATATAGACGATCAGGTGCGGAACGAACCAGCCGCTCTGCAGTGCCGGCGGCCGGGACTGGACCGTGTGGCCCATGCGTGCCAGCGTCAGGCAGGTGAACAGGGCGGTCAGGACGACCGCGGCCAGCAGGATCCATTTGCGCAGGGGCCTGTACTTGAGCAGGAGCAGGCACAGGGCGCCGGCAAGCATCAGGAAAATGCCCAGATATACGGCCGGCAGCCACGGATCCCGCACCAGCAGCAGGACGCTGTAGGCGCTGTCGGAACCGCGCTGGACGTCGTATCCGTATTGGTAGATCCGCCAGCCGCCGGCTTTCAGCGGCCGGTTGACTTCCACGGTGCCTTCGACGCACTTGCCGTCGGGGGTATGGACCTTCACGTCGGAAGCGAAGCGCTTCGGCATCCCGTTTTCATAGAAGTCCGCCGTGAAACGCCGGAGTTCGACGGCCGGTCCGGGTTCCTGCATCCGGACAGCCGGCTCTTCCAGGAATACGGTGAGCTGTTGCCGCTGCAGGTCGGGGTTGCCCAGCGTGGCGCAGGTGATGGTCAGGAACACGCCCAGGTGATTGAGGACGAAGGGAATCTCTCGCGCCTTGAACCGGACGAGGTGGTTCAGGGCCGCCATTCCGACGATCAGCGCCATCCAGCCATAGATGAGAACGAAGGGCCAGAACCGGATCATCTGGGACAACCACGGGACGCCGGCTTCACGGGTCTGCGCCGTGAATCCCATCACGATGGTGAGCGCGGCGGCAAAGCAGAGGCAGGGGAAGGCTGCCTGGATGTGCATCATCCATTCGAAAGCGCGGACTTTCCGGCGCAGCAGGAACATCGCGACGATGATCGCCAGCAGGCTGCCCATCACAATGTAGTTGACGGGCGCGGCAAGCTGGCTCCAGTCGACGGGACCGGTGGTTACCTGCAGCATCAGGCCTTTGAAAAGAAGGCCCCCTCCGACGAGGAAGCCTTCCGTCATTCTCCGGGGCTTGTTACGCATATCGTGCATTCAAGCAGTTTTCCTTCAATCGTTCCAAAGGTACGAATTATTCTTGTTATTATTGAAGAAAACTGATCTGTACGGGCGATAAACGGATCAGAAAACCGTAGAAACGGCCTGGAGCTTGTCGGAACGGTTCCCGTACAGGAGTTCCCATTCGCCCTTCAGGGGCACGAGGTCGCCGGCTTCCGGTGACCAGTACAGGAATGTGTCGTCATCCAGCCGGAAGGTGACCTTGACCGTCCTGCCGGCCGGGACATTTACGCGCTGGAAGCCGCGGAGCGTCTTTGCGGGGCCTTCCGGATCGTCCGGCCGCCGTACATAGAGCTGCACCACCTCCACACCGTCGCGGGAACCGGTGTTGGTGACGGGGATCACCAGCCGGCGGTCGCGTACGGTGGCCTTTCCGATGGCGAACGTCGTGTAGCTGAGCCCGTATCCGAAGGCGAACAGGGGATCGCCCGTAAAATAGCGGTAGGTGCGGCCTTTCATCGCGTAGTCTTCGAAATCGGGCAGTTGCGTGGTGTTCCGGTAGAAGGTGACAGGCAGCTTGCCGGACGGGTTCACGTCGCCGAAGAGTACGTTGGCGATGGCGGCGCCGCCTTCCTGGCCGGGATACCAGGCCTGCAGGATCGCGTCGCAGGTTTCCGTTTCCGGCTCCAGTCCCATCGCGGAGCCGGAGAAGTTGACGAGGATCACTTTCTTGCCGGCTTCGTGCAGGCAGCGCAGCAGGCGGCGCTGGATCGCGGGCAGTTCGATGTCCGTACGGTCGCCGCCCCGGAAACCGGGGAGTTCTACGGGCATTTCTTCGCCCTCGACGCGCGGCGAGATGCCGCCGGCGAACACCACGATGTCGATGCCTTCCAGCTGCCGGAGCAGGGCGGCTTCATCGAAGTCGTCTTCCGTCGCGATGAGTTCGCAGCCGGGTAGCGTGCGCAGGCCGGGTATCCGCGTCCGGAGCGCATCGGCCAGCGTCACGGTGTGGTCGGGGATGGCGTTGTAGTTGCCCCAGAGCATTTCCCGGTCGTCGGCATTGGGCCCCGCCAGCGCGATGCGGGCATCCGGCGCAAGCGGAAGGATGCCGTCGCGGTTCTGGAGGAGGACCAGCGATTCGTGCGCCATCATCAGGGAGAGGGCGCGGTGCTCCGGTCCCTCGACACAGGCGTCGTCCAGTTGTTCCCAGGGACGCTGGTCGCCGTCCAGTTCGCCCAGCCGGTCGCGGGCGGCAAGCAGGCGGACCAGCGAACGGTCCACGTCCGCTTCGTCGAGCAGGCCGGACGTGACGGCTTCCTGGAGATACAGGTAGGAGTCGCCGCATTCCGTGTCGGTACCCGCCTTGACAGCGCCCGCCACGGCGTGTGCCGCGTCTTCGCTGTAGTCGTGACAGCCGGGCGCATAGAAGTCCCGGACTGCCCAGCAGTCGGACGTGACCAGGCCCTGATAGCCCCATTCACCGCGCAGGACCGTGTCGATCAGGAAGGTGTTCGCTGCACAGGGGACGCCGCGGAAACGGTTGTAGGCGACCATCACTTCCTGCACGCCGGCCTTGGTGACAAGTTCCTTGAAGGCCGGCAGATAGGTTTCCCGCAGGTCCCGGTCCGAGACCTGCGCATCGTAGGAGTGCCGGTTCCATTCCGGGCCGGAATGGACGGCAAAATGCTTGGCACAGGCGTGGGCCTTCAGGACGGGGGCGTCGGCAGGCCCCTGCAGCCCGCGGACGACGGCAGCGCCGAGCCGGCCGGTCAGGTACGGATCCTCACCGTAGGTCTCCATCCCGCGCCCCCAGCGCGGGTCGCGGAAGATGTTGATGTTGGGCGTCCAGAACGTCAAGCCCTGGTACCAGCCGGAGGCGCCGTTTTCGCGGAGCGCCTGGCGGTGCTTGACGCGCGCTTCGTCGCTGACGGCAGAAAATACTTCATACAGGAGCGTTTCGTCGAAGGCGGCCGCCATGCCGATCGGCTGGGGGAATACCGTTGCCTTGCCGTTGCGGGCTACGCCGTGCAGGGCCTCGTTCCACCAGTTGTAGGCGGGAATCCCAAGCTCTTCGACCGGCTCGGAAATGTAGCGCATCAGTCTGGCCTTCTGTTCAAGGTTCATCCGGGCGACGAGCGCCTGTGCCCGCTGTTCGGCCTGCTGCTGCCGGTCGGCGGGATGCGAGCAGGCGGCCAGGGCCAGCAGAAGGAGGGCGGGGAGAGCGTAGCGTTTCATCTAGCGGACGACTTGCGTGAAGACGGGATCTTCCCCTTCGGCCACGGTGACATAGACTTTCATGTCGCGGTTACGGTCCACGGCCGTGAACAGGTATTCGATGCCGTCGGGAATCGGGCGCGACGCGACGGTAGCCGCCTTGGCGTTTATCATCGGATAGTCTTTCACGGCGGCGTCGAAGATGGCTGCTTCCTCATCCGTGACCGGGTGCTGTTCGGGGAATTCCCCGAGTTCCGTGCATTCGCCCTCCAGGAATCCGTTCGCTGTCAGGAACCGGTCGAGCTCTTTCGGGACGGCAGCCAGCCTGGCGGCGCGTACGCCGTAGCCGGGAAGAATGTCCGCACCGGGCTGTTTTTCCTTCAGGTCGCGCACGCTGGAATCCAGGCCGCCGCTGCCGAAGGTGCAGAACGGGACCACTTTCTTTCCGCTGAGGTCCACGCTGTTCAGCCACGCGGCCACGGGCGGGGCATAGGTGCCGAACCAGACCGGGAAACCCAGGAAGATGACATCATAGGCGGCGATGTCGGCCTTGAGCGGCTCGATTTCGGGAAGGGTGCCCGCCTCGCGTTCTGCCAGGCCTCGTTCGATCGTCTCCTGATAGGTGCCGTCGTAGGGATTCACTGCGGCGATTTCCTCGATGTCGGCACCCAGTTTGGCGGCGATCTCGTCGGCGACGGCCTGCGTGTTGCCGGTCTGGGAATAATAGAGTACCAGCACCCTGGGCGCTGTCTTTTTCGGGCCGCAGGAAACGGCGGCCAGCAATGCGGCCAGTATGGCCAGCATCCATATCATCGATTTCATAGGCAATGGATTAGGTTAATCGTCAAAAGGGCATCGGGGGCATTTCCGGCTCCGTTACGGGGTAGACCGGGATTCTGCCGGGATCGTTCGCGGCGCAGGCCACCAGCCATGCGACGATGGTCGCATCGAGTTTCAGGTCGCTCAGCGAGAGGCGTTCATACGTGTCCATGATGGTGTGGTAGGTACGCCCGTATTCGAGTTCGTCCTGGATGAACTGGTAGGCGGGAAGGCCCGCGCGGGTGAACGACATATGGTCCGTACCGCCGGTGCTCCGGGGCGAGAGATACTGGAACCCGAGGGACTCGATGGATTTCATCCACGCCTCGAAGAAGGGGAATGCGGCGTCGTTCCGTTCCAGGTAGATGCCGCGGAAGCGTCCGGACCCGTTGTCCATGTTGAGGTAGAGGGCGAACTTGTCGAATCCCGGGAGTTTCTGCTTACCCTTCATCAGATACTGCTCCAGATAGCCCCTTGAACCGTAGAGGCCCTGTTCCTCGCCGCCCCAAAGGGCCAGGCGGATTGTCCGTTTCGGCTTGAATCCGAGGTCTTTCAGGATGCGCATGGCTTCGATCATCACGATGCAGCCCGACGCGTTGTCCGCTGCGCCGGTACCTCCGTGCCAGGAGTCGAAGTGGGCGCCGATCAGCACGATCTCGTCCTTGAGCTTCGGATCGGTGCCGGGAATCTCAGCGTAGATGTTGTGCACCTCCCGTTCGTCGGTAAACCGGTTGAGGAGTTCCAGCTCCATCTCGACCCGCTGTCCGCTCTCGATCAGGCGGACCATCCGGCCGTGGTCTTCCACCGGCATCTGGATTTCGGGAACCGGTTCGGGATCGCCCGCCCGGTAGTTGACGCCCGAGCCGCCCGGAATATTGTAGGCCCCGCTTCCGGTGACGACGCAGAGCGGCTTTTCCTGCGCGTAGAACTCGCTGGTCAGCTGACGGAGTTCCATCATCGCACGGAAGTCGAAGGGCATCCGGCCCGGACCGCCCGGACCACCGGGTCCGCCGCCGAAGCGGCCGCGCGCATTGGCGCGGTTGTCCTGCGTCAGGGCTTCCAGCTGTTCGTCGTCATAGCGTGAGGCGAGCGGCTTGAAGCTGAGTTCCGTGGACTGCGTGGAAGGGAGGAGCAGGATCTTTCCGGCGACCTTGCCCCGGTATTTCTCGAGGTCTTCCCGGGTCTGGACGTTGAAGACCATGCATTCTCCCTTTACGAGGCCGTCGGTGCTGCCCGACCAGGCCTTGGGATTGACGGAGAAGGCGCAGTAGTAGGGCGCGGTCATTGCGGCGTATGTCTTGACGACGTCCCAGCCGCCCCGGGGAAACTCCGCCGCAAAGGCGGAACGGGGATTGGAAAGGCCCATCTCCCGGAGCCGGTCGACCACGAGGGCGTCGGCGCGGCGTTTCTGCTGCGATGCCGTCAGGCGGGAGCCGACGAAGTCGGTCAGGAAGCGGGAGAGCTCCTCGATCCTGGAATGACCCAGGCCTTCGGCTTTGATCCGGGTAGCCCATTCCGGCGATTCCGACACCTGGGCCTGCGCTTTGTTGCCGCCCAGCGTCAGGATGATCAGCGAGACAATGATAAGAATTCTTTTCATAGGACGTTTGTGATAATTTGCGCGATTGTCACACAAAGATAGCAAAACCTGCGATTTCTTTGTGTATCTTTGTCGTATGTACAATGTAGAATTGCTTTATGATTATACGGAGGGGGACGTCCGGCGGGCGTCTTTCCGGACGTGCGACTTTGTTTGTTCGACGCAGATCGACATCGAACTGGAAGGCGATGTGATCCGCCGGGTGCAGTATACGAACGGCTGTAACGGAAACACGCAGGGCATTGCGGCCCTTTGCCGGGGAATGAAGGTGGACGAGGCTGTCAGGCGCCTGGAAGGCATCGACTGCAACGGCCGTGGCACGAGTTGTCCCGATCAGTTGGCACGTGCACTGAAAATGCTCATGGATTAATCGAGATAAAATGATAAAGAAGATTGTATATCTGCTGATTGCGATAATCATACCTGTCGCCTGTCAGCCTCGCTCCGCGGAACCCGGCTACATCGTCCAGGTCTCTTTGGGCGGCTGGCATTCGCCCGATTACACGGCGGATCAGTTGGTCGCCCGCATCGACTCCGTCCGTCGCCTGATTCCGGTTGAAAAAGTCATCATCGGCTGGAGCCTCGACAAGGACATCTATCGCGAGGTGGGCGCATACCTGCATGCGAACGGCATCCGGATGCTGCTGTGGCTTCCGGTGTTTGCGGAGACCGAGGAGGTGTGTGACAACGTGCCTGCCGTCGATCTCTGGGGAGAAGTGCCCGCCAACTACGACCTGGCGGCCGGCGAAGGCTTCCGTTTCAACTGCCCGTCCGATCCGCGGAATGCCCCCGGCGTGGTCGCACTGTACGACCGTTCGTTCAGCGACTGCGGCTTCGACGGCGTGTTCCTCGACCGCATCCGGACCCAGTCGTTCGTCAGCGGTGTCAGCGGCGTGCTGAGCTGCGGGTGTCCGGTCTGTGCGGCGCGTTTCGCGGCCGAGGGCGTCGATCTCGCGGCGGTCAAGGCGGCGTGGGAGGCCGATGGCGACCGTTTCCTTTCCGTGACCGGATATGCGCCCGAGACGGGTTTCTGCTTTGCGGATTCCCTCGCGTCCGCGTTCTTCCGGGCGAAGGGACATATCGTCAGCGGGGCGGTGGCGGCGGTCGCCGACAGCCTTCGCAGCCGCGGCCTGGAAATCGGAATGGACCTGTATGCGCCGTTCATGGCGCCGTTCGTAGGGCAGGACTATGCGATCCTGTCGCGCCACGCCGACTTCATCAAGCCGATGCTCTACCGGATGACGTTCGCACCGGCTGGGATGGGTTTTGAATATGACTTGCTGCGGAAGGCGATTCCCGGCGCGTCCGGTTACCCGGACTTCGTGATGGATGTGGACTTCCTCGAATCCCAGCTGGCCGCGATGGAATCCTGCCCTTGCGCCAAGTATCCGGGCATAGAGATCAACTGGCGTGCGGATATCGCGCCGACCACCCCGGAATACGTCACCGAATCGCTGGCCGCCATCCTTCGTCACCATTATTCGGGTGCCGTGCTCTCCTGGAACATCATGGAAGCCCCCGATGCCCATATCGCCTGTCTGAAATGAAAAAAAGGCATTCCCTAGAAGCGCGGTTGCGCGCTTTCCGCATCTGGCAGAACCTGGGATACAATCCCTGGTCGCAGACCCGTGCCGTCACGCGGAAGGGGCGCTCCGGCGACTTTTACAGGGGCGCCTTCAATTCCATTCCCTTCCTGAACGATGACGCCAAGCGGACGTTCGCGCACCTGCTGCTGCGTCCGGGCTATATGATTCGCGACTATATCCGCGGGCAGCACGAGCGGTATCTGGCGCCTTTGACGGCCCTGATCGTATTCTATGCCTTTTTCGCGCTGGTCTCGGCCGTCTTCCAGCCGGTACAGCATCACGATGAGTTTCCGAAGCGCATCGGCAAGGATGCCGAAATCGATGTCCAGCTTAATGACAAGGACTATTCCGAGTCCCGCATCCTGCAGAATATGGTGAAGATCATGGAGAAGGGGTACCTGTATCTGCACCTGGACCAGCATCCGGACAAGGTTGAGACGCATCGGGATGCCGCTTTGGCTGCACTGGAGGGAACGCTCCGGAGCCAGGGCATTCCACTCTTTATCAGTCAGTTCCTGTTCCTTTGGATTGCGATGTTCTTCGCGTTGCGCCGATACCGGGAAAGCCTTTCCGCCTGTGCCGCGGCATCGGCCTACACGCTTTGCCTGTTCAGTTTCTACATGTTGTTCGCGCTCCTGCTGACGTGGGGGGAGAGCACCTCGCTCAGCCTGCTCCTGATGCTGTTCCTGCTAGCGGTGATCTACCGCCAGTGGCTGGGGCTTCCTTGGAAGAAAAGTGTCGGGCGGGGCGTGATGACCGGCGTGTATTATGGCCTTGCATACGGCCTTTTGATTCTGCTGGTCAGCGGCGTGGTCCTGCTGATTGCCTACCTGAAAGCCCGATAGGAATAAATGTTTTGCCATGAATGCCAGATTGATTGACATCAATGAATACGAGCTCTCCGGCGGGGGAAAACTGGGGGAGAGCTATATCCGCCGGGACAATCCGGACGTGCTGCTCAAACTCTATTCGACCCGGCTGGAAGCGGAGGGACTGGAGGAATATGCGCGGGCCTGCAAGGTATACCGCATCGGCGTCCCCTGTCCGGAACCCGGTGAACTGGTCCGTACCGGTGACGGCCGCCTCGGTATCCTCTACAAGCGGATCGTGGGCAAGAAATCCTATGCCCGTGCCCTGAGCGAGCATCCGGAGCTGGTGGATACCTATGCCGTCGCATTTGCCCGGCTGACCCGGGAACTCCATTCCACGAAGCCGGAGCCGGGCCTGTTTCCGTCGGCCAAGGAGCAGTATGTTAAGGGTATATATGACAATCCCTATCTTTCTTCCGATGAGAAGAAGCGCCTGGAACGCTATATCGATGCATTGCCCGACGGCGATACCGCCGTCCACGGTGACCTGCATCACGGCAACGCCATCTTCACGGAAGACGGGAAACAGTATTTCATCGACCTGGGCGATTTCTGTACGGGAACCCCGTATTTCGACCTGGGCATCGTGTACCTGCAGACCTGCCTGGTCCCCGAGGAGATCGAGCAGGAACTCTATCACATCGGGCTGCCGTTATCCAAGGCATTCTGGAAGACCTTCGTGGCGGCCTATTTCGGTCCGGATATCCCGCAGGAGGAAGTGGCGGAACTGCTCAAGCCATACGCCGTTCTCCGCATCCTCGTCGTCGAGCGCGCGACCGGGGTTCCGTTCCCCTTCATCCGGCCGGAGCTCCGTTCCATGATTTATTAGCCGAACTGTTTTCAACCATGACGATGAAACGATGCTTACTGATCCTTTCCCTGCTGGGATTGGCCCTGTCGTGCGGGCCGCGGGAGCAGGTGACCGTACTGCCGGACGGTATCGGGGACAACCTGTACCGATTCGGGGTGAACACGAATCCCTACGAGTATTTCAACTTGCCGGAAACGCCGGTTCCTGCCGGATATAAACCATTCTATATCAGTCATTACGGCCGTCACGGCTCGCGCAGCGACTGGGGCGATGCGTACGGCCCCGTGGTGGAGAATGTCGGCAAGGCGCACGAAGCCGGTGTGCTGAGCGAGGAAGGGGAGCGGGCGTACGGGCAGCTCCAGACGATCTACGCTTTGCACGACGGCATGAACGGCCGCCTCACGCCACGCGGCGCGCGCGAGCACCGTCAGATCGCACGGCGGATGTACGGAAAGTACAAGAAAGTGTTCCGCAGCGGAAACCGTCACGTCCGTGCCGTTTCCAGCACTTCGCCGCGCTGCCTGGTCAGCATGGCGGCCTTCACCGGCGAATTGCTTTCGCTGGATCCCAAACTGGATGTCAGCTGGGACACCGGCGAGAAAATGATGCAGTACCTCAGCAGCGCCGATCCGGAAGATCTGACGAAGGAAGTCTACCCGCTGATCCTGCGCTATTCGGAGACCCACAAACCCGACACGGCATACTTTGCGCGGCACTTGTTTACTGACGAGGCGGCCGGCAGGGAGGCGGTGGGCGTTTCCATCGAAGAGCTGCTGAACGACGTCATGTCCTTCGCCGCCATCAGCGGCGCGTTCGACCAGGACCAGACCTTGCTCGATCTCTTCAACGTGGAAGACTTGAAGTTCTATTCGCGCCTGCTTTCGATGAACTTCTTCCTCCGCCAGTGCAACAGTGCGGAATACGGCGACCGCCGGATGGCTGTGCCGGAGGTGGGCGCCCTGGTGGACGACTTGATTGAAAAGGCCGATGCCGCCATCGAAACGGGAGACTGCGTCGCCGACCTTCGTTTCGGGCACGACTATCATCTGCTGGCCTTCTCTGCCCGGCTTGGGGTAAAGGGCGTCGGGGAGCGCCTGACCAATGAGGAAGCGCCGGAATGGCCGGGCTGGCTGTACACGCCGTTCGCCGGCAATATCCAGCTGGTGTTTTATCGGAACAAGTCCGGCGACGTGCTGGTCAAATGTTTCATCAACGAGCGGGAAACCACGCTCCTGGGCCTTCCGGGCGGCCCGTATTATTCCTGGGAGGAGATGAAAAAATGCCTGAATGACGCCTTGCCGGTGCAGCAGTAGGGACCGACGGTCACGCCGGTGAAACCGCCGGCCATCTCGGTGCTCAGCAGCTTGGCATCCACGCTGGCAAACGCCTTCCCGTTCAGCAGGAATTCATATTGCTCGCCGCCCGCCCGGACTTCCAGGCTGGCTTCCGGCCGGGCGAGCGGTGCAACGGCCTGCTCGTGCAGGAGGCTGTGCAGCCGCACCCGCACTGCCGCTTCGGCGCGGCCCTTATCCCGGCGTACGAAGAACTCCACGTGACCATTGTGTGTCTGGTAGATGACCAGGCCGGCCTCGCCGTCCCCCCTGCAGGGTGACTTGCGTGCCGAAACGGCATTCGGCGGCCTGCTGGCGACGCAGCAGGGCCGTAGGGTGCCATCCGCCCCAGTCGAACCCGTCCCCATTGCCGATGAGCGTCAGGACGCCGTCCTGCACCAGGTAGTTTTCGGGTACGGGATGCTGGATGTGCATCCACTCCGGACCGATCGTCGCAAAGTCGTAGTGGCGGTTGTCGGGCTGCGGTTTCTCCGGAACGGCCGGCATCCGCACCGTCATCCGTTCGGCTACGGGCGCTCCGCCGTTCACCACAGGCCATCCTTTCTCCCACGTTACGGGCGCCAGGAAGGTCTCGCGCCCCAGGTGGTGGAAGTCTCCGCCATAGCGGCGATAGGCCAGGAATACGATCCACCAGGAACCGTCTGCGGCCTGGAACAGGTCGCCGTGTCCGGTACCCTGGATGTTGCTGTCCTGTGCGGCCAGCGAGCAGTGGGTGAAGACGGGATTCGCCGGGTTGGCCTCGTAGGGGCCGTAGATGTGCCGGCTGCGGGCCACGGTGAGCTTATGGGCCAGTTCGGTGCCGCCCTCCGAGATGAGCAGGTAATACCATCCGTCTTTCCTGTAGATATGCGGTCCTTCCGGGAACCGGCCTCCCGTGCCTCTCCATAGTGCTTTTCCGGGGCTCAGGGTGGCGCCCGTCACCGGGTCGATCTCACACAGGGTGATGGTGGCGTCGGGATTCGACACCATATAGCACTTCCCGTCTTCAAAATAGAGCGACGGGTCGATGCCCTGCTGCTCCAGCCAGACGGGTTCGCTCCAGGGGCCGGCCGGGTCGGTGGCGGTGACCATGAAGTTTCCGCCCCCGCCCACGTTTGTGGTGATCATGTAGAATGTCCCGTCGTTGTAGCGGATGGTGGGGGCATAGATGCCGAGCGATGCGGTGGCGTGCTCGAGCGGCAGCTGCGAGGGCCGGTCGAGGACGTTGCCGATTTGCTCCCAGTTCTGCAGGTCCCGGCTGTGATAGACGGGGACACCCGGGAAGTAGTGGAAGGTCGAGTTGACCAGGTAGTAGTCTTCTCCCACGGCGACGACCGACGGGTCCGGATGGAATCCGGGAAGGACGGGGTTCTGCAGCTCCGCCGCTACGCCGCCGGGCACGGTTTCGCGCGTGCAGCAGGCGGTAAGGACGGCCAGGACGAGCAGGACGGCCAGCTTGTAATAGCCCGACAGAATCCGTGCAAACCAACGGGCAGGCAGCATCCGCTTCAGGAATACGGACAGGCGCTGTTCAAAGGAAGCCACCACGTATCCGTGTCGCGGATTCCGGCTGCGGATGATGCGGCTGATCCTGCGGGCCAGGACCGGCGGTTTCAACCCGCCCGTTTCGTCTTGCTCCACCTTCTGCATGGATGCGGCAAAAGCCGGATAGGCACGCATTGCCTCGGAATCCCGGGTCTTTTTCCGGCTGGCGGTGAAATTCGTGGAAAAATCGCCCGGACGCACGACGACGACCTTGATGCCGAACGGTTCCGTTTCCAGACGCAGGGCCTCGCAGTAGCCTTCGACGGCGAATTTGCTTGCCGAATAGAACCCCTGGAAGGGGAGTCCCATCAAGCCGCCGATGGAACTCAGCGCGATGATTCTTCCGGCGCCCTGTGACCGCATGACGGGCAGTACGGCGGTCACAAGGTGGACGAGTCCCAGGAAGTTGGTTTCCATCTGTTCCCGGACCTCTTCTTCCGTGGCGAACTCGGCCGGCCCGCCGATGCCCATGCCGGCGTTGTTGACCAGCACGTCGATCCGGCCTTCCTGTACGGTCAGCTGGTGTACGGCCTCCACGGCCGCCTGGCGGTCGCGGACATCCAGCGTGAGGTAGTGTACCCCGGGCAAGGGCTCCACTTTACGGCGCACCGTTCCATAGACGGTGTGACCTTCCGCTGCCAGCAGCCGGGCGGTCTCCCTGCCGAAACCCGACGAAATGCCTGTTATCAGGATAACCATGGCTAGTGTATTCCGGCCAGTTTGAAGGCCCGGTCGATTTTCGCGACCGCCTCATCCACTTGTCCGAAGGTATGGGTGGCCATCAGCGCAAAACGGATCAGGGCGTCGTTTTCGGGAACGGCAGGCGCGATGACCGGAGTGACGAAGACGCCGTCTTCGAGCAGATGCGTACATAACCAGAAAGCCTTCTCGGAGTTTCTTACGAACAGCGGGATGATGGGCGTTTCGCTGCGACCCGTGTCGAAACCCCGGTCCTTGAATTGCTGCCGGGCGTAATTGCTCACGTCCCAGAGATGCTGGATCCTTTCGGGTTCGGCCAGCATGATATCGATGGCCTTGCTGACCGCAGCCACGTTGGAAGGCGGCATGCTGGCGCTGAATATCAACGACCGGGCGTTGTGTTTCAGATAATTGATGGTATCGGCATCGGCGGCGATGAACCCGCCGAGCGAGCCGAACGACTTGGAGAAGGTTCCCATGATAAGGTCAACCTTGTCGGTCAGGCCGAAATAGTCGGCCGTCCCGCGTCCCTGATTCCCCAGAACGCCCAGTGCGTGCGCATCATCGACCATGATGTCCGCATCGTACTTCTCGGCCAGGGACACGATTTCGGGCAGCGGGGCGATATCGCCTTCCATTGAGAAAACGCCGTCGGTGACAATCAGCTTGACGGATTCCGGACGGCATTGCCGCAAGCGCATTTCCAGGCTCGCCATATCGTTGTGGGCATAGCGGAGCGGTTCGCCGAGGGAAAGCCGGCTGCCCTCGATGATGGATGCGTGGTCAAGCTTGTCGAGCAGCAGGTAGTCGCCGCGTCCGCACAGTGCGGAAACCACGCCCAGGTTCACCTGGAAACCCGTGCTGAAGCACACGGCTTCTTCCTTGCCGACCAGTCGGGCGAGCTTTTCCTCCAGTTCGACGTGGATGTCAAGCGTCCCGTTGAGGAAACGGGAGCCCGAACAACTGGTGCCGTATTTGTCGACAGCGGCCTTGGCGGCCTCTTTCAGACGCGGGTCGTTGGACAGTCCAAGATAGCTGTTGGATCCGAACATCAGCACGTCTTTCCCGTCGATCTTCACCACGGTGCTCTGCTCGGACGAAATGGGTTTGTAGTACGGGTAGATTCCTTTCTGCCGTGCCACTTGCGGTGCGGTATACTGCGCGCACCGGTTCTTCAGGATATGGGTCTTCATGCTTCGGAATTCGTTTTAAGGGATGCATCCAGGCATACGGCATTCTCCGTAAACGACAAGCCGCTGACGGCGATGCGGTCAAAGACAGTTTTCAGCTGCGGGATGACTTCCAGGTTCAAGACGGCCTGTCTGCCGTCGAAACGCTCGATGAGCCCGGCCGGCGCTTTTTCAATGAGGAGATTCCTGGCCTTGTCCAGGAAAAAGCCTCCCACATTGCCTGCATCGAGTTCGGCGGTCAGCCGGCTTCCTTCGATCGAGACGATCCGTATGTCGGCCGAGACGGTGGGCGACAGCAGTCCCAGGACATTCAGGGCAAAGGAGACGGTTGCTGTATCCGCGGAACGATAGGAGAGGGTCAGTCCCTTGACCGGCGACTTCTGCCGGATGACGTCGTTCAGTTCTTCAAAAGTGGTTTGCAGTTGCATAACGAAATTATTATGCAAATATAAAAAAAAAGCGGGAGTATTCGTAACTTCGTCCGTTAAGCAGTCTCCCCCCAATAGGTAGATCCTCGAAGCCTGCGGCAATGAAGGAAAGGTCGGTAAGATGCTGAATGAATTAGTGGGGATTGTGGGTTTGAGTACGCCATAAGCAGTTTTTTTATATTTTTGCAGGCGTATGCTACAGTTTCGACAAGGTTGGAAGCGTTTCATGACGGTGTCTTTCATCGCCATATTCCTGTTCAACTATGTCAATTCCACCATGTTCTGGCACAGCCACATGGTGGGCGAGTATCTGATCATTCACTCCCATATCTACGGAGATGCGCATCAGACGGGGCGTGCTCCATGCGGACACACGTCGGCAGAACTGCTCTTGCTTTCGATCGTCAACCAGACGGTTTCGCTGGAGAAAGTGGTTTCGGCCATCGATCTGCAGCCGCTGCGTCAGATGGTGACAGTTGTCCTGGACTTACTCTCCGTTCCTGTCCAGTCCATTGACGTCCCGCACGTTTCCCTGCGCGGGCCGCCCGTGCTTGATCGATGAACTTCTGATCCGGGTTGCGAAGCTTCCGGAACCATTATCCATTCATCCATCAAGCCAAAGAACAACCATGAAATATTATATTTCGGCGCTGGTGCTCCTGGCGTCGGCCCTTGTGGGATGTGGAACGCGTGAACAAGCGCAGGCATCCCTCCCGGAATCGGGCTTTTTCATTGAAAATGAAACTGTTTCCATTGTGCCCGATTCGCCCCTTTCATCCAAACTGGTACTGGAGCAAATCACTCCTGCTCCTTTGAGATCGACAGTTAAGACCACGGCTTCGGTTGGGCCGAAGGCCGGTGGCGTTGCCGAAGTGGGCGCTCCTTTCGGTGGACGGATTACTCGTTCGTTCGTCCGGCTGGGCGACGCTATCCGTCGCGGACAGCCCGTTTTCGAGATCAACTCGATTGACTATATGGAAGCGGTCAAAACCTATTTTGAGAACCAGAACGCTGTCCGGCTGGCAGAAGCCAACCGCAAGCGCAAGGAAGCCCTGCACGCGTCCGGCCTGCTGGCCGACCGGGAGTGGGAGGAAATATGCGCCGAAGCCCAAAATGCGGAGAATGCCTTTGAAATCGCCCGGCAGTCCCTGGCTGTCTTCCGGGTCGATCCTTCCGAAATCCGTGTCGGCGAACCCTTGAAAGTGACTTCTCCTATCTCGGGGAGAGTTGTCGAAAGCAACAT
This sequence comes from uncultured Bacteroidales bacterium, assembly GCA_947306365.1. Lineage (GTDB taxonomy): Bacteria > Bacteroidota > Bacteroidia > Bacteroidales > UBA932 > Cacconaster. The sequence continues at coordinate 112,005 of CAMZGD010000003.1, forward strand.
CGTGATCGGGGCTTATCTGGACGCTGATGCTGCGGCGCCCGTCACCATTGCGGATCTTTCCAAGGTTTGGGTTACAGCTCATGTCAAGGAAAGCCAGGTATCCGGTCTGACCCGGGGCGGCAAGGCCACTGTCGAAACGGATACGGCTGAAAGAAGGGAAGGCACCCTTTTCTACATCGGAGAACTCCTCGATGAAAAGACGCGAACCGTTCCCGTCGTCATAGAAGTCGACAATGCGGATCGCGCGCTGAAACCGGGTATGTTCGTAACGGCTCAGTTCGACTGGGAAATAGGGAACGCACTGACCATTCCCGCATCAGCCGTCTTCCAGGGAGAGGGCACGAAATACCTCTACGTCCGCGTGGACGACGAAACGTTTGTCAAGCGTCCTGTCCGGGTGGAAACCCTGGAAGGGGGACGTCAACGGGTGTTGTCGGGTCTTTCCGGCGGAGAAACCATCATCGCCGACGGCGGCATCTATCTGAGCAAATAGCCTTATGGAAAGGTTCTTTACGTATGCCCTCAAGCGACGGGGGCTCATTGCCGTCATCTTCCTCGTAGTATCTCTTTTCGGCATCTATGCATGGACGCGTCTATCCATCGACGCCTATCCTGATATCGCCGATGTCACCGTCCAGGTAGTCACCCAGGTGCCGGGTCTTGCCGCCGAGGAGATCGAACAGCAGATCACTGTTCCACTTGAGCGGGCGCTCAACGGCATTCCTTCGCTCGATATGATGCGCAGCAAGAATGCCTTCGGCCTGTCCATCATCGTTCTGGTATTCCAGGACGGGACGGAGGATTATTGGGCGCGTCAGCGGGTAAAAGAGTGCATCGGAGACGTGGAACTCCCATATGGCGCTGTACCTGAACTCAATCCGCTGACCTCGCCTACAGGTGAGATCTACCGCTATGTACTTGTCGGGGAGGGGTATTCCCTTCGCGAACTGACGGATATCAACAAATGGACCGTCATCCCGGCCCTGCAGCAGATACAGGGCGTCGCGGCCGTCAGCAACTATGGCGGCCTGACCACCCAATACCAGCTGGAGGTCGATCCGCAACGTCTGCTGGAGTATGACCTGACGCTCACAGATATTGAAGAGGCGCTTGAAAACAACAACGCCAATGCCGGGGGAAGCATGATCAGTATTGGAGACGTAAGCTATGTGGTGCGGGGTGTCGGCCTGGTCCATGATTTGGAAGAGATGGGCGACATCGTGGTCAAGAACGAGGACGGTGTCCCAGTGTTCCTGAAGGATGTTGGCCTGCTACGGTACGGAAATTTGGAGCGCAAGGGCATCCTGGGCTATGTTGATGACCATATCAGTTTCGACGATGGTGTGGAAGGAATCGTGCAGATGCTCCGTTACCAGAATCCTTCCCGTGTGCTGGAAAAGGTACATAGGACGGTGGATGAACTCAATCGCGAAGGGTTGCCGGCTGGTGTTGTGATCCGACCGTTCATGGACCGTACCGAACTGGTGGGAACGACGCTCCATACCGTCGAGCACACCCTGCTGTTCGGCATGCTGCTGGTCGTCGGCATCCTGCTCATCTTTCTGGGCAGTTTCCGCAGTGCCCTGATCGTGGCGGCAACGATCCCGGTATCTTTGCTGATCGCTTTCATCCTGATGCACGTGACCGGCATTCCGGCCAACCTCCTCAGCCTGGGTGCCATCGACTTCGGCATTCTGGTGGACGGAGCCATCGTGATGACCGAGATGCTGCTTAAATACCGGGAAGAGGACACAACCCGTCCGCTGTCCGGTCGAGAGACTGTCTCGCGCATCAAGGACGTCGCCAAGCCCATTTTCTTCTCGACGCTCATCATCATCGTCGCCTATACGCCGCTCTTCGCGTTCGAGCGCATAGAGAAGAAACTATTCACGCCGATGGCTTTCACAGTGGGCTATGCGTTGCTCGGAGCACTTTCTGTTGCACTGATTCTGATTCCCGGCCTGGCTTATGCCATTTATCGGAAACCGCAGAAAGTCTATCACAACCGGCTGTTGACCCGCATGACGGACGATTATCGCAAGCGGACGGACAAACTGCTTGACAGCCCAAAACAGATTCTGGCGGGTATCGCCGCCGTGCTGGCAGCGGTAATCGTCATGGTTATTACCGTGGGCAAGGACTTCCTGCCCAACCTTGACGAGGGGGGCATCTGGATCCAGGTACAGACCCCTCCGGGCATTTCGCTCGAGAAATCGACCGAAATGGCCAACACGCTCCGAAACAGACTGAAGGAATTCGATGAAGTGACCTATGTCATGACCCAGGTGGGCCGCGACGACGAGGGCGCCGAAGCCTTCACGTCCTCCCACATTGAGGTCAGTGTCGGATTGAAGCCTTACTCCCAGTGGAAGATGGGCAAAAGCAAGGATGATCTCATCGCCCAGATGGCCGATACCATCGCCCTGATGCCTGGCTATCGGGTCGGCTTTTCCCAACCCATCATCGATATGGTGATGGACCAGATCGCCGGTTCACACAGTGACCTGGCGCTCAAGGTCTATGGAGACGACCTTACGGAAGTGCGCGGTATTGCCGAAAAAGTGGAACGCATCCTGGCCGGCATTCCGGGCGCGACCGACGTCATCATCGACCAGGAACCGCCGCTTCCTCAACTGCAGATAACTGTCGACCGCGAAAAGGCCGCCTATTATTGTGTTAATATATCGGACGTCGCCCAACTTATCGAAACGGCGTTGGGCGGACGTGCCGTTTCGCAGGTTTTCATCGGGAACCGTATATACGATGTCATCTGTCGCTACCGCGAAGATGTGCGCGACACGCCCGAGAAAATTGCCGCCCTGTCGCTGGTATCCGCTTCCGGGGCTCGCATTCCGTTGTCTGCCGTGGCAGATGTATCGACGCGACTGGGCGCCAGTTTCATCTCCCGTGAGATGGGCCGCAGGCATCTGACTGTGCGCGTGAACCTGCGCGGCAAGGACCTGACGACCTTCCTGAACGAAGCGGACGCGCGCATCCGAAAGGAAGTGGACTACGACCATAGCCGCTATTCGTTGAAATGGGATGGCCAGTTCGAGAACCAGCGGCGCGCCTACGCCCGCCTGGCCGTCCTCATTCCTTTCGTGCTTGCCGTTATGTTCATCCTTCTGTATGGTGCGTTCCGGGACTTCCGACAGGCCGGGCTACTGATTGCCCTGCTGCCGCTCGCCCTCTTCGGCGGCCTATTGGCCCTCAACGTGCGCGGAATGACGTTCAACGTTTCGTCGGCCGTGGGCTTTATCGCCCTCTTCGGCCTGACCATCCAGAACGGCGTTATCATGATCTCGCACATCAATAACCTGCGGTTCAGGGGAATGCCGCTGCGGGAAGCCGTCATCGAAGGTGCTTCGCACCGTCTCCGGCCGGTCCTGATGACCGCCACGGTCGCCATCCTCGGACTGTTGCCGGCATCGCTGGCGACGGGCATCGGTTCCGACGTGCAGCGGCCGCTCTCGACCGTCATCGTCTATGGGCTCCTGTTCTCGACCCTGATCACCCTGTTCATCCTTCCGTCGCTTTATTACCGGCTGGAACGCCGGAGAGCACAAAAATCCGTTTTGCAAGATGAAGAAGATTTCTAGCCTGTTCCTGTCCCTGCTCCTTTCCGCAGGGCTGATTCCCGGCCTCTGCGCACAGGACTTCGACGAATACATCCGATCCGTGGAGCAGCACAATGCGGCTTGGGTGGCCGAGAAATACAATCTTGACATCGCCATGGCCCAGACGGAAGCGGCCCGGGTTTTCAACGACCCGGAACTCTCCGTCACGTATGGCAACAACCAGGACCGTACGCTTCAGATGGGACAGTCCTTAGAGGCAGAATTGTCCTACACTTTTAGCCTGGGAAACGTCCGCAAGGCAAGGATGGGCGTCGCGCGCAGCGAAGAAGAAGTCACCCGTGCACTGCTGGATGACTGGTTCCGCAATCTGAAAGCGGAGGCGACCATCGCCTGGGCGGATGCCCAGCAGGCACATTCCCTGCTGGAACTCAAGCGGTCCTCTTACCAAAGCATGCTGTCCGTTGCACAGGCCGACAGCCTGCGTGCCGAACTGGGAGACCTGGGGCGGGTCGATGCGATGCAGTCACGCCTGGAAGCACAGGCTATGCGCGCGGAGATGTTGTCGGCAGAAGCCGACTACCACAATGCGCTGGCTGCGCTCTCGCTATACGCCGGCGGGATGACATTCAACGGTTTGCCGGAAGACGGCTGTCTCATTTCCATGCCGGATATTCCGTGTGGGGAGATGGTGGATTTTGCCGTCGCCCATCGCGCCGACCTGCTGGCGGCGGAGCATTCCCGTACCTTGTCACAACGCAATCTTGCACTAGTCAAGGCGATGCGTGCGCCGGAGATCGGGCTGAACGCCGGATATTCCTACAATGCGGAGGTGCGCAACGAGATTGCGCCGGCGCCGCAGTTCAACGGTATCTCGGTGGGGCTTTCCGTTCCCCTGAAGTTCTCCAGTCTCAACAAAGGCGAGCGCCTTGCGGCCGAACAGGCTGTTTCGCAGGCGGAGGCGGCCTATGAGGCGGCCGTCCGGCAGATTGAGACAGAAGTTCAGCAAGCCTATGCCTCCTGGCAGGCGGCCGTCCGGGTTGCCGAAGAATGCTCCGGTCAGATGATGGAAGAAAGTGCGTCCATCCTGGAAAGCCGACGGCTTTCCTACATGCAGGGAGATTCCTCCCTTCTTGACTATCTGCTTTCGGTCCGGGTGCACAACGACACCGCCGGGCAATGCATTGAAGCCCGCACTGGCCTGGCCATCGCCGCTGCGAACCTGGTCCGGGCGTTGGGGTTATGATACGTGATTACTGAGTTTGGCGATCATACCGTCCAGCATCCGGAAGAGGTCCGGAGTTGTTTCGGGCGTAACGCTTTCGCAAAGAACGGCGCTTCCCACGGTGAAAGGGACATTGGCGAGCTTTTCCTGAAGAATCTTGCCCTTTTGGGTCAGGGATACGATCCTCTGCCGGGCGTCCTTCTTTCCTTTTTCACGGGTCAGGATGCCTTCCTTCTCCATCCGTTGAAGCAGGGGAGTGACGGTGTTGGTCTCCAGGAACAGCCGTTTGGCAATGGTGTTCACCGGTTGCGCATCCTTTTCCCACAGGACGAGCAATACAAGGTACTGCGGGTAGGTCAGCCCCTGCTCAGAAAGCAAGGGCTGATAGGCCTGCGTGATGAGGCGTGAAGCCGTGTAGAGCCGGAAGCAGAGCTGGTTATCCAGCTTGAATTCTTCCTTGATCATAGCATTTCCCGGATATCCTTTTCGATATCTTCGGGTGTCGTGGTGGGCGCGTATCGCTTGAGGAGGGTGCCGTCGCGGTTGATGAGGAATTTGGTGAAATTCCACTTGATGTCGCTGTCTTTCTCCACGCTCTTGCTGATGGTCTTGAACAGCGCGGCCGCAGCCTTTGCCTTCACACCGTTGTATTCTTCGGCCGGTGCCGATGACTTGAGGTACTCGAAGATGGGATCCGCACTGGGGCCGTTGACATCGATCTTGCTCATCAGCGGGAAAGTGACGCCGTGGTTGATGCGGCAGAACTCGGCAATTTCCTCATTGCTGCCCGGTTCCTGATGGGCAAACTGGTCGCAAGGAAAGCCAACGATGACCAACCCCTGGTCCTTGTACTTCTGATAGAGCGCCTCCAAACCATCATATTGCGGGGTGAAGCCGCACTTGGAAGCGGTGTTGACAATCATCAGAACCTTTCCCTCGTACTGTGCGAAGTCCACCTCTGCGCCTCTGTTGCCAAGGGCTTTGAAATCGTAAATCTTTGCCATGTCAGAGTTGTTTTACCAGCCAGTTCTGGTAGCCGATTTTCCCGATGAGGTCAAGTTGCTCCTCGTCCCAATACAAGTCTTCTTCTTCGTCCAGCAAATAGGCCTTGGTGAGGTCGTAGGTGGTGGGGTCATTCGCCAGCGCGGGCATGGTCTTGTATAGAATCTCGACGCCTTCCTTTTGCAGTTTGAGGTCTGCCTCCAGGTACGCCTTGGGGTCTTCGATAAGGGCAGTCTGGTTGCAGACCTTCACCTCAGGCACGCAGCCAAGGTCCAGGAGACGATCCGTGTACTTTTCGACCCATTCCATTTCTTCTGTATAATGGTCCAGATACTTCTGGCCAAGTTTTGTGAAGCCCTGGCTCTTGAAGAGCTGTCCCTGCATTTTGTGTACGAATGCGCTTCCGGCAAGCTCGTTGACGATCATTTGAGAGATCTGAATAGTAGTAGTAAAGTCCATGTTTTATTATTTTTGGTTATTGTTTATATCGTTCGCGATGCAAATATACGACTTTATTTTTATATCGCAAGCGATAATTTAAAAAACTCTCTACTTCTTCCATACGTGGATGATTTCACCGATGTACATATGATGGATGCCAATCCCGGATTGCTCGTACCACGCGCGCTGCGCGGCGGGCAGAAGATTCGCATCGAACGGCTGGGCGTACAGCTTCCTGCATTCGATGGCCAGGTCCGCTTCGGCGTAGATGGGATTGCCCAGTTCCGTGAATTCCACGGTAAGTCCGGCTCCGGCCACCTTATCCTCGTCACGGCCGGATACACGGCCCAGATAGCCCAGTTTGGCTTTCATCGACGGAGGGAAGTGCGTTACGGTGAAATAATCGTTCTCCTCCATGAACCGGTACGTATAGCGGCTGGTGGACACGTACACGATAAACACCGGCTTGCTCCACAGTTCACCGATGGTGCCCCAGGAGATGGTCATCAGGTTCATGTTGCCTTCTTTTCCGGCCGAGACCGCCAACCAGTCCTTGTCAATCATCTGGATGGGATTCAAGTCAATCTCTTCAGGCGCAACTTCCTGCCAGTCCTTCGTCGGCTTGTCCGTGCTGTTGGTGTCTTTACGGCAATTCATAAGTTTCGTCATATTTTCTTGGGGAAAAATCGTCTCGAAAACGGGGCGTGCAATGATCCGGTAGTGCGGGTGGCAGGCGGCACTGTAAGCCGGGCTGTGGTGAAGGATATAATGCCCTTCCGCCATCAACGAGTCAATCTGCCGCAGATCCTTTTCACACTCCGGGATATCAGGGAAGTCGTGGCGGATGACCGCTGCGACTTTCAGCCATTTTTTGCGCCACTGCTCAGGTGTCATGTTCTGGCCCGCATTGTCACTGCGGACAAAAGCGTCCAGCAGGGTCTCTTCCGAGACCAGCGAATCCAGAACGACGGAAAGGTCCACGCGGACATAATGGCCCTTGTCACCGACGGGTTCAAACCGCCGTACCGGAATCGAATACTTTCCGCTGTCCACATCGGCCCGGTACGCCGCGAGCTCCGATTGAAGATAGTTCCGTGCCGCCTCCGGATTGGGAATCAGATGCTCCGGCCCCAGATTGTCCTGGCAGAAACTCTTGTAAATGTCCTGTACGCGGGACTCGGGATACAACGCAAGCTGCCGCGCTATGGCCTCCCGGATTGAAACGCTTTGGCAGGCCGCCAGGATCGGCAATGCCAATACGAGAGAAATGATAAACCGTACCCACAATGGGCAACATTTGTAACGAAAACTGTACATGATCCTGTAAAGTTAGTGTTTTCTGTATTGTGTTTGTGACAATTTTTGCACATATTTGTAACAAATAGTCTGACGATGGCCTTTGGAAATATAATGCTGCTTGTGATGCTCATGCTGCCGCTGATGATGGTTGGCTTCGGCTGGTTGTTTATGAAGAATCCGCCTAAAAGCATGAATCCTTTTTTTGGGTACAATACAAGAAGGTCAATGAGGAATCAGGATACCTGGGATTTTGCGCAGCGGTATTTCGGGAAACTATGGTTTGTATTCGGCCTAGTGAGTCTCCCGGTCTCGCTGGTTCCCTTATTGCTGGTGGTCGGGAAAAGTGAGCGGGTGGTCAGCATTACGGGATTGATCGTTCTGGTCATACAGACGATTATAATGGTTTTCGCCACGTTTATCCCTACAGAAAGAGCATTGAAGAATCACTTTGACGAATCCGGAAGACCCCGATAACCAGCTCCAGGCTGTTCCCGTAGTCGGCGTAGAAGCCCGTGTCGATTTCCGGGATGGGGTTGCAGCCGAAATTTAATCAAGGATCGTCGTAAGCGCTGCGCGGAACTCGGGCATAGGGCACCGGGTGTCCCGCTCAATCAACAGGGTCTTGAGTCCCGCAAAAGGACGGACCTGCTCCTCAATCTCCTTCAAGGGAATGCCTTCGCCGAAATAGACCGGCGCAAAGCAGTCCCAGAACTTCATGGCCAGCGCCTTGGGCATATGGAATGTCTCGGAGATGAAGTCTTCGCCGCTTAGATAGCAGCAAAGGTACACCTGCCCTATGTCAAAGAGATGGTTTCCCCAGCAGAAGTCTCCCAGGTCGATGAAATAGCGCCGGTCCCCGGCGAAGATGGCGTTGCTATACTGGAGATCGCCATGGACTGCCGTATCCTCATCCGGAGTGTCGGCAATGAAGCGGGCCAGCTTGTCTTTCTCCGATGTCGTGAAGAAAGGGTTTTCAGCCAGCAGTCGATAATACCGATCCTTGACATTCTCAAACTGGGCGGTATCCACGCGCGTAGCATGCAGTTGCTTGCACATTTGCGCGAATTCGGCAGCAAACCGGGCCACTTTTTCCGGCTCGTCGGCCGTTGCGCGGGAATAGGACTTCTTGCCCGGAATACGCTTGAACCGGATGCCGTAACGGCCGTCTTCCGTGACCACATACTCACCCGGCTCGGGCGTAGGGATGCCTGTCACGTATACTTTACGGGCCAGTTTCATCTCGTCCAGCGGCTGCTGAATCTTGCCGGGGAAATAGAGTTTGAGCATGACGGAAGAGTCCGTCTTGTGATCATAACTCTCTCCGTTGGCCCCGCCGCCCGAAAGGACGTAGTCGTCCAGTGATATGCGAATCGCGTCCACAGCGACGCTACAGTTCTTTCGGATGGAGTTTCCGATAGAATTTCAAGCTTTTAACCAATGAATTGAACTGGCTCTTGGGGATGTGCGTAGCCCGCGTATAGCCCTCGCGTTCCACGCTGAAAGCAAGAAGATTGGTCAAAAGCACTCTCTGGTAGGTAACTGTAACCTTCTCCAGATTATCATTAGGGAAAGCGGCGGCAAGACAGCCTTCGATTTCGATGCTTCCGTTCTTGGGTCCCTTGAACAAGGCCTGCAGCCCCTGAAGGTATTCCAATGCCTCGGCAACGGTGTCGCCGATGGGGACAAACAGTTCAAAGATGGGATCGATATTGAACTGGATGATGTCGTCGCCGATGCCCAGATGTCCCACGGAGAGGTAGTAATGGTTCACGCCGTCGATCGGCATATTGAAAACTTCCAGGTTTTCTTCTGTGCCCAGCAAACTGCCTTCATCTCCCAATTCAAGATCGACCGTTACGAGCTCCAGGCGCTGCGGAATCTTGGTCTGCTGTGCCAATGCAGAAACAGACCAGACGATGAGGGAAAGGACTAAGAAAAACTTTTTCATGATGGTGTGATAGTTATTATGAATTGTAACGCATGGATGCTGTATCTTCCTGCCTTTGAAGCAGGCGAATGTAGTCTCAAAGATAATGTTTATATTTGTATTTTCAGTCAAAATGCATATGAAATCAAACATCCGATATTTATTCGCCACTGCGGCGCTTTTCCTGTTCTCCCTTCCTTCCGGAGAGGCCTGCACCTCCATCATGGTAGGCAAGAAGGCCTCCAGCGACGGGTCGGTGATGACCGCGCACTGCTGCGACTCCTATTATCGCACGTATGTTACCATCGAGCCGCGCAAGACCTTCACGCTGGGTGAGATGGAACCTTATTTCTTCAACGTTCTCCACAAAGAGGAACCCTGGGACCCGCGGGGAGTCTATGAGACCGGACGCATCGTGCCGCCGGCCCTCAAGACCTACCGTTTCGTCAATACGGCGTATCCGTGTATGAACGAGAAGCAGCTGGCCATCGGCGAGACTACCTACGACGGAAACCGCGACCTGATCAACCGCAACGGCGTTTTCTGGATCGAGGAACTGGAGCGCCTGGCCCTCGAGTATTGTGACAATGCCCGCGACGCCATCCGACTGATGGGAGAGATGGCCGAGAAATATGGCTATGCCGACTGGGGCGAGACCCTTACGGTGGCCGATCCGAACGAGGTGTGGCAGTTCGAAATCAACGGTCCCGGCCCGGGCGAACCCGGTGCCATCTGGGCGGCGCAGCGGATTCCCGACGATCACGTGGGCATCTCGGCCAACATCGCGCGCATCGGCGTCATCGACTTCGAAGATCCCGACCACTTCATGTATTGCAAGGACCTGAAAAAGAAGGCAAAAGCTCTGGGCCTCTGGGACGGAAAGCAGCCCTTGAAGTTCTGGAAAGTGGTGGGAGATGCCAAGCGCAAGCCGTTTTCGGTACGCGAGTGGTTCGTGTTCAATTCGCTGGCCCCTTCACTCGGTCTTTCGCTCGACGATGAGGAACTTCCGTTCTCGGTCAAGCCTGAGAAACCGGTTACGCCCGAGATGATGATGGCCTTCTACCGCGAGACCTACGAGGGTACGGACCTGGACATGGGTAAGAATTTGAAAATCAAGGCACATCGGCGCATCAAGAACCCAAATAGCAAGCCGTATCCTGAATCGACCTATACCGAGTACGACGAAGAGATTACCCCGGTTTCCAACTGGATGTCGGCCGATGTGCGTGCGATGCTCAACCAGATCGCGCCAGGCACCGTCATCAACCGCCGCACCATCGCCGTGATCCAGTGCTCCTATTCCTGGATTGCGCAATGCCGCGACTGGCTGCCCGACGAAGTGGGCGGGGTGCTGTGGTTCTCGTTCGACAATCCGGGTCAGAGCCCGCGCTTCCCGATCTATGCTGGCGCAACGGAATTGCCTGAAGAGATGGGCCATTGCGGACAAAACAGTTATCGTCCCGAAACGGCTGTCTGGGCCTTCCGTGAGACCAACCGCATCGCTACGATCTATTGGGACAAGACCCGCAAGCTGCTCGAGCCGGAACGCGCGCTGTTCGAACGGATGATGCTGGAGCAGGACAAGGCGCTTCAGGATAAGGTCCAGGCACTGCCGGCAGAGGGCAGGGAAGAGGCTGTCGCCAAGCTGCTCAGCGAGCAGACGGACAGTTTCTTCGCTATGGTCGCCGGGAAGTGGCGCGCGCTCAAAGGCCGCGTGCTTGAGATCTTTGTGCGCAGCATGTGACGGGAGACATCTCAAAACAGTAACCCGGATTATGAATCGATCCAAGGAAATTATACGCACCAGCGTCGTGGGCATCGTAGCCAACGTGCTGCTGGCTTCTTTCAAGGCCGTCGTGGGCCTGCTGGCAAATTCTGTCGCCGTTGTCTTGGATGCCGTCAACAACCTCAGCGACGCGCTCTCCAGCGTGATCACCATCATCGGCACCAAACTGTCCATGCGGCCGGCCGACAGCAAACATCCTTTCGGCTACGGACGCGTGGAGTATTTCACGGCCATCATTATCGCCGTCATCGTGCTCACTACGGGCATCACTTCGTTGGTGGAGTCGATCAAGAAGATCATCAACCCGACGGAACCGGACTACACCACGATCACCCTGATCGTGATTATTGCAGCCATCGTGACCAAACTGATTCTGGGATGGTATGTCCGCCGGCAGGGGAAGAAACTGGACAGCGACGCGCTCGTCGCATCCGGTTCCGATGCCCTCTTCGATGCGGTCATCACCTTGGCAACGCTGATCTCTGCCGGTGTGATGCTCATCTGGAACGTTTCTCTGGACGGCTATCTGGGTGCGCTCATCTCCCTGGTCATCATCAAGGCGGGTATCGAGATGCTGGCTTCGCCCATCAACCAGTTGCTGGGCGCCCAGGCTCCGCCGGATCTGGTTCACCAGATCAAGTCGGACATCAGCGGAATGGACCAGGTGCAGGGCGTTTATGACATCATCCTGCACGGATACGGCCCCAACCTGTCCATCGGCTCGTTGCATATCGGCGTGCCGGATACGATGGATGCACACCAGATTCACGGCCTGACCCGCGGGATTTCCGAGCAGATGTACGCCAAGTACGGCATCATTATGACGGTGGGTGTCTATTCGGTCGCAACCGGGGATAACAAGAATGCCGAACTCCAGCGAAGCGTCGTCCAGACGCTGGGCTGCCAGGCGCATGTCCTTCAGGTACACGGGTTTTATTATGATAAGGATAGGAACTGCCTGTCCGTCGATGTGGTTCCCGACCGGAGTATCACGGATGACGAGGCATTCATCCGCTTACTGCGGGAACAGCTGAGGGCGGCAGCCCCTGATACGTCGATCGACATTGTCATCGACCATAACTATTGCGATTAGTGCTCCATATCCCTGACCCGGTCGTGTCCGATTTCCCCAATGCAGATGCGAGGCCATCCGGAGCGGCATAATAAACAGACAGATATTATGAGGAAGTTTTTGATCATATTTACGCTTTTTATTGCCATTGGCGCGGTGGGCGGTGCCATCATGATGTGGGTGGATCCCAGCGGGAATGGCTGGGGCGGCGCTCCGATGCTGGATTTGCTCAGGGCCAAGATGCCGTGGCCGGATATCTTCTTCAAGGACTTTGTTCCGTCCGGATTCGCACTGCTGGCTGTCAACGGTCTTACGCAGTTCCTTGCAGCGCGGATGCTGATCAGGAAGCATCCTCGGGCATATTGGGCCGTGTTGGCCTGCGGCATTATCCTGATGCTGTGGATTGTCCTGGAATGGTGGGTATGGGGCTTCAATCTGGTCAGCAATCTTTATTTCGTGTTCGGATTGGTGGAGGCGGGATCTTCTGTTTACTGGCTACGACGGTCGTCAATAGAAAGAGTAAGCGAATGATTGATTACGGATTCAAAGACAGAGTGGCCCTGATTACAGGGGCCAATAATCCTCAAGGGATTGGAGCCGCGACAGCGCTGGCCTTTGCCCGCGAAGGGGCAAAGGGGGTGTTGGTGTATAAGAAGATATCCCGATCCTTTGATGAGACGAAGACCGACAGGAATGGCGCTGACCGTTATTTTCAGGCCAATGCGGGAAGTGCCGGTGTGGTGGAACGCAAACTTCAGGAATTGCGGGCTGATTATTTGATTATAGAAAGCGACATCACCCGTGAAGATGCCGTAAAAGACATCTATTCCGCAGTGTTGAAGCGCTTCGGTCACGTTGATATCTTGGTCAACAATGCGGCGGAGGGCGATATGGACGGTTTGGACACCATCGAGAAAATCCCGCAGCAGGTGATTGATGACACCTTTGCGGTCAATGTCCGGGGGAGCCTTCTGATGACACGGGAGTTCGTCCGGCACCGCGGAGACTATGGAAGAATCATCAATATCTCCACGGACGCAGCGCAAGTCTTTGCCGGACAGATTACCTATGGGGCGAGCAAGGCGACCTTGGAGGCGCTGACCCGCAGCGTTGCCCTGGAGGTTGCAAAGTATGGCATTACCGTCAACTGTGTCGCTCCCGGACCCACGCAGACAGGCTGGATTGATGATGAATTGGAGCGGACAGTCCTTCCGGTCATTCCGATGGGAAAATTGATTCAGCCCGAAGATATCGCTGAGACCATCCTGTTCCTCGCAAGCGAACAGGCGGGGATGCTGACCGGACAGGTCATCAAAGTATCCGGCGGTCATTCGCTATAGTCGAATTCCTCCACGTATTATATTTGCAGTGGATATGGGACACACACACGAACATCATCATCACCATCAGGCTGAGGCGGCGGATATCGCTTCGCTGAAAGGCATCTATTGGGTATCCATCGCACTGAACCTGGCATTTGTCGGGGTAGAGGCGGGCGTCGGTTTATGGAAAGGCTCGCTGGGACTGCTGTCCGATGCGGGACATAACCTGAGCGATGTTTTCTCGCTCGTCCTTGCGCTCGTGGCTTTCCGGCTGGCAGGCACGCGCGGGAACAAGCATTTCACCTACGGATACCGCAAGGGATCGATTCTGATTTCGCTGCTCAATGCCGTCATCCTGCTGGTGGCGGTCGGCGCCATCGTGCTGGAAAGCATCCATAAACTCCGCCAGCTTGTGGCGGTCGACGGCGGCGCCATTGCCTGGACGGCTGCTGCGGGCATTCTGGTCAATGGACTGACGACGTTCCTGCTGATGCGTTATCGGAAAAGCGACATCAATTCGCGCGGCGCCTTCCTGCATATGGCCGCCGATACGCTGGTTTCCGTGGGCGTTGTCGTTTCGGGTGTCGTCATTTCCCTGACGGGCTGGTCGGTCATCGACCCGATTATCGGTCTTGTCATCGCAGTCATCATTCTGGTCGGTACGTGGGACCTGCTCTCTGAAAGCCTCCGGATGAGCCTGGACGCCGTACCGGAAGGCATCGACCCCGATGATGTGAGGAAGAAAATGGAAGACACGCAAGGTGTCAGCAGCGTCCATCATATCCATATCTGGCCCATCAGCACCACGGAAATCGCCCTGACCGCTCATCTCGTTCTGGCGCAGGACGCCCGGTCCGAAGACGTTGTCCGTACTGTTAAACAAACCCTTCGGGAAGCGGGTATCCATCACGCGACACTCGAAACAGAGCAAGCAGGACAAAACTGCGCCGACACCTTAACAAATCCATGAAACGTATAATCCTCACCCTCGTAGCCTATTTCTCCGCCACCGGAACGACCGGGGCCGTGGCCAGGGACCTTGCCGAAGTGACCGGCGCAACCCTGTATGAAATCAAGCCGGAAGTCAAGTACACGGCCACCGACCTGGATTGGCGCGACAAGACCTCTCGCAGCAGCGTAGAGATGCAGGACAAGAACTCCCGCCCGGCCTTCGTGAAGGACCTGAAGGACGCCGATTGCTATGACCGCATCTTCATCGGCTTCCCGGTCTGGTGGTACACGGCTCCGACCATCATCAACACCTTCATCGAGGCCTACGGCTTTGAAGGGAAGACGGTCATCTTTTTCGCCACCTCCGGCGGCAGCACGATCGACAAGGCCAACAAGGACTTTGCCGCCGCCTATCCCAAGATTAATTGGAAAGCCGGTAAGACGCTGAACGGTGCTTCCAAGGCAGAGATTGCGGCTTGGGCTGAAGGTGTAGGGACGAATTGATTCGATTATGAGATTCCGGGTCGTTTCCTTTTTTCTGTCCGCCTTGGCGCTTCTGGCAGCGTGTCGGGAGTCTGCCGGGCCTTCTGCGGCGTCGCAGGAGCTCGATCCTGTAGTAGTAAAAGCTGTTGCGTCGGTCAGCCCGGACAGTGTCCGCACCTGGATCGAAGAGCTGGTCGGATTCCATACCCGCCATACGCTCAGCACGCAGACCGAGCCTGAACGCGGCATCGGCGCTGCGGTGCGGTACCTCGTCACGCGATGCGAGACTTGGGCGAAGCGGGCGGAAGGTGTGCGTCCCGCGCCGAGCGTTGAAGTCGTGTACTGCACGGGCGGCGAAAAGGGTGGGCGCTACGACCGGGTGTTGCAGGTGCCCATGGTCGAGGTCATACTGCCCGGAACGAAAGGGGAGCGGGAGATTCTGATCTCCGCCCACATCGATACCCGTGTTGCGGATGTGATGGATTCCACGGCGTTTGCGCCCGGTGCGAATGACGATGGAAGCGGTCTGGCCTGTCTGCTCGAGGTGGTCCGCATCCTCTCGGGGATTCCGTTGGAACAGACGGTGAAATGCCTGTTCGTTTCGGGCGAGGAGCAGGGACTCGACGGCTCCCGTTTCTTCGCTGCCCGGGCAAAGGCGGAAGGATGGCCTGTCCTGGCCATGATCAACAATGATATGATCGGCAACGCAGTGGCCAGCGGGACCGGTTTGAAAGAAGACCGCGTCGTCCGCGTCTTCTCGGAGAGCCTCAACGGCGAGGATAGCGATCCTCGACAGCTGGCCCGCTATATCAAGGAGATGGCTGAAAGGTATGTGTCCGGCCAGGATGTCAAACTGATCTACCGCAACGACCGTTACCGTCGGAGCGGCGACCACACGCCCTTCCTGCGGGAGGGCTTTACCGCGGTGCGGATGAGCGAGTACTGTGAGAATTACGACCGCACGCATCAGGATGTCCGCACGGAAGGCGACATCCAGTATGGCGATCTGCTTTCGGGCGTCGACATCCCTTATCTGACACGCAACATCCGCATCAATCTGGCAACCTTGATGAATCTGGCGCAGGCGCCGGCCCGTCCCGAAAACGCGCGTATTTCGAATGCCGGCGAGCTGGAAAACCATACGGTAGTAGCCTGGGATCCGGTCATCGGGAGCGCATCCTATGAGATTCTCTATCGGGAAACCGACCAACCCGAATGGCGTGTGCTCGGCTCCGTTGCAGCCGACCCAGGGCAACCGTCGCCCTCATACCGCTGTCCGCTCAGCAAGGACAACTACTTTTTCGCAGTCCGCTCCGTTTCGGCGTCAGGCCATCCCAGCCTCCCGGCCGTAGCAAGGTAAGAATTCGGAGTCCCCATCGAAGTGCCAGTAATTCGCACTTAAGACCATCTACCCGGGACTCCGAGCCGAAATCTACGCGGACTCCCTGTCCATCATTCATCTATGGCATCCTGACGCATATTGTCTGGGACTTCGAATTTCGGGTTGGTATTTATGGGAACCATTTGCGTGTCAGGTGCTGTGGGGGATTGTGCTCGGCGCCGGGGACGCCTGCGCATTCCCTGACGGGATTGTGCTCGGCGCCGGGGACGCCTGCGCATTCCCTGACGGGATTGTGCCCGCCCGCACGGCGGGCTGCGCATTAGCTCCCTATGGTAGCTGCTTTCGGCCCAAGAGCTTCAGGTCCCGAGCCTTCGGCCGGAGCTTCGTTCAGTTTCAAAACAATCAGGAATTATGGATAAGCAATGTCATGAAAGAACGACCCTCGGCCTTGAGTTTGGCGATTTGCTTCAGGTAGCCGCTTTCAGAGCGTCAGGTGTTGATGCCGGATGACGTTATCCCATAAGGGATGCGGGATACAGTTTCTAATGGCAGACACGACAGCATTCAGCAAAGCTTCATGGATATAGTCATTTCGGATCAGCAGGGAGATGGTGCGGGTGCGTTCGGGCTGGACGATGGGACGCAGTCCGGTCTGCTGACTGAACAGGATCAGGTCCTTGTGCGTTTCCGGAATGATGGTAATCACTCCGTTTTCGTTGACCATCTGGATGAGCATGCCTACGCGTCCGCCTTCAAAAAAGCGCTCGTATGTGACGGTTCCGCCTTTTTCCATCTCGGACATGTCCTCTTTCCGCAGTCCGTCCCTGATAATCCAGATAGACTGTCCATAGAGCTGATTAAGGCTGATTTCTGATTGGGAATAAAGGGGATTGTCCGGTGAAACATACGCCAGAAAACCTTCGTGATACAGCGGAATCTCCAGCAGGTCCGGGTCATCGACCGGACCGGTAACGATACCCATTTCCACCTCCGCCTTACGGAGTTTGTCCTTGATGGTATCCGAAAGCATCTCTTCCGCCTGCAGTGAAATGAGCGGATAGTGGTCGCCGAAATACTTGAACAATCCCGGCACTAGGATAGGAGACACTGTGGAGATCAATGCAATCCTGAGGTGCCCGGAAATGAGTTCCTTTTCAGATTGGACGATCTCAGCAATCTGGTTTATGTGGTACAGAACCACTTTCGCCTGATCGATAATCTTTCGGCCGATTTCGGTCGGCGTCACCGGATGCGCTTCACGATCGAAGATCCTGACATCCAGCTCTTCTTCCATCTTCTTGACTATCAGGCTCAAAGTGGGCTGTGTCAGGGCACAAGCCTCTGCGGCTTTCCCGAAATGACGGTATTGATCTATGGCAATGATGGTCTGTATCCAATTACGCCGGCCTTCCGGGCTTTCTGAAACTCACGTCCATGGCGGAAATGCTCATCGGTCGTCTGGAGATATTTCCCATCCTGTACCTGATCCGATCGATACGTTTAAAATAGATTCATCTAGTTATTGATTGACTCGCTGGAACACGATAGGTGTCTGGCTCAGATCAGCGCCTGTATTGCTCCAGCCTTCCAGCTCCAGGCTGTTCCCGTTGTCGTAGATCTTGGCCTTTATCACGTTGCCTTTCGGCGTAGGCTGTGAGACATAACTATACGTCCAGTCGCCTGGAGTCCAGAACCCGTCATCGATATAGAACCCCGTGTCGTATTTGTATATGGTCAGCTGGAGCGCATCGTCATTTCCCTCCGCCGTATAGGCGAAGGATTGGTAGTTTTTCCTTCCCAACAACTCATTTCCCGTTCCGTCGCTGCGGAACACCCAGGTGTAGGAATGGATGCCGAACACGTTGGCGGCGCTGAGTCCTACGCCTGTCCAGCGGCCAACGATCGATGATTTCTTGTCTCTTTCAGGAGTGCCATATTTGGGGTCTCCTTTCTTGTTCGAAAAAGGGTCGGACTTCTGCTTGTACCAGGGATAGGTCACGAACGTAAAGCCGCGGTCGAACGTTTTACCGAATGTGTCATACGAACGAGCGGTATATTCAATGGTATCTCCCGCTGCAAAGCAGCAGACGTATGAATAGCCCTGATAGTTGCTACCCGATGGACCTGTCTGATAGTCTGTCAGCCAATAGCTGAAAGGATCAAGGGAAACTTCTTTATTGCCATTCTTGAACGTCTTCACGCTGCGAAGATAACCTGTGCCGTCCGCTTCGAAATGGCACACTTCCGTGATGGAGAAGGGAAGTTCGTCATAGAGCGTGACCTGCTCGTCAATGCCACTGTTGTTAGGGGTGATGTCGTGATGCAGATGTTCCCAATCCGTCTGCCAAGTACCCAAGAGCAGGTTGGGTGCACCTTCTGCGCTTTTTACCACTTCTGTGTCGATGAGCAACAGGCAGTTCACGTCGGTGACTTCCTGTAGGAACTGGTAGTAGTCTTGAATCGTTTTGAACGTGATTCTTTCTCCCGAAGGTTTGTAAACACCCGTCCAGTCATCCATCACGGCACAAAACAGATGGTACACCGTTTCTCCTTTCCATTTCATCTTGTAAACCTGCGTGGGGGACATGAGGCCATACGTCTTGACGGTTTCTTTCAATTCTTTTGGCAAACTGTCATACCGCGTGTGCTTCACAGGAACCGCCCGGCTGACGTAGCACACTTCCTTGTAGAGATCCGTGATGTCATACAGCCGCAAAGTCAAATTGCGGTTCTCAACATAGAAAGTCCCGATGAGTTCGCCATAAGACGCTGGATCAGCCGGTTTCTCTCCGGGCTCGATTTCCGGAATGGGATTGCATCCGAAGAGCAGGGCCGCGAGGCAGGACAGCAGGATATGAGATTGTCTTTTCATACATGCAATCTGTGTACATTGACATAACTCACAGACTCTCCCTGCGTGGAATAATCATACTCGGAGCCGTTCTTACTGTGGGGAATGGTGAAAATGAGGACCATCAGCAGCACGGAAACGCAGACGACCCACTTGTTATACTTCCATTTCAGCGTGGCGACAGCGGCCAGAAAGAACAGGAAAGACAGGAGGGTCTTGTTGTCGGTAAGGTCGGTACCGAACGGGAATCCAGTCCACCAGGGCCCGAAAGCCGCGTGCTGCACGAGCGGTCCAAGAATGAATCCGCCTACGAACAGCGTGGCTGTCGTGACAATCAGCCAGGCGGTGTATTGTTTACCGGCAATGATCCGCAGGAGCATATAGACGGCGAACAGCATGGCTGCAAACATGAACAGGATGTGCGGAATCAGGATGCCGGCCGGGACATCATTGCGGAAACGGATCACGGGCGGATCGTCTGCACAATAGTCTTTCCCGGCCACCGTGATATAATACTGCAGTTTTCCGGCCACGGGCTGAACCGGCAGCGCGGCCAACCATGCATCGTCTGTCCAACTAAAATCTACGGTGGTATATGCATCGGACGTAGGATAGCGACGATAATGCAACTGTGCCTCAGCCGTTTCCGGCACACCGGCAAGCGTCACGGTCTTATCGGTCCGCATACCGGTTCTGGGTAATTTCAACGGATAGCGCTTCCCTTCCAACTCGATGGTCACCCGCTTGGGATTCGTTGGACCGGTAGAGCGCTGGTAGATGCTCAACGTCAAGGTAATGATAATGGCCAAAAGCCAGCAGATCCAGTTTTTCATTTCTCGGCAGGGGTTAACTCAACTTGCAAAAGGATGGTTTCTTCGCCACGGAGCACTTTCACGGGAATGGTGGTGCCGGCTTGAAGTTCCGACAGGCGCCCCATGTATTCATTGATGTCACGGACAGGCTTTCCGTCGATCTCCTGAATGATGTCGCCGCTCTTCATCCCGGCCGTATGGGCGGGTTTCCCCGGCATCACGATGTCGGCACGCAGGCCGGGAACAGGGCTGGTCCCCGTGACATCGGGCATAAGGCCCAGGGTCACCTTGAACTTGGCGTGGCTCATGGTATTGCTGCTCGGCACGTTGATGAAATCCGGTGCTTCCGGCACGCTCGCCAACCGGGCGACCAGCTCTTTCGTGAAGTCCAGCACCTGCTGCATGCCGTCATAATTCAAAGTGGAAGGACTGTCATCCGGTGTGTGATACGCCAGGTGCCCGCCTGTCGTCAGGTTGAAGACAGGGATGTCCGCTGCCACGAACGATGCCTGGTCGCTCGGCCCATAGCCATCGGGCGTACAGGTGATGTGTAGGCCGGTCCGTTCGGCCGCCTCCTCGGCCATTTCCTTGAATGCCGAGCTTGTCCCAGTCCCGGAAATACTCAGCGCGCTGTCGCGCATGCGGCCCACCATATCGAGGTTTACCATAGCGACGATCCCCTGTATATCGGCGGGAAGGTTGATGCGCTGTGCGTCCTCCCGCTTCATCCATTCCACGAAGCTTTTTGATCCGACGATACCCTGTTCTTCCGCCCCGAAGAACACGAAGACAAGGCTGCGTGACGGCCGTACCTTTTTGAAATGCCGGGCCAGCTGGAGCACGACAGCATCGCCGCTGGCATTGTCGTCGGCCCCCGGGTGGACCGCCACGGTGTCGGGACGGCGCGAACCGGATCCTTCTCCGCCTTGGCCAAGATGGTCGTAATGCGCGCCTATGACAATATATTCATTCCTAAGTTGACGATCCTTTCCCCGCAGTACGGCGATAATGTTGTGGGAGGTCTTCTGCTCCGACTTTCCGAAGGTAAAGTCCTGATAGAAACCTTTGTCCTTTTTTCCCCTGACGACAGGCCTGAACCCGAGAATGCGAAGTTTTCCAGACAAATATTCGGAAGCAAGGGTGTCACCAGCCGTGGCGGGAAACCGGCCGCCAAGCTCCGGTGAAGCCAGGTATTCCACTGTTTGCCGCATGGCGTCCTGATGCTGCGCAGAAGCAGGCAGCACAAGAGCGAAAGCCAATGACAGGAAAATAAACGCCTTCCTCATAAATCTTTCATCGATTGAAATGTCCGTCAAAGATAATCTTTTTTTTCAATGAACTTTGTATCGTAACGCTAAGGTAATGGCTCGAGGGCCTCTGGTCTTTGACGGGATTGGGCTCAGCGCCGGCCGCCGCTTTATTATAAGGGTCTACCCAGGGAAAGCAAACTCTCCCTGGGTAGACCCTTATAATAGAGGGTGACCAAAAAGAGATTTTTGGTCATCTTCTTTTTTTATGAGGCTCCGCA